>NZ_JADOEK010000009.1:0-218299 GCF_027563165.1 Alteromonas sp. PRIM-21 | reverse complement strand
CATCAACTTCCTTTAACACCCCAATGATCTGAGATTCTGTATAGCGTGATTTTTTCATAGTCGTCTCCTGCGTTAATCATTGCAGAAAACTCCAATTATGTCTGTCTCAGTTTAGGGGAAGTGGACAAAGCTATCTCCCATCTAAATACCATCTGTCGGTTGAAGAAGCTAATTGATTCTAAAACTTATGCTCACATATGCACTAGTCAATCCTCGTTTAGTTTTGGCACAAAGCTAGGTATTGAAAAGGGAATACAACACGTTAAAGAGTATGCCATAGCGGGCAAGTGCGTGTGGAATTCATCTGAACAGTCTGAAAGATATTTAGAGTTTAAATCAGGCAAAGTCAGAAAAGGGCGTAGTCGATTGGGCTCCTTCAATAAAGTATGGAGACGTGTCATCCGAGAATTTGGCTTCGCATACTTTTACTCATGCTGAGATAAAACTCTTCTACACAGAGCAATATCAATATTTAGTTGCGCTGGACTTGGCTACAGCTGAATTCATGCCTTCGAAAAGGAGCTTGTTAATCAAGATTGAAAACAGGCAAAAGGTATTTGACGACTTATTGGCGATATTTGAACACTTTGACATTGCTCTTGAATTTACTATGAAGCACATAAAAAAGGCCTTAGCAGCTAATGGTGGTTACATCTCATCGGCAATTTATATCCATTGAGCTATAGATGAAACTCAGGGAAGCTTCAGGTAAAACCGACTTGTATTAGCTTAGGCTATTTGACTACTTAACCGCAGGAATAAATCTTAATCAGTCACTCAGTAATTGTTTTAATCATTGTTATTAGTATAAAGAAAAGATCTTCTGGGGTAATGATTGTACAAGTTTTACTCTTGAATATATGGGGTTCAATCGTCAAAGCGTAGGGGTGAATAATTTGGCTCTAGGATAAAGAAAAAATCATAAATACAATGGCTTATCGATATTAAAATAGTGTTTTTTTGATATGTTTTGTGACTGTTTCGACGAGAAATGATACATTAGCTCTTGGTGTAGGAGTAACGTTATTGCTGCCATTGGCAAACGAGTGATTGAAATGGACAAGATCAAAGAGTTAGCTAAGGTATTTAGTGGAGAAACGATACTTTTTATTGGGTCAGGGGCTTCGCGGCGGTCTGGTCTGCCATTCTGGGGAGAATTAATTGAGTGGCTAAAAGAGTATTGTGCAGAACAAGGTTGCGATATCTCTACAGCGCAAATACTTATAGATAAAAAACAACTTCTTAATGCATCTTCTGAATTAACCCACCAATTGCAACAAAAAGATAAGTCATTGGCTGATTTTTTTAATGAGTATGAAAAGAACACAGTATTCCGAGATGCTGAGCCTTCGGAAGTACATCAGTTACTAGCAAAATTACCGTCTCAATTATTTATTACACCTAATTACGACTTGTTACTTGAAAAGACATTTATTCAGAACCTGGGGTTTACGATTATTCGCAGAGGGGATAAAGCAAAAATTGGCGAACTGCTTTTTGGCGAGTTACAAAGTTATGTTTTCAAGTATCACGGGTGTATCGAAAATCCAGAAGATATTGTGCTTACCTATGAGCAATACAACAAAGAAATTCATAATTATACCGACGAGCTAGATTGCCTTAAAACATTGGTCAAGACTAAAACCATCGTTTTTATAGGGGCTGGACTAGATGATCCTGATTTTAAATTTGTACGTGATGAATTAATACAGCGAAGTGGAGCGGATAGACTCAGAGTGTGGGCTTTTATAAGTGATTGCTCAGAAGAAGCAGAGTTTTATAAACGAACACATGGCATAAATTTAATCAGTTACAATAGTGAGAATAACCATGCGGATTTACTCGTAAAGCTTGAAGAGCTAGTGAAAAATATTATTGAAGTTGATAATTCGAAAAAAGCTGCCGCAAGTATAGTAATGCAGGGGAATAGTCTTACCGAAAACCAAGAAAATGGTGAGATAAAACTAAGAGAAATACTAGTAGCCGCCAATGAGGAAGTTATACCACTAGACAAGCAGATTCTTGGTTTTGTTGCATTAATGAATGTTGTATTAAAGTCTGAGTGTGATGACTTTTTAGTAGGTTATAAAGGGAACAATAAGGCTGATGTTGCTAATAGAATTGATTTCCTTATTAACAGAGAGTTGATTAAACAAACGCAACATCATCTTATGTCAGTCAAAGAAGCATATTCAGTAGAAGCGGCTATGGGTATTGAGGATGATGTGATGGCATATGTAGCGGAGCGTGAAAATGGATGATTTAAAACTTAAAACAATTCAATACTTTGCGTCCAAGCCGCACGATGATGAAAAAGCCAAAAGATTTTTGGGTAAAGTGTATGAGGAATTGCGTGAAGCAATAGTCACTCCTCAATCATATGATGTTACCAGAAGCTCTTTGGATATTTTGGAAAAATTTATTAGCCATGTTTCAGAAGATGCAATTAACGATCTGGTAATCTGCTGGAAAACGCTACATCAATCAAAAGCGTTAATTTTTGGAGATAGACATTTAGCTAAATACCGTTCAGTAGAAAGCTTATATTCAAAGATAATTAGCTTATTGGGGCTTTTACGCTACCTTGAACAAGAAACTGTCGTAAGCGTTTTACTTGAGTTTTGGGAAGAAGATAGCGCTCTCAGAAGCAATGTTGAATCTACATTAAATGAACTTGCTGAATTTAATTTATATGCAGTAGAGAAAATTGGTTTTGCACCTCAACTTGCGTTGCTTGAGACAATTAAGGCCTTTAGTCATACTGAAAGAGAGGTGCGTAGCTCATTATTTTTGCCTATATTAGAAAAATTCTTATCGACTGAAATTGAAAGCCACGAATGGAATTACAAGGTCGTTAGCATAAAATCTATGGCTATTCCTGCTATTGATGAAATAAAGGTTCTAAGGGAGGGGGCTGTTCATATATTGATCGACATGTATGAGCATGCAAATGATGTAGAACTTAAAAAAGCTCTTATTTCCAGTATGAACAATGCTTGTCGTTTATGGTCAAGGAGCAAAATCTCTGAAGATGTTATTGAAATGGTAAAGGATAACTCAATACAAGTTCTTAGATATTGGGTTTCATTGGTACCAAGTGAGCCGCTGGATATAGTTCAAAAAATTGAGCACGATGCGTTTTGGAATTACTATCATGCTGCTAATGACAAAGTTAAACAAGTAGCTCTGGAAGTTGAGTCAGCTATTGAGCTAAATGAAGAGTATCAAATCTATCGTGACTTAGTCGGCTTTGAGGGCATTTTTTTACCCTGGGAAAAGGAAAAAAGCGAAGAAGCTGAAGGGTTAAAGCCTAGAGATATAAGGAAGAAAAGAGTCGAAAAGCATATTGCTTCTCTTAATGAAGCAAATGTACAAAAGTGGATCGATCGTGTAGAAATTTATTTTCAGACAAGATCAGATGATTTAGCGACTTTTCCTGAGCTATATCGTTTTGTAGAAAAATTATCTCAGTTGTTTCCATTACAGATTCTTGACAGATTCAAACAATCAGAAATACTCAAAAAGTCAGCTGTAGTTATATTCAGGGGTATTTGGTCATCTCATTATTCAGACGATTTTAAAGTAACTATAAATCAATGGTTAGATGATGGTCTTTACTTATGGGAGTTATCAGTAGCATTTTTGAACGCAGAAGATTTAGACATTAAGCTATTAGAAAAGCTTGTTAACAAAGCTATCGAACAGCATGATTTAACTGCTCTAAATTCCTTTGTTGAAACGTTTGACGAACATAAACAACAATTATCTCCTGATTTTGTAAATGAGCAATTTGAAAAGATTTTTCAGTATCTAAATGAAAAAGAAAGCACTGGTTGGTTAAATCGAGGATGGTATAGGAGTAAGCAAGAATCCTTTATAGAGGTTTTGTCTGACACAAACCTCAATTTGCTAATTGACAATTTGGTGTTTGTTAGAAAAATTGATCATAGATTAGAAGCTGTCATGGTAGTCATTGCTGATCGAAATGAAGAAATATTGTTTGAGCTGCTAGATAAGCGACTTACTTATGAGTCAGGTCATGGGAAAGGTGATGAGGAAAGGTACGAAGGAATTCCATATACATTCCATTCACTGCGCGAAAAACTTGCTATTCACCCACATTTATTACTTCAGTTGATTATAAAACACTACAAGTATGAATGGGGGGTTTACCATTATGGTGTCGCGGGCTTGTTTAAACAGTGTTTCTCTCAATTCACACCCGATCTAATCAAAATGTTGTTTGTCGAACTTGAACCATCGAACGGTGATCAGTTAAAGGTTCTTCTAGCTATCGTTAGCAGCTATGAAGGGGATGTCTCTATTTTTCCACTGGTTAAAAGAATCCTAGTTACATGTTCATTCGACGATGAGTTATGTAGACGTATTAATAGCGCATTAATAACGTCTGGAGTTGTACATGGTGAATTTGGAATTGCGAATAACTATAAAAATAAGTTAGAAAATATTAAACCTTGGCTTGATGACAATGAGGTAAATGTAGTTAAGTTTGCTCATCAGCACATCAAGATGCTTGAGTCTATGATAGAAGATGAAGTCAAACGTGTTGAAGAACAAGTTGCTATAGAAAAACATCAATATGGTATCGAATAGTTTAAAGAGCGGTTTATATGCGGGAGCGGGACATAATTTAAGTATCAGTTATATCATGTGACCAAAAATTTGTAGCCTAATTGCTAGCTCAGACCTGATCTGACGCCGACACCAGAAAATCTGTGTAACTGTATATGCACGCGTGATGACACTTTTAAAAGGGCACCTTTGGGTGCTCCAAATATTTTTTAGCTTGGAAATATTTGCTTGCGTAAGATCTCTCAGGCTTAACCTATCGAAAAATGCCGAAAATAGTAACCCAGCCTTCTAACCCTAGAAATGGATAAGATGCATGTGCTTCGAACTGAGTAATAAGTTGGTTTATCCACACTGCAAATAGCACTTCTCCAATCAATTACCCAATATAAAATCCGGTTAATGTAACTGGTATTTACGTTCTATCTCGCCTCCCTATTTTTTGAGTTGACCTGAAGAGAAATAAGGAGCCAATAGGGGAAGATTAGGCGCTTTGAATCGACCAGACTTTACTAGACAGATTTTCGTTTGAATTCTTCTAGCTTTTCATAAGCCAGTGGAGGCATATTATTCGCTTCACCATGCTTGCGTCTAGAGTTGTAAAACATTTCGATATAATCGAATATGTCAGCTCTTGCATGTTCACGTGTATTATAAATTTTTCGCTTTATTCGCTCTCGCTCAAGTAGTTGGAAGAAGCTCTCTGCTACCGCATTGTCATGGCAGTTCCCTCGACGGCTCATGCTGGCCTTGAGATTATGTTCTGTTAAGAAGTCACTCCATTCATAACCTGTAAATTGACTACCTTGATCTGAGTGTATGAGTACCTGCTTTTTGGGCTTTCGTCGCCACACCGCAGCTAGCAGTGCTTGTGTAACAAGCTCAGATTCCATACGAGAACTCATCGACCAACCACAGCGCGAGAGTATAAGTCTAAAACGACGGCAAGGTAGAGCCAGCCTTCATGAGTGCGGATGTAGGTAATGTCAGTGACCCAGTATCTGTTCGGTTTATCTACCGTAAATTGCCTATCAAGCACGTTATCGGCAACAACAGCAGGCTTTCCACTGTAATGCCTTTTATGCTTTTTATAACCGACTTGTGCCTTTATACCTTCTAATTTCATCAGTTTAGCTACACGATGTTTGCTGCAAGCTTCACCTAAATCTTTAAGGTCACTCGTGACTTTTCTATACCCATAGACACAGCCACTTTCTAGCCAAGAATGCTTAATTAGCCCCATCAGGCGCTCGTCCTCAAGCTGTCGTTTTGACTTCGGTTTATCCACCCATGCATAAAAGCCACTTCGTTGTATAGAGAGTGCTTCACACATGAGTTTTATTGGGTAATTCTTGAGCCTGGTCTTTATGAACGCGTATTTTTCTTTGACTCGCCCGCGAAAAATACGGTGGCTTCCTTTAGAATGTCGCGTTCCATTGTTACGCGTTTGAGCTCTTTTTCTAGCTGCTTAATTCGGTCGGATTGTTCTTGAGACTGCCTATGTTCTTCACTGTCTGGACCGTAGGCTTTTATCCAGTTATACAGCGAACTGCTAGTAACTCCCAGCCTCTCAGAAACGCTTGCCACCGAATAACCTTGGTCGGTAACTTGTTTGACGGCTTGTATTTTAAATTCTTCTGTAAATCGCTGAGACATCATTTCTCCTTAGTACACATAATTATAAAGCAATTAAGTGTCTAGAGAAGTCTGGTCGATTCACAATAGCACAGGCCCTTGGCCTTGGGTAGTGTAGAAAATTTGCTGATCATTAACGTTTAGAAATTGGCCTGAGCTACGCCATTGTGAAAGTTGCACACGAAAAGCCTTATTATGTTTTTATGCTCAGCTTGCCTATTGCGAGGCTTTAGGTCTGTCGTAAGCGCGACATTTAAACTATGTCGCGCTTGTTATGTCAACTTAAACCAAAACAAATGGGCGATAGGGCGGTAACTGCATTAACTCTCGACAGGTATACAAACTGTTACCGTGGTTCCTTCACCAGGCGACGATACTAAATCAATTTCGCCATTAAATTTTTGGCGAACGAGGTTGTACAAAATATTTAAGCCCAAACCGGTGCCGCCCTTGTCACGAGCTGTTGTATAAAAAGGCTCAAACACTTTTTTATGGAATTCTTCAGGAATGCCTTTTCCATTATCGTGAACGCTTACCACAACACCTTTTTCATTTTGGCTGCAGCTAACAGTAACTTTGTTTACTTCGTTATTTAGTGAGCCGTCGAAGGCATGGCGCTGGGCGTTCGATATTAAATTCGTAAGCAACTGGGCGATAATGCCAGGGCAGGTGGTGATTACTAAATCGGGTGTTACATCTATACTAAGCTCTATTTGCTCTTTGCGAAGCATAGGTTTTAATGGGTTACAAACCCGCGGTATGTATTCATCTAGCGCGATTTCTTCAATTTCCAGCGAGGTTTGGTCGGCTGAAGTTCGCTTAAAGTCTTGAACTAAGTTTGCGGCTCGCATCAGGCTTGTTTCAGCTAACGTAAGCCCCTCAGTGCAAATCGCTTCAAAATCTTTGAAACCCTCTTCTGTTAATTCACCATCTTCGAAGTCTCGATAAATCTCTTTCAGTTCTTCTTTGCAGTTACTTACGGAGGTAAGCGCAATGCCTAACGGCGTATTAACTTCATGGGCTATGCCGGCTACAAGGTTACCCAAGGCGGCCATTTTTTCTGATTCAACAAGCTTTTCTTGGGCAGCCTCAAGTTCGGCAGTGCGATCTTTTACTTTTTGCTCTAGATTCTGGTTAGCTTCTATAAGCTGTTGCTCATAGTCAGCCCGTTCGTTAGCACTTACCGCCCGCCCGTAAAGATCGGCAAGGGAAGCCGCAAATACCATTTCATCGTCAAGCCATTCACGAGCTTTGCCTTGGTGTTCACAGCAGATTATTCCTATCATCTTACCGCGGTGGCGAATAGGGACGTCCAGCATAGAACTTATGCCCAGTGGTGTAAGATATACTTCAGCAAATTCAAATGTCGCAACATCGGTTAGCGCGTCATGAGCGGCGATTGTTCTACCTGAATCAAGCGCTTCAAAGTAATGTGGAAAATCCCTTCGAGTTAGCACTAAACTCTCGTTATCAAGATCATTGCCTTTGTCTATAAGCAATGTGCACTGCACAAGAGTTTGGTGTTCATCATATAACCAAATCCCTGCTCGAGTAATCTTCAAGCCTTCACACACAGAGTTGATAATTAGCCTAGACGCCACGTCTAGTTCACCTTTATCAATATCTGGGCTTCGGCTAACGCGTAGTAAAATTAACTCTAGGTTTTCTTTCATTCATCTTCGTCCGGTTCTGTGGCACGGATCTCAAGTATTCTATCGAAGTGCTCTAGCATTATGTGGGTGATTAACGGGTCGAATTGTTTTCCTGCGTTTTCTTCAAGGTAAGCTTTTACCTCGTCAACGCTCCATGCGGGTTTATAGCAACGTTTAGAAAGCAGGGCATCCACCACGTCAACAATAGCCATGATACGCCCTTCAACAGGGATGTTGTCTCCGGCAAGCCCGTCAGGGTAGCCTTTACCGTCCCATCTTTCGTGGTGGGTCTTGGCAATAATAGCGCCCATTTTGGCAACGATGCGATCAGAGTCGGCAAGCAGTTCATAGCCCTTTTGCGCGTGGGTTTTCATTATTTCCCATTCATCAGGGTCAAGCTTTCCAGGCTTGTGTAAAATAGATTCTGGTATGCTGATTTTGCCCACATCGTGAAGGGCAGCAGAGTAGCGAATGGTATCTATGAACTCTCTGCTCATGTGCAGCTTTTCTGCTAGAAACTCTGTCATTAATATAACGCGTCTAACGTGGCCGCCGGTTTCCTTGCTACGCATTTCGATAGCGTCGCTTAGCACCATGATGAGTTCTTTCTGTGTTTTTTGTATATCTTCTTTCTGCGTGAGATTCTGGAAAATAACCGCTACATTGGATGCAAACATTTCCAGCGTTTTTCTTTGCATTGCATCTAAAGGTTGGTCTAGCTTTACATACAAAATATTGTGGCTATCTTCACCTGTGGGGTAATAACCGATAAATACTTTATCGCTTTGGTAGTGCGATTTATTCGCCAGTACCTGTTTAACCTCTTCTTCAATGTCTTCTGGTATACGCGTTGAGATACCCGGTTCACATAAACCAACAAGGTCTCCGCTTGCCCCTAATACGGTCATACTCGTATCGCCATACAAATCGGTATGCTGAGTGGACAGATATAACACTGAGTTGTTTAAGTTGAGAAGGGTAAGCGTTTGTTTCAGCACGGCAGTACCGAATTGAGCCAGCGACTGACTTGCCAGTACAGATGAGGATGACTTTAAGACCTCTTCCATACCACGCTTACCTTGCTCTATGGTTTGTATATCACGATAAGAGCGAATTGCTGTATAAACGCATGATTTAAGCTTTAGTGAAGAAAGCTCTGTCTTGGCTTTATAGTCATTTATGTCATACCGTCTAATCACATCCTCTTCAGGCGCTTGCCCGGGCTGGCCAGTCCTTAGTATTAGTCGAGTAACGTGGTTTTTAAGATCGTTGCGAATAGCATCTACCAGTTTCAATCCAGCGTCGTCGGTTTCCATCACTACGTCAACAAACGCAAGGGCAATGTCAGGGTTAGCTTTGAATAGCGCTAAACCTTCTTCGCCACTATGAGCAGATAAAAACTCTACGCCACGCTTCTCAAAATGGAATTTGCGTAGCGTGAGTTTGGTAACCTCATGAACGCCTTCTTCATCATCAATAATGGCAATTTTCCACGGCGCTAAACGCGGGGTATTTTGTTCAGTTTTAGACTTTTTGAATAACGACATACACAGTGCAGTGAACGATTAGATACCCTAAACGTAAGCCACAATTTTCATTCTCGCAAATCTGTGAATAAACTTTTGTTCTAAAGTTGAATGCCGTTGATTTGTTAAGGAAAGCGATTGTTATTGCTGACTCATTTCGTGTTCTGAATGGAAGTGAGTAAATGAAATTTTTTCAATATTTCTATATATATCTATAAGAACAATCAATCTTAATAAGCTTTCCTGCCTATTGAAGAGTCACTTCCCCGTGTTTACTCTAAATTAACAATTTGAATAACCGCGTTTAAGGAAGTGTATGAATTTTGCAGAGTTTGCAGCATCAAGAAAAAGTGTTCGAGGGTTCACCAAACAGCCCGTTACTAAGGAAACGGTGGACGCCATTATTAACGCAGCGAAGTGGGCGCCATCATCATATAACACGCAAACTTGGAAAATTCATGCGGTGGCTGGTGATGTTTTAGATAAAATTCGCGAGGGTAATACCAAGAATACGTTAGAAGGCAAGCCTCACGTTCGAGATTTTCCCTACAAAGAAGACTATGAGGGTATACATCGTCGACGCCAAATAGATGTAGCGATTCAGTTGTTTGACGTAATGGGTATCGCGCGTGAAGATAAAGAGAAGCGCATGGATTGGATGATGCGAGGTTTTAGACAATTTGATGCGCCTGTATCTTTGGTGCTGACGTATGATAAATCTCTGGAGCCTGCTGGTATAACGCAGTTTGGCTTAGGATCTTTAGCGTATGGTATCGTACTGGCGGCGTGGGATTTAGGTCTGGGTTGCGTTATCAATGGCCAAGGTATTATGCAGTCTGACGTAGTACATAAGTACGCTAATATCCCTGATGACGAAGCCATTATGATTTGTATTGCGCTAGGTTACCCAGACCCAGATTTTCCCGCAAACGATGTTCGCTCTACTCGTGCTGACAACGAAGAGTTTGTGACTTATCACGGGTTTTAGCCTATTAAACTTATGCTTTGCTTTTTTGATAGCGTAACGGTTGTGCCCTTCTTTAAGAAACACTAGGCTGGGCTACGCAACGCACTAACAAAGGAGCAAGCGAGGTGAAATTCTTAGTTTTTCTCGGCACCGTACGTGACAGCACGCCCCCTAGACCAGCAAGGTTAGGCCTTCGAGTCGCAAAAGCGATAATGAATTGGGCCAAAGATAATATGGCTGAACATGAGTTTGAGCTGATTGACCCTTTAGATTATTCAACCGGTGAAGTATTCAAACCTCATTTTGCGTACGCGCAAGGAAAAGCTCCCGAGGCGCTATCTACTCTTGCCGAGAAAATAGAGGCGGCTGATGGCTATGTGATGGTAAGCCCTGAGTACAACCATTCGATGAGTCCAGCGTTGGCGGATTTACTTAACCACTTTGGTAGTTCTTTATATTCATTCAAGCCCAGCGTTATTGCCACTTATTCAGCAGGGCAGTGGGGCGGAATGCGCGCTGCAGTCGCAATGAGAACTTTTCTATCTGAACTGGGGTGTCTTCCTGTTTCAGCAATGATCCACGTGCCTCATGCGCAAGATGCGTTTGATGAGAGTGGGGTAGCTGATAGTGAACAAGAAGATAATTGGCGAACCTACTTTGGTCGTGCGCTTAGCCAAATGCTCTGGTGGGCTGAAGCTACGTCAAATCACCGCCAAGAAAAAGATCCGTTTGAAACCTCAAAAGCTTTTAAAGCATCGCCAACTCAAAGAAATATTAAGTAGGAGCAAACTAAGCGCAAACGAAAAAGGCAGCATGGCTTAAAGCCTATGCTGCCGTTATTTCTACTTATTACCTTTCATCTGATGGAGCGTAACGCTCCAACCAATGAGCGTAAGGCGCAGGCATTACCCATGACGGTTTCTCAACGCCTAACTGTTTTGCTGCATAGTACGTCCAATGTGGGTTAGTAAGGTGCATTCTACCTACCATAACAACGTCAAGCTGTTGGTTTTCGATAGTCTCGTTAGCAAGCTCTGGTGTGTCTACACCCCAAGCCGTTGCAACAGGTATATCAGCTTCGTCTCGTACGCGTTTTGCAACAGGCGCTAAGAAAGCGGGGCCCCACGGAATATTCGCCTCAGGGGTATTGAAGCCCACGCTAACACTTACAAAATCAGCACCAATTTCTTTAAACTGTTTAATGAGTTCGATAGATTCGCTTAGCGTTTGCTCGTCTTCACCATCGTATTCAATAACGCCAAAACGCACAGTCAGCGGTAGGTTTTCTGGCCAAACTTCACGCACTGCGCCTAGTGTTTCAAGCAAGAAGCGTCCGCGACCTTGTGCGTCACCGCCGTATTCATCTGTACGCTTGTTCGCGTGTTTCGAGAAAAAGCTTTGGGCCAGATAACCGTGAGCAAAGTGTAGCTCAAGCCATTCGAAGCCAGCTTCAAGTGCACGCTCGGCGCCTTTAACAAAGTCAGCCTTAACACGTTCAATGTCGGCCTTGGTCATTTCGGTAGGTGTTACCGGAAGATGCGCGCCAAACGCTTCTGCAGATGGGCCAATAGGTTGCCAACCGTTTTCTTCACTTGGCTGAATGTGATCGTCGCCTTCCCAAGGACGGTTAGCGCTAGCTTTTCGTCCTGCATGAGCAATTTGAATACCTGCAACCGCGCCTTGGCTTTTAATGCGCTCTGCGATGTTTTTAAGGCCACTGACGTGTTCGTCTTTCCAAATGCCTAAGCAATTTGGCGTAATACGACCTTCCGGAGAAACTGCGGTAGCTTCGACGATTACAAGTCCTGCGCCACCACGGGCGAACGACTGATAGTTTGCTTCATGCCACTGGTTGGTAAAGCCGTCTTCTGCCGAATATTGGCACATAGGAGGTACAGCAATACGATTGCGAAGCGTGACGTCTTTTAACGAAAACTGTTCAAATAGTGCAGTCATATTTCTCTCTAATTAGGATAAGAATAAAAAGTACCCAGACTATGCTGGGTACTTAAATGTTGAAAAAGCATATGCGCATAGCGTCATATGCAACCAGGCTTATGCTGCGAGGGTTAAAATTTCGCGGGCTTTTGCCAGGTCGATATCGCCATGCTCACCAAGCGCTGTTAATCCGTTGCGCTCTAAGTTGTCGATAAGCCCATCAATTGCAGACTTTTCAATGTCGTAGTCTGATAGGCGGGTTTTTACCTGCATGGTTTCGAAAAAGTCTTGTACAGCCTTAATGGTCAAGTCGATGGCTTTTTCTTTGTCATCTTCTTGAATACCGAAGACGCGCTCGCCTAGCTGCAGTATTTTTTCCTGCTTCTTGTCGCGCTGCACGAACATAAGCGAAGGCAACACAATAGCTAACGTTGCGGCGTGATCTAAACCGTGTAAGGCCGTTAGTTCGTGGCCAATCATGTGAGTACCCCAGTCTTGTGGTACGCCTTTTCCAATAAGGCCATTAAGTGCCATAGTTGCTGACCACATCACATTTGCACGTACGTCGTAGTCTTCAGGTGTTGCTAAGGCTTTAGGGCCTTCTTGAATTAAGGTTTGTAAAATACCTTCTGCAAAACGGTCTTGAAGCGGCGCATTGACTGGGTATGTTAGGTACTGCTCGATTACGTGAACAAATGCATCAACTACACCGTTAGAAACTTGGCGAGGCGGTAGTGAATATGTGAATTCCGGGTCAAGTACAGCAAATACTGGCTGTACCGTTTCCGATGAAAAAGCGCGCTTCTGTGAAGTTTCCTTTCTGTTTACTACCGAGTTGCCGTTGCTCTCAGAGCCTGTTGCAGGCAGTGTAAGCACTGCGCCAATAGGTAGTGGATTTTCGAAAGATGCACCCTTGATTAATATATCCCATGGGTCTCCTTCAAAGTTTACTGCCGCAGCCACAAATTTTGCGCCGTCGATAACACTTCCGCCGCCTACAGCAAGAATGAAGTTAACGTCATTTTCACGGGCCACATTCACCGCTTTCATCAATGTTTCGAATTCTGGGTTTGGTTCAACGCCTTGAAATTCAATAACGTCAGCGCCTTCCAGCGCGGCATTTACTTTATCGTAAATACCATTTTTCTTAATTGAGCCGCCACCATACAGGAAGAGGACTTTTGCTTGTTCCGGCAAACGTGAAGACACTTCACTTAGTTGACCCTTGCCGAACAAAATTTCGGTTTGATTTTTAAATGTAAAATTAAGCATCGTGTTGCCTGTCCTTAATTAGTTTGTGAATTTAGCTGTTGTAATAACTTCTCAGCTAGCAGTTCGTCAGAGAATGGGTTTTGGCCAGTAATAAGTTCACGGTCTACTACTACATTTGGCGCCCACATTTCTTTGTATTCCATATTTCCACCCGCTTGCGCCATGGCATCTGCTGGGTAGTATAATAGCTTTGCATCATCTAAAGTGCTTTCAAAATACTCTTCTTCTGGTGTAGAGAAGATTGTCATTTTGTAGCCTTCATAAATCCAATTGTCAGATGTGGCTTGCTCGTCTGTTTTCAATGCCAGCTCAAATGCCTTTGGGTTAGATTGCCCAGAAAGTAAGGCGATTGGGCCATGGCAAATTGCGGCAGTAGGTTTTCCTTCATTGTGAAAGTGAGACAAAATCTTGCCCACTTGAGGGTTGTTTGCTAAATCGATAAGCGGAGCATGCCCACCTGGGATAAATACACCCTCAAACTCATCAAGCCCTTGTGCGATAACTTCATTTAATGACAATGTGTCATTAATTCCATCTATTGATGCAACAAATGTTTGAATATATCGCATTTGCGATTCGCCGCCATCAAAGTACTGTGGAATAACAGACTTTTTATCTACCGCTGGCGCATTGCCTTTAGGTGTTGCTAGTACTAGCTTGTAGCCCGCATCTACCAAAGCTTTAGCTGGCACGCCAAACTCGTTGAGGTAGTAACCGGTAGGTTCTGTCTTCCCTTCTGCAAGCTGCATTACATTTTCGCTTGAAAGTAGAACAAGCACTTCGCCTTTACTGGCTTTTGCCGACTGAGCGTCTGCAGCATACGCTGACTGTGATAACCCAGCGATGATGGCGAGTGATAGAATTGATGATGATTTTTTCATGTGCTTTTCCTGTCGCATTTGAAAGTGCAAGCATCTTAGAGTTATTGGTTTAAAAGCAGAAGTCAGATAAATTATGATGAGTCATCAAAAATCTGATGGGTGGAGAATTATGTCGTACCTAACACAGCTAAAAACTTTTGTAGAAGTCTATCGAAGCGGCAACATCACACGCGCCGCAGCAAGGCTTCATATGTCTCAGCCAGCAGTAACTTCACATATTCAGGCAATGGAGCATATTGTCGGTAAAGAGTTGTTTGTACGAAAAGCCCGGGGCGTTGAACCTACAGCCATTGCCGATGACTTAGCGCTACAAGTAGCCAGTCATATAGATACATTAGAACAAAAAGTAGCGTCTATCCGAAGCCGCGCTTCTACCGACCACGGTACCCTGCACTTAGCTGGCCCCGCAGAATATTTAAGCTTTGTTGCGGGCCCCGCGTTGGCAAACTTGCTTCAAGCAGACAAAGTAAATTTGGTTATCCATACAGGTAATAAAAATAACACTTATCAACTGTTAGAAGATGATGTTGCTGAACTTGCTATCACCGCCTCTGAACCAACTGATGGCATGTACGAATATCAGATGTTAGATAAAGAACGTTTAATTTTGGTCATGAACCGGGTTCAAGGTAAATTACTTGGTGGCAAAGAGATTACAGCGTCGTTACTGAATCAACACAAGGTAGTAAGCTATGACGAGCAACTTCCGCTTATTCGCCGTTATTTTTCAGAAGTATTTAACGCGCCCTGCGAGTCACCTGTGGCAGCGATATGCCCAGATATTCGCGCAATCAGCAGCATACTTAAAGCTGGAATAGGGTACTCTGTTCTTCCCGATTACCTGTGCAAGGAAGCAATAGCTAAGGGTGAACTTATTCCACTTGGAAGGAGTGGGCCTGAAAACGAGATTTACTTGGTATGGAAGAAAGGTGCGCTGCGACATCCTAGAGTAGACTTTGCGAAAGATGTGATAATGGCATTTGCCAATATTAATTATCTAGCCAGTTACCCAGGCTAACTTGCAGATGCAGTGCAACACGCAGAAAAGTGTGTCGCACTGTGACTAAAATAAGCTTTTTAGAGGTGGGCAGTTTAAAACGTGCCAACAACCTTTACTTGGCTGTCAACTTTGCTCTCATCGACAAATCCAATTGTATTTGGATTTGTCGCAACTAATTTCAACATTTCGTCTTCCGATGCAATCATCTCAGGTGGTGTACCGCGACCAGTAAAAACTAGCTTCGACCAAAATGCAGAATATTGTGATTCCGATTTTCCTAACACGCTGTTATTAAATGCATCTCTCGCTGCATTGCCTTGCTCGAACGTGAGTGGAATGGCGCGGTTGCCATCTGGAAATGCCTTCACTTTTCCCAGGTAAATCTTTTTCACTGTTTCGATATCTATACCTGAATTGTTGTTAGCATTTACAATCACAGCAGTGCCCGCATAAAGTGGTGCCGATAAAATTAAAAACAGGGCTGCAATTATCTTCATTGGTATTACCTTTAGTCCTTTCTCTGTCAGCTAAATTGCTACGTTAATACACTGCAGAGACATTATTGTGAAAGGGCACATCACCCTCTTTGAAGTATAACCAAGATTTGTGATTTGTCGCACTTCAACAAAAGGTGAAATTTAAAAAAAGGAAATCAAGTAACGTTATGGCAAAACCCAATGCAAAAGGGCCGGTAAGAACCGTTCAAATATTTTGTGCCAAATGCAAATTCCAACTACTTAAATACCGAAAAGGTGGCAAGGGGGCTTTGGTGAAATGCTTTAAGGAGCGGATTGTCGAAGACTACACTAATGAAGAGGGGATTTGTCCCTCATGTAATGTTCAGTTTGCCAGAGACACAATAATACGTGGTGCTCCCGCGCTTAAGGTTGTTGGTGGTAAAGTGCATATGAAGTGAAAGCGTGTGAAGCGGGCGCACGTTTAACGTGCATTCCAAATGTAACATGCACCGCTTTGCAACACGAAAATGTTTCAGAACTGAAACAACTTAGTAATGTTACAAATCAACTTTCCCTGTACCAAGGTTCAGTCGAGTTAATCAACAAATAAACTTATTTTAAACGTGTAACTTATTGAAACATAAATAGTGTTACGTTTTTATTATTATTTTTGTTAAGTGCTTGCTGTAAATACGTATGTATAAGAATTTATACCTTCCTTATACAAAAAAGCGGAAAGCAAAATGATTAATGAGGGTAACACACAAAAGTATAAGCTGAGTAAATCAGCTAAAGTCGTAAACGCGTTGTTGGCAGGGGCATTGTCACTGGGCGTAGTATCACTTAATGCTTCGGCCGATACGGTTTGGCAGGAAGATTTTGAATCCAGTGAATTGCAAGGAAAGGGGGCAACTGGTTCTAATCCTGATGGAGCCGTTCTAAGCCTCGACGGAGTAGAGCGTTGGTCAATTGACGTTTCCGCAGGCGCGTTAACTGCAACTACAGATTGGTTTCGCGTTGAGAACGGCGCTATGCAAGCCCGTGATGTGGATGGCGAAGTAGTTTGGTTGAGTGAATCAATCGATATTGCTAGTGCCGGTGAAGTCACTATTAACGCAGCACTTTCTCAAAGTGGTACGTTTGAAGCGGCAGATTACGTCGATGTATTTTACTCACTAGACGGCGGTGCTTTCGAGCTTATAACGCTAAACGAAGGAGCATCAAATACCGTTCAGGATGATTTCGGTAGTGCCACGGTAAATGAAACCATTGGAAGTGGTAGCACCTTAGTATTAAAAGTTGCCATGGCGAACAATGCTGGCTCTGAGTACCTAAATTTAGACAGTATTTCGGTAAGCGGTGATGGTGCCACCGGTGGTGGTGACAACGGCGATGGCGGTGATAACCCCGATAATGGTGGTGAACCTTCTGACGAACTCCTTTTCTTAAGCGGTACTTGCTTTAACTGCCCGGATTTAGAGGCAATTAACTTAACAAGTAATTTCGATGCATCAGACTACTACGCTGCTTTAGATACCGCTATCGCTAACGGCGATAGCGCACAAACACTGAAAGAAACAACACACAACATCATTGAAAACGGTCATCGCACATTATCCTACTCTGAGGTGTGGACTGCGCTTACCTATACTGATGAAGACCCTTCAAATACTGACAATGTTATCCTGTTTTATAAAGGGATATCACAAGGCAAGTTTACCAACGGAAGCGGTAGCCAAAGCACTAATCAAGAAAACTGGAACCGCGAACACGTCTGGGCGAAAAGTCATGGTTTTTCCAGCTCAAGCTTAACGGCATACAGCGATATTCTTCATCTTCGCCCTACAGACATTTCAGTAAATAGCTCTCGCGGTAATTTAGACTTTGATTTCAGCGATAGCGCACTTGCCGAAGCGCCTGAAAACCGCATTGATAGCGATTCTTTCGAACCGCGCGATGCAGTGAAAGGCGACGTTGCTCGCTCTATGCTTTATATGGATGTGCGTTACGATGGTAACACTGCAGGTGATACCGAAGAAGATTTAGTATTGCTAAACCGCTTAACCTCTACCGACGAAGCAGCATTTGGCAAGCTTTGTGTGCTGCTTCAGTGGCATGAGAGCGATCCAGTGGATGAATTTGAGCGTCGCCGTAACGAGCGTGTGTTTGAATTCCAAGGAAACCGTAACCCGTTTATTGACAAGCCTGAACTTGCTTCACTTATTTATAACGAAAGCTGCGACGGCACAGGCGGTGATACCGGCGGTGACACAGGTGGTGATACGGGCGGTGATACCGGTGGTGACACAGGCGGCGATACCGGTGGTGATACTGGGCCGTCAACCAATAGCATTTATATCTCAGAGTATATTGAGGGTGGTAGCTTTAACAAAGCGATAGAGCTTTTTAATAGCTCGACTCAGCCTGTGAGCTTGTCTGGCTATGAGTTAGTTTTACTTTCAAACGGTGATACTGCCGACGCTGACCGTAAAGTACTAGCGCTTGAGGGCGAAATTCCTGCAGGTGGCGTAGCTACATTCGCTCACGCCCAAGCCGATGCTTTACTTACAACTGGTTCTACACTCAGCAGTTTTGTAATGAACTTCAACGGCGATGATTACGTTGAGCTTGTCTACAACGGGCAAGTAGTAGATGCGCTGGGTACTTTTGGAGTTGATACTGATTGGGGTAAAGACGTTACGTTAGTACGTAAGAGTTCAGTTACAAGCGGAAACCCTAACCGCAACCCTGCTTTTACCACTGATGAATGGGATAGCTTTGCAAAAGATACGCTAAGTAATTTTGGTTCTCACAACGGTTCAGTAAGTGAGCCAACCGACCCAACAGACCCGACGGATCCTACAGACCCAACAGATCCAATTGCTGAAGTGGTACTTATCAGCGCAATTCAAGGTGATGGTGAAGAATCAGCGCTTGTCGGCACGGATGTTATTGTTGAAGCAGTAGTCACCAAAGTAGTACCTGCCATGAGCGGTTTCTTTGTTCAGGAAGAAGCAAGTGATTCAGACGGTAATACGGCAACATCTGAAGGTATATTTGTTTACGCAGGCTCATTTAGCTTGCCGGAAGCAGGCGATGCGGTGCGTTTGCAAGGTACAGTAGGTGAGCGCTTTGGCGTAACTCAGTTAGCCTTATCTACAGAACTTGAGGTTACGGGTGTAGGTGGTAATGTGCTTTACACACCTGTTGCTATGCCATTTAGCCTTGATACTGATTTAGAAGCGCTAGAGGGCATGCATGTTAGTTTTGAGCAAACCCTTAAAGTTTCTGATATCTACAATCTAGGGCGCTACGGGCAATTTAACGTGTCGTCTGAACGCTTAATGATACCTACAAACCAGTTTGTAGCGGGTTCACAAGAAGCGTTGGCACTAGCCGAAATTAATGCACGAAATACCTTATTGGTTGATGACGGAGAAACCTCACAGAATTTGGATGATATTCCTTTCCCTGTAGGTGGTTTATCACACAACAACCCACTGCGTTTGGGTGACAGTGTAGAGGCGCTTGAAGGTGTATTGCATTATGCTTTTGGTGCTTACAACCTCATCCCTGTTGGTGATATTCAAACCGTGCGCACTAATCCACGAATTGCTGCACCACAGCTAAATGCTATCGGTGATGTAAAAGTGGCTAGCTTTAATGTGCTTAACTACTTCAATGGCCCGGAATTCCCCACATCTCGTGGCGCAGATTCAGTTGCTGAATTCGAACGTCAGAAAGCGAAAACCATTGCGGCTATTGTAGCGATGAATGCCGATGTACTTGGCTTGGTTGAAATTGAAAACGATGGTTATAGCGGTGATTCAGCTATTGCGACATTAGTTGAAAGCGTCAACGCTGAACTGGGCAGCGATGAGTACGACTATGTTGCATTAGAGTCTCAACTAGGCGGCGATGAAATTGCTGTAGGTATTATCTATAAGCCTGCTGTAGTTTCGTTACAGGGTAACCCTGTGACTTCATCTGACGCACCATTTGACGATGGTAACCGTCAACCTTTACTACAAAGCTTTATCGTGAACAGTAATGGCGAAGACTTTACCTTAGCGATAAACCACTTTAAGTCGAAAAGTTGTGGTGACGCGACAGGCAACAACGCAGATTCAGGAGACGGTCAAGGGTGTTGGAACGAACTGCGTACCCAAGCAGCACAAGGCCTAATTTCACTTGTTGAGCAAAATAGTGATGTCTTGTCTGATCGCGTTGTCGTAATGGGTGATTTAAATGCCTATGCGAAAGAAGAGCCTATCCTTGCGCTTGAAGAGGCTGGCTACAGCAACTTGGTTAACTTCTTCGATGGCGACAGCGCTTATTCGTATAGCTTCGGCGGCGAAGTAGGTTACTTAGATCACGCTTTATCAAGCCCATCGTTAACGGAGTATGTGGTAGATGCAACGGTATGGCACATTAATGCCGATGAACCTCGCGTGTTCGACTATAACGTTGAATATAAGACTGAAACTCAGCTTTCTAGTTACTACCGCGCCGATGCGTATCGCTCGTCAGATCACGACCCAGTAGTGGTAGTGCTTAACTTCCCGGAAGAAGTAACAGTGGGAGATTTAGATGGAGATAACGATGTGGATTACAACGATATCATGGCCTTCTATCAACTGTTTTTACAAGGGCAAGC
Organism: Alteromonas sp. PRIM-21; assembly: GCF_027563165.1. Taxonomy (NCBI): domain Bacteria; kingdom Pseudomonadati; phylum Pseudomonadota; class Gammaproteobacteria; order Alteromonadales; family Alteromonadaceae; genus Alteromonas; species Alteromonas sp. PRIM-21. The sequence goes on along the minus strand of NZ_JADOEK010000009.1, from coordinate 197,723 downwards.
GACGGGTGAAAACTACGATTTCAACGGCGACGGTCAAATTAGCTTCTTCGATATTCAGGCATTAATGGCGATGTGTACACGCGCTAACTGTGCAATTTAATTTTAGGAAAATAACAATGAAAAAATTCTTTTTACTATTAATGGCTGCAGCAACCTTCAACGCAAATGCAGCACTCATTTCGATTACAACAGATAAAGACACTTATAATGTTGGTGAGACAATAATGGCCACGGTTAGTGCAACTGACTTGAACGACGACAACCGAGTTCAAACTTACTTCAATGGCTATTTTGCACTTTTTAACTTCGATAGCTTACTCTTAAGCCTTGATGTTTCTTCTATCTTGGAATTAGGTGCATTAGGCGCTCAGCCGTTTTTCTCGACTGTTGGAAGCGATGTAAATACTTTGAAAGTAGATGCTGGTGAATTCTTACTTGCATCGTCTATCCCTTTATTCCCGGGGGCTGTATTTGCTCAAAATGGTAAAGATGTCGTAGAACTCTTTTCATTTAGCTTGCTTGCACAGAACGCTGGTTCCGTTGAGTTATCACCTGTGAGTGCGGTGTTGGCGCAAGGAGGAGGCCTGATAGATGACATTAGTATTGAGAGCACTAGCTTCACCATTGCTGAAGTACCTGCGCCAGGTACCTTTGCGCTATCGCTACTGGCGTTAGGTGGTATGTTTTTCGCTCGTAAGCGTGCGAAGTCATAAACCCTAAATGCTAAAAGTTGAAGCCCAGCCAAGTGCTGGGCTTTTTTATGTCTCTTGCTATTTACATGCGGCTTTAAATAAACCACACTGAATAAAAATACAATAAGCGCGCACCATGTTAGAGACTATTTCTTTTTCTCAACGCCAACGACTGGCGTATATCGATTTCTGCCTTTTATTTAAAGGGGCCATTCATCGCCAAGATTTAATCAACCGTTTTGAAGTGGGTTTATCGGCCGGCTCTCGTGACTTTACGCTGTATAAAGAACTCGCGCCCGATAACTTAATCTACGATCCAAGGGAAAAACGTTATTTTCAAACAGAAAGCTTCGTTCCGGTTTTCGAGCACGATGCAAAACGTACCTTGGTAAAGCTCGCCAACGATATATCGGACGGTTTCGATGCGATTGGCGATGTACATTTCCCGGTAGAAAGTGCGTCTTCCCTTAACGTACCTGATATTTTTGTAGTAGCGAAAGTAGTACAAGCCATAGTAAACAAAAAGGCGATGAGCGTTATTTACACATCGCTGTCCAGTGGCAGTGGCGCACGTGAACTCGTGCCACACAGCATTGTTGACAATGGTCAGCGATGGCATGTGCGAGCCTTCGACAGAAAATCACAAAGTTTTCGCGATTTTGTGCTTACAAGAATTAGTAAGGTAACAGTAAAAACCGAACCTGAAACTCACGAATGCATCGAGCACGATGAAGAGTGGGGAAGGCTTATTTCTCTTGAAATTGTGCCTCACCCGAAAAATATTAAATATTCTACGGCTATTGAGCTCGACTACGCTATGGAAGAGGGTGTGTTGACCTTAGAAGTACGCGCTGCCATGGCAGGGTATTTGTTAAGGCGTTGGAACGTTGACTGTACGAAGCATGCCAGTTTACGCACCGGTGAATACCAGCTTTGGCTTAGAAATCAGCAGAGCCTAGCAGACACTGATAACCTTGCCATTGCCCCAGGCTATGTAGGGGAACAAGAGGCTTATACCGCTTAGATACCGTTTACATGCCTTATAATTGACGTTTGGTAAACCTAGCCCATAAGGCCAAGCGTCTTTACTAACTTATGTACTTTTTAATCGTGACGAGCAGAGTGTCTTTGTCTAGGGGTTTGGGGAGAAAATCGTCCATGCCCGCAGCTAAGCACTCTTCTTTATCTTCTGCGAATGCATTTGCGGTGAGTGCGATTATTGGTGTGTTAGTTTCCAGTGTTTTTCTTAAAATTATAGAAGCTTCGATACCGCCCATAACTGGCATATTGCAATCCATAAGAATAACATCGAAGTTATGCCGTTTGGTTACTTCAACGGCATCGCGGCCATTTTTAACATGCAAAAATTTATAGCCTTCTGTTTGCAATATAGCTTTAACAATCTCTGCGTTAATTTCGTTATCTTCGGCCAATAGTATCCGTTTCTTTTTATTAAGTTCTTGAATCTCTTGGCGGCTAACAGGTTTAGATTCAATTAACTTACTTAAATCATTTTCCAGTTCACGTCGGTTGATTGGTTTGGCATGAGTTTTCCAAATACTTTCGAGTATTTCGTGTTCGTCTTCCAGTCTTTCTAGTTCAGCCGAAATCAATATCACTTTAGGAAACTTAGGCGGTGTTAACTTCTTAAGCTGGTGCAGTAAGTCTACGCCGCTCATTACTGGCATAGAAAGGTCAAGAATAATGACATCAAAACTAAAAGGTTCGTCATCTAAAAATGCTTTTGCACTTTCATAGCTACAAGGCTCAATCGACATAGATGCAACGATGTGCTCAAAGTATTCGCGACTAGTTTGTAAATCGTCAACGATGGCACAGCGTAAGTTAGCATTAGGAACAATTTCAATGTCTGGTAGGTGTGCCTCTTTAGCCGGCATAGTGAAGCTGAAAGTACTGCCTTGGCCTGTAAAAGAGACCACATTTATGTCGCCACCCATTAAGTTAGCTAGCTGCTTTGCAATGCTAAGTCCTAACCCCGTGCCACCAAATTCTCGTGTTGTAGATTGGTCGGCTTGTTCAAACTTTTGAAAAATGTTTTCTAGTTTAGAAGCGGGTATACCAATGCCTGTATCGATAACATCGAAAACAAGACGATTGCCGTTTTTATGTTTAGTGTGTGTAACTTTTAGTGTTACCGAACCTTCGGCCGTAAACTTAATCGCGTTGCTTAGCAGGTTGTGTAAAATTTGTGCTATTCGCGTTATGTCACCTTCAATGACATGGGGAAGGTCAGCATCTTTCAAATAGTGAAATTCAAGTCCTTTGCGCTGGCAATAAACCCGTTGTAACGACACCACATCATCGAGTACTTGCAATAAATCAACAGGGGCCTGTTCTATTTTTATTTTGCCGGCTTCAATCTTTGATATGTCGAGAATGTCATTAATCAAAACCAATAGCTGCCGGCCGGCTGTTTTAGCCTTTTTTAAGTACAAGTTACTTTTTTCCGGGTTATCGATCGCCAGCTCAATCATGCCAAATAAACCATTCATAGGCGTACGTAACTCATGGCTCATGCTTGAGAGAAATTCTGACTTTGCCTTACTGGCTTTCTCTGCCTTATCTGCGGCTTTTTGTGCCAATTCTCTCGAGTGCTCTAGCGAGTTAATAGAGCGTTTAACCTGTCGCTCCATAGGAAAAAAGATGAACGCAGCTTCAATGCTTAATAGAACAAGTGCTGCTAGCCACAGGTACATCTCAATAGTAAGAACGGTATCCACACGTGATGTTGCATCCTGCTCAAATTGGTTCACAACATTGTCTAGTTCTTGTAGAAGCGTCGTAAGGTCTTCAACTGGCATAAGGGAAGAAGTTTCGCAACTTGCATTGCTTAAGACGGCCTCGGTTTTATCGACGAAGTTTTTTACTTTTGCATCAAGCTGCCCTTGCTGAAAATAAGTATTAAAGATTTGAATAGGCAGATGTTCTAAAGAGGTAAGATACTTATGATTTTGTTTAAACTTAGCAAGGTCTTGCTGTAAGTAGCCTAATTCTTTGCTGTCTTCACACAATGTCGATGACGCTGCTAGCATCGCTATACGTTGCGATAGCATACGCTGCTGGCCCGCAATATTGATAATTTCTCCATCTTGCTTTTTTTCTTTAATCAATCCAGAAAGAATGAAAAAAGACAGGGTAATTAGCGACGCTGTTAGCGCTAAAGCAACGATATAACGAAAACGTATGGACATAAGGTAACGGAATTCATAGTGGTAACTAAAAGATAATAGATGCCAACTAGTTACGCAAACTGATAGGAGAAATAGTTAGATAAACTTTCGGTGCTTAGAGTCGGTGCTCAGGGCACTGTAACAAATATTTCATAATCTGACCAAATAGCCCAATCTTTATTAAACATACATTCAATAAGCACAGGTTTTACGCAGGCTAGGTTATTTCTTCTACTCGCATCAATCACCTTGTCAAACTCTGGTGTCAATAAATCTTCATTTTGGTGTCAATTCACTGTCACTGAAATGTCACAAATGTCATCCACACTTTTTGCCCGCTAAGACCGTTTACCGAGGTGAGATTTTCGCTTGCCTCTAATCAATATAGAAAACAACTATAAGCAAGGAACCACAATGAAAAGCGAAACTCTTCGTGGAATTAAATATTCAGCGATAGCTCTAGCTGTAACACTTGGAATGACAGCCTGTTCACTAGAAGGTGATGATGGCGAAGATGGCGCACAAGGCCCTGTGGGAGAGCAAGGCCCAGTAGGAGAACAAGGTCCAGTAGGTGAACAAGGTCCGCAAGGTGATACAGCGGGTACGCTTACACGTATTGCAACGGTTCCGCTTGGTGCAGAAGTTACCGGTATTTTCTTAACTGATGAAGGCGACCTTTTCTTCAACGTCCAGCATCCTTCAGGCACTAACGCTGCGACTACTAGCGTTAACGATATGCCTATCAACACAGGTACTGTAGGTGTACTTGCAGGCGCTAACTTCAACAACTTACCTGTTACTTTGCCAAATTCTCCAGTACCTAGCTCTGATGAAGAGAAAGAGCTGGTTGTTTCTGCTATCGGTCAGTATCAAGTGTTAGGTCAAACCGGTGACACCTTTGGTTCTGACCTACCAGAAGGCTTGGGCCATATCTACACACTCGATGGCGAAGAGTTAGTGTTAGAAAACGATATGCCTGACTTTAACGGCTTTATTTCAACTGCCGAAGGCGAAGGGTACCTGTTCTCAAACTGGGAAGAACTACCTGGCGGTATGAGCCGCATGAAAGTAGAAAAAGATGAATTCGGTATGTGGGAAGTCACAGAAGCGATGATGCTAGATTTCTCGCCAGTATGGGGTACAGCTGCTAACTGCTTTGGTTCAATGTCACCTTGGGGTACGCCACTTACCTCTGAAGAGTGGGTGGTAAATTCGGCAGTGGATACTACAACGTCACCTAGTTGGAATAACCCAGAGGCTGTTTCGACTGACGCGCGTTTAGGTCGTATGTGGCAGATGACAGCACCAGATGCGCCAAACCCTTATAACTATGGCTACATTGCAGAAGTAACAGAGCCATTGTCTGATGAGCCGGTGATTGTTAAGCACTTCACGATGGGTCGTTATGAGCACGAAAACTCAACAGTAATGCCTGATGGAAAAACCGTTTATCTTTCTCAAGATGACACTGGCGGCGTGCTGTTTAAATTTGTTGCTGATACTGCAGAAGACTTATCTGCAGGTACGCTTTACGGCGCTAAACTAACTCAAGATGCAGGGCAGAATGACCCAGCAACAACAGGGTTTGCTGTTGAGTGGGTTGAGCTAGCTAGTGGCGACAATATGACTATTCGCGCATGGATTGACGAGTATAACGGTATTGGTACCGACGATTACGTAGATGGCCAAAGCTCTTACATCACAATGGCAGACGTTCAGGCGTGGGCAGATGGGGATGCAACTTACCCAACGGTAGAAGAGGGCGGTTCAAGCGTTACAGCCGGTGAGCCAATGGATGACCGTGTTGCATTCCTAGAAAGTCGTGCGGCGGCTCGTCTTAAAGGCGCAACGGCAGAGTGGAGAAAACTGGAAGGTATCTCTATTAACCAAAAACGCGCGCAAGAAGCCGTAGAAGGCGTCGATACCATTGAAGGTGAAGTTGTCGAGAATGCATACCTTTACATTGGCATTGCAGATATCGACAACACAATGATCGATGATGAAGGCGATATGCAGCTTTCTGCCCGCGTTAAAGATTGTGGTGGTGTTTATCGCGCCAAGCTGGAAGAAGGCTACAACATTTCTCGCATTGAACCTGTAGTGATGGGCGGTACGTATCGTTCAAGCCTAACAGGCGCAGAGCGTTGTGACGTTGAGCAGCTTTCTCAGCCAGATAACGTTGTTGTAATGAACGACGGCCGTATTCTTATCGGTGAAGACGGTTTCCAAGAAAACAACACGCTGTGGATGTATGAGCCAGCAGATAAATAAGTTTTCTTTTTAATTTAAAATACGCCGGGTGTTTACGCGCCCGGCTTTTTCCGTTGTGACGATTATGAAAATACTAAAAATAATTCCAGGTGCAGGTATTCTGCTTTCACTACTTATCAGTGCAGGGTGCACTGAAAGCTCAAGTGCTGATTTAAGCAATCAATCAAATAACGGCGTAAGCGCGAGTACTTACCCTACAAATGGGAACGGGCCTTCATCGGCTCAAACAGACGGCGATAGCGCACATTCCTACCCATACCGAGAAGGGGACGATATTCCCGCTCTTGCCTATATTGAGCATAATGAAGTGTATAACCCTGAGTCGGTGATCCCTCCCCAGTGCTATACCAAAACAGAGGGCGTAAATAACCCCTGTTACGCATGTCACCAAAGTTACGATTCGATAGAAAAGCGCCCTAACCAAATGGGTGATGGTACATTGCAGGGTAACTATGAATTTTCCGATGTGGGGCTAACAAACAGCTGGAAGAACCTGTTTATTGACCGAACGTCGCTTATAGCGGGTATTGACGATGCCACAATTAAAAAATACGTAGAGCAAGACAACTACACCGCTTCACTTAAAAAACACACAATGCCAGAGTATATGCGTATTGAAAACTTGAGCTCTGCTGACAAAGCCTTTGATGGCGACGGTTTTGCTAAAGATGGCAGCGGATGGGTATCATACAACTACAAACCTTTCCCAAGCACTTTCTGGCCAACCAACGGGTCGACGGGTGATGCTATGATTCGACTTCCGGAAAACTTTCAAACGCTAAATGGCGACTACAACAAAGCTATATACACATTAAACCTAAGCCTAGTTGAAATGACGCTTAAGGAACTTAATAAACTAAGCGTAGCGCCAGTAGATGAGACTGCCATTAATATAGACGTTAACCAAGACGGTAAGTTGTCGCCATCTGTAACTGAAATTGTTCGCACCTCACATTATGTGGGTGATGCCAGTGCGGTTCCTCTGGCCCGTATGCTTTACCCTGAAGGCACCGAGTTTTTGCATACCGTACGCTACATTGGTGTGGATGATAACGGGGATATTTATAATGCGCCGCGCATGAAAGAAGTGCGTTATATGAAAAAGCACATGTTTAGAAGCCGAGAAAGCCTAGCTTCTGCCTATTATGCTGAGGCAAAAGATAAGCATTTTGAAAAGCTGCCTCAAACTCGCTACCTAGGCGAAAAGGGAATAGACAACGGCTTTGGCTGGACAATCAATGGCTTTATCGAAGATGAGCAGGGTGAACTGCGTGCGCAGCACGATCAAGAGCTAGCCTTTTGCAACGGCTGTCATAAAACAGTAGGGTCTACATTTGACCAGACATTTTCATTTGCCCGTAAAGTACCTGGCGAAGCTGGGTGGGGCTATATTGATTTGCGTGCCATTGAAGATGTGCCAAATATTAACGAAGAAAAAGGTGAATACCTCACCTACATGGAGCGTGTAGGAGGCGGTGATGAATTCCGTCAAAACGGTGAAATGTTGGCAAAGTGGTTCGATGATAAAGGGATGGTTAACATAGAAAAAGTGCAGCGTGCTAAATCGGTGTACGACATCATCACACCATCTTCAGAGCGCGCTTATGCGCTAAACAAAGCTTACTTAACCATAGTTAAAGAGCAAAGCTATTTGTTTGGTCGCGATGCTACGCTTACCGAGGCAACTAATGTTTTAAGTAATATTGATGCAGCGCAACCGCCGTTAAAACCTGAGCATCGCTTCAAGTGGGATATGCGGCTTGACTGGCAGCAAGACAAAACGAGCACTATCGCAGACGCGCAATAGTGCTGGCATAGTTTGTTGAAAATGATGCTTGCGAACTACAACGGGTTCGCAGGCATTATTTCAAATTGAATTGGCTTATATCGAAAGTTGTTAGACTCACCGGCAGAACAAGCCGTTAACCCTACAATCATATCCATTTTAGCTTCAAATATCGTGTAGTCGCCGGCTTTCGATTTGGGCGGCAAAACAGCTATTTTACCCGTACTGTCTACCTCAACATTCATAAATGTATTGAAGGTTGTGCAAACATGGTGCTCTGGAATATCGAATTCAGCGAAAGCGGCAACTAAGTTACCGTGACAACCTGGTACTGGCTCTTCATTAGGGTAGAAGTGTTTGAAGGTGTCTACGCTACAAGGCGTTAGTAAAAAATCATGGTCTTCTACTTTATCTTCGATAATTTCAAACATGATGTTGCTTTGATTTGAATAAAGCAAACTGCCTTTTTTAAATTTAAGGCTTTCGTTGTAATCCAGACTTCTACCCGAGGAGATGAACTCGTCTTTATTATGCTCGTTAAAGGCATAAAGGTCGGCCACTTGTTCGCCCTCAGGGTCAATGACTTTAAGGCGTTCACCTTTCTTGATAGTAAATGCAGTACCGCTTCTTGGCTGTATAGTTTGTCTCATACTGTGCCTTTTATATTTTAAGAGTTAATTTTTTACTTGTTTAAAGGGGCATTCCCAGCTTTCTGAATGTTTTTTACCACTGTATTGATAAACTTCAGAACTTTCACCATGGTTAGCAAGCAATGGGTTTTTGCTGCCGCAGTAGGCGGCATCACGCTTTCTGATATGATCTCTAAATGCTTCAAACTTCTGTTGTTTCCGAAGCAGTTCAAACTGTTCGTGTAAATTAAATACAATTGCGGGATGAGAAAAACGTCGACTCTTTCTAGAAGCATTTGGGTGCAGCCCAATCACGAAAAAACCCTTCCCGCCAAGGCTTAAACTAAATTGTGCACTGTGCGGATCGCTCGATACTTTGCTATCCCAACTTTTTAAGCATGCGTCTACTTCATGAAGACGTTGAAGCTTTTCCCAGAGTACTTTATCAAACTCAGTTTCGGTAATGGTATCGGGCTGTTCGAACGTAACTACAAGTGAGGAGTACATATCGCGATTAAGCGTAAATGCTTCCACGAATTTGTGAATTGAAGCCAAGATATCAGGTTCATTACTTTCGCAGTAGATATCATCAAATTGCAGAACGTGTATTTGCTTCTTAGTTAGCGCCGATTTGGCGCCTACACAGGGGAAGTCACCTTCCCCTACAAATGATAAAAAACGGTGTGTTAGATCGGGTTTTAGTAAAGACATTCCATATCTCCCTACTTAAACAATACCGCCTATTTCTTCCACAGAAATTAAGCCGTGCTGCTTAAACGCTCTTGGTTTTTCGCTGGCGAATGAAAAGAAGTGAATTCAAATCCCGTAGAAGCCGTGGCAGCGCTTGAACCGCTCGTATCTACATTGCTTGAGTTATCTTCCTGCTCGGGCAACTGAATAATCTTCAACCCATTTTCTTCATAGTTTGAATCGATAAAGCCTTTTTCCGCATAAGCGGTGAGTACTTCAGCGCAAGGGTAGAAGCCCCATTTCGAATGAAAGCGCTGCGCATTATGCACAAAGTCTAATAAGTGATTGACGGGACATTGGTAATTGGGGCGCTGTGGCGCAAAAGTGCGCGTAGGCAATTGCTCTAACGAATAGCCGAGCGCCCTACAGTTGGTGAAAAAGTCTTCGTCGTTTAGTCCGAAACCCGCGTAGCCTTCATCGAAGCCGCCGGTTTTCTGAAAGTCTGTCTTACGAATAAAAAACACTGTAGAACAAATACTATCGTCACTAAACTTTCCATGATTATTTCCCTGATCTCTTGAAGGTATTTCGTTGTTATCTTCTTTTGGTAACGTTTCATCGTTACTTGCTAGATAACCAATTTGCTGTTCGTTTTTTGAAATAGTTGAATACGGCTTGTTGCAACGTTCCTTCGGTAAAAAGACAACGGAGGTAAACACCACTGTGTTGTCTTTTAATGCCAAAAGACCATCTTTACAGAGCGTAGGTGAAATAACCGCATCAACGTTTAAGTAAACAAGGTTTTCATGCTTAGCCGCCAGCATTCCCTTATTTCGCGCTTTCGCAATTGGCAATTCTTCTTGGGTAGTGAACTTGTGCACAATATCGAATTTTTCGCTTTGAATGAGGGACAAATCAGAAGGAGGTGCCATCCATACAATAACAAGTTCATCTGGCGTTGGTGAGCATTGCTCCAACTGCGAAATCAAATTGCAAAGCTTCTCGGTTCTACTTTTAACAATAGTTACTGCACTTACTGGTGAACGCATACTCAACCTCCTTTGCTAACCTTTCTAAAGCCCTTGGCTTAAACGGTGTACCTTGTACGTTATACTTTTGTATAAAGCAAAGAGTGCTCCAAAGTTGCAAGTTATTGAAGATGTGAGGTTTTTGGTTTTTTGTTTGCCGATTTAACAGTAGTTAGCTTTAAAAGCGAGCAAGAGCTGCAAAGACAGAGAAAAATTTACAAACGAAAAAAGTAGGTAGGTTTAGCGCTGAAGTAACTTTGAAAATCGGTCGTCATTCATTGCTCATTAAGGGTTTCGCTTTCAATACTTTCTAATTTGGAGTCAGTAAGGGGGCTAAGGTATTCAATGGGCTGATTTCTAACACACATAAGTGTTTTTTCGAACATCTGGCAGGTGCCTTTATATATTTTATCTTTGCCAACCATGTAGCGACATGGCTCACCTTTACTTAATGATTGGCAGGCAATTAGCGGTGCTTTATGCACGTGCCCGCTATGGGCAAAGCTGAGTGTTGTGAAGCACAATGACAAGCTAAATGCTGCAACCCGTGTTGTTGTTATTTTCATGAAAGACCCCTCAAACTGTCTATTTATTTTTGTTAGTTACTATCGACGGTAATACTGCCTTGCGCACCTTTGAAGCACCCGATAAACATATTTTCGGCGGCGCTCGCTGCATGATAGTGATAACCACGGGTTTCATCGCTATGACCTCTGCACTCGTCAAGGTCAAAATCTTCTTCGCCTTCACTATTTAACATGGCGTAAATACCATACCCATCCAACGCGTAACCTAATATATTAGCGTGACCGTCTAATGAAGAAATAACGTCACTGCAGCCTAATGCCGCGTGATAGTGGTATCCTTCTACTGGGTTAACGTGCCCGCCACAGTCGTCGAAAGCAGCTATGGTATTTGCACTTAAAATAGCGTCTACAGGAGCAGGGCCCGCAATAACAACGCCATTTAGCGACACTCCTAAATCAGCTGAAAGTGAATTTGGGTTGGCAAGCGCAACGGGTTCAACAGGAATAAGCAGTGTTTGGGTAACCCCACCGCCATAATAGTCAATGGAACACTCAACGCAGTGGTTTTGATATTCCGGATCGACATCTGGGCGGGCGGCAGCTTCACATGCAATCTGTGAATCCGTAACAAATACTTCTCCGGTTGCTTCATCATAGAGTTGCCAGTCACTGCCATACAAATCAGGAAGACTTAGAATAAAGCTTCCGTCCACTTGATAAAGTTCTCCGCTCCCATCAAACCATACACCACCTTGCGTAGCATCATCGGTAATATTGCGAGGGCAGAATGGACCAATGTCGGCGTTAGCAGGTGTTCCGTTAATTACCACTTTAAAGCACTCGGTTTGCGTGCCATCAGTAAGTGTACATGCAGTAGTGGTAATGCTTTCAGCAAGCCCTGCTGCCAAAAATAAGTCAGGGTCTAGACTTGCCTGTATTGCTTCATTATCGACAATTTCGCTAGACGATGTATCGTCAGTCAGTGACGTAGAGCTGTCTTCTGAATCTCCGCCTGAACATGCACTTACTCCCATAACGCAAGCAGTGTAAAGACATAGGTGAACGGGAAAGCGTGTGTTACTTGACTGCATGATATCGTCTCTTAGGCATAGGTTCGGTTAAGAACTTTTATGATAAAAGTGAAATGTGCAGATATTTTGCAGGTTCAACGCATAATGTAAGAAGTTTGAGTCAGCTCAGTTTGTACCCTATACCGTATACAGCCTGAAGCGGCGAGATTTCGTCATCTTGCATTAGCTTGTGGCGTAAGTTTTTCATGTGGCTATCAATAGTGCGATTGCTAACGATGCGACCGTCGACATAGCCTTTGTCCATAAGCTGTTCTCTGGAAAATACATGTCCTGGCTTTTCTATAAATGCTTTAAGCAATCTGAACTCAACCGGTGTGAGTTCTATGGTTTGGTCTCTTCGTTCACAGACATAAGCGTCTAAATCCAACGAAATATCTTTAAATACTAGCTTTCTCGAGCCTTTATCTCTTATGTTATTAGTGGTTTGCGTTCTTCTTAAAATAACTTGTACCCGAGCTACAACCTCACGTGGAGAAAAGGGCTTGCATATGTAATCGTCGGCTCCTGCATCTAACCCAATGAGCCTATCTATTTCATCAATTCGAGCGGTTAGCATCAAAATAGGCACATTTGAAAACTGCCTAATTTGTTTGCATAAGGTTAGTCCATCTACCACAGGCAACATACGATCAAGAATTACTGCGCTAAAGGTGTTTTCTTTAAGTTCAGAGATAACCTGTTCACCGCTATGTAGCACTTTTGTGTTGAAACCTTCTAGAGCAAAGAAATCTACAAGTATCTGGGCAATTTTCTCTTCGTCTTCAACAATTAAGACAGGATATTGAGTAGACATTAGATAATATTTCCCCTAATTGGTAGCGCGATTGATATTTTAACGCCTCCAAGCTCAGAACTCGCAGCGTTTATCGTACCTTTGTGCGCATGAATAATTGATTGGCTTATCGATAAACCTAAGCCAGCGCCTTCAGTACGCCGTTTTCGAGATGAATCCTCTCTATAGAGAGGGTCAAATACTTGCTTTTCATTGCCGGTGGTTATGCCAGGTGCACTGTCTTCTATGTCGATGGTGGCTTTATTTCCGGTTTCAACTAATGTTATCCGTACTTGGCCCGGAGAATCTGTGTATTCAACACTGTTGCTCAAAATATTTGAAAATACTTGGCGCAGTCGTTGAGCGTCCGCATGAACTTCTATATTGCTAGGAATGTAAGTACTAACGGTAATGCTTTTGGCCTTTAGAGCTAAATTAAACTGTGCCAAACTATCATTTAATAAGCCGCCGATATCAACCATCTCGAAATCGAAATGCATGCCTCCTATATCTGATAAGGACAACTGATATAAATCATTAACCAAGCGTGTTAAACGGCTAACTTCGTCTTGGAATGAAGCGAGTTGTACTTTATCGAACTGCCTAACACCTGCTTCAACTAACTCCATTTCACCAGCAAGTATTGAGAGCGGCGTGCGCAATTCGTGAGAAATATCTGCCAACCATTGTTTTTGCGTAGCCTCATGTTTTTCTAGAGCCTCGGCAAGGGCGTTAATGTCTTTCATCAACACGCCAAACTCATCACTGGGCGGCTGCCTAAATTTTACATCGTACTCGCGTCTAGCTAATTGTTCGACAGCTTTGACTATCTTTTTGAAAGGCGATAAAAGTTTAGGCACGATGATCACCGCTGTAATCAATGAAACCAGTAATGCTAATGCACCTACAGCGATAAATGATGTGCGCTGCTGTCGCATAAACTCTTGCGCCATTGTAGAGCTTGGTGAAGGTGGCAGATAGCTTTCCAATGCGCCAATCTTGCGACCTTCGCTAACAATAGCGACAGATACTTTAATATCTTGGTTGGTCGCAGCGTCGCTAGGCATACTGCCCGCTATGACGTTACTTTGTGAGTCAAGTAATGTGGTAGGAGGGCCTATGTGCTGTTCATTTTGACTAGGTAGCTGATAGGCACGCCTTTGTGGAGGATGCTGATTAATACCTCTATGTTCTTGGGCTCCAAACTTGGGCCTTCGCGGAGGGGGGCGATTGCTTTGGTGAGAAAATGCATAGGGCGATATACCTTCCCAGCTTCGCTCATTCAGTGCGTACTCTAACGCGAGCATTTCTCCTAGTTGACTAAGCCGCTCTTTTTCCTGAGCAATAATAAATTTGTTGAAACCTTGTTCAAAACTCCAACGGGCAGTAGCGAGCGCAAGCATTAAAGACATGCAAGAAAACGCGAGTAAAATGATAGTAAGTTTATGAGATAACTTCATATTTCGAGTATAGCGACCTAGGGCCTACCTCTACAATATCCACAGCCTGATTAACCCTCAAATCATGGGTTAATACTCATGTTCTGCACTATTTCTGCACATTTAAGTTCTATGATTGGAATTATAGAGCCGGTGCCATTTGCGGCCACTGCAAGTGGCACCGATTACAGCAAATTTTGTATATATTTTGATTACAAAAGTTAGGAGTAGTAGCAATATGAACAAGACGGCAATTTTAATTGGTCTACTTAGTTTGAGTACCGCGGGATGCTTCGCGAAAGGCGATAGAGAACATCCAAGACAACCACCTCCAGAGGCTATAGAAGCTTGTGAAGGAAAAGCTGAAGGCGAAACCGTGTCTTTTGAAACGCCAAGAGGTGAAACCGTTGAGGGTACGTGCACGCTAAAAGATGAAACCCTTGTTGCGATGCCAGAGCGTCGCCCGCAAAGGTAATTTTAAATCCTTCCTATAATGCGGTGTTGTACGATGTTTGTTATGTCGTTTCTCACCGCCTATTTAGTACTTAATAGCTTTGCCCCCGATATAAATTTTGATATGCTTACCTAGTAGGTTAAACATTACATTTCAATAGTTTGCATATTCCTACAATTATTACTTAACACGTTTCCTATCGAGTAAAATTCGTCTTTTAAAATTGGTGTTTACTCATTCAGAGTGTAGGTAAATCTTCAGCCTTACTTGTAACGTATTAATTTCTGTATTTCGTATTTTTCTTTGGTGGACAAAGGCTGTGGAATCACAATCGTCTGTAATTATTCGAAACTATGACAAGCAATCTCTAAAATTGGTTGATGTTATATCAGGTATCTCACCAAACGCTATGCGTAGAGTTTTCGGTGGTTGGATATTTTTTGCGGCTGTTGTTGGGGTTATTGTAAGTGTGGCACCTGATTTGAGCGCGCAGTTTATTGGTCTAACACTTTTTGTTCTTGTTGCTTTTACACTTATCATGTTCGGGCAAAGTAGAATAACGGAAGGCTGGCCTGCTATCATTTGTGACAATGACTATATCGGCGTGGTACGCGACCCTGTAAAGCGAGAGTATATTTGTGTACGCTCAGCTTTGGTTAAAGACGCTAAGCCTACGCTGATAAAGCCCAATAAAAAAGCCATTGAGATTATGCTAGATAGCGAGCAACTTCTCGCAAATGATAAAGAGCTCCTCAACCAAGCTGTTTGGCCAAGAGAGCATAGCTTAATTGGTTTGGCACACTTCAAAAAGCGTGAAGAGGCTTGCGACAGCCTCATGTGGTGTGTAAAGCATCGTGGGGCTCGTTAAACATCCTTGAATTGCATTA
Organism: Alteromonas sp. PRIM-21; assembly: GCF_027563165.1. NCBI lineage: Bacteria > Pseudomonadati > Pseudomonadota > Gammaproteobacteria > Alteromonadales > Alteromonadaceae > Alteromonas > Alteromonas sp. PRIM-21. The sequence goes on along the minus strand of NZ_JADOEK010000009.1, from coordinate 182,266 downwards.
TTCTTTGTCGGTCATTAACGCAAGTTCGGTATAAAGAGGGTAGTGGTCAGATCCCACCCCCTCTAACTTCTCAATGTTTACTAAACCAAAGTGTTTAGAGTGAAAAACGTGATCTAGCGGCCACTTCACCAACGGGTACTTTGCGTGGAACGTGTTAAAAAAGCCTCGGCCTTCCCTAGGATCTAATAGGCCGCTTATTTTCTTAAATTTCCTGGTAGTAGGTGACCAGGCTACGTCATTTAGATCGCCAGCGACTATGATTGGACCTTCTGTTTTAGCAATTTCCTCTCCGACTACGGTCAACTCGACATCCCTCGGTTTAGCATAGGTATTTTCGGTGGGGCTTGGCGGTTTTGGATGAAGAAAATAAAGCAGTATGTCCTGTCCATGATGGTTGATTTTTACTCTCATAGATGGAACATCGTCTTCTATCATAAAACGCAGTGTAGCCTCTTCAAATGGGATTTTGCTGTATAGATGCATGCCGTAAAGATTTTCTAATGGGCAAAATTTTCGGTAAGGATATTCTGATTCTATTTCGCTAATGCCCTTTTGCCACTTTTCATTAGATTCAAGGGTGACCAGAAAGTCAGGGTGTTTATTACGCACATGCTCAATGAGTTTGCGAAAATCGTTGTTTGGCATATATACATTACTGGAAAGCACGCTTAGTTTGCGACTTGTGTCTTCATTACCCACGCGTTTTACTTCACGCTTGTAAAGAGGAGTGTAGGGGATTATCCAAACTACCTGGTAAATCAAGCTAACAATTAAACCTACGACCAAAATTAGCGAAAGGCTATTTAACGGGGCGTAATACGTTGCTTTAAAAGCATACCCAATAAGTAATAAAGAAATAATTGCTGCTATTTGAAGTCGTGGAAACTCCCACACCCTTACCAACCAGTGTGAAGAAGGTAGAAGCGGAGCCCAGCTTACAGCGATAAAAAAGACTGAAGCAGCAGTGAGTGCAGTATCCATGTCTAGATGGTCCTTGAATAAAACTGACAAAACACATCTTACCCAAACCAAAAAGTTAGTTGGCTTGGTAAAGGTTATGTGGATGATGATAAAACAATAGTTATAATTACGGCGGTTTCCTAAAATAAGTTTAACCTTACCTTTCTATTGAGCGTCAGTATCTGTGCATAGTTCTATGTATTTTTTTAATGTTAATTCCACCATGTTGTTTCCACTGTGTTTTTCCATAGAAACATTAAGTGGCAACTTATAAATAGCGTAATTTCCGAGGGGCATACACAATTTGCTTGTGTTAAGTAAAAAATTCTCGAAAACAGGCAAAGTTTGCAAACTTCAGAAGACCGATATAGTCGAAAGTCAATAATTAATGCATATAAAACAATAGGATATTATGTTGGCAAGGTTTTAGCACCTGTAGTTGTGAGTTTCGACAAAGGAGAAATGTTATGAAACGTTCAATTATTTCTATGATTGTTGCTACAACATTAACTACAGCTGCTTATGCTGGTGATATGGACACAGACAATAAGTGGGAAAAAGGTGCTAAAGACGCATGGATTGACGGTAAAGCAGAGGCTACGCTGTTGTTCAATGGCAATCTAGATTCATTCGACATTAACACCGACGTGAAAGACGGCAACGTCGTTCTTACAGGCAAGGTTGAAAATTCTGTCGATAAAAAACTAGCTGAAGAGTTGGTAACTAACATCGACGGTGTCACTTCGGTAGACAACAAGCTTACCGTTGTTGCTGATAACGATATGCACAAAGAGATGTCTGACGATATGGAAGACACCGTAGATGAAGGCACAAGCGAACTGACGGACGCCAAAATTGCTACAGTAATAAAGACTCGCCTTTTAATGGATACCGATATTTCAGGCTTTGACATTGATGTTGACGTAGAAAATGGTGTGGTAACACTGACTGGTGAAGTTGATTCTGACGCCGAGCGTGACCTAGCAGTGGAAATTGCTAAAAATGCTTCTGACGTAAAAGATGTTGAAAGCGACCTACGTGTAGTTACTGAAACTGCAATGAATTAAAGGTTTCTTTATTCGATTTAATGAAAAGGGGCATTCGCCCCTTTTTTTCTGCCTAGCCTAAGTAAGGTAGAATGGTTAGCACTTCGACATAACTAGTGTTTCCACTCTTCATCCAATAAGACAACTTCACCATTTTCAGATTTAATTTCTTTACGGGATTCAGTGCCATTTTCTGCCACTAGATAAAATTCGTAAATCGTAATATCAGTTCCGTATTGCTTACTCTCAATGATACGCCTAACTTGATCAGAGTTTTCCTGCTTCTTGATAAGTGTTTTTACCGCGGAAGGTAAATCTTCCATAGTTAAATCCCGCTGTACTTCAACAATTTTCCACTGCTCGCCATCTTGCAGCATATCGAATTCTATTTCATTGCCGTTAGCGTCTTCACCTTCAACATCAAGATATACATGATCGTGTTTGTATTCCTTCTCAACTTCTTGTATCGCAAAGTTAGGAGCAACACTTTTTATTGCCGTTAACGCGGAAGTAGGAATAGCATCAATGGATATCGCTTCTTTTTTGTTTAGCGTAGCGCCAATCTTAACATTGTCGCTTTTCGCCACAGGTCTTTGCGCCCCAGGTTTTTGCGTAATTAGGTTCGCTTTGAAGGTTTCAGTCGGTTCGCTGCTTTCACCTACCGTTAAGTTGGAAAACGCGACCTGTACATAGTCACCATTTTTCTTATCTTCTTCCCAGTTTCCTGTACCCATACATGCAGCGTACCAAAAGCCATCATCATCTTTAGTACTGCATTGGTTATAAGCGCCCGCTTTAAAATAATTCCAATCTAGCGTATAGCCGTAAGGGTGATCGTGCTGGTCTAGCTCACCATAGGCATTTACCCCATTGGCAAGATTAATAGCATAATTAACGGTTTCGTGTCCGTCTGATTTAAAGCTTAGGTACATCACATCGCCGTGAACGTTAACTTCATAGCTAAAGTTCTCGTTAAGTTTAATACCTTCGCTACCCGGGTCTTCTGGATCGGTCCATAAATTTCCCCAAACTGGATAAGCAATATCAGTACGGTTTTTATCATTTTTGGGCAAGTTGCGCTCATACGTCCAGAATACGGAACCAGTTTCATGCTGTGGCCACTTTTTATAATAAATCTTAAGTGGTTCATTACCCCAACCAAACCCTTTGACCTTTTTCTTCCATTTACTGGCGTGTATTTGGCCCACTACCACTGAAAAAGCCGGCGCTTTGTCAGGGTATTTAGCTCTGGTAGCAACGTGCTGCACTTTAAGCGTGGCATTTAATTTTCCGCCTACTTGCGCAAAGCGGTCTGAAATAGGGTTGCTAGCGACAGTAAAGTTATTCTTGGGGGAGTGAGTTTTTATACGCGTGTTAGAACCGCGAAGCATGTGACGAAGTTCGCTACGGGTATTAGATGAATTTTGAGTGGTTAGCGCTTTATTGGGCGCGGCAAAAACCATATTGCCTTCATCATCAACATAGAAAAAATCTTTGTGCTCAAAGCTCTGAATATCCTTTACGGATATTTCGTCAACTTTCCCATTGTTGTCTTTATCTGTAGGGATTGTGATTTTCCATTCGCTTAAATCAAACTTCTCAGCTGGAAGTGCTTCAGCATTAGTAAAACCTGAAGCGAAGACTAATGGAAGGCACGTCAACAGGGGCTTTGTCCATGGGATAACAGAGACGGTGAATAACGAGAAGGCAGTAGGCATTGTTTTTATTTTAGACATTTAAACCTCTTGGTAGACAATCGCTTACCAATACAACTAATACTTAAGTCAATATTATTGGTAAGTCCAGTTCTGGGTCAAAGTTTTACTTTGTAATGCCAATTTATCATTCTTGTAAACCAATTGCAAAATGTTACCAAGTCGTTAAATTCAGAGGGCTTAAAAGGGGAGGGTAATTATACGAGCTTTACTTCTACCGTTGATTTCGATGCCTTTTCATACTTATGTCTATACGCGCCGCGATATTTGGCACAAGAAATAAACTTTTTGGTAATACCAAATATGCAATAGACACTATATTCTTTACCCATTGTTTGTTTGAGCCTGTTTCACAAACTCAAGTTTAGAAACGCTTAAATCAAACCAGTAGGAAAGACACGGAAAATTTCTCTTAAAGTGTGTAGAAAGTTCTTTATATACATTTTGCAGTAGCAGTCTTGTTTCATATCTTCCTGATATTTAAAGAAATATATTGTGGTATAGAAGCTGCAATTCTAAATTAAATATAGCAATTAACATTAGCGCGCTGTTTTGCATACATTACCTTTTCAGCGCCGAAGAAGTCGTTAACCAAGTAGAAGTCGTTAGCCAAAAAATTGCTATCCAAATTATGAGCAGTTCACAGTTGGTCAAGGAGTGAGGCATGAACATTTTAAAGTGGGTTTATTCAGCTATTGTTGTTTCAGTTGTCATAGCATTAATCGGCATGTTCGGGCAGGGTAAGCTGTCAGTTAGCCAAGCAACGGCCGATGACGCAGAACGCACTGTTCACGCCGATATTGTTAAGGTCGAACAGACCTTATCACTGGTAGAGTTTGATTTATCTAAAAAGGCGCATCTGCTTAGAAAAACACGATTAGATTTTTATGTTAAGCAGGCAAAACAAGCTGATTTAAGAGGTTGGAAGTTTAAACGTGACGAGTTTGTTGAACGGGCTGAAAACATCATAAGCCACCACCTTACGCAATATGCGAACGATATAGCTCAAGAGACAGAGACCTACACTGCACAGGCAATCTAGTCTAAACAGTATTAACGAAAACGCCCCTTACATCATAAAGGTGTAAGGGGCGTTTTGGGTTTTGATTCTATATAAATCTAGCCATTGATCTTTGAAATATAGGCTTCAATTATTTTTGCGACAAAGGCCTGGCAATCTTCGGCTGTCGTAGGGTCATATTCACCATGATTGGTTATATTATTTGATAAAACGCGAACACCTAAAAATGGGATATGGTAGGCGTGAGCTATTTGGGCTGCTGAAGCTGTTTCCATCTCTTCCACGCTAGTACCCAAATTCTTATGAAGCCATGCAATTCTATCTAGTTCATTGTTCCAAAAGTTGCCGCTGCCGATCGTTCCTTTTACTACACTACCTCGTTCATATTGGTTAGCTAGCGATGAAGCGAGCGCGATCAATTGCTTATCTCCCAAATAAAAGCGCAATTTCTCAGCATCTTTTGCACTGCTACCTTCTCCTGCACTTCCTTCAGAAGCCATAATATCCATTGGTATCCAATTGAGAGGATCAGTACCTTCTCCTTTTGGTACCTTTGGAGTTTTAAAATTTGATGCGTTAATACTTCGCTCGCCCAAAACGATGTCTCCAACTTTCAAAGATGGGTCATGCCCTCCAGACGTACCTTGATTGATGATGAGGCGAGGATGGTATCGCTCGATACCAATAGCTGTCGCCGCCGCGGTGTTCTCTAAACCTTTACCGGTTTTAGCAACTACAATGGGGTAACCGTTTAGAGTACCTTTGTAGAACACAGCATTACCTGCATATTCGATGGTTACATTACTCAGTAGCGCAGCAAAGTATTCAGCTTCTATAGGCATAGGGCCTTGAATCATTATTGGCTGTAATGGAGTACTTGGTGAGCTTACTTCAACACTTTTCATATTATGCGACAAAGGGGCACTGGCCCATGCGCAGTTACTGATAACGGTAAGAAAGGCTATTGCAAGTAACCTAAATGTATGTTGTTTATGGATGTGGTACATACTTATCCTTAATCTTATTTTTTATAGTTCTTGTCCTGAGAAGTTTATAACGAAGGAACGCTTGGCACGTTAGGCAAAGTTTATTATTCCAATAGCTTTCACGCCACATTCTTATTATGTGTTTGACTTGGTATGACTAATTAAATTTCAGGCAAAAAAAAGCGAAGCTTAAGCTTCGCTTTCAATATTCATTTTAGGCTATTCAACTTCTACAATTTTTAAAGTGTTAGTTGCGCCTACCTTTTCCATTTCATCGCCATAGGTGAGGATGATGCTGTCACCGCTTTTCACTAAGCCTTTATCTTTCAGCGAAGCAATAACATCGTACTTTAACTTTCCTGGTTCGCTGTTAGACGAGTCAAAGTAAACTGGCTTCACACCACGGCATAATGCCATAGTGTTAAGCGTAGATTCGTGGCGAGACATAGCAATTATTGGTAGTGACGTAGTAATACGAGACATCAAGGTTGGCGTAGTTCCACTTTCTGTCAAACCGACAATCGCTTTAACGCTTGGCAGGTGGTTCGCTGCATACACAGCAGAAAGTGCAATTGACTCGCTCGTCGATGAAAACTTCTGATCCATGCGGTGCTTTGAAATTTTAACGCTTGGATGAGTTTCTGCACCTTCACAAACACGGGCCATTGCTGCAACTGTCTCGATAGGGAAGTTACCGGCGGCGGTTTCAGCTGAAAGCATGACCGCGTCGGTACCATCTAGTACAGCGTTCGCCACGTCCATAACCTCAGCACGTGTTGGCATTGGGCTATCAATCATCGACTCCATCATTTGAGTCGCAGTGATAACAACCTTGTTCAGTTGACGAGAGCGGGCTATTAACTTCTTCTGAACGCCAACAAGTTCTGCGTCTCCAATTTCTACACCCAAATCACCACGAGCTACCATAACAGCATCAGAAGCTGCGATAATATCGTCCATGGCTTCGTCAGAAGCGACGGTTTCAGCACGTTCAACCTTTGCACAAATTTTGGCGTAGCAGCCTGCTGCTTCAGCAAGCTCTCGCGCGTAGTTCAAATCTGCGCCGCTTCGAGGGAATGACACTGCAAGGTAATCGACGCCGATTTTTGCCGCAGTTTTAATATCTTCTTTATCTTTGTCGGTAAGCGCATCTGCCGAAAGACCACCGCCTTGACGGTTAATGCCTTTGTTGTTTGAAAGTTTACCACCAACGGTAACTTCAGTAACCACTTTGCGTCCTTCAACACCCGTCACACGAAGCTGAATACGACCATCATCAAGAAGAAGGATGTCGCCAGCAGATACGTCGTCAGGAAGCGCTTTGTAATCAATGCCTACTTGGTTGATATCGCCTTCGTCACGACCTAACTCAGCGTCTAAGATGAACTTAGCACCGACATCTAAATGAACAGCACCCTCGGCAAAACGGGCAACACGAATTTTAGGGCCTTGAAGGTCACCTAAAATAGCTACGTATTTGCCTAAGTTCTTTGCAGCCTGGCGAACGCGCTTAGCTCGCTCGATGTGGTCTTCAGCCTGCCCGTGTGAAAAGTTCATTCGCACTGTATTCGCGCCAGCGGCTATTAGCGCCTGAATTTTCTCAAGTGAGTCTGTTGAAGGTCCTAGGGTGGCAAGAATTTTAGTTCTTCTGGTCATGTGATTCCGTCGCTGTTTCTAAGTTAGAAAAGACAAAGAGTAATAAGCGTTGATTATTATATAAACGCCTGTAATCGCTTTACGTAATTTTATTACAGAATAATAGTTGAATTTGACAATAATGTGAATGAAATAAACAAAAACGCCCAACTGGCTCGACCAGTTAGGCGCTTTTCTGAATCTATCCGCCGTAAATTGCTACGGCAATAAATACAACTATGATCAAGTTGGTGATGATTTAATCGCCACGTTTTTCGTATCGCGAACCACGCAGCGTGTCTTTAACACGCTTGAGGTTTTCTCTGAATTTATTGCCTCGGCGCAATGTGAAACCAGTGGCAAGAACGTCGATAAGCGTAAGCTGAGCTATTCGAGAAGCCATAGGCATATACATGTCGGTATCTTCTGGGACTTCTAGCGAGAGTACATAGCTGCACTCTTGGGCGAGAGGGCTTTCTGCTGACGTTATGCCCACAACCGTTGCATCGTTCATACGAGCTATTTGAGCTATCTCAACCAGACTTTTAGTACGACCAGTGTGGCTTATCAAAACCACTACATCACCGGCTGAACAATTCATACAGCTCATGCGCTGCATAAGAATGTCTTCAAAGTAAACAACAGGCACATTGAATCGGAAGAACTTGTTAAGTGCATCGTGAGCCACAGATGCCGACGCACCTAAACCGAAAAATGAAATTTTCTGAGCCTGGGTAAGTAGGTCAACTACGCGATTCACTACATTGACGTTGACCGACTGTCGGGCAACTTCAAGCGAGGCCATAGTAGACTCAAATATCTTGTTCGTATATTCGTCAGGGCTGTCGTTTTCATCGACGTGACGATTAACATATGGCGTGCCGTTAGCTAAGCTTTGGGCCAGATGAAGTTTAAAATCTGGAAAGCCTTTCGTATCCAGTCTTCGACAGAATCGATTAACAGTGGGCTCACTAACATCCGACATTTTAGCGAGGGTTGCTATACTCGAATGAATGGCTGTTTGTGGGTTAGCTAAAATTACTTCAGCTACCTTTTTTTCAGATTTACTGAATGCCGCTTGGTTTTGTGTGATTTTTTCTAAAATGTTCATACAGATATAGCAATTGGTTAGCACAAATTATTGTAAGGTACACCTGTAATAGTACCCAATGTGACGTCTGTGACAAGAAAAATGTAATTTTTTGACAAAATTTGTTGTTTCAAACAGGTTAAATCAGGGTAAACTGAGGGAAATAGTAAAGATTCAGATCCTATAGTTGGTTCAAGTTGTAATTTTACTACATTTGGTGTTAACTATACGGTAAAAATAGTCGTTAGTGTTGTAAATAACTGTACAATACGCCGCGCACACATACATTTAAAAGGTCGACGAATATGGTATTGGATAATTCCTACGAGCCCTGTGATTTTGTACTTTTTGGTACGCTGGGAGATCTTTCACGACGCAAGTTATTGCCTTCTTTATATCAGCTAGAAAAAGCCAACTTGATGCACCCTGAAACCACAATTGTTGGTGTGGCGCGTCAGGAAATGGAACTAGACGCTTACATAGAAGAAGTTCACGCTAATCTTATAAAGTTTGGTGAAAAGGACTTATGTGAAGCTACATGGGAAAAAATGAAAGCGCGTTTGCATTACGCATGCGTAGACATGAAAGATGTCGAAAGCTATTGCGTACTAGACGACCACGTTGACCCAACTCGCACAATGGTGTGTTACTTAGCTACACCGCCTGCTATTTATGGCGACATTTGTCGCGGTCTGCATAGCTGCAAAATCATCGATTCAAGCGTTCGTGTAGTGCTTGAAAAGCCAATCGGTCATGATTTGGAGTCGTCCAAAGTTATCAACGAACAGGTTGCTGAATATTTCGACGAAAAACAAATATACCGTATTGACCATTACCTAGGTAAAGAAACCGTTCTTAACTTAGTGTCGCTTCGTTTTGCCAACTCTATTTTTGCTACAAACTGGGATCACAACTGTATTGATCACGTTCAAATTTCAGTGGCTGAATCAGTAGGTATTGAAGGACGTTGGGGTTATTTCGACGATGCGGGACAAATGCGTGACATGGTGCAAAACCACCTGTTACAAATTTTAAGCTTGGTCGCGATGGAACCGCCAACAACCCTAGATGCTGATAGCATTCGTGATGAAAAGCTAAAAGTGCTTAAAGCGCTTCGCCCTATCAACTCGTTTAATATTAACGAAAGCACGGTACGCGGTCAGTACACGTCTGGTTTTGTTAAAGGCGAAGAAGTACCTGGATACCTTGAAGAAGAAGGTGCAAATACGCAGAGTAAAACTGAGACCTTTATTGCAATAAAAGCGGAAATTGATAACTGGCGTTGGGCCGGCGTGCCATTCTACCTGCGCACAGGTAAGCGCATGCCAACTAAGGTGAGTGAAGTTGTTATTTACTTCAAGCGCCAGCCGCATAATTTATTTGGCGATAGCTTCAAAAACCTTCCGCCTAACAAACTCGTTATACGTCTACAGCCTGATGAAGGTGTAGAAATCACGGTAATGAATAAAGTTCCAGGTTTAACTAGCTCAGGCTCGATGGACCTACAAAAATCTAAGCTTAACCTAAGCTTCTCGGAAGCGTTTGCTGACGAGCGTATTCCTGACGCTTACGAAAAACTTCTGCTTGAAGTGATGCTTGGAAACCAAGCGCTATTTGTTCGCCGAGACGAAATTGAACAAGCCTGGACATGGGTAGATTCAATTCTTGAAGCGTGGAAGCAATCAAGTGAGCCACCTGAGCCGTATCAAGCAGGTACGTGGGGTCCGGTAGACTCTATAGGTCTTCTAGCCCGCGAGAATCGCAGTTGGTACGAAAGCAAAACAGGAAAGAAAAAGTAATATGGCGTTAACAACTCTATCATTTGAAACACCTGACGCGCTTACCGATGCATTTGCACAAGATTTAGTAAGCATTCTTAAAACAGGTATTAAAACTCGTGGCCGTGCATCTCTTGTAGTTAGCGGTGGACGTACTCCTCTAGCGCTTTTCAAGCAGTTAAGCGAGACCGACCTTGAGTGGGATAAGGTTGATATTACCCTTGCTGACGAGCGCTGGGTAGAAGAGAGCCATGAGGCCAGCAACACTAGCCTAGTTAAAAATAATCTAATTCAAAATAAAGCCGCAGCAGCTCGTTTTATCGAACTGAAAAGCGATGTTGACGATGCAAACAAAGGCGTAAATGCAGCCGAGTCTAATTTGGCAAGCATGTCACAGCCTTTTGACGCATTAATACTTGGTATGGGGGAAGACGGGCACACTGCATCGCTTTTCCCTTGTTCTGAGCAAGTACTTGACGGCTTAGATATGAGCAGCGGCAGAACCTGCATTGCTGTTCAACCTACAACAGCACCTCATCAACGTATTTCATTAACGCTACCTGCGTTACTCAATAGCCGAAACATCTTTTTACACCTAACGGGTGAAAAGAAAAAGCAAGTGCTTTTAGACGCTATTGAAAATGCTACCGAAGCGCAAAAGCCCATCACTGCCGTTGTAAATAGAGCACCGGTGACTCTGATGTGGGCGCCATAGGAGACTATATGAATCCAAAAATTGCTGAAGTTACGCAACGAATTATCGAGCGTAGTAAAGAAACGCGTAAAGCGTATTTAGAAAAGATTGAGGAAGCACGCCGTCAAGGTCCACACCGCGGTGTACTATCGTGCGGAAACTTGGCCCACGGCTTTGCTGCATGTGGTACAAGTGAAAAGGCTGACCTTCGTTCCATGACCAAAGCCAACGTGGCTATTGTGTCTGCGTACAATGACATGCTTTCTGCTCACCAGCCTTATGAAACTTACCCTGCGCTTATCCGCGAAGCGGTAAAAGAAGTGGGCAGTGTAGCGCAGTTTGCCGGTGGTGTACCTGCAATGTGTGATGGTGTGACGCAGGGCCAGTCTGGTATGGACTTAAGTCTTATGAGCCGTGACAACATCGCTCAGGGCGCAGCTATCGCGCTTTCACACAACATGTTTGATAGCACCCTGATGCTAGGCATTTGCGATAAGATAGTACCTGGACTGCTAATGGGCGCACTTACGTTTGGTCACTTGCCAACGGTGTTTGTTCCAGCTGGTCCTATGCCATCAGGCTTGCCAAATAAAGAAAAAGCCCGCGTTCGTCAGGAATTTGCTGAAGGCAAAGTTGGTCGCGACGCGCTGCTTGAAGCTGAGTCTCAGTCTTATCATTCTGCTGGTACTTGTACTTTCTACGGTACAGCCAACTCAAACCAGCTTGTGGTTGAGATGATGGGCTTACACTTACCAGGTTCTTCGTTTGTTAACCCTGGTACGCCACTGCGTGACGCGCTAACAAAAGCCGCTGCAGTTCAAGCAACTCGGCTAACTGACCTTGGCGACAATTACACGCCAATTGGCCACATTGTAGATGCTAAGGCTATTGTGAACGGTCTTGTAGGTTTACTTGCAACGGGTGGTTCTACTAACCACACCATGCACCTTATCGCTGTTGCGCGCGCTGCTGGTTACATTGTTAACTGGGATGATTTCTCAGATATTTCAAATGCAGTTCCACTACTTACCCGTATTTATCCTAACGGTTCAGCAGACATTAACCACTTTGTTGCCGCTGGTGGTATGTCGTTGCTTATCAAGCAACTGCTTGACGCAGGACTACTACACAACGATGTGAAAACTATCGTTGGTGATGGTCTAGACCTATACACCAAAGAGCCTGTGCTAAAAGACGGCGAGCTAGAGTGGCGCGACGGCCCAACTGAATCTCTGGATAAAGAGGTACTTGCGACCGTCGAGACTCCGTTTAAGCCTGATGGTGGTTTGAGTGTGCTTGACGGTAACCTAGGTCGCGGCGTAATAAAAACGTCTGCGCTTCGAACCCCGCATTGCACGATTAAAGCGCCAGCGGTAGTGTTTGAAGATCAGTTTGAACTAGATGAAGCGTTTAAATCTGGCAAGCTAGATAAAGACTGCATCGTTGTTGTTCGCTTCCAAGGCCCATCGGCCATTGGTATGCCAGAGCTTCACCGCTTGACGCCACCACTTGGAGTAATTCAGGACCGTGGATTCAAAGTAGCACTTGTTACTGACGGTCGTATGTCGGGTGCATCAGGTAAGGTACCTGCTGCTATCCATGTGACTCCAGAAGCTTATAAAGGTGGTCTACTTGCTAAGGTACAAGAAGGCGACATTATTGAGCTCAACACCGAAACCGGTGCTTTAACTCTGCACGTTGATGACGAAACACTTGCCGCTCGAGAAGCAGCGCCAGCAAGCTTGGCGAAGCATCATGTTGGCATGGGACGTGAAATGTTTGCAGGTATGCGTGCCATCCTTACTGGTGCAGAAGAAGGGGCGTGTTCACTGTTTTACACGCAGGAGCAAGCATAATGAGCCAAAAGTTTGTGGCTGATGTCGGCGGTACCAATATTCGCGTTGCGAGAGTAACCGAGTCGGGCGTCACTGACATCAAAAAATACATGTGTAATGACTTTGCTAGCATCGATTTGGCTATTACACAGTATTTTACTGATATGCCAGAGCACAACTTTACCCAAGGTTGTATTGCAATTGCCTGCCCAGTGCTAGGTGACCAAGTTGTAATGACTAACCACAGCTGGGCTTTTTCTCAAAACGCTTTGCGTTCGCAGCTTAAGCTAGACGCGCTGTTCGTTATTAACGACTTCACTGCAGTAGCACATTCATTACCTGTGCTAAGTGAAGACCAAGTTGTTCAAATTGGTGAGGGCACACCAAAAGAGAACGGCAATATTGCTGTTTTTGGCCCGGGTACGGGCCTTGGCGTTGAGCATATCACTATGACTTCAACGGGTTGGCAAACATTAGACGGTGAGGGTGGTCATGTTGACTTCGCTCCCGTTGATGAAACCGATGTTGTGGTTTGGCGTCATTTGCAATCAACGTTAGGGCGGGCTTCTGCTGAAGAAGTGATGTCTGGACGTGGCTTGCACAATATCTACACTGCGTTAGCTAACGATGCGTCTGCCCCTGTAGCTTTTACTGAGCCAGCGCAAATTACAGAAGCAGCATTAAACGGAACGTGTGAGTTAGCTGAAGCAACACTGACTCAGTTTTGTCGAATCATGGGAAGCTTCGCGGGTAATATAGCGCTCAATATGGCGACTACTGGCGGCATCTTTATTGGTGGAGGTATTGCAAATCGTTTCCCTGAGTTTATTCAAAACAGCGATTTCAGAGCGCGTTTTGAAGCAAAAGGGCAAATGAAGCATTACGTTAAAGACATTCCCACCTATCTTATTGCAGAACCTGATCACGGTTTATTGGGTGCGGCTGCATATCTGAATCAAAATACAGCGAGCTAAATTATGACATCAAAATGGAAAACCTCTCCAGAGGAAATTTTTGCGGCCGGCCCAGTTGTACCTGTGTTGGTTATCAACGACGTAGAAAAAGCGGTACCTCTGGCAAAAGCGCTAATGGAAGGTGGAATTAAAGTTTTAGAAGTAACTTTACGTACACCTGCAGCAATTGACGTAATTAAGCGAATTGCAGAAGAAGTACCTGATTCTTTAATTGGGGCGGGAACGGTAACCAACGCACAACAGCTAAAGGCGGTTGTTGAAGCCGGCGCTAAGTTTGCTATTAGCCCAGGCATGACGGCTGACTTGCTCAAAGCGGGTATGGATGCTGATATTCCACTTATCCCAGGTATTTCTTCAACGTCTGACCTAATGAAGGGTAAAGATGCGGGTTATACCCACATGAAATTCTTCCCCGCTGAAGCGTCAGGTGGCGTTAAGGCTATCAAATCTATCAGCGGTCCTTTCCCTGATGTAACTTTCTGCCCAACAGGCGGCATTGGTCCAAATAACTACAACGATTACTTAGCACTTAAGAATGTTAAGTGCGTAGGTGGTTCGTGGTTAGCGCCAGATGATGCAATTGAATCAGGTGATTGGGCGCGCATCACCCAGTTGGCTAAAGAAGCCGTTGCAGGTGCTAAGCAGTAGGATGCGACAACCTTATTTCTTTTAACGGAATAAGTTGCCATTTTAAAGCTGTAGCGAATGAAAAAAGAGACGCTTATAACGTCTCTTTTTTATTTATTGTAAAAGAACTCTGTTTTTTACGAAGATAGAGTCTGTGTTTTCATAATGGGCATAAGCGATGTTACGCGTCATTAAATGACCCTTTATGAACCTTTCCCGCATGTTTTTTGATTTGACTCACATATCACACCAGTTGTGTGCAGACTTCTCTCTACGTCCGTACTTAATAGATTAGAGATAAAGCGCGCTAATAGTTCTTCATCCATTAATGAAGACATTTCTAAGTGATTCAGGTTTGGAAAAGAGTGTTGTGTTATACCTGAGCTATTAACAGCTTCCCAATCTCGCTCTAGAGCGACTCTATCGGTGGGTGAAGTGTAAACATAGGTCGTAAGAGGAAATTGTTTTAATTTTCCTATAATGTCTATGTCACTTTCCTCAGCCTTTGCGTTGCTATAAACAATAGCTACAGCGTCTTTAATGTTCTGTTTAGATATAAATGATGAATACACTTTATCTTTGTGCAAAATATTCCATAGCGCCAATGTAGAGTGATGGAAGTCTGTCATTGGCGCAATCAAGTGTAGTCGCGCCCCTTCAACCTTGGATGCGACGTGAAACGCGGCGACGCTTCCCATAGAAATGCCGATTAAATCTACTTTAGCTGGCTTTTGTTCTTCGATTGCTGAAACTATTGGAGTCACGGCGTTCAGGCCAAAAGCAAAATGTTCAGCGCTATCTGCGCTTTCAACAACTATGACATCGGCGCCCGTCATTAGCGTAAGCCATTGTTGATGCATAGCCACAATAGCCTTCGCGGTGCCGAACCCCGGGAAAATAAATATCAAATGACGTCCATCACTTGTGCTGGCTCTTCCACTATCTTTAAAAGTCCATACCTTGGTTTTATTGTTGATGGTGAGGGAAAATTCTAATTGGCTTACTGGGATATCTGGCGAACGTTGAACTTTAATGCATTCACTACTAGTTGAACATAGACGTGATGTTTTAAATGTCTCAGACAAATTTCCACTTACCGAGGGGGTATGCTGGGAGGCTATTTGATAAGCAATAAGGCGGGCGCAGCCCGATAAAGATATCGCCAAATAGAGGAGAAACAACAATCTAACTAACTTCAATTTCTTATTCTTGGGCTTCATTCCATTGAAAAGCATATAACTACACCAACGATTAATATTGATTTTGGTTAGTTTGATAGCAGTAGTGGGGCTTTATTAGCTCCACTACCAAAATATAAATAACTGATACCTAACGTGGAACAATAGTCTGGCTAAGAGTGTGACTTTCACCAGGTGCTAACGTTCTGCCTTGGGTTAATGATGTCTCCACGCACAGCATGTGCTTATAGCCAAATGGGTCCATGTCTGAAATGGACGCAGCACCTTGCCATGGGTTCCACACAACAAGTGAATCATTGCCCTGTGAAACAACTTCGGTAAATATATTGCCGTCTACTTCAATATCAGCGTTTGTAATGGGCGCAAGGTGGATTCGGTCGGTTTCTCCGGTAATGGTGTAAGGCGATAGCGTAGGCTTAACCGCCCAAGTGTCAAGCTTGTCTTTATATTCGCCCTCAATGCCTTTTATAACTGCTTGCTGAATATCATCAACATGAAAATAAGTGTGCAATGCACAGTTAAAGTCGAATGCTACCACCCCTGTGTTTTCAGTAACTAAAGATACCTCCATAGTTTCACCGATAGCGACAACCATGGTTACAGTGCAGTCATTTTCAAATCCCTCAGCCCGGGTAAAACTTGGCGAAAGGGTTATAGTGGTTCCGCTTGCTGATTCTTCTGAGTTAACCAGCTTCCACACCTGGGTTCTTAAAAAGCCGTGAGAGGGAAGGGCACCTTTTTCGCGACCATGGTCATCACTAAACCATGGCCAACACACTGGAATACCCCCGCGTATTGGGCGCTCGCCATTTAGATAGGCGTGTGGACTTACCCAAAGTCGCTCTTTGTTATCGCTCTTTGGAACAAAAGATAAAATATGGCCGCCAAATAAGCTTATGCGCGCTGTGGCGAAAGCGTTATCCACGTCTAAAAAGGTAAGACCATTAGACTCGCTAACGGTAACTGAATTCACAGATGGCATACGTCCCCCTTGGACTGAATACTAAACTTACAAATAGGCGACGGGAAAATGTGGGTCGCTGAAAAACCGTCTTTATTTTTGAGACAACAAAAAAGGTGCAAACATAATGCTTGCACCTTTAGATTAACTCAACTTTAGAACAAATAGTTTAACTATTTGTTCTATATTTTGTTTATTACTTAGAAATATGAGCTACTAAGTCTAGAACCTTATTTGAGTAACCCCATTCGTTGTCGTACCAAGATACAAGCTTAACGAATGTGTCAGTAAGCGCGATACCTGCAGTAGCGTCGAATACAGAAGTGCGTGCGTCGCCTAAGAAATCATTTGATACAACTGCATCTTCAGTGTAACCCATGATACCTTTCAGCTCGCCTTCTGAGGCTTCTTTCATTGCAGCACAGATTTCGTCGTAGCTAGCAGCCTTCGCTAGGTTAACCGTAAGATCAACAACTGAAACGTTAGGTGTAGGTACACGGAAAGCCATACCTGTTAGTTTACCGTTAAGCTCAGGAATTACTTTACCCACTGCTTTGGCAGCACCCGTTGACGATGGGATAATGTTTTGACCCGCGCCGCGGCCGCCACGCCAGTCTTTCATTGAAGGACCGTCTACAGTTTTCTGTGTAGCAGTTGTAGCGTGAACGGTTGTCATTAGACCGTCTACAATACCAAACTTGTCGTTAAGCACTTTTGCAAGTGGAGCAAGACAGTTAGTAGTACAAGATGCATTTGAAACGATAGTTTCGCCAGCATAGCTCTCTTGGTTAACGCCCATTACGAACATTGGCGTGTCGTCTTTAGACGGTGCAGACATAACCACTTTCTTCGCGCCAGCTTCAATGTGCTTCGCTGCAGTTTCTTTAGTTAGGAATAGACCTGTTGATTCAACAACAACATCTACGTTTACTTCATCCCACTTAAGCGCAGCTGGGTCTCTTTCAGAAGTAATACGGATAGTTTTGCCGTTTACAACTAGACTGTTGTTATCAACTGAAACTTCACCGTCGAATAAACCGTGCGTCGAGTCGTATTTCAAAAGATAAGCAATGTAGTCTGTGTCTAGCAAGTCGTTAATAGCTACAACTTCAATGTCGTTGCGCTCAGCTGCTGCACGCATTACTAGGCGACCAATACGGCCAAAACCATTGATACCGATGCGGATTGTCATAACGTACCCCGATTGTTCAAATAAAATGAAAATAAATTACGTAAAGTATGGATCAAAATGCCATAATTAGCAAAATAAAAAGCTAAAGTGTTGCAAAATTACGAATAAGTGCTATTGCAATCGTATTCACATATCGCGAAGCCTTTGTTTCTAGAATAATGTTAAAAATTTGTTTGCAGACGCACTTTGCACCTTTGGCCTATGCGTCTTTCACCGAATAACAGGAATGACACACCATGACACAACAACTTCTGCAACAACTGGTTGAAATGCGGGGAATTGAAACCCAATACGTCGACGCATGGGGAAAACCAGCAACCATCGCAGAATCAAGCAAAGCGAAACTGCTAAACACGCTTGGCTATGACACCAGCAGTGATGAAAAAATTCAGTCACAAATTACACAAGATATTAAATCGGTATGGTTGTCGCCTTTAAATCCTGTTCAAGTTGTACGAAACACCCAAGAAATAAACTTAGCCGTTCGCTTACCCATCGAGTTGGTTAACGATGACCATACACTTACTATTACGTGTGAAAATGGTGACGTACAGACCCATCAATTTACGCCTGTTGATCAAGAAATGACGACAATGGCGCACATTGACGATGTTGAATTTCATGAATACGTAGTAACCCTACCTTTGGATTTACCACTTGGATATCACGACGTAGCATTAAGTGCGGATGACGATGAATTCGCACGTTCTCGCCTAATTGTGGCACCAGAGGCATGCTATACACCGAAAGAGATTAAAGAAGGCAAAAAAATCTGGGGCCTAAGTGTTCAGCTTTACTGCGTTCGCAGTGAAAAGAACTGGGGCATTGGTGACTTCTCAGACCTTGCACTGCTTATTGAAAAAGCCGCGGGCGTTGGCGCAGATTTTATCGGGCTTAACCCAATTCATGCGCTTTACCCAGCTAACCCTAACGCATGCTCTCCTTATGGGCCAAGCTCACGTCGCTGGTTAAACTATTTATATATCGATGTAACTGCAATTGACGGTTACGACGATGCATCGGTGCAAACGGTAGTTAGCAGTGATGAGTTTACCGCTACGCTAGAACACGCCCGTAATGTTGAGCATGTAGACTACGAAGCAGTAGCCCATGTGAAATTAGCAGCCCTTAAAGCGGTGTTTGATGTTTACGATGCTAAATACCTTCGTAAAAACACTAAACAAAATAAGGCATTTAATGCTTTTGTTGATGCCGGTGGCGAGAGCTTAGATATGTTAGCGGTGTACGATGCTCTTCAGTCACACCTAAAAGCTGATGGTAAGGAAAGCTGGGGGTGGCCGGTATTTCCACAGGAATACAAAGACTATCATAACCCAGCGGTGGCTAAATTTAAGAGTGCTAACCAGCATGAAGTTAAGTTTTACCTGTTCCTTCAATGGATTGCTGCCCAGCAACTTGAAGCGGCAAGTAACAAAGCAACCGATGCCGGCATGACTATTGGTCTTTATCGCGACCTTGCTGTTGGCGTAAGTGAAGGCAGTGCGGAGATTTGGGGTAACAAAGACCTGTACTGCACAGGGGCAAGTGTAGGTGCGCCACCAGATATTTTGGGCCCGCTTGGTCAGAACTGGGGCTTACCCCCAATGGACCCTCGCAAACTTTACGAACAAGCCTATCAGCCAATTATAGACTTGTTTGCTTCGAACATGGCCTCTTCGGGTTCGTTGCGTATCGACCACGTTATGGCGTTACTTCGCTTGTGGTGGGTAGTAAAAGGCGACCACGCGAAAGACGGTGGCTATGTTTATTATCCAGTCGATGACTTGCTCGGTATCTTAGCGCTAGAAAGTCATCGTAATGAAAGTTTGGTTATTGGTGAAGACTTGGGCACCGTACCTGAAGAAATTCGCAGCAAACTGGCTGACAACGGTGTGTACTCATACCGCGTATTTTTCTTCGAACAAGCAGAAGACGGCGGTTTCTTCTCGCCTAGTCATTATCCTGTTCAGTCGATGTCAACCTTGACTACTCACGATATGCCGACGTTGATTGGTTACTGGCACTGTCTAGATTTAGAGTTGGGTAAAGAAATAGGGCTGTACCCGACAGAAGAAATTCTTCAAACGCTTTATGCAGATCGTCATGAAAATAAACAAGCTATCCTTGATACGCTGCATGGACACGGCTCCATTGGCGACAATGTAGGTCGCGATGTGAATCACACCGGCATGAATCGTGATTTGAATAACGGTATGCAGGTTCATATGGCAGGGGGGTCAAGTGCGCTGTTAAGTCTTCAACTAGAAGACTGGTTAGAAATGGATAAGCCAGTGAACATTCCTGGTACATTTGATGAGTATCCAAACTGGCGTAGAAAGCTGACTGAGAATATTGAGTCGTTGTTTGAAAGACATGATATAAATGAGTTAGCGTCTAAACTTACTCATGCTAGAAAACAAGCAAGCCAAGACTAACTGTCGTTGTCAAAGAATCGACAAGAGGCAGTTGCTTAGGCAACTTTAACGAGTAAGATAAAGTACCAAGACGGTACTTGAAAGAGCTTAGATGTGATCAACGCATTTAAGCTCTCAATTCAACCCGCTGTCATGCGGGTTTTTACTAGGAGTAGCGAATGCAATTAGCGCAGCAGTTCGAACAGGTATTATGTTCTCAGCCGTTTTCCCATTTAGGTATAGTGACAAAAGAGCAAAGCTCTTTACTTCGTGTTTGGCATCCAAACGCAAGTGAGATAACGATTAAATGGGGCAATCCTGCGCTAAAGGATACAACCGTTACTTCCAGTAATGGTTTGTTCGAAACACCACTGCCAGAAAAGTATCAAGGCGAAATTTATCGCGTTCTAGCTAAAGGCGAAAACGCTTATATCGACCCATATCAATTTACCGACCAGGCTTATCACGCTGTACATTATATCGACAGCACGCCTGCGAACTTATATGAACAAGCTGGCGCGCAAATTATTACACTGACTTCACCAGAAGGTGAAGCTGTAAAAGGCGTAAGGTTCTGCGTATTCGCCCCTAATGCAAGTACGGTTTCACTTATTGGAGATTTCAATCAATGGGATGGTCGTTTACATCCTATGGAAAAAACGTCTATGGGATACTGGGTGCTGTTCGTTCCAGAACTCAGCGACGGAGAGCGCTACAAGTATCAGCTTAAAGATGCGCACGGCCATGACCTGCCGCACAAAGCAGACCCTCTAGGTTTCAGTGCAGAACAATACCCATCGCACGCCTCAAAAATTTACGATCACAACATCTACAAGTGGAATGATGGCGCTTGGATGGAAAAGCGCAAGGGCAATAAATACAACAGCCCGATGAGCATTTACGAGGTACATCTAGGGTCTTGGAAGCGCCCGGGCGTTGAAACGGATGCGCGTTATCTAACGTACAAAGCACTGGCTGATGATCTCATAAGCTATGTAAGCGATATGGGCTACACCCACATAGAACTGCTGCCCATTTCAGAGTTTCCGTTTGATGGCTCATGGGGTTACCAGCCAGTGGGCATGTTCGCGCCAACCAGTAGATTCGGAAACCCAGATGAATTTAAATACTTTGTTGATAAGGCTCACCAAGCAGGTATCGGTGTAATTATCGATTGGGTACCCGCTCATTTCCCTGAAGATGGTCACGGTCTAGCAAGATTTGATGGCTCATGTGTCTATGAGTATGAAGATCCAAGGAAGGGCTGGCATCCAGATTGGAATTCATGCATTTATGATTTTGGTAAAGATACTGTACGTCATTTTTTAGTAGCAAATGCACTGTTTTGGTTAGATAAATTCCACGTGGATGGACTGCGTGTTGATGCTGTGGCATCCATGCTTTATCTCGATTATTCACGTAATGACGGTGAGTGGATCCCGAACGTAAACGGCGGCAACGAAAACTATGAAGCTATAAGTTTACTCAAATGGATGAATGAAGAAGTGTATAAACACTTCCCTGACGCCATGACCATTGCGGAAGAATCGACCTCATTTCCGAAGGTTTCTCGACCTGTTTTTGAAGGTGGTCTAGGCTTCGGCTTTAAGTGGAACATGGGGTGGATGCATGACTCTTTGCATTACATCGCTAAAGACCCTGCGTACCGAAACTATCATCATGGCGATATTACCTTTAGCATGGTCTACGCGTTTGATGAAAACTTCGTACTGCCTATTTCACACGATGAAGTTGTGCATGGTAAAGGCAGTATGCTGCACAAAATGCCAGGCGATGAATGGCAGCAAGCCGCTAATCTACGTTGCTATGCCGGTTTTATGTATGGCCATCCCGGTAAAAAACTTAACTTTATGGGCAATGAGCTTGCGCAGGCACGTGAGTGGAACCATGACAGCAGCTTAGACTGGCACCTGCTCGATTATGATAAACACAAGGGTGTGCAAGCACTTTATAAAGCGCTCAATAACCTCTATACATCAACACCAGCGCTATACGAGCAAGATCACGAACCTAGTGGTTTCGCATGGCTAGATCACAGTAACGCAGACCAAAGCGTAGTATCATTTGTGCGTACGTCAAAAGATGCAAAGCAAAAAGTGTATGTGGTGTCTAATTTTACGCCGGTGCCACGTGAAAACTTCAGAATAGGCGTAGATGATGCATGTACGTTATCGCTTGCACTTAATACCGATGACAGTGCGTACTGGGGGAGCGGCTATGAGGTCGTACGTGAAGTTTCCACGCAAAACACGCCTTTCCATAACCGCGGCCACTCGGTAGAGATAACTTTACCGCCGTTAGCAACCGTTTTTTACGTTGCTGATGTAGGTTAATCCGTCTTAGGCGTTATAGCCTTAGCGTATAAGTAGATTGAGAACGCAGTGAACGAAATTTCAGAGATAGTGCAAATTGTTGAAAGTGGGGTGGGTAATGCACATCCACTTGGCGCCACACTGACTCACGATGGATGTAATTTTGCCGTTTATGCTCCTGATGCTAAAGCGGTCGTATTGTGCTTTTTCAATTGCGATACTGAAGAGGCGATAAGTGAACACCCACTGCCAGAAAAGACCGGCGACGTTTGGCACGGTCATTTTAGCGGTGTAAGTGCAGGCCAGTACTATGGGTACCGTGTAGAGCGTGGAGAAGGTGGTTTACATGCTGTGCCCACTGACAAGTTACTTATTGATCCGTACGCCAAAAAAATCAGTCGTGCAATTAAGTGGGATGCGAGGCAGTACAAACACGACTCTCAGTTTATGATCCCTAAGTGCATAGTCATAGATTATAACGACTATGCAACTAATCATGCTCGTCCGCCGGTTATACCTAAACATAAGAGAGTGGTGTATGAGGCGCACGTAAAAGGCCTAACAAAGCTTCACCCTGATGTGCCAAAAGCGCACCGTGGTAAATTCATTGGTGCAGCTCATCCTAGCGTCATTAATCACATTAAGGCATTAGGCGTAACAACAGTTCAATTTATGCCTTTGTGTTCGTTTATGCCAGAGCCTTTTATCACCGATAAGGGCTTAACAAACTATTGGGGGTATAACCCCGTTAACTTCTTTGCGCCTGAACCACGCTATGGCGTGTCAGACGCGCTCGCTGAACTTAAGTCTATGATTGACGCTTATCACAGTGCGGGCTTAGAGGTGATAGTTGATGTGGTGTTTAACCACACAGCAGAGGCGGGCGGTGGTGGCCCTATTTTATCCTATAAAGGGTTTTGCCCAAACCAAGCGTATTTGTTGGAACAAACCAAAAACGGTGAATTGGTTTACTCTAATCACTCTGGCTGTGGTAACACAGTAAATACTGCGCAGCCATTTATGATGGGGCTTATTTTAGATGCCATGCGTCACTGGGTGTCCGTTATTGGTGTAGACGGTTTTCGCTTCGATTTGGCAGTTTGTTTGGGAAGAGAGCCCCAGCAATACAATAAGAAATCCGGGTTACTAAGAGCCATCAGTAGCGACCCTGTTTTAAAAGATAAGGTGCTGCTCGCTGAGCCTTGGGATATTGGTCCAAACGGTTACCAAGTCGGCAACTTCCCGTCACCATGGTTAGAGGTAAACGACAAATACCGTGATACAGTGCGCGCTTTTTGGCGGGGAGATGGTGGTGTAACAGCAGACTTTGCTACGCGGTTAATGGGCTCACGAGATATTTTCCACAAAGGCCGGCGACATATCAGTACGTCAGTTAATAACGTGACTTATCACGATGGTTTCACGCTACATGATATGGTGACCTACGCTGAGCGCCACAACCTCGATAACTTAGAAGAAAATCGAGATGGGCATGGGCACAACCTTTCTGCAAACTACGGCGTAGAGGGGGAAACGAATGACGAGCGAATTCTTGCAATGCGAGAGCGTCAAAAACGTAATCTGTTCGCTACCCTGATTTTTTCTCAGGGGACTCCCCATATACTTGGTGGTGATGAGTTAAGTCGTACTCAAAATGGCAACAATAACGCCTACTGCCAGGATAACCCGATTAGCTGGATGAATTGGGAACTAAACAAGCGTAAACAGGACTTTTTAAGCTTTTGCCAGTATGTAGTGCGCTTGCGTCAATCATCATCATTGCTTAGCGAATTAAAGCTTCATGACGACACTTTTACACTATCAAGAAACGTTAAAGAGATTAATTGGTACAAACCGGATGGTTCGGACAAAGCGTCTGAAGATTGGAATGCACATCACAACAAAGCGTTTGGTGTTGAAATAAAGGGCTGTGTCATGAGCCAGAGAGAGCCCGACCAAAAGCCCGAGCACTGGTTTTTGTGTGTGAATGCTAGCGATAGCGACGTGCGTTTTCACCTGCCAACTGTATTACCAAAAGGTGGGTGGACCATGCATTTAGACACGCGCTATAGTTCACTAGAAGAGCAACCTTCTATTTGTATTCAAAAGGTGTTTTTACAAGCCAGTAAATCTCTCACGCTGTTTAGTTTTTCCCAATTTTCGGAATGAAAGTTGTAGTTAAACTAAAAGAAAGCCTTAAAGCGATAACGCGCTATATCAGGTTTTAATTGTCTGCCAAATGCCGTTTGCTTTATCAAAACTCACGGCGTTCGCTAACGGGCACGAACCTGATTACTCAGCGCTAGGCGAAATACAGCCAGCAAGATAAACCCAATTAGATAACCCAAATAGATAAACGCAGCGCTCAGCCACCGACAAACCGCATGCACTGTAGGGAAACGCTACCGTGTCTTTACAGTTGTATGAATTTTGTTCTGCGTGGTGATGTGTGTGTTATTCGGTATTAAATAAAAACAAATTTCTCGTTCAAACTGACCATAAAAACCTGTTAATGTTTACCGCTGGTGACATTTACACCAGCGCGTACTAATTTGTTAGCTTAAGCTGTTCTTTATTCTTTCTGGTGGTATCATGCGCAGCCATCTGAAATGTGAGGGTGTTCCTATGCAAAAGAAAGGTGGTAATTCGCACGAAGACAAAGCGTGTGATATTGGTTTTATCGGTTTAGGGGTGATGGGTAGTAACCTAACCATGAACCTAGTAGACCATGGCTATCGTGTCGCGTGTTTCGATTTAGATCAAAACAAAGTTGAGTCAATTCTGGCTAAAGACGCAAGCGAAAGAGCTGAAAATACTGAGCCTCGCGTTGAAGGCTGCAGCTCTTACACCGAGCTTTTAAGCAAGTTAAAAGCCCCGCATCTAATCATTATCTCTGTGCCAGCTGGCGCCCCTGTTGACCACGTATGTAATCACCTTATTGACGCGGGAATTCACGCTGACGATATCGTGGTTGATACTGGCAATAGCTTGTGGACCGACTCAGTAGCCCGCGAAGAACAGTATAAAGGTAAATTTATTTTCTTCTCTACCGCTGTGTCTGGCGGTGAAGTGGGCGCGCGTTTCGGACCGTCCTTAATGCCATCAGGTAACCCTTATGCGTGGACGCGTATTGAGCCAGTGCTTAAAGCCATTGCGGCAAAAGTTGATCCTGAAACAGGTAAACCATTAGAAAGCCATACGCCAGGCCAGCCTGTGTTAGAAGGCGAGCCATGCGCCACTTATATCGGTCCAGTTGGGGCAGGGCACTACGTAAAAATGGTGCATAACGGCATTGAATACGCCGACATGCAACTTATTTGCGAAACTTACCATGTAATGCGCGAAGCCCTTAAAATGACGCCTGCTGATATTGCAGAAGTGTTTCGTAATTGGAACGAAGGAAAGCTAAACAGCTACTTGATGGAAATCAGCGCTGAAGTCCTTGAGCAAATGGACCCTGAAACGCAACAGCCATTAGTTGATGTTATCTTAGACAGAGCGGGCCAAAAGGGAACAGGCCTTTGGACTGCAGTAAGCGCATTACAAGTAGGTAGTCCTGCACAGACCATTACTTCTGCAGTATTTGCTCGTAGTATTTCGAGCTTGAAAGAAGAGCGTGTAGCGGCGAGCGAAGTGCTTGCTGGCCCAGATACGCCTACGTTTAGCGATGATCAAAAAGCGTCTATCATCAATAAGCTGGAACAAGCGCTTTATTGCTCTAAAATCTGTGCCTATGCACAGGGTTTCCAGCTTATGGCAATGGCGGGTAAAGAGCACGGTTGGACGTTAGAGTTTGGTGAAATAGCTAAAATATGGCGTGCAGGCTGTATTATTCGCGCTGTATTCCTGCAGTCTATATCTCAAGCCTACGAAACGAATGAAGACTTGGCTAACTTGCTATTAGACCCGTTCTTTGCAGAGCAAATTACGCAGTATCAGGCTGACTGGCGTGAGTCTATCGCTCAGGCGACACTGGCTGGTGTACCGTGCCCTGCAATGATGTCGGCGCTTAGCTACTACGATTCATATCGTACAGCAGTGCTACCAGCTAACTTATTACAAGGTCAACGGGATTACTTTGGTGCACATACTTATCAGCGTGTAGATAAGCCTGCAGGCAAGAAGTATCACATTGAGTGGAGTGATCCAGCACGACCTCAAACTGCTATCAAGAGATAGCATGAACTAAATACTGGGACAAACGTTCATTTTTGAGCGTAAATTATGAAAAGGTGTATTTGAATACAAATACACCTTTTTTGTTTAAGAGGTAATTTATGTCAACAGGTAAGAACACAAACGCATCACTGAATGAAAAGGACTGGAAAACTGAGCTCAGCGAAGAAGAGTATTATGTATGTCGCGAAGCCGGCACTGAGCGACCTTTTACCGGTGTGCTGCTAGATGAACAGCGAGATGGCCTATACGTCTGTAAGTGCTGTGAAGCACCACTTTTTCCTTCAGATACTAAGTTTGATGCCGGCTGTGGCTGGCCTTCATTTTATAAACAGCTTGATGACGGCAACGTAGATTATAGAGAAGACTTGACTCACGGTATGCGCAGGGTCGAGATTTTTTGTAAACAGTGTGGTTCACATTTAGGCCACGTATTTCCAGATGGACCTGCGCCAACCGGCCAACGTTATTGCGTTAACTCGCTATCTATGACGTTTAAAGGTGAAGACGATATAAAAATCAAAGGTTAAATACTTTAATTGAATCGCGCTTCATTCTATATAAGCGCTAATTAAGGTAAACATCTGATTAAAATTTAACCTCGTGGCAGGTGCCTTTAGACGTAGATAAAAAAAACCGCCCATAAACGGCGGTTTTTTTTATTATTTACTAATGAAATTGTGTAATTGAATTTCAAAATTCTAAAGTTTGTTGAGCTTTAACGAGGTTGCATCAAACGTTGCACTGTCCAAGCTACTGACTATTTCATCGATGATATTATCTAATATCTCAACAGGCAGTGCGTATTTCTGGCCAAGCTGCATGCGCTGTGTCTCGTTAAGTCGTTCGTCATAATGTTCAGCAACTCCATACCAAACATAGGCAAGGCGAAAGTTATCCTTATCCATTCCCATTGAAGCCAGTGAGTAAAAGATACTGACATCGATATCGTCACTATCCGTGTATAAACTCAGCGCGCGATATAGGGTGCTGATAGTACGTTCTTGGTCAGTTTTTATTTGTACAGAAGCGAGCTCGACTAACAATTTAGGGTCGCTGACACGGTTGCTCGCCGCATAGCGCTCGAAGCGATGAAAAGCATCTTTGTCGTTATAGCGAGTCCAATGGTAGTAAGAAAGATAAGGGTCAAGGGAGTCTTTCGTTTCTCGGCTTAGGCGTTTAATCTCACGCTGTGCAGTAATAACGCCCTTAAGTCTCGTAGCCTCTTTACCTTTTCGTTTAACGTGTTCGATATGTTGTGCTTCTTCGACGCATACTAGGTATTCCTCGAAGTTTAAAAGGAGAGGGTACTTATAAGCCTCGTCTTTTGAATCTTGATTGTAATAACGAAGGCGAATGATCTCGGCACGCTCAGCGCGACAGCGCGCATCTAAACTCAAATCTGTGCAAATTTCACTATGAGATTCACAAATTTCACTGATAGTAGGCTCGAAAAGGTCGCCACAGCCTGTGAGGCTTGTTACTGATAGCCAAAGTGTGGCCATACCTACTTTTGTTGGAAACTTACTAAATAAACTCTCTGTTACAGTAGTTTTCATAGAGGTTTTGAAACTTATCAACAATTTGGTCTTCCTTGCTTGTTTATTTAAGATACTGCTCGTCACCGTCAGGCGAAAACTCACCTAGTGTACCCTAAAAATAATAAAAAGCTGACGCGTAATTAGGATTAGTTAGAAGCGTTTAGGCCAATAATAAATTGGCTGCGCATACAACAATGACACCACCGTTAATTTAATATCGATGAAGGCAGAAGCATGAATCAACAGTTTGAGCAGGAATTACAAAGCAGCTGGCAAGAGCGTCAGGAATACGCAGAAATGATGTTGCCCCTTATTGGTAAGTTATACCGCAATAAGGCAGTTGAAATTTCAGTTTATGGACGCTCGCTACTGAACGCCAGTGCTATTGATGTTATTAAAGCGCACCGCAAAGTGCGTCTGCACGAAGGTATTAAACTACGCCTACGCGAAAGCTACCCAATTTTAGAAGCCCTGAGCAACATGAAGCTTGCTCCGGCACAAATTGATATTGGTAAATTAGCTTTTGATTTTCACTATGGTTCTGCGGTCGACAACAACGACCTTACGGCCTACCTCAACGAAAAACTAAACGACGTTGCCGACAAAGAGGACGATCAGAAACCTCAGGACGTTGTACTATATGGTTTTGGCCGTATAGGTCGTTTACTTGCTCGCTTGCTCATCGAGCGTCAGGGTAAAAACAACAAGCTTCGCTTACGCGCCATTGTGGTTCGTGGCGGACGCGATGGCGACCTAGAAAAGCGCGCAAGCTTACTGCGCCGCGATTCAGTGCATGGGCCGTTCAACGGCAGCATCACAGTTGACCACGAACGTAACGCGCTAAAAGCGAACGGTTCATATATTCAAGTCATTTATGCCAATAGCCCAGATGAAGTGGATTACACTCAATATGGTATCGATAACGCTATCATCGTAGATAACACAGGTATTTGGCGCGACCGCGATGGTCTTGGCCTTCACCTTAAAGCGAAAGGCGCGGCGAAAGCAGTTCTTACCGCACCAGGTAAAGGTGACATTAAGAATATTGTACACGGTGTGAACGATGAAGAAGTGACGCCAGAAGACACTATTGTTTCTGCTGCTAGCTGTACGACTAACGCTATTACGCCAGTACTTAAGGCGCTTGACGAAGAGTACGGTATTGAAAACGGTCACGTTGAAACGGTTCACTCTTACACTAACGATCAAAACCTTATCGATAATTACCACAAGGGCGACCGTCGCGGGCGTAGCGCGCCACTTAACATGGTTATTACCGAAACAGGCGCAGCAAAAGCCGTCGCAAAAGCCTACCCGAAGTTGGCAGGCAAGCTTACCGGCAATGCTATTCGTGTACCTACGCCAAACGTATCGCTAGCGATTTTAAACCTAAATCTTAAAACGCCGGTGGATCGCATTGCCGTTAATGAATTCTTGCGCGATACCGCACTGTTTTCAAAGCTTCAGCACCAAATAGACTACACGGCAAGTAAAGAGATTGTGTCTACAGACTTGGTAGGCTCTCGCGCTGCATCTGTGGTTGACTCTCAGGCAACTATCGCAGCAGACAGCCGTTTGACACTTTACGTATGGTATGACAATGAGTTTGGCTATAGCTGCCAGGTATTGCGCGTGGTTCGCGATATGGCGGGGCTAAGCTTCCCTACATTGCCACTTTAAAATGAAAGCATTAAAAGTGAGCCTTTAAAAAGTCGAACTTTAAACTGTATAAAAAACCGACCCAAGTGGTCGGTTTTTTGATGGTGTAAACATTTTGTATACTCTTGAAAGTACAAAACCCGCTGTGTGCGTGGAATTTGTGTTTACGTCTATGCTAAATTAGCGCCCAAATAATGAGGAAAACGACAGTCTATGCATATTTCCAGTCAATTCGACAGCGGTAACATTGAAGTAATTAGCGCACAATCACCAGACGATATTCGTCTAACCATTCCCAACGACAACCAGTCTGAATTTGCACAATGGTTCCATTTCCGTTTAGTAGGCGAAACCTTTGTGACGCATACCATGACTATTGGTAACCTTGCAAAATCAGCATATCCTGAAGGTTGGAAGGGATATAACGTTCTTGCATCTTACGACCGTCAAACTTGGTTTAGAATTCCTAGCGAATTTGACGGCGACAACCTTACGTTCTCACTAACGCTAGAACAGCCCAGCGTTTACTTTGCGTATTTCATTCCGTATAGCTACGAACGTCATCTCGATCTTGTACATGACGCGCAAATGTCATTACTCTGTGAGCATAAATTCTTAGGCCTTACCCTTGATGGCCGTGATATGTCTATGCTGGTTATCGGTGAAGAAACGCCAGAAAAGAAAAAAGTCTGGATCACCGCACGTCAACACCCTGGTGAAACTATGGCCGAGTGGTGTGCAGAAGGTATTATTTACCGTTTGCTCGACGAACAAGATGGTTTGGCTCGACAGTTGCTTGATAACGCTGTGTTCTACATTGTGCCAAACATGAACCCAGATGGCAGTGCACGCGGTCACCTGCGCACTAATGCTGTAGGAACCAATCTTAATCGCGAATGGGCGACACCTACGCAGGAAAAAAGCCCGGAAGTACTTTACGTACTTAACGCAATGAGCGAAATTGGTGTAGATATGTATCTTGATTTGCACGGTGATGAGGCATTGCCGTACAACTTTGTTGCAGGAAGTGAAGGTAACCCTAGCTACAATGACACTATAAAGATGCTAGAAAACACCTTTAAAGATGCGTTGTTAAATGCGACGCCAGAATTTCAAGACGAGTTTGGCTACGATAAAGATGAGCCGGGTAAGGCTAATTTAACCGTGGCATCAAACGCGGTGGGCGAGAAGTTCAAGTGCATGGCATATACGGTAGAAATGCCATTTAAAGACAACGCAGATGTACCAGACGACATCTACGGTTGGTCGGTACAGCGCAGCCGCCAATTAGGTGAAGATTTACTTATTGGTGTGAATGCGGTTGTTAAAAAGCTAAAAGCATCAGAGCAATAAAATAAGAATTAGGAAGCGAAAGCTTCTGCGAAAAGGCCTCGACAAAAAGAGGCCTTTTAATTATTAAAATAAAACAACAATTAAACATAATAAAAAAGGGGAATAACGTTGGAAGGGTTATATGGTTTTCTAACTATGCTCGATGGATTCTTAGGGGGCGCGTTCTGGTTTCCTTATGTTCTATTAGGCGTAGGTCTTTTCTTTACGGTTTATCTTAAGTTTCCACAAATTCGTTTCTTCAAACACGCCTGGCAGGTTGTTACCGGTAAGTTTGATAAAGAAAGCGACCCAGGTGACACCACGCACTTTCGTGCACTAACTACTGCACTGTCTGGTACCGTAGGCACAGGTAACATCTCAGGTGTTGCTTTCGCTATTTTCCTTGGTGGCCCCGCAGCACTATTTTGGATGTGGGTAACAGCCTTTTTAGGTATGACAACAAAGTTTGTTGAAGTCACCCTGTCGCATAAATATCGCGTAAAAACAGAAGACGGCACCATGGCGGGCGGCCCCATGTATTATATGGACCGACGCCTTAACATGAAGTGGCTTGCCGTAGCCTTTGCTATTGCCACAGTAGTAAGTTCATTTGGTACGGGTAACCTTCCACAAAGTAATGGTATAGCACAAAGTATTGAAGCTACTTTTGGCTTCGAGCCTTGGTTGGTTGGGAGTGTATTGGGTATTCTTCTGGCGCTAGTAATTCTTGGCGGTATACAGCGTATTGCTGCGTTTACAGCGCGGGTTGTTCCAGTTATGGCCGTAATCTACCTTATTGGCGCACTTGCCGTGATTTTCGCAAACCTAGAGAACATTGGGCCTTCCTTTGCCGCAGTTATTGGTGATGCGTTCACTGGTTCAGCAGCTGCAGGTGGCTTTTTAGGGGCTTCTCTAGCTTATGCGTTTAACCGTGGCGTTAACCGCGGCCTGTTTTCGAACGAAGCGGGTCAGGGCTCTGCACCAATCGCTCACGCAGCAGCAAAAACAAAAGAGCCAGCGTCAGAAGGTATGGTTTCACTACTTGAACCTTTCATCGACACCATTCTAATTTGTACTGTTACTGGTTTAGTTATTCTGTCGTCAGGCGTGTGGAAAGAAAAACACGAAAACGTATTCGACCGTTCAGACATGTATTTTGTAGCCGGGCAATATGATGATTCAAACCAGGCTGATGTAGATAAACTATACGGATATCTGAATGAGATTGATGGAAACAGTGTAGAGCCGTACACAGGGTCAATTACCGTAGTAAATGGTACTGCCGTAAGCGACGGATTTACTCTACTTAATGCGCGTTCTATAGCAGAAGACGTGAAGTACGCAGTAGGCAGTGAAGACTTGTTTACCGGTACATTAAAAATTGTTGACGGAAAACCGGTTAAAGATAATCTCGAGGTAAGCGGTAAGTCGTTAGTTCACTCAG
Organism: Alteromonas sp. PRIM-21; assembly: GCF_027563165.1. Classification (NCBI taxonomy): domain Bacteria; kingdom Pseudomonadati; phylum Pseudomonadota; class Gammaproteobacteria; order Alteromonadales; family Alteromonadaceae; genus Alteromonas; species Alteromonas sp. PRIM-21. The sequence continues at coordinate 149,654 of NZ_JADOEK010000009.1, read as the reverse complement.
CAGCGCTAACCACTATAGCCTTTACTCGTGGTTTCTTTGGCGATGCAGGGCAGTATATTGTCTCAATTGGATTAATGTTATTTGCTTTTTCAACCGCTATTGCTTGGTCTTATTATGGCGATCGCGCTATGACCTACTTGTTTGGTCCACGCTCTGTAATGCCGTATCGCGTTATTTACGTTGCGGGCTTTGTTTGGGCGGCATTCTCTGATACTACCCTTGTTTGGGCGCTTTCTGCCGTGGCTATTGTAGTAATGACGCTTCCCAATCTGTTTGGCATCATGCTGCTATGTAAAGAAATGAAAGAAACGGTCAATGACTACTGGTCTCGACACAAAAAATAGTATTTAAGCTACTTTTAGTACTTTTTTTCGGGTATTTAGAAGAAAGAGAGTACGGAAAGCTAGTCAGTAAAAATGCGCAGTGGTGAACTTTGTACAAAAGTTAACACCCTGCGCATTTTTGTTTTGTAACGAAGAGGGTATTCAACAGAATCGACTTCATTGTTGTGTTGAACTTCAGTATGATACCCGTCCGCGTAAAATGTTGGCGTACTTAATTACGCTTAAGCATTTCTAGTTCGCACCCAGTAAACAGGAGCAACATATGGCATTAGTTGACTGTCCTTCATGTAATAAGAAAACGTCTGATAAAGCAAAGACGTGCCCTCACTGCGATTTTAAAATCGGAGACGCTACCTCAGAAGATATAGAGCGCAAACAAAGCTTACAAAGATTTAAAAAATTAGCGAGTATCCAGAACCAGTCGCTTATTGCTATGCTGATATTTGTTGCGAGTTTTGGCTTCATGTATTGGGGCGGGACTCGCCCGGGCGATTTGCAACATAATTTAGCTATTTTGGGCGCTGTGGTTGGCTTTGTATGGTACTTAGTAAATCGCGCGCGAATTGTTTACATAAAGCGTTTTTCGTAAATGAATATAGAAGCACTTGTAGCCAGCATGACGCCGGAGATTTACGAGCGTCTGCGTCAGGCAGTTGAAACCGGTAAGTGGCCAGATGGTACACCTTTGAATGACGAGCAAAAAGCAAGCAGCATGCAGGCCGTGATGCTTTATCAAGCTAAAATAGAAAGGTCCTCTGAACACATGACCGTAGGTGAAAGCGGCGAAATTGTACATAAAAGCAAAGCCGACTTTAAACGCTCGTTACGCGACGAGCAGGAAGATAAAAATACAATAGCGCGGTTTAAACAGGATGATATTTAGTCGTATATTTGCGCCTTCACACCAAAGCCCAAAGCCTGAGAAACGGATGCAGGCGATTGAGAATCTCTCTCCCGACAAGGCACAGGAAAAAACAATACTTCACGAACTGGCATTTAATGATGAAGATGCAAATGTCAGTCTGGCAGCGCTTGAAAAGCTAAACAGCTTTGTGTTGTGGCTCAAAATGTCGCAAATTGCAAAGCAATCTAGGGTTAAAAAAGCCGCTGAAAAGAAGGTGAATGCTGCTTTATTAGGCGAGGGTGATGTTAGGCTTTCACGTCAAGAGATATTCTCGTTTTTGACAGAAACAGCCAACCCTGACTTAGTGGTACAGTTAGTGCCGCAAATGTTGAAGAAAGAGCCTAGGCTCCTACAAGATGATGCCCTAGCTAGCGCGCTAATTGAAAAAGTGGGTAAGCCCTCGTTTACTCAATTTATCTTTTTAGAGGGAGCGAGCGCTCAGCTGCAAACTCAGTTGATTAACGCACAATCAGAGGTTTCAGAGCTACAGAAGCTTGCCAAAAAAGTGTCAAGTGATGCGCTTGCAGAGCAAATTAATGCGCGAATTGACGCGATTAAAGAGGCTGCAAAGCGTCCAATTGAGCTTAAAAAGCAGCTAACGCTGGTGCTATCTAAATACCAAGCATTACTCGATAAATCAGACGTTGAAACTATTGAAGAGAAGCGCAACGAGTTAGAAAGCGAGCTAACGGGATTATTTGCACAAGTTGATTTGCTTGTTGAGGAAGAACGCACTGATTATGAAGAAAAGCGCGCTCGTATAACCGAACAAGTAGAGCGATATGTAAGCCGTATTCGCCCTGCATGGGAGGAAAAACAACAAGCTTCGCAACGTGCCAATACCAAAGCATTATGCGAACAACAATTAACTCATGCGAAAGAGCAAGTTGCCTGGCTATACAACAATCGTTTATGTGAAGCGACGCTCGCCGATGTGGCTACCGTTAACGAGAGCGTTCGCGGCGTAGAGGCTACTTTAGAACAGCTTACTCGCCTTGGCAGTGAGCTTACGACCGAGAAGCGTATTGCAGAAATTAAGCGTGAGGTTGATACATTAAACGAACAGCTTGATCGCTTCTCCATGCAACAGCAATACGGACAAAAGCTGCTCATTAAGCTACAACAGCTTGAAGATATCGCCGCCAAGATTGTTTCTGAAAATGATAGCGATAATGTGCAGGTCAACCGCGACTCAGATGCCAAAGATGAGGTGGCCCCTGCTGCTAGTGAAGAAAGCGTAGCAAGCAGTGAGACGGTCGAACAAGACACCTTGCAAAGCCTCAAAGCTCAATTTGACGAAACAAAACAAGCGTATAAAGCGCTTAGTGGTGAAATCGACGCTGTTCCTAAAGCCTTGTCTAAGCGCTTTAACACTGCCAAAAACAGTGTAAATGCCAAAGAGCGCGCGCAGAGAACAAAAGAAAACGAGCAAATTAAACACATTCGTAAACACATTAGTGTTATTGATAATTTAATTGCTCAAGGTAAGTTTCGCGTTGCTATTTCAAAGTTTGCCAAGCTTCAAGACACTTACTCTGCATTGCCAAGCTCAGCAAAAAAGAGTGTGGAAAAGCGCTTTGTGAAGACTGCAGATGATGTGTCGCGATTGGAAGGCTGGCAGGATTACCTTGCAGCGCCGCGTAAGCCAGCTCTAGTGGCAGAGGCCCAAGCACTGGCAGATGTCGCTCCTGATAACATTAAGCAAAGGAGTGACGCCATCAAATACTTGCGTAAGCAATGGTTGTCGCTAACACCGTCATCGTCAAATAACGACGAAAGCAGTGATGATGCATTGCAACAGCAATTCGATGCTGCCCTTGAGAAAGCGTTTGAGCCATGTAGAGCACATTACGCCAAGTTAGACCAACAACGCGCTGCGGCGCGTGAACAGCGTGAATCCATCATTAATACAGTCAAGGCAATGGATATTACTATGCCTGAAGCTGAGTTGGTGAAGGTATTTGATAGAGTATCTAAAAAGTGGCACAGCGCAGGTCAGGTTGAGCGTGAAGTATATGAGGAGTTGAAACAAGAGTGGAAGACGGTTTCTGCGCCTATCCAAGCTAAGGTGACTCAGTGGCAAAGTGATAACCAGACACAAAAGCGTAGTTTGGTTGCCAAAGCTCAACAGCTTTCAACCGAAGAGGATATAACAGACGCTGCCGACAAGGCTCAGCAGTTACAAAAGCAATGGAAGCAAATAGGTCACGCTGGTAAACGGGAAGAGAGTAAGTTGTGGGCAGAGTTTAAAGCTGCAAACGATACGGTTTTTGAGCGTTTAAAAGCGCAGCGTAAAGTGCAGAATAATGCATCTAATGAATTAGTTGATTCTTTGCTGACGCAAACTGAGGCTATCGATATCAACAGTGATGACGCTAGCTTTACTCAATCCGTCAATGTTGTACAAGCTCAGCTAAATGAACTGCCTAAAGCACTGCGCAATAAAGTTGAACGAAAAATAGACGCTATTGAAAACAAACGCGAGACACTGGTAAAAAATGCACAGTCGCAGGCTCGCGTAGCCCGAGCTCAAGCGCTCGTCTCATTACTTCAGTTGAGCGCTGGCGAAGCCGGTATTGATGAACGGGCTGATGAACAATCGTTAGCCGAAACGTTAGGTAAGCGGTGGTCAAGTTTACTTGGTCAGTCTACTGGCAGTACAGCGAGTCAACACGATAGACAGTGGTTGACGGTGGCATTAGAAGTGGCAGTAGGAATGCCTAGCCCAGATGGTGATGCATCAATACGTTCTAGCGTACAGTTACAAATGATGACGTCTAAGTTGGAACAAGGAGAGGCGGCGACCGCCCCCGACATTCTTGCTGACTGGTTATCCTACGACTCAATAGATAAAGTGGACAATAATCTGCTTCAACGTGTTGTTGCAGTAATTAATGCTCACCCTGAAATTGTGGCTTAAGCGGGAAAATAAATGGAAAACAGTGTTGAGTTTCAATTTGAAACCGAAATGTCAGCGTATCGTTTTTTAAATACCGTAAAGCATATTGATGCTGAAGGGTTGAGAGTTAAATTTGGACGTACCGACCATCACGTAAGTGTACAGTACCGTTATGGGATAGGGGAGTTCGATTCTACGCTATCTACACTGGATGACCTTGCCCGAGAGTTAGGTGGTGAAGAAGTCTCTTAACGAGAATATTAGACATAATAGTTAGATCAATACATACAAGAAGGGCCAGACATTGTCTGGCCCTTCTCTTATAAAGACGTGATTAACAGTCTTTATCTTCGGCATTTGCGCCTTCTTTCACATCTTCACAAGCGTCTTCAACGGCGTTACCTGCATCGGTAACCATCTCGTCTAACTCTTCGCCTGCGTCTTCCGCCTTACCGTCACCGCATGCCGCTAGTGATAGTGCAAATGCTGATGCTACTAGTACCTTTGATAGATTTTTAAATGAAAACATATCCTTACTCCTTTTTCCTATATAAAATTTTCTTAGGCCCTTGGTGATTTTCCACGTAACGCATTAGCGATAAGTGAAATTACTAACAACGCGATAAACACAAAGAAAAGAAACTGTGCTATACCTGTTGCTGCACCTGCGATGCCTCCAAAACCAAAAACTGCTGCAATAATGGCGATGATAAAAAATGTGATTGCCCAACCTAACATAACTAAATCCTCGTATTGCTTCCGTTACTTTCACAATAACTAATGCTATCTTTATGCCTGTTTTTTAAGTGTATGAATTATATGGATTAAGTTTGTTTTAGATTGAAGTTTTGAGACGTGGTTTTCAGTGGCAGGAGTCACGATTACACAAGCGAATGCATTTTTTACATGATAGAGCAGAAGCCCTTTTCTCATCATTTAATTCAAGATGAAAAAAGAGGCAAAGCGAAAGGGAAAAACGCTTTGCCTATAAAAGGGAGGAGGTGACGCCCCACATAATGTTAGAAGATTGGGGACTGAGCGTTACCTAGTTACCATTTGGGTTGTAAGGTAACGAAGATTGGTGAGCGACAATACGCAGGTCGCCATCACTGTCTTTCACATAGGCAAAGGTGTACTCTACTTTTGTTTCTCCGCCCTTAGTGTCAGTAAAGAAGTAGTTACCCATCGCCACCGCCATCCGACAACTGTTATTAATAATTCCTACATTGTCGAATTTCACGTTTGTATAAGGCTTAATCGCAAAACCCTTATCTTCCTGATAAGCGTCATTTCCACCGACAAAGTAAGAAAGCGCTGCATCAAAGCTTGAACGGAACTGATCATTTGCTGCAAGAGTTGGTTTAAACAGTACACTACTTAAATCATATCCGTACATGTCCTGGATAAAATCAGCCGCTTCGCCAGAGTAATCACCGTCGTTACTAAACACTGCGCCAATACGTACAATGCCTTCACCCCACATCTTTTGTGCTGCTACAACTTCACGCTCTGTAATACATTCATCCGAATACAGTAACGCATTGTCCAGCGCCTTAGCTTTCAATACACCAACGTTCGAAGTGGCGGTCTCATTCATTTGCGGTTTGGCCACTGCACTGCAGCCGGTGACTAGCATAATTGAAGCTACTACAAGCGTTGTTTTTGTCATTAACGAGTTTAGCTTTTTCATCGCGTGACTCCTCAGTCATTTGCAAAACAAATACGTGTTATTACCTAATTAAATTGCTGGGAGCAGAAGCTGTATAACGTTGTAAAAAGCGGTCTACAGATCTGCTCTGCAGTTCATAGGTTTAATGATAGCTAGCTTGGATGACGGAGACTTTTGTACAACATTAATAGAAGATTAATGGGTCATTAAAAAATGAAGGTGTTCAGACATGTATCAGTTCTGGACGAATGAATGTCTCATCTATCATGTTGAATAGTGTGTTTTATTGTCGCATTACTTCATCAATATTACGTAATTTATACGCAAGCTCATTCGTTTACTGATATACCAAGGCCTGGATTTACTCGATTTTGAAGGACCTTAGTCTGCTTTATAGGATGCATTTTAGGGAATAGGTGGTAGCTATGAATTTAAGGTAGTGGGCTTTAGCGCGTTCCACAGACTTGCTCGTGCATGTAAGCCATGCTTTTCAGTAGAACTAACTGCGTACCGAAAAGCATTTTGTCAGAACACTGATGATGCAGTGTATAGATGAACAGAATGACGTTCAGCTAGTTTGTATTCTTTGGCTCTAGAGGCTGTGACAGCACTTCTAAGACAGTAAAGGCGTTTTTACCTAAACGAGTTTTATCATTCGCCATTTTTACATCAATAGTATAGTAGATGTCGTTAATCTGAGTATTTACAACATCGTTTGAGCTCGGGGCGGCCATCGGTTGAGCAACTTCCTCACAGCCTGACATAGTGCATTGCCTATCTGTTTGAAATATTGCTGGCTCATTTTTGCCAGCCGTTACTTCCCGCGCTATGACAGGCTTTTTATCAATATTTGTATTAATCACCTCTAGATAAGTAAAGCCTTGCTCTTGTGCGACTTCTGCGGCGCGATATAGAGCGTACTGCTGTACTTTGTCGGCCGGAGTTTTATCAGTCGCTTTAAAAAGAACCTGATACTGATTTGCAGATACTTTTTCGCTTGAATAACCATATGAGGCTTTAGAATTCGCTGATTTGTATGGGGTAGGGGCAGCTACAGGTGTCGATGAACACCCTACTATCGCAAAGCTTAGTGCCACACCTGCGGTGGCAAGAAGTACGCGACTACTTTTAATTTTGCTTTTGATGTTCATCTCACAAATTCCTTAATACTGTGATTACTGAAACAAAGAGAACAGCGCGGTTCTACCTAAAACCATTAACGCGCGATTGCGCTTTGCTTTGGGTTTAGCGTCTACTGCACCCTTATAAGCTCCAACAGAAGCTATGCCAAGTAATGTCTCCGGCTTACCCATCATTAACGAACATTGCCTTTTTGCTTGTGTAAGTGCAACATCAGCGTGATGTTTTTGAGAAAAATAGGCATGCTCCTTTTGCGCTATGTCTCTCATGTTCGCTTTCAAAAATATGTTCATAGTACTCACCTCACTATTGTTAAAAGGCCGCGGTCAAAGAGCTTAATCAAAAGAGGTCTCTACTCGCCTTTCGGTATATGCCTTATCCGAAGACTCTACGCCATGTTTGAATCAATCTGCTTAAACTTAAATAGTTAAACGCATTCTGAGCAAGCTTAAAGAAACCAAATGCCGCAAGACTATTAAGTACTAATAATACAAGTGGTACTACAACGTAGTGCACGCCAGCATTGTGAAGTATAGCGCCTATAGCGATATTTAAAATAAGCCAACAAACTGTACCAACCGCGAATGCTGCAAGGCATGCAAAAACAGTAACGAAAAAACTCTTTTTGACAAGCATGAGTTCACTATTGGTGAGCTCAAGAAATGCAAAGCCTTGTTCTTTTCTTTGAGAGAATGCTTCTTTGAACGCGTTGAAAACCTCAGAGAATGACGGGTCGGGGTATTGTTGCTGGGTTGACTGCTCGCCAGATTCTGACGCTGCGGGGTTACTTTCTCCTGTAGCGTTTACATGCAACTTCGCCTGAGCCGGGGGCGGCGTCAGGCGAAATGGATTTTCATGGCACGTGCTATAACGCGCTTTGTGAAAATCTGGTGCTTTCATAATATTACTTCTTACGTAGAAGCGATGTTACTAGCATACCCGCTGCAAAAGCAATACCTGCAGTCGTTACAGGGTTTTCAATTGCATATTTACGTACTTTTGACGCCTGCCATTTCTGCTCTGCTAGACGCTTTCGCTCTGACATGTTTTCGGCAGACGATGAAGCAGTACGACGAATGTTTTCTTCTGCCACACCTGCACTATCTGCAAGCTTGTCTACTGATGCATGAAGAGTGTCTTTCAGTTGATCCGTTACTGGGTGACTCGGTTCAGCCACACCGTTAGTGCTGTTAGTTTTAACGGTTTGTGGTTTTGCTGAAGCTTGTGTAGCCATAATACTCTCCTTAATATTTTGGGTTCACAATAACTACTGCAACGGCTGTACCAATAGAACAATTCCTTAATTTACAGTGGGATAGGGGTTTTGAGTTATTTGGAAGGGTGAAAGGTTTGCAAGAGAAACGCGTTATCCTTGCAAACCCCTGTAATATTTTCTTAGTCGTTAAAACGAAAGCTTAGCTTCCACCTACGACGGATGCGAGGTCATCCTTTGACACGGGTTTAAGCAAAGCGCTGTCTATTCCAATCGAGTCCATTGCTTCTTGTTCGGCTTCGTGTCCACTGACTATGGTAAGCGAAGCATTTGGTAATTGTTTTTTTAGTTCGCCAGCAAGGTCGTAACCGTTGTAATCAGGTAGGGTTAAATCCATTAATACGTGATCAAAGTCATTGTCTTGCGCGGTGCTAAGCGCATCAACACCACAGTACTCGGTGGTGACTTCATGACCTAAATGCACTAAAAACAACTGCAATAGCTCTGCTGCATCTTCATCATCTTCAATTACTAAGATACGTTTACTAGAAGGGCTTCCGTCACCTTTTTTCTGAGGGGGATCTTCAGCTGCTATGCCTATATTCGTATTGGGTTCAAATCCATCGCTTGTTGGCATGTTTTCCTCTGGTGCGTAAGGTTTCTGTATCGGCATGTCAGCAACCTGTGCTTCCACATTGGTAAAAGTAACGTGGTCGCCAGGCGGAAGGTATTGTGAAAGAAGTTGAGCTAATGCAAAGCGGTCTATTGGTTTGCCTATAACGTCATTAAAGCCTTCACGTATTAGTGATTCTCTGAGTCCTTTACGACTCGCTGCGGTAACCGCAATAACGGGAATATCTTTACCATGGCGACGAATAGCGTGTAAGGCCTCAATGCCATTCATCACAGGCATGTGAATATCCATAAGAACGAGGTCAAAAGGTCGATTGTGCTCGTCGGCCTGTAATACAGCTTCCAGTGCTTTGACACCGTTTTCTGCGTAACTAATATCTGCTTGGGACTGACTTACAAGATGACCGGTAAGGCGCCGAATTTCTCTTAAGTCATCAACAATTAGCACTCTGCCGGTAACATTCAAATCGATACTACTAGACTCAACGGTTTGTATCTGGCCAAGCGCTAAGTCGACAAGAGGTTGTTTGGATATATCGCCAGGGTCAATATCGAAGGTAAACGTACTGCCTTCACCAAGTCGAGATGATACATCTATATCGCCGCCAAGCTTGGTGACAAGTTCTTTACAAATAGCTAAACCTAGACCTGCACCACCGTGATTAGCGCGCATCACGTCTTCAATCTGCTCGAAGGGCTGGAAGATATTGATTAGTTTGTCTGGTGGCATACCTATGCCAGTATCGTCTACGGAAAATCTAAGTAACTGAGGCTTTTCACTATCTGTTGAATTTTCATCAAGGGTAATAGTGAGTGTGATACTGCCCTTATCGGTAAACTTAACTGCATTAGAAATCAGGTTAAGCAGCACTTGGCGAAGTCGAGTGGGATCCGTCTTAATAAATTCGGGAATTTTGGTATTTGAGACCACATTTAAACTCAGCCCTTTATCCTTGGCATTCAAACGCATCAACGAGTGAATATCGGTGAGAAAAGCCGATAGGTTCACATCTTTAATGTTTAGTTCTAGCTTCTCGGCCATTATTCGTGACATATCAAGTAAATCATTGAGCAAGCTCAATAAGTGTTTACCGTTTGAATGAATTATCGATAGCTCTTGCTGAAACGGGCTGTTTCTTGCGTCATCTATGAGAAGTTCTGTGTACCCCAAAATAGAGGTAAGAGGCGTGCGCAATTCATGGCCAAGGTGAGCAAGGAACTTGTCTTTCGCTTTGTTTTTTTGTTCAACTTTGTTGCGTTCAATCCGCTCGTTTTCTATATCGCGACGAACCATGGCGTAGCGGATAGTGCGCATAAAGCGTGGCGATTCTATCTCCGACTTCTGTAGATAATCTGCGGCCCCTGCGCGCATTACCATTTCATCTACTGTCACGTCAGACTGACCTGTTAAAATAACCACAGGCAGGCTAAATTGGTTCGACTTCAGAACACCCAGAACATCTATGGCATTCTCTGCGCCTAACAAATAGTCAAGCAAACATAAGTCAAAGTCTTCCGTTTTAAGCGCTTCTATGGCGTCAAGACTGTTTGTCACCCAAGTTAACTCAAACTTAGGTGACTCACATTGTTCTAGATAGTCAGAAGTTAAGAAGTAATCATCTTCATCATCTTCAACCAATAGAATTTTAATAACCTCTGACATCTAGTACCTCTTTTACTCGTGTGGTAACTCTACGAACTCGATCCAATAACGGCCTAAAGCACGCATTAGTTCAACCAACCCTTCAAAATTAACTGGTTTGGTAATATAAGAAGCGCAACCAAGGTCGTAACCGCGTAGCATGTCCTCTTCTTCCTTCGATGTTGTTAAGATAACAACGGGAATACTGCGTAGTTTAGGGTCGTTTTTAAGTTCCTGGAGTGCTTCGCGACCGTCTTTTCTTGGCATATTTAAATCAAGTAAGATGAGGCTAGGGCGAGGGGCAGACGCAGGATCTGTGTATTTTCCCTCGTGACGGAGAAACTCTAATAATTCCACACCGTCTTCAACACAAAATAAGTTGTTTAGTACGCGACTTTCTTGCAGTGCGTCGACGGTCAGTAAGCGATCATCCTCATCATCATCGGCCATCAATATATTTATTGGCTGGGTTTGTTTACGCGTCATTGTGTGTTTCTCCATTATTGTTGTTGGAACCAAACGGCTCACTATCCACCGGCACTATTATTGTGAACGTGGCCCCGTGACCTTGCGCGCTCGTAGCAGTAATCTGACCATTATGCCTTTCTACTATTCTTCGACATACGGCAAGCCCTATGCCCGTACCTTTATACTCACTTCTACCGTGAAGACGCTGGAAAGGAGCAAATATTTTCTCTGCGAACGACTGGTCAAAACCAATACCGTTATCGGCGACGGTAATTTTTATCCAATCGTATTCCTCAGACATGATGATGTCTTGAGTATCTTCTTCGCTAACTTCTTGTAAAGTGATTTTTACAACGGGCGTTATGCCTTCACTTTGAAATTTGAGTGCATTAGAGATCAAGTTTAAAAACAACTGCTCGAGTTGTGTTTTATCACCACGAACAATAGGCATATTTTCGCTTACTTCTATCTGTGCTGATTTTTCATCGATGGCGATTTCTAGATCATCTAATACGCTTTGTATAACGTTATCTAAGCTTACTTCACTGAAATCTTTGCCACGTGTTGAAACACGAGAAAAAGCGAGAAGATCAGATATGAGCATCGACATGCGTTCTGCGGCGTTTAACATTCGCGCTAGATAGTCTCTGCCTCTCTCATCGATAACATCGGTGTATCCTGACTCAAGACGGTTACCGAACGCCCGAATCTTGCGAAGTGGCTCTTGCAAGTCGTGTGAAGCAACAAAAGCGAAATCTTCTAACTCTCGGTTACTTCGGGCTAACTCATCGGAGTAAAGGCTAAGTTCTTGTGTCCGCTCTTCTATGCGATTTTCTAAGTCTTCATTTACAGATTCAAGATCAGCTTGATACTTCTCGTGCTCTCGCGAGTTAATTTTCAGCAATAGAAAAACAGCAATAACGAGTAATAGGGTAGTGGCTGACGAGATGATTAAGGTATTGACCGAGTCTCTTCGCAAGCTCATCAAATTTGCTAAATGTGTACCTTGCATACCGCGTTCAGAAGCATCAATTTCACGAAATAGCTCTTCGAAACGTCTGTAAAGGTCAATACCTTTATCGCTCTCAACTAGTTTAATGGCCTCTTTCTGTTTGCCTTCCTTTATAAGCTCAACGACTTTAATAACTTCGTTGATCTTTGCTTTGGTTAGGTAAAGCAATTCCTCAATTCTTACAGATTGTTCGTCTATATCAGACGAAAAAGAGCTCACTTCTACTTCGTCCATTAACTCGCCGATAACGCCAAGTGTTTCCGTGTAGTCAGTTAGATATTCTTCATCGTCAGTAAGCATGTAGCCCCGTTGACCAGACTCCACCCGCAATACAGCTACATGAAGCCTATTAACTGCATTAATAACCCGATTAGTTGTAAATAATCGCGCTTCAAGTGCTGACAGGTCGTTAAGCGTACTCACTACATAAAATGAGTTTGCTGTCATAACAACAATGATGACTACAACCAAAATTATCCAGCTGTAAATGGAAGACAGAACTTTAGAGATCATTTATTTATTCCGCATCATTCTCACCCAGTTCTGCCGTCATTTCAGAAAGGGTCTCGCTGCAGTCTTTTGCACTGCTTATTATTTTATCTAACGCCGCTAATGCCTTTTCAGGCGCAACATCACCATTTAAAGCCATTTTTACTAGCTCTGCCTGCATAGATATTCTATTTAAAGGCTTGCGAGCATCATGAACGAAAACGCTCAGCCGTGAGAATTCTTCGCTAGTCATATCGAATACCTCTCATTACTCATCTTTGCTAAGGTCGCCGTAGGCATGAAGGCGGTTGTACAGCGTTTTGGTACTGATCCCTAACATTTCTGCGGCTGTGGTTTTATTGCCACTTACTTTTTCTAATGTGGCGTAAATAAGCTCTTTTTCTACATCTTCAATCGTTCTTCCGGCTTGAAGGGCAGGTGTCGTACTCTGCTTTTGCGCAAAAGGAGATTCGATGGTTTTAGGTAGCTCAATCTCACTCTTTTCAGGGTCACTCATAATGGCGGCACGGTGAACAAAGTGTCTTAACTCTCGAACGTTACCAGGCCAGTCGTAGGCTTGAAGCGTTTCTAGCTGATTATCTTCCCATTTAAAATGAGATCCATTGTCTTTATTAAATTCGGCAATAAAGGTTTTCGCTAGAAGCGGAATATCTTCTTTTCGTTCACGTAAAGGTGGAATAGTGATTGGGAAAACGGCCAATCTAAAATAAATATCTTCACGCAACACTTTGCTTTGCGCAATTTCTTCCATTGTTCTGTTTGTTGCAGATACTACGCGACAGTTTACAGGTATAGATTTTGTGCCGCCTACACGAAGCACCACTTTGTTTTCGAGCACACGCAAAAGGTTAGGCTGCATATCGATAGGCATTTCTGTGATTTCATCTAAGAAAAGGGTGCCTCCTTCTGCCTGCTCAAAAACACCCTCTTTACGGCCCACAGCACCGGTGAAGGCACCTTTCTCATGACCGAACAACTCACTACCAATCAATTCTTTAGAAAAGGCGCCACAGTTTGTAGCGATATAAGGACCTTCACTTTCTGAAGCTCTGTGAATAGCAGCTGCGACTACTTCTTTACCAACACCACTTTCACCTAACAGCATGACGTTAGCGCTTGTTTTGCTAACCCTTGAAATGAGTTTATATAACTCCTTCATGACCGTTGACTCGCCAATAAGCAAATCGAAGTGTTTTTCAATTTTCTCTTCTTTAGGTGCTTTTTCTTTTGGCTTTTTACTTAACACAGCCTCGATTTCTTCGCGCTGTATTGGCTTGACAAGGTAGTCTACGGTAGGGCCACACAAGCCTTTGATTACACTTTTAACCGAAGGGTGGCCGGTGATTAAGGTAACACGAGGACGCTTGGGGAGCGCATCAAGTTCATTAAACAGATGAGCGCCGCTACCATCGGGCAACATGAAATCTAACAGTACGTGATCGAATGTTTCTTTCTCTAGCCAGTCGCGGGCTTCGGCCAATGTCGCAGCTGTTAGGACGTCGTGGCCTAAAAACTCAATAATAGTACAAGCTACTTCTGTAAACTCGGCGTCGTCATCAACTAAAAGTACGGTTAGCACGTGGATGTCCCTCTCTATTACTTTCCATTTAAAATATGGAATAAAATCAATGTTATAGTTGTATCATAAAAGGCAAGGAAAAATAACTAGATACCTAGCTATACTGACTCCTTTCCAAGCAATAACTTGTTTAGTTCAGGTAAAACCGAATGAATGTTCAATAAAGTCACATTAATTGTTGTGATTCATCTGTAGAAACGACCGTCTATAATTTTACTTTTTTGATTTAATCTAGAAGATTCTCGGTCTATCAAACACACATTGAGTGTTACCTATTTACATACAACTGCAAAAAGTATTCCCATTTGCTTATAAAGTGTACGTGAGCTTGGCTATGGCACATTTTTCGCACAATTTGTATGTAGAGCAACTTTATTATTGGTGAAAGGAATAGATAAGGTTTACCGAGAATTTGCGTATGGTAGGCCCGCATTTGCTCTCTGAAGTTAGAGGACTACGGCTAAATTTATGTCAAAGGAATTGAAAATGTGGGCAAAAACAGCTGAGAGATCAATGACTTTAACCGAGCTGCTGACAAAAATGCAGCCTCGGGCTAGTCAAGATTTATTTTATTTTGTAGATTTTTGGGAAGTTATGGAAAAGCGGGGCTTTGGCCCAATGCTAGCGCTTCCGTCGTTTATCGCCTGCACCCCTATAGGCGCTATTCCTGGTGTACCTTCTTTAACCGGTGTTACGATTTTACTTATTGCATTGCAAATATTACTCGGTAGCAGGCACCCATGGTTACCTCAAAAAGTGATGGATATACATTGCGATGCTGATCAACTACGCCATATAGTCGAAAAAATAAAACCCTATGCAGCTAGTGTCGACCGCTTTCTCGTTCCCCGTTGTTTTTTTATGAGGCAGCCCGTATTTCGCTCTTTAATTGCTTTAAATTGTGTGGGCTGCGGCTTGGTAATGGTTCCGTTAGAGCTTATTCCCTTTATGGGTCTTATTCCCGCTTTGGCAGTTTTCATTATGGCCGTTGGAATGGCTACTGACGATGGGGCAGTAGCCTTGATAGGTGTAACAATTTCACTGTTTGGATTTGTGTTAGGCTTTCAGCATTTGCCGGCAGTTGTTAGCTAATGCGCGAGCTACACTGAGCATGAATCAAGCATAAAATCTGAGGTAGGTAGGTTCATTGTTTGGTATCTGAGTTCACCCATAAATGCCCGCGCCGCCGGGCCTAAGGTGTCTCCATCTTCAAAAGAAAGATAGAGAAGGGCTTTTCTTAACGCCGCATTGTTATCTAAAGGAAGCGGAACTAGGGTACCGTTTTCTAATTCTTCCTTAATAATTGCTATAGGTAGCCACGCAAATCCCAGTCCCTGAGCAATGATATCTAAAGATGTTCTTACGTGGCTCACTGTCCAACGTTGTTCTGCACCTAACCAACCCACATCTGCCTTGCGCTCTGCAGAAGAGTCACGAACTACAATCTGACGATGAGTTTTGAGGTCTTCTAAGGTTAGGGTTCTGTTTAATTGGTGTAAAGGGTGCTTAGCATGAGCCACCGCGGCGAACTCAATTTCGCATAAGTCTTCGCTAAAGCCATTCGGAAAGACAAAGGGAGAAATGCCCAAATCTACTTTTCCGCTACTTAATAACGCGTTAGCACCGCTAAGCACGGTTTCCTCTATTTCTATACGCAAGAGCGGAAACTCTGCAGAGACTTTAGCAAGTACGTTATACAATAATTCAGAAGGGAAGATAATATCTACAGCTATGCGCAGTGTTGTTTCTGTTCCTACTTTTAAGCTACTTGCTACCGCTTCAAGCTTTTGAGCTTCGTTGAGCAAAAACGAAGCTCGACGGTACATGAGCTCACCTTGTGGAGAAAGCTGTACTTTACGACCAATATTTTCAAATAGTGTTACACCAATGGCGTTTTCAAGTTTTTGAACAGCGTGATGAACACTAGATTGACTTTTATGTACTTCTGCAGCTGCTTGATTGAAGCCACCAGCATCAACAACGGCTTTAAACATACGCCATTGTTCTAATGTGGATTTAAGCATACAACGCCCTTTACCTGTCTTTTGGGCTACTTATAGCATAGACAGATTATACAAGTCATTCTTAAAAGGCTTGATTAATGGTTGATACGGGACACGTTACCACTGATACCTTCTCGTATCCCATCTGCATTAGTTGCTCAGCAGCTAACTTTGCACGAACGCCAGATGCACAATGGATGTAGAGCGGTATTGAGGCATCTTTGAATCTCTCCAATGCTTTCATCTCAAGCACGCCTCGGGGTATGTTGAGGGCAGAGGGGACTGGCTGGCTCGCTACTTCGCCGCTTTCCCTTACGTCGATAAGGGTTCCATCATTACGCACTAACTCTTCAGACGCTTTTTGTGCAGTGACGCAACGAATATCGAAACTGATGTTCTCAATTCGAGTTTTAATATCTATTAGCATAGTACTCCCAATTTATAACGATTTTGTACAAAATAAATAAGCAATACCTAATGTATAAATGGAAATTCAATAAAACAATATCAATTACCGGAATTCATCGCATATAATGGCAAGTCGGCAAAATGTCTTATACTTTAGTATAATTAATAGCTAAATTATTGCCAGAAACGTTAAAGAAAGGAAGTGCTTATGTCTGAGGATATGGTAATAGGTTCAGATGATATTATGGAACATGCGGTGGAAGCTGAGATCTTCCTTAAACAATTTGCGAATAAAACACGTCTCATGGTGCTTTGTTCATTGTTGAAAGAGGAAAAGTCGGTAACCGAGCTTCTAGAGGTAGTCAATGTTTCACAGCCCGTGATTTCTCAACACCTCGCATTATTGCGAGAATCAAAAATGGTAGCTACCAGAAGGGAAGGCCAAACAATTTACTATCGTCTTGCGGATGAGCGTGTTAAACGACTTATTGCGCTGATGGACGAATTCTTCTGCGAGTAGGTTTTTCTTAATTATCATTAAAACAACAATGTCCGCCACATAGCGGACATTGTATCGTTTAACATTCCTTCAAATTCATATCTGAAACTATTTATCCAGTTGTTTGCACAACATGGCGATGTAATCTTCTTCTGGAATTCTATCACTATCTACTTCTGGTCTATTGACTAATTCATCATGGCTTAGGTTAACCGCGACACTGTGTGCGGCCCAATCAATATTTTCAATATCCCCCGGCAATAGCGCCAAGTGTTTACCGCCTGGAAGCCAGTTATTGGTATCGACCACCAGCATTATTATTTTCCAACTTCGCGTATCGATTATAAAGTTGCTTATGTGCCCAACATTGTCGGTAGTCGTGGCAACTTCATAGCCTCCCACTTCTCCCACAGCCCTCAAGTGATTACTTGTTTTCTTAGGGTTAAGTGTTTCAGATTCTTCCGCCTGCTGTAATTCAACAAGCTCATTGGGATGTGCAAACTCTCCCCATGCTCCTGGCCCAATCCAGTAGTAGCCGTAGCCGAAATATTTAAAGAGGTTCTCCTCATACTCTCGAGACACGGGCTTATGTTCATCAATTGATGGGCTGTTCTTTAACTTTTCAACAGTCATATTTACATGAACACTGTCATCACTGCTGTCTAGTTCTGTAACGGCAATGGGAGAAATAACCACTTTTCTGCTAAGCGGAAGCCACGTATTTGTATCTGCAACCAGATAACGTACGGTAAACGTTTCATCGTCAAAAAGAATATCGCGAACGCCGCCTACTTTGTCATCAACGGCATGAATAGAAAAGTGAGTAAGCTGTTTTGAACTAATGATCATCGTTGCGCCTCCTTTGCTAGGGCTCTTTGTATAGAGCGACAGTTATTATTAGTTAACGTCACTCTTTAATACTCTAAGTGTAGACAGTCCTTAACCTTTCTTCATTTTCTTCTTGCTTAACCTTGATTGAGATCATTTATCGCTTAAAACAAAAAAGCTCGCCTGAGCGAGCTTTTTAACGTTGACTGATATGTTTTAGGGTTAGGCTACATCAAACTCTTCATCAGAATAATCATCATCGTATTCTGATTGATTACTAGCACTGCTATGAAGGGTATAAAAATGTTTTTTCCCTCTTGCCAGCTTTACATATTTTGCCCATGCCTTTTCGAGGTTATTTACTGCTTCAACTTTGCCATTAATGAACGAAACGAAGTGTTGCTCATCTTCACTTTCTGGCGAAAGTTCACCGTTTTCGAGGCCTAATAAAGTCTTGCCATAGTTAGTTAGAAGATCGGCTTCAGTGATACTGAAGTCACCTGATTTACGAAATCCATAGGGAAACTTTTGACGGTCAATATATGGTTTTGCAGATAGTCGAATAGCTAAACTTTTCATGTTGTACCCAACGTATTGTTTTGTTCAGCGCACTTTTAAAATAAATATAACCGAAGATAAAACAAAAGATTTTTTCCTTATCAATAAAAAATTTTTAATAGGTCAAAAAGTAATGGAATCTAATAAGAATATTGCCGCGAATAGGCTCTCTGAAACGTTATAGAACGAGAGTTCACCTCTTTTAACCTGATGAAATTTATCAATATATCCGACTTTTGGAACAAGTTTTTGCGGTGGGAAATTTGTAACAAAAATGAAACATGTGTTGGCGAAGTGCTCCTGTGAAAATACAGTAAAAATGTCATCAAAAATTCTTGTCGCTACGATGATTAAAATTCGTTTTCTATTTTTCGGCTTAGGATGATAATTGAAAAGTGTTCATAACCCAGAGAAGTCAATGAGTAAAGACTATCGTTACCAGCGTGATGAATGGGACTCGGTAGAAGAGGAAGGTCTTCACGCAAAAAAATCAACTTCCAAACGTCACAGCTCTGTAAAAATAAAACAGAAGCGGGACATGCAACGCCGAGAGAAGCAGCGTCGTTTGCATCAAGAAGAGTATTAACGCAACAAGTTGATGAATTTTTGATTAAGCGCATCGATTAAAGCGGTGCGCTTCTGTGCATTTATATTTACTTACCGTATTATCTATGTCAATTTAGAGCCATATCAATTCGGTTGTACATCAAGCATGGATATACGCTTTCTCACCACTTTCATAGAGGTGACAAAAACACGTCACTTCGGTAAAGCCGCTGAAAATCTCTACCTCACTCAATCTGCCGTTAGTGCTAGAATAAAGCTGCTTGAGGAGTATTTTCACACGACGCTTTTTATTAGACAGCGCAACAGTATCCAACTCACGCAATCTGGGGAAAAGTTGCTGCCCTACGCTAAGCAATTGTGTGCCACACTCAACGAAGCCAAACAAGAGCTGCAGGTACAATCGTCTGAGTATGTGGTTTGCGGGGCAACACAGCTTGCCAGTGAATTACTGTTGCCCACAATGCTAAGCCACCTTCACAACTCATTTCCTGACTATTCCGTAAAGGCAGAAGTTTTGACGCTCGACTCACTGTCACGTCAACTACATGAAAGAGTTACAGATCTCGCTTTTTCTACTGAGCCGCTTAAGTCTGAAGAAGTGAATAGCGAGGTTTTGATGGAACACGAAATAGCATTATACCGTGTAGGTGAAATTTCCGATGCTGTTAATGCTGCTGATTTTGTAGCAATTGACTGGGGTACCAAAGCGAGAGACTGGCTTCTTACCGCCTACCCGCAGCTTCGCGATGCAAAGTTAAGGACTAATTCGCTTAATCTTGCGCTAAATAACTTACTTAGCGAAGGGGGAATAGCCGTACTGCCCACCAATATAGAAAAGCAGATACCGGCCCATATTAACGTGGTTAAGATAAGAACCCTTGAAAACATACCATTAAGGTTATACATACACAGCATGAAGCAAATACGACGCGTGGGCCTTGCAGAGATAATAAACAGCGTATCTACAGTAAGTTAAATGGACCCAAAAGGTTTTGCGCAAATGCCAATCATATATGGCGCATCAACAACAGAATTTAAAAGAGAGTACTATGTCTCAAATACATCCTTTATTAGAAAAAAACGCCTTCCAACGCTTAGAAACTAGCCTGGCCACGATTAAATCTGATAAGAAATTGTTTATCCTTAAAGATGAACATGGTTGCGTTATGTTAACCACCGACGAAGAAGATGGTGTACCGGTTTGGCCAGACGCTGAACTTGCGCGTTTGTGGGCTACAGAAGATTGGGCTCACTGTGAAGCAATGGAACTCAGTACTGAAGAGTTTCTAACCAAATGGGTTCCAGGTATGACGCAAGACGAACTCATGGTTATTGTTTGTCCTGTTCCCGCTGAAGAAGGTGAGGTCATTTCGCCACAAGAGTTTGCTGAGTACCTTTAACATGGTGCTCAAGATACTGTAAGTTCAAAAGTTACGGGTGATCTTAAGCAAAGAGCCTAGGGTAGTTATTTAGTAAGTAGATAGATACAATTGAGCGGCAGTTTAATCATAGGCCGCTCTTTGTATCTATGTCTCTTGTTATTAGATAACCCAAAGGAGGCGTTATGTTTACTGAACAACCCACAATGAACAGCCTATTTAGTCAACTTGGTCTAGGAAGTTCAGACGAAGAAATTGCAGAGTTTTTCGAAACACATAGAGGACTAAACAAAAGTCAGCATTTGCACGAGGCACCGTACTGGAGCGAAAGTCAGTCCGCATTTTTGAAAGATGCTATCGTAGAAGATGCTGCATGGGCTGAGGTTATCGATCAGTTAAATGTAGAACTGCACGAATAACGCGACTTAGCATGCATCTATCGCTTTCTTAGCTAATTTCTAATTTTTAAAAAAGGTAGTATCCGCTTTGTTACACCCAAACATTGATGATTTGTGGTTTGTCCCCTTAGGAGGGACAGGCGAAATTGGTATGAATCTAAATTTATACGGACACAATGGTCAATGGTTGATGGTGGACTGTGGGGTGTCATTCGATGAGCCCCTTGTTCCGAACTACAAAACTGACGCTTCAGTAGGCAGCGTTACTTCGTCTAAGGGTGCTACGCATCGAGTAGTTGCGCCTGACCCAACTTTTATAGCGAAGCAGAAAGATTCATTGGCCGGCATTGTGATCACTCACGCTCATGAGGATCATGTCGGCGCTATCCCTTACCTCTGGGAGCGGTTTCAGACGCCGATTTTTACTACCCCATTTACTGCCGAGGTGTTAAGGCGCAAACTAGCTAGGAGCAAGCTTGCCAACCGTATTCCTATCGTTGAAGTAGAGGCTGGTGACACCCGCCAAATTGGTCCCTTTAACGTCAATTGGTTGGCTATTACACACTCTTTGCCTGAGCCTTTTGCGCTCAAAATTACAACACCTGCAGGCACTGTTCTACACACTGCTGATTGGAAAATCGACGCTAACCCCATCACTGGATTACCCTTTGATGTAAACCTTTATAAGCAACTAGGGAACGAAAACATCCTTGCGTTAGTCGGCGATTCTACCAATGCCCCAAAGCCTGGTTTTTCCATTTCTGAAAGAAACTGTTATGACGGTTTACTCAGTACTATTTCGCCGCTTAAAGGGCGGGTGGTAGTCGGGTGCTTCGGCAGTAACATAGCTAGGCTTATTTCGTTAGCTAAAATTGCTAAAAAAACGAAACGCTACATGGCGCTGTACGGACGTTCGTTATTAAATATGTATGGTATTGCGAAGCAGCAAGGTATTTGGCCTGATGATTTACCAATAACTGACCCTCAACACTTGGGTTATCTGCCGCCACATGAAGTTTTAGCAGTAGCAACAGGGAGTCAAGGCGAGAAAAATACAGCCTTGGCGCGTTTAGCTCGCGATAATCATCCACACTTAACTTTGGACAAAGGCGACACTGCTATATTTTCCTCTATTGTGATCCCTGGTAACGAAGAGAGTGTAGGGCGTTTAAGTAAAGCGTTATCGGCGAAAGGGGTTACTGTAATTCACAGCGAGGATAGCGCCTTGCCTATTCATGCCAGCGGCCATCCTTGCGCTGAGGAACTTAAACTTATGTACCACTGGGTTAAACCTAAAATTGCTATACCGGTGCATGGTGAGCATATGCATTTACAGGCACATGCAGATATTGCTAAGGCGTGCGGGGTAATGAAACACTACGTGGGACAAAATGGCGATTTGTATCGGTTATCTCCTCAGCCCAGCATTCGCCGCCAAGTTGTTCCAGTGGGGCGGGTGCCAGTTCAACAAGACTAAACTTTTCGAAAAAAGTAGGGAAGAAAGAAAAAGTCTTGGCATGATTTAATCATTCTTTAATCCTTTTAAGACTTACTTTTTGCGTTTTTAAACGTCTTGCCTCTAGTGTAATTAGTTTATTAATATCAATGCGATAGCGGTATCTTAAGGAAGTGTAAAAACCTGCTTTTGAAACTGCCCATGTTTCGAACATTCTGGTACACTTAATTGCATAATAAAAATTTAAATTATGCGAACAACTTGTGATGAAGTTTTTATCCTACCTGGTTCTTTTGGCTTTTACTGTTTGTATTCATGCAGAGGCTTCTCCACGGCTTACCAACCCAGTTTTCCAATCGCTTTCGACAAAAAATGGACTGCCTCAAGATGTCGTAAACGACATTGTAATAAGTGACGATGGGTTTGTGTGGATTGCCACTGAAGGTGGATTAGTGCGCTGGGACGGCGTTAGAACAAAACGGATAACGGATTCTACTAACACGCTACTTGATGCTTCAATTCACAGATTAGCGCTGCAAGGCTCCGAAGGGCTTTGGTTTAGCATTTTTGGCAAGGGTAATTACTATCTGGATTTAACTACCCAAAAAATTGTTCAAATAGAGCCTACGAGTTACCACGATATTGAAGGTATGGTTCAACACGCCCAGACATTCCATTGGTACACTACTAATAAATTGGTCATCGCGCTTCCCGAAGAAGTTCAGCTATTTGATACTAAAGAAAAGAAATTAACTCGCCTTGCTAAGCTACCTACTGAGCTTTTGGAAAATAATCATATCATTCGAGCTGCTATTACTATTGACGATACTTTGCTGGTAGCAACATCTAAAGGCGCGTATGTAAAAAATATACACGATACAGAACAGCCACTGGTTAGCTTAGATTACTTAGGCGAGACACCACAGAATATTGACAACATCAATGCGAAGTTTCTGCTGTTGGATGAACAAAACAGAGTATGGATTTCAACGGTACTTGGCGTGTTCGTCGCACAAAAAGAAGATTTTATAGCGCAAGTCAACGGCGTTAAAAAGAGTGTATTTGATCAGGTAGTCAATAATAGAAATGTGTGGACTATGGTTCAGCACAAGGACAATGCATTCTGGATGGGGACTAATAAGGGTCTGTATCGACTAGTTAAAGCGTCAGACGGTTGGGAGAGCGAACACATTTTAGAGCCCAATAATGGGTTCACTGAAATCTCGAATAAAAAAATTACAGCAATAGCAAAAGACGAAACGGATAACTTGTGGATGAGTTCTGTCTACGCAGGCGCGCTGTACTTCGGTGTTAAAAGTGCTGATATATCTACCATTCAGAACGAGCGAGCGGGTGCAGAAAGCACTTTAACTAGTCACGTAGTGTGGACTTTCGCGGAAACCGAGCCCAATAAAATATGGATAGGTACTGACAATGGGCTAAATCATTATGACTTCACAACAAAAACATCTGACAAGTTTCTTTATTTTGACACCAAAGTTTATGGTCAGGGAGCGGTAGATAAAATTATTCCTTTGGAAAACGACAAGCTGTTCGTGAGTACTTATGAGGGCATCCGACTATTCGACCCGAAAACAGAGGAAATATCTCGCCCAGAAGTACTTAGTGGCGGAGATGATGTTGTCTTCGATACTTATATTCCCGGTATGGTTCTGTCTGATAACGATGTTTTGTACTTTATTGGGTATGAGGGTTTTTTTAAGTATGACGTCGAAAATAAAGCCATCTCTCCACTTAATTTAGACTCACGAGTTTTCGACATCAATTTCTCTTATGGCTTTATAGGGCAGTCTTCCTATCACAACAATAGGTTGTTCTTGGCTACCAAAGGAGGCTTGTGGTTAATAGATCCTGAGACTTCGCGACATGAACTTGTTTATCGTTTCCCAGAGTCGCAGCGCGGAAACGAGCGCTCAATATCATCTTGGGTCATTGACGATATGGGCGTGTTATGGCTTGCCTACAATGGCGTTGGTTTGATTGGTGTCGATGCTGATACATTCGAACCCCTATATAATTTAAACGACACTAATATTTTGTTATCAAACATAGTTTACGGGCTTCAAAAAGATGAGTTTGGGAACATCTGGTTTAGCTCGCATAAAGGTCTTCATCGGTACGATCCTTCCACTGCACAAATCAAAAATTTCATATACGGTCGTGAGCTAAGTGTTTCTGAATTTAACCAAGGTGCTTCGCTAAAACTTAATGATGGAAGGCTCGCCTATGGTTCAACAAGTGGAGCCGTTGTATTTTCGGCCTCGCAGCTTGAAAGATTAGATACAGAGAAAAGCATGCTGAGCAAAAAAACGGCCATTACTGAAGTTGCAGTAGACAATCGTGCTCTTAGCCAGCCCTTAAAAAACTTAAGTGGTTACCACTTTAATTTAGACTATGAAGACTACGGGTTAACCATTCACTTTTCTTCGCTTGCTATGTCTGGAATAGGTAAAGTTAAATATTACTATAAGTTTCTTAACGGTGACCGCGTGGTAACAGAAGGTGTTACCGACGATGCGAAAATAACCTTTACCAATATAGAGCCTGGCGACTATGTCTTTACCGTGGCGCCGACGCCAGGTAGCTTCGAATTTAACGTATTGCCGGCAGAAATAACGCTCTCCATGCCTTATGCTCCGCTTCGTTCACCACTGGCTTACTCCTTATATGCCACGCTTATTATTGGCCTTTTAGTCGCTTATTTACTCTCTAGACAACGTCACCTGTTTAGGCTGCAGAAGGCGCAACAACAGGTTACCTTATTTAGCGATGCGTTTAGACAAACTCGGGATTGGGTACTCATTTTTGATAAAAATAAGCGTTTAGTTGCCGCTAACCCCGCCTTCGAGCAAGTGTTTGGATTTAATAGCAGGGAGCCACTGCCAAAACAGTTAGCTCGCCTTTACCTGCGTTATCCCAACCTTAATCGACACCTTTCGGGTAAGTTACCCGAAATGCAAGGCGGTGACTTTTGGAAAGATGAGACCGCTATTGATGGTGCTGACGGTAAACGTTACGACGTTTTGATAGATATAACAGCAGTAAGTGGCGAAACTAATGACGCAGAACACTACTTGATTGTTATATCTGATATTACCGAGCAAAAAAATGCAGAACGCAAGCTGCTTAAAATTGCCACCTACGACAGTCTTACCGGCTTGGTTAACAGGACGTTACTACTCGATAGACTTGAGCACGCCATAGGGCTTGCGCGTCATCATGGGCATCGTGTAGCTGTGATGTTTGTTGACCTAGACAGATTTAAAGGCATCAATGATTCTCTAGGTCACGATTATGGCGACAAACTTCTACGTATTGTCGCTAATAGAATGCGAAACCTGGTGGCAGAGTCGGGTACGGTTGCGCGTCTTGGTGGCGATGAGTTCGTGATTGTTATTGAAGAGGTGGGCGCCGACGATGATTTAAGTTCATTTGTAGCGCAAATTATTGAATCGGTAGAAACACCTATTTCATTGGCTGAAGAAGTGCTTCGTGTATCTTGTAGTATTGGCGTTGCTTTTTATCCGGAAGATGCGTCTGAACCTGCCGAGCTTATCAAGCAAGCTGATGTTGCTATGTACAGCGCTAAAAAAGATGCGTTGAGCGGTTTTACTTATTTCACAAGTGATATGAATGAACGCGCAAAAACGCGCTTGCAGATAGAAAACAAAGTAAAACGCGCTTATTCAGATGACTGCTTCTTTAATCATTACCAGCCCATCATAGATGCAAGAACTAATAAAACGATTGGGGTAGAACTGCTGCTTCGGGGAAGGTTAGACGAGGAGCCGCTGTTCCCCGATCAGTTCATTCCAGTTTTAGAAGAGCTTAAATACATCATTGAAGTGACAAGGCAAGCCATGCGCCGCGCGGCTGAAGATTTGTCTTTGTGGTATGAAAAAGGCTTCGACGGTTATGTATCAATAAACCTATCTGCCCTCCACTTTAAAACTGAGTTCGACCTAAGCGGGGTACTAAGCCTGTTGAGCGAGTTTGGTTTACCAAAAGAGGCATTTAGATTTGAGATCACAGAAGGCGTATTGATGGATGATAGCGATAATGCGTTACGCCAGATTGAGCGGTTCGTAAAAGAAGGCTTTGTTTTAGCGTTAGACGACTTCGGAACTGGATACTCATCGCTAAGCTATTTAAAACGCTACCCGTTATCGGTACTAAAAATTGATAAAAGCTTCGTTAATGAGATGGCACCGGGTAATGCCAACGAAGCCTTAGTAACAACGACTATCGCGCTCGCAACGAACTTAAAGATGAGTTGTGTTGCAGAAGGCGTTGAAACACAGGCGCAGGTTGACGAACTTATCGAAAAGGCCTGCTATTTCCATCAAGGGTATTTTTACGCAAAGCCATGCGCGGCAAATGAAATAGTACCTATTTTGTTTAAAAATTGGTCTGAATAAACGTAATTAGTAGCGGCTTTTAACGTTAAACAATCATAAAGAGTAAAAAGCCGCATGTATAAAAAAACTAAATTTAGCGCTCAAATTGTTGTTATTCATCGCAAATAATGTAAACGCTTGTTTAAAAAGCTTGTTTTTCCATAAAAAATAAGGCTTATTAGAAGTCTGTGAAATCATTGTAAAAATGAGCTACATTATAACAACATATGAGTGACTTATGCCGCTAGACATGACAGTAAACGCAAATACCACGGAAGTAACAACCTCGCCATTAAGTATGTTGTACCACTGGGAAAAAAACCGTGGCAACGACGTATTTCTTACGCAGCCAATCAACGGTGAATATCACGATTACACTTGGAAACAAGTTGCGGAGCAAGCCCGAAAAGTGGCGGCACGCTTGCGTGAATTAGATTTCCCACAAGGCAGCCGCATTGGTATCTTTTCTAAAAACTGTGCAGAGTGGTTTATTGTCGACCTGGGCATAATGATGGCAGGTCACGTGTCGGTACCTATTTTCTCTACAGCCGGCCCTGATACGGTTCAGTATGTGCTGAAACACGCTGATGTACAGTTGCTGTTTGTAGGAAAGCTTGATAATACTGCCGAACAGGTAGCCTCAATTCCTTCAGAGTATCTAACTGTTGCCTTCCCTTATCCAAACATTGCTACCAAACAGCAGTGGAAAGAGTTCATGGATATAGCGCCAATCTCGGATTCACCTGTGCCTGACATGGACGACATGATGACAATTATCTACACGTCCGGAAGTACCGGCCAGCCAAAAGGGGTAGTGCACAGCTATAACACGGCTTGTTGGGCAGCCCGACGTTCACTGGATCAGTTAGGCATCAACGAAAATGATCGCACTATGAGTTATTTGCCCCTTGCACATATTACAGAGCGCGTGCTTGTAGAACTTTCAAGCTACTATAGCGGCGGAAAAATTCATTTTGTGGAAGACTTAGCGACCTTCCAACGAGATGTAGGTCATTGCCAGCCTACGCTGTTTATTTCTGTGCCTCGCCTATGGACAAAGTTCCAAATGGGCGTATTAGCGAAAATGCCGCAGAAAAAACTAGATACTCTACTTAAAATACCCTTCCTAAACAAAATTGTTGCCAAGAAGATTCGAAATGGCTTGGGTATAAATAATGCGCGCTTATGGGCGAGCGGTTCTGCACCATTGGCGCCCGCTGTTATTGAGTGGTTTGCGAAAATCGGTATCTACATTTCCGAAGGGTGGGGGATGACTGAAAACAGTGCTTACGGTACTGGTAGTGTACCTTTCAGACACGACAAAATTGGTTGTATCGGTAAGCCTTATGAGGGTGTCGATATTCGCACATCAGAGGAAGGCGAAATTCAGGTTAAGTCGCCATGCAACATGCTGGAATATTATTTAGAGCCTGATAAAACCGCTGAAGTCTTCACCGAAGACGGCTACTTGCGCACTGGCGACAAAGGCGTCATAGATAACGATGGCTACGTTAAAATTACTGGTCGTTTGAAGGACATCTTTAAAACGGCGAAGGGTAAATATGTTACACCGGCACCCATTGAAGCTAAATTTATGGAAAACCCCGTTGTTGAACAGGTGTGTGTAACGGGCACTAACTTACCTCAGCCGGTTGCGCTTTTGGTGTTGAGTGAGGAAGCGCAGAAGAAAGACAAAGCCAGCATTGAAGCTAGCCTTAAGAAAACGTTTGAAGCTATCAACGCTAAATTAGAAAGCCATCAGGTAATGGACCGCGTTGTTGTAATGAAAAACGAATGGAGTATTGAGAACGATTTACTTACCCCAACGCTTAAGGTTAAGCGCCATGTGCTAGAAGAGCGATTTGTTGACATTATACAAGGTAACTACAGCGATAAATTGGTGTGGGTTGACGCGTAAGTCGCCTGCTTAACCATATTTTTCTAGTTAGATTAAAAAAGCTCTGTCCAAGGACAGAGCTTTTTTGTAGTAGCCTTATGAAAACAGCCTGGCGTTGAACAGGTTATTTCTTTTGCGCCCTCAAGTCTCCACACAGCACTCTCTAATACGCGAGTCTCACTTCAACGCTCAAGCTTAAAACGCTATTGGGATGAAGCTTTATCGGGCCTAAGGGAAGTTTAAGAAGGGTAGCGTGCGCGCAAGCCTTCGTACACTAAATCGCTAAACTCGGGCTTAGTCAAATCAAGTGCGTCCATGACTTCAACTAAGTGCTCGTTGTCTTCGCGCCCTTCCCATACTTTGACGTATGTTCCTTCTTTGTAACCGTTATCTTGACGGAAGAAATTGAGAACATTTTTGCCAACATACTGACGATACAACTCGTTAGCCGACATTTCGCATTGGCTCACGATAAACATAAATAGTGGAACGCTGAAGCGCTTAGCCGCGCATAGGCCTGTCATTAATTCTAAATTATCAAGAAGGGACTGATTAGATGCGTCGTAGTCTTTACCATCAAAGGTCACTTGAGTATTGCCACTTGCCAGCTCAGCCGCAATACTTTTGGCTGACTCACTGATATCACCTTTATATTCAATAATGCATGCGCTCAGCGCAAAATGCCAAATGTCCACGAGCTCCATTTGAAGCTGAGGCAAATCTTTTTTCTGTGCTTTCCACCATTTCCAGCCGTGATGTTCAATGGCTTCAACAGACTCAACCATAGCTGCACGCAAGTATCCATATCCTGCATTTAGCCAGTTTGGGTTTACTTTGGCGTTCATTTTATCTTGAAGAGAAAGCATGGTGGCGAGTTGTTGGGCGGTTAACATTGTTGCTCCTGACCGTGAATGTGTAATGCATCTTTTAAAGGCGAAATTGTACTTGAATGACGATGAAGGAGAAACTGCTAAATTTTAGCCAATAATAGTGAAGCATCTTCTTTACTAAGTGCTTGCTTGTGGTGCACTTGCACCAGAGTAAAACCATGACTGATTAGTCATATTTTCTAAATTGCCCTAAGTGTTTGAATTTTAAGTATTACAAAAATTGGCATTCTACCTGCAAAACCTAAAGAGTTAACAGTGCTGCCCAGTAGCGCTAACGTGAATGAGTGCCAGGCAACGCTTATTCACGTTGTTACTGAGTAGACCGTAAACCTTACCCATACAGATTTTTCGTGTCCTGAGGTCTGTATGGGTTTTTTTTGTCTAAAAAACGATACCATTACTTTTCTCGTACCTCCGATACCTAGCTTTTTCCTATTAGCTGCCACTGTGTTGTTTGGATACGGTTGTTTATATCATTGCCTTAGTCCTTATTTTTATCTTCATAAGACATTTGCTTATCTATTTTTTTGAGAAATAACTTAACTACTTGGCCTAATGCGATACACTTAAATGATAAGTTCGACGATGCGTGCATAGTCTTTATACAGAACCTAATAGCACGTTTTACAAAGGATTTTTCGATTGCTTGCGTTATACCCCTCTAATAAATTAGAACACTTAAGTTTTCTTCTTACCACGCTTTTACGTCAGCAACCCTTGGGGGTATTTACGCCAGAAACCATTCTGGTTGAAAGCCCAGGTATGCAACATTGGGTTAGTATGCAATTAGCCACTGAACACGGCGTGGCGATGAACATTGATTACCCGCTGCCTGTACGCTTTATGTGGAATACAGCGCGTTCTGTATTAGGGCAGGATAAAGTACCTAAGCAATCTCCTTATCGTCGTGAAGTACTGACTTGGCGCATTGACAATATTCTTCAAGATGACTCACTGATGAACAGTGAAGCTTTTGAGCAAGTAAATAGATATTGGAAAAACGCCGGCAGCGAGCAGGAGCAGGGCCTTCAGCGTCTTCAACTTGCTACTGCGTTAGCTGACGTGTACGAACAATATCTCTTATACCGTCCCGACTGGCTGTTTAAGTGGGAAGCGAATGAACGGGCTGTATTCGATGATATGGAATTATGGCAAAGCGAAATTTGGCGTATTCTTGCCAAAGAAGAGCCGTTGCATCCTGCTCGTTTGCATCAAATGACCTTAGAAGCGTTAGGAGCGTTAGAGGCAGGTGACATACCAAATGATCCCGTCGGTCATTTACCCAAGCGCGTTATTGTCTTTGCCATTAACACCATGGCACCGCAACTAATAGCATTTTTTGACGCCCTCGCACAGCATATTGATATTCATATATTCCACCTAAACCCCAGCGTAAATTATTGGGGGGAAGCGAAAAGTAGTAGCGAACAAGCCAAGCTATTACGCCTGGAAGGACTTAAAAAATGGATGGAAGAAGACCAGTCCAATCCATTACTTGGCAACTTAGGTAAGCAGGGAAGAGAGCTATTTAATCTTCTTACCGAACTGGACACGTTTGAGATAAGCGCTTTTGATTCGCCAGAATTCGACGAAGTGGTCGACAACGGTGATACAAAGCCAACTCGCAGCCTGCTGGATTATATCCACAACGATATTTTACAAGCCGCTCAACCTGCGCCATTCACTAGCGAACTAAAACAAAATGATGATAGCGTCACTATCATGTGCACTCATTCCGCGCTTCGCGAGGTGCAAGTGTTGCACGACCATTTATTGCATTGGTTATCTCAAGATAAAACGCGTACCCCATCAGATATTCTTGTGATGTGCCCGGCTATTGAAAACTATGCGCCATTTGTTGATGCCGTATTTCACAGGGTTGGTACTAAAAGCTTAGCTGGCACCGGGCAGGTTAGACTTCCCTGTACCATTGCAGATAGAAGCCCTATGGACGCAGAGCCACTCATCGCGGCGTTTATGGCGCTTTTGCAGCTACCTGATAGCCGCTTTGGCGTGTCGGATATTATGGATTATTTGCAGCTGGACTCTGTACAAAAACGATTCTCAGTGTCTCAAGACGACATAGAACAAATGTTGGTGTGGCTGAAACAAGCCCATATCCATTGGGGCCTTAATAGTACCCATAAAACCGCTGTATCGGAGGGCGTTAAACTAGATGAAACGTACAGCTGGTGGTGGGGCATTCGTAGGCTGCTAATGGGGATGTTGGCGCAAGACGCCGAAGTGGTTGTGAGTGACCTACTTACTATTCCAGACGTTGAGGGGCAAAGTGCGCTAACCCTAGGTAAACTTATTGATATAGTGGCAATGCTCGGGGAATTTGCACAAGAGTTAACCGCTCCAAGAACACCTGAACAGTGGTCCAAAGCGTTAATCGACCTTCGCGATGCGTGCTTTATGCCTATAAAAGACCAGCAGCAAAGCTGGGATCTTATTGCTAACGTTGCAGCCGATCTTGCAGCACGATGCGAAGAAGCGGGTTACCAGCATGAATTGTCCTTGCGCCAAGTACGCGATCTTTTGCTGAATCGATTCTCATCACCAGACGCAGGTAACCACTTCATGACCGGTCAGGTCACGGTATGTTCAATGTTGCCAATGCGAAGTATACCGTTTAAAAAAGTGTGTATTCTTGGCCTAAATGACAGTGAGTTCCCAAGAAAATCAAGCCCCCTAGGCCTGGATTTAATGGCAGGTGCGAACCGTAGGGTTGGCGATCGTTCAAGGCGTTTGGAAGACAGATATTTATTTCTTGAAGCCATTATTTCAACGCGGGAAAGCCTGTACTTAAGCTATCAAGGCAACGACGTTACCAATAACAGTGAGCGCCAACCTAGTCTGGTACTGGCTGAGTTTATGGACATGCTGGAAAATAGCTACGCTCTGGCCTTGTCTAGATACCGAGTACATGCGCCGCTTCACCCCTTTAGTGAAGAGGGGTTCGCTGGACAATTGCCAAGCTACGAAACCGGTTGGCTTAGACTGGCCGATGCGCTACAGCATACAAAGTCACAGTCTGATAAGACAGGTGTTGATAGCAACGACTCTAATCATTTAGCGATGCCTGATGAGTCATCCAATGCGCTTTCAACACAAGTACTTCGACTATCAAATAGCCAAGTTGCAAGAGCCTTTAAAGACCCTCTTGAGCACTTTTCTATACAAAGGCTAGGTGTAAACTTATCACAGTCATTTACGCTGCTGGAAAACAGCGAGCCATTTGAGACCAATGCGTTACTGCGCTATCAGGTGCTTGATGCCATCTTCTCATCGCCTGAACGCAAGTTGTCACAAGAGCATGACTCAATTTCATACGGTGAACAGGTGATCGCTTTTGCGTCGCTTCGGGGCGATATTCCCAATAACCCCGTTGCCAGAGATGAAGTTGAAATGTGGAAAGAAGGGGCGTTAGCATTAAGTCAGGCTATGGGACCTCACGATGCTGAACCTGTAAAGGCGCAGTTCCAAGGTAAATTTATCACCTTTACCACAACTGCCCTTGTTGGTAGCGACGCGTTAGTAGAGCTTTGTGCCGGTAAAATAGACTCCCACCGCGCGTTAAGCTTTTTCATCTCTCAATTGATATTTTCATGCAGTGATGAAGCAACAAAATACAGCAATTATCCATTGGATATTTATTCATGTTCATGGGAAAAGGGCGAAACTGTATTGAAGAAACAGCGTTTCCCTTCTTATGACCAAGAAACTGCGGTGCGGCTACTCTTGTTTATAGAACAGCTTTATATGGCTGTTTATACGGCGCCAACGCCAGTGCATTTAAGCTTGTTTGGTACCTTTATGCCCGGCACAAGAAACTCAGAGACTAAGCCCGTGGTTGAAAGCATAAAACCGGATATGTTTAACCATATACTGCATGCACTGCTGCATAGTACAGATGTTACAAGTGAAACAGACAAAGCCATTCTCGATCTAATTCAACAGGTAATTGAGGAAGTCTGCCCGTTTGCTGAGAAAGACAGCGACACTACTCGCGAAATAATGAGTGACAGAAACGAAAAAGCGAAACAGATCGTTGGTCAATCTGCCGCACTTTTTGACACAATTGAATTACAGCGTGCGCTCACCGATTGGCAGCAAAGTAACGGGCAGTACAGTGCAGATATGGCAAGCAATCCTTATCTCAACTGGCTATTCCCGCAAGGTGTTAGCTGGAACGATGCCCCGCACTTGTGTGCCTTTGTACTTTTGTCCATGGTCAATAATGCGTCTCAGGAGGAGAAGTTATGAGCCAAAATTCTGTATCCCCTGAAAATTACGTGAACGAGCGACCCCATAGCGAAGCGCAATTGCTTGACGTGGTGGCTATGCCGCTAAAAGGGCGACACCTTATCGAAGCGAGCGCTGGTACAGGTAAAACCTTTAACATTACGCGTTTGTACCTACGCTTGCTGTTAGAAAAAAAGCTTAACGTTAAAGAAATATTGGTGATGACCTTCACCAAAGCCGCTACCGAAGAAATTAAGGGGCGGATTGCGGCCACCCTAAGAGAGGCATTGCTTATTTGGCAGCAAGCCAAAGACAACGGCAACGAAATAGACGCTAGCTGCGACCCTGTTTATCAGAGCTTGTTTAATAGCTGCGACCCTGATGAGAGTTTAGCCCTGTTAAAAGCAGCGCAGCTGGAGCTTGATGAGGCGTCAGTGTTCACTATCCACGGTTTTTGTCAGCACGTTATTACTCAGCTGGCGTTCAACAGTGGCTTCGCCATGTCGCTCAATTTGGGTAACGATACTAGCGATTTATATCTTCAGGCTGCCGAAGATTTCATTCGAAAAATAAGTAAAAGTGAGGACGATTTCAGGCTGTTGGCAGAGTCTGGTTGGCATACACCTGAAAACCTGCTGCGTGAATTTAATGCCAGCATAAAAAGTACTCTGACCCCATTAATGCTAACTGAGGACGACATTGAAGCGGCTTTTAACAAACAGCTGGATGACGCGCCAAACACGTCTTTGACCTATGTGAAATCTTTACTGCAAAGTGTGGAAGAAAACGAAGGCCTAATCGTAGAGCAGCTTATTAAAACACCGGCCCATAAAAAAGAAAGGCCCCAAGAATTGGCAGCGCTTAAAGCATGGTTAGGCTCTTGCGTAAGTGAGCAGCAGTATTATCTTGCACCACCAGAAGCAGAGGCTTTTGTTAAGGGGAATCGATATGCTCGGAATTCTTCAGGCGTAAAGGAGATTTTAACGCCAATTAAGGAATTTGCTAGTGCGCTTAAAAAAGCATTTGCCGAGAAAGATAAAGCACTAGGTAAAGTACCTGTTTTCAAGTTGGTTATTGAAGCTATTGCTTTTATCAAAGAGCGAGTTGAAAAGCAGAAAAAACAGTTGGGTGTTATCGACTTCGACGACCTTATTCGCATGTTAGCTGATGAGGTTATAAAGCCAAACAATACCCTTGTGCCAGAACTTCGTAAGAAGTTTCCAGTCGCGCTAATCGATGAGTTTCAGGACACTGATGCTAAGCAATACGCTATTTTAGACTCGGTATATCCTAATTTAGCTGAAGCTGATGAAAGTGCGCTGCTAATGATTGGCGACCCGAAACAGGCTATTTATCGCTTTCGGGGAGGCGATATTTTTACCTATTTAAAAGCGGGTAGGCAGGCGGATTACCGCTGGGTTATGAACACTAACTGGCGTTCAGTGGAAGGTATGGTAAGGGCCTACAATCGATTATTCTACGGTGCGCCAGTGGCATCGGGTAAACCCGCTGATGTATTTGGCTTCGGTATTAATTACAACCCTGTTGAATTTACCCCTAAAGCCGCAGCTGCTAAGGCACCTTTGGTAGACCCCGCTGAGCAAAATAATGTAGCGAAACGCAGTGCAATGAATTACGTGAGCATGTGTTTAGAGGAGAAAGAAAACACTAACATTATGCGGCGTAAAATGGCGCAGTGGATTGCGCAAGAAATTTATCGCTTGTTGAATGAAGCGCATTTTAAAGCGGCGGACGGTCACACTACGCCAGTAAAACCTCAAGATATCGCCATTCTGGTCAAAGACAGAACCGAAGCAGGCGCTATCAAAAATGTATTACAGCAAAAAGGGCTGGCCTGTGTTTATTTAAGCGATCGCAGTAATCTATTTGCCAGTGCTGAGGCGAAAGACGTGCTTAGGTTGCTTAATGGCATTTGGCATGCGAACGACACCAGTAAAGTAGCGTCCAGTTTGGCATCTCCGCTTTGGGGCTATAGCGCAAATACCCTTATCGAACTGCTTTATCACGAAGATGATGCTCAGTGGGATGCCGCTATCGATAAAGTACTATCCCTGCGTGAGATGTGGCTGCAAAAAGGCTGTATGAGCGTACTGCTGCACTTAATGCAAGACAGTTATCAGCCCCATGCCGACAGTGTGGAGCGGGCGTTAACCAACTATCAGCATTTAGCGGAAGTACTGGAAAAAGCTAGCACTACACACCAGCGCCCTGAGCAACTATTGGATTGGTTGAATAAGCAAATCCACAAGCCGGAAAGTGACGAAGAGCTAACGCTTCGCCTTGAGAGTGATAGTCAGCTTATTCGTCTTATTACTCAGCATGGCTCAAAAGGCCTTGAGTATCCAATAGTTTTTGTACCCTATGCCACGGGCTATAAAGACGCGTCGAAAAATGGAAAGGCGACATCGCAAATCTTTACCTATTACGACGAAGAGAAGCAAGACTTGCAGATGCAGCTGGGGCAAACGCCACAAGCCATAGCTCGGGTTCAACGTGAAAGCGAAGCGGAAGATATGCGCTTGGCCTATGTGGCAGTAACCCGTGCAGCGCACCGCTGCTACATGGGGGTTGTACCTCTTGCCAACAATGAAAAAAGCGCACTGGCTCGAGCCTTAGGCGTAAGTGGGGATAGCGGCAACAACGATTGGCCAAGTGTATTAAGTAGGGTCGCCGCAGAAGTTGCGTCTCATGCAAGCCACATCGATGGTGACGAGTTCGAAGAAGTGTATTCAGGCTTTGAGCAAGAAGATGAGCTGCCACAACTTAGCGCGTTGCAATTTACCGGCACGGCGAGCGAAGAATGGCGGCTGTATTCATTTTCAGCGATGAGCCGTTTAACTACGGTAAGCACGAGCGCGAACACGACACCAGTAGAAGCTTCAGGTCAAACACTTCCGAGTGTGCCCGTACTTCAAACCATTCGTGATGAAGAGGTGTATGCGGCGGATTCACTTGTGGGGAGAGAAGAGCTGTTAGGCGCAAGTAATGCAGATCCTTCTTTTAGCACTACAACTATAATCAGTAAAAGTGACTTGCGTTTTACTTTGGAAAAAGGTGCAAGCGCAGGTAACTTACTTCACGATATTCTTGAGAACAGTGATTTTAGTGCGCCTGAATGGGAAGAAACTGGCAAAGAACTCGTTAAACGCTTTGGTCTAGATGAAAAGCGCACGCCGCTACTTTACGAGTGGCTTGAAGAAACGTTACAGACGCCTTTGTATCCTAAAATGCAATTAAGCATGAGTGATTTACCGTTAGCGCAAACCCTGCGTGAAGCGGAGTTCTACTTTCCCATGAACGATACGCAATGGGTACAGCTTCGTGATGTTCTTACTCGCCACCGCCAATCTGTAGCTGACTCCATTGGTGGTAAGGCCGAGGCCGCGCCTCAGCTAATCACGACGAAATTGCAAGGAATGATGCACGGTTTCATCGACTTGATTTTTGAGCATGATGGTCAGTTTTTTGTGGCGGATTACAAATCAACCTGGCTGGGAGATACCTTAGATAGCTACTTACCCGTTGCGCTGTTTCACAATAATCAGCACCACCTTTACGATCTTCAATATTTAATTTACTGCTTAGCGTTACATCGCTATTTAAAAAATACCCTGCCTGATTACGACCCTGATGTTCATTTCGGCGGTGTGTATTACCTATATTTACGCGGCATGCACCCAGAGAACGAACGGGGTGAAGGCGTGTTTTATACCGATATTCCTTCGTCTTTGCTCATGCAAATAGATTCAGTATTTGAAAGTGGTGGCAATAGTCAGCAAAGCGATAATTTGAAAAGTGCAGGCACTACTCAACAGCATTCAGAACAGCAGCAGTTTAGTTTCGATGACAAGTAGTGGCATCAAGGACAATATAGTTAGGAAAATAATGAACAACAATCAACATTCTGTATCGTCGTTTTTCGATAACTTGTTTGGCATCGAAGCTATCGACAAATTTGTCGCGAAAGAATTTGGCTTTATTGATGAACTAGCACAAGAAGAGAGGTTTATCTGGGCTGGGGTACTGGCGTATTTGTCATACATGCAGCGTAACGGGCATAGCTGTATCTATCTTAAAGAAGTAGCTGGAACGACCCTTTTCAAAGAGACTGACACCGAACAAGCGGCTGGCTTGTCGGCACAAGTGCAAGAAAGCGAAAGTGCATCATCTATTCACAATCCCCAAGGGGTCATATATCAACAAGAGCCAGAACAACAAGAGTCAGAACAGACCCTTAAGCCAGGTTTAGAACTACCTCAGCTTACTCCGTTACTAAAAATCGTAAAAAGCGCGCTGGGAAATGAACAAGTTGCTCAATTATTTGTTTATGAAAACGGTAGGCTTTATAGCCGTCGTTATTATGAGTTTGAACAAGAGGTAGCG
Organism: Alteromonas sp. PRIM-21; assembly: GCF_027563165.1. Classification (NCBI taxonomy): domain Bacteria; kingdom Pseudomonadati; phylum Pseudomonadota; class Gammaproteobacteria; order Alteromonadales; family Alteromonadaceae; genus Alteromonas; species Alteromonas sp. PRIM-21. Next base: position 111,688 of record NZ_JADOEK010000009.1, on the reverse strand, counting down.
CGAGACATAGTGAAACGGGCGGCGCTTACGCCGTTAACAGAAGACGCGAATGACAAAGTAAAGCAACTTTGGCCCGCTATATTCCCTACCGAAACTACAGATCAACAAGATTGGCAGCAAATTGCTGTTGCTAAAAGTTTAATGCAGGGTTTCTGTGTCATAAATGGTGGACCTGGAACCGGTAAAACCTATACCGTATTGCGCCTATTACTGGCGCTGCAGGCGTGTGACAAAGACCTAAATATTGTATTAGCTGCCCCAACCGGCAAGGCGCAGCAACGTATGACCGAGTCTATCGTTAACAGTATTGAAGGGCTTCGCGGCAAGGTGAACGATGCTGCGCTTGATAATGTTCCTACTGACGCTGTAACGCTGCATAGATTGTTAGGATTGCGAGAATACGGTGTATCAACCAAGTACAATCAGCACAATCAATTAGCCGCAGATGTGCTCATTGTCGATGAGGCAAGTATGGTCGACCTAGCGTTAATGACGCGCATTGTCCGCGCATTGCCGGACCATGCACGACTCTATTTTATCGGTGATGCCGACCAGCTTCCAGCCGTTGAGCTTGGCAATGTGTTAGAGCAACTGGTTAGTGACACAACAAGCTTTGACGTAGTAGAGAATGTATCGTCGAGCAGCGAAAGTAGTTCACACAGTGATAACGGCCCGCTTTCATTGGGGGGCGTGCCTTCGTTAATACGCCAGCATATTGCCACGCTATGCCCACATCTTCCTATGTTACCTGTTAATGAGCAAGCCAAAAGCTATGTGGCAACACTGCAAGCACCGCAGCGTTTCAAAGGCCAAGTCGCAAAAGTAGCGACGGCCATCCAGAGAGGGGATGCTGGTGGAGCGATCACTGCCATCGCCGAAGGAGGTGATGAAAGTAGCAAAAAAGCAAAGCTACCTCCAAACGTAGCTTCAAACTCGGATTCAAATAGCAAGCCTCGCTTAAAAGAAGGCGTGCATTTATGGTCAGAAGATGAAGTTGGCAGTCGTGATCTACATGAGTTGGCTAAAGAAAGCTTCTTTCCCATTTTTGATGCCGATAGTGCCGAAGAAGCGCTTAACCGCTTAAACTATGTCAGGTGGCTCACACCGGTTCGCAAGGGTGCAATGGGAGTAGAGGGCTTAAATAGCTTAGTGTTCGATGCCATCAAGCACAAAATCAAAAAGCGAGAAGGGCATTTCTATCAAGGTCAGCCCATAATGATTGTAAAAAATCATCATCCACAGCGGCTATCTAATGGTGAAGTAGGCGTAATCTGGCCTGATAGCACGGGTAAGCTGTATGCATGGTTTTACCAAGACGCAAAAGGTGCAGACCAACAAGCCTCGCCAGGTACGGGCGAAAATGCTACTGGCGTACAAAACCAAATGCAAAAACAAGTGTTACGCAGCATATCGTTATCAAGAGTGCCACAGTTTGAAACCGTATATGCCATGACCATTCACAAATCCCAAGGCTCTGAATTCAACCACGTTGTACTCATACTGCCCAAGCCCGATAGTGAGAAAGCCGCCAACCTATTTCATCGGGGTTTAGTGTATACCGGCTTAACCCGTGCAAAAGGCGGTTGTTTGATCATTTCAAACAACACGACATTTAGCCATATGGTTCAGCGAGTAGATAAGCGCTATTCAGGACTGTCAGAAGCAATCAGCCAATACCTAGAGGGTAAGACTGGCGAAGTCACAAAAACAGAGTAGAACAAATGTACTCTGACCCCCAAATTTTGGGGTCAGAGTACATTTCTGCGTTGTTATTTCACAGGCGTAAACAGACAAAGGCCGTTTTTGTTAATAGCAATTGGCGTTTTGCTTATCAAATAAATACGGGTGGGTGCGCTTACGCGCAAAATACCGCCTTCAGCGTTTAAAAACTGTGAAGGCAAAAGCACAGAATTGTCATCATCTTCAAGGCGATTAGTTTCAGCTTTTATGGAGAAGTGCGATAAGCCGAAATGATCTAGCCAGCCCAATATATTATTTGGTGTCGCAACAAAATGATCGTGCTTTAATAAGCTGCTGTGTAACGTAATGTTCGCACCGAAAACGGGTTTGTTTTCTATAGCCATCTGCGTATTCGGCTTTATATGCAGCCGATATAGCCCATGTGACTCCGGCACAATATCATCATTTGCATCTGTATCATTCACTAGCGTTAGCATACAAAGTTTCACGGGGTAATTCTGATGACTTTATTGTGGTGGAGTTACGTTTGTCCTGCGTTGATGTGGATCAATCAGAGGCAAATACTGGGCTACAAGCTATTTTTAAAACGGTGGTCGTATGAAAAGGTCAGCACCAAATATTTTGGATAGTGAACTAAGCTATTTGCGCATTAAGCAATTCGCCAAGGCGCCTAATAGCTTCGGTCCGTTCAGATTGAGTACTATCAATAAAATTAAAACGCAAACAATGCCGATATTTCCCCGTCGCTGAAAACAGCTGTCCGGGCGCGACATAAATACCCTGTTGTTTGGCCTCATCGGCAAGCTTAACACTGTCGTAACGGCTGTTGAGCTCGACCCACAGCACATAGCCACCTTGAGGCTAGCTAATACACGTGTCTGAAGGGAAAAAGCGTTTAATGTCTGCACGCAGAGCATCTCGCGCGCTCACGTAGTAATGGCGCATGGACCTAATGTGTTTGTCGTAGCCACCCTGCTCAATAAAGCTTGCTATAGCTAACTGGGGCAAGGTAGGGCACATAGAGCTACTGACATACTTAGCATGTAGTACTTTGTTTCTATAGCTACCGGGCGCTATCCAACCTACGCGAAAGCCAGGTGCGAGGGTTTTTGAAAACGACGAACATAGCAAAACGCGACCGTCCTCATCGAACGATTTTATCGTTTTTGGTCGGGGGTAAGAATAAGCTATATCGCCGTAAATATCGTCTTCGATAATGGCAATGTCGTATTCTCTCGCCAACTCGTATAGCGCTTGCTTTTTTGCCTCAGGCATAACGAATCCCTGCGGGTTATTCACCGTTGGAGCGACTAAAATTGCCTTTATCGGCCATTGGTCAAGCGCTAGTTTTAATGCCTCTATACTTAGCCCCGTTTCAGAGTCGGTGGGAATTTCTAACGCTTTCAACTCTGCGCCCTTTATAGCCTGCATAGCACCGTAGAACCCAGGAGATTCTACCGCTATCACGTCACCAGCGCTTGCCACTGCACGAAGACACACTGATAGTGCTTCTTGGCAGCCAGAGGTCACAATAAATTCATCGCTTTGTAACACACAGCCAGATGCTGCGGCCAATCGGCTTAGCTGTTTTCGCAGAGTTTCATCACCTTTTACGTCACCGTATATCATGCCGTCTAAGGCTCTATGTTTGGTTAGTTCATGCAGACGTTTTATCAGCGGTTTAAGGGTTTTGGCGGTCATGTTAGGCATGGCATGCTGGAACTGACAAAGGGTATTAACATTGTGGTCTTTACTGAAGGTATTCAGCAAAGTGTCTAGCACATCTTCCCATTGAGACACATCCATAGGACGCTGAGGTGGCTTCGTCATGCGTGGCGTGTTGTCTATTAATACACTACGGGCAACAAAATAACCTGATTTAGGCTTTGCCTCTACCAGTTGCTGCGCTTCTAAAACACGATAAGCTTCCTGCACGGTAGCAATACTTACTTTATGCTCCGTTGACAGCTGCCTTACAGAAGGTAATTTGTTTCCCACCTCAAAAACACCACGTTCGATTTGGGCTTTAAGTTCATGGGCTAATGTTTCATAAAGCGTCATCGTAACCTTTATTCTTCTGAAGTCACCTGCATACAGATAACTATATCTTAGATAACGGGTGCTTTTAACCATACAGATTAGTCAAATAACAACCATACAGAGATGAATATGGCTAAACTGTATGGCTGTTTTTAAAAGTGTTTGAGTCTGATGCATACAGAAATATGGCTGTAATGTGTTAGCGAAAAACAAGCGTTTGGTTAACCCAGTTTCTCTCAAAGAAACGCATTACTTACCTCAACACATAAGGACTGTCATGGAAACATCTCTTCTCATCGCACTGGCGACATTCGCATTCATCAGCACGGTAACGCCTGGCCCAAATAATATGATGCTTTTGGCTTCAGGGGCACAATACGGTTATAAACGTTCGCTGCCGCACATGTTGGGTATCGTGATTGGCGTTGCAGGGCTAATGGTAAGCACATTGCTAGGCATTGGCGCGCTGTTCAACATATTCCCTGTGCTGTACAGTGTGCTTAAGATACTTGGCGTTGCATATCTGTTATGGTTAGCATTTAAAATTGCCACCGGGCCAGTGGATGAAATTGAGATAAAATCAGCCAGACGTCAGGAGCCACTCAAATGGTGGGAAGGGGCATTATTTCAGTTGATAAACCCTAAAGCATGGATGATGGCGTTAGCGAGTGTAGGCACATTTTCCCTGCCTGGAGAGCATTATACGGAATCTGGCATTGCAATTGTTGCCGCCTTTGCAGTTATTGGGTTTCCTTGTATTTCGCTATGGGCTGCAGTAGGTGCAAGAATTCGTGTATGGTTGAGTTCGCCAATTCGAAGACGACAATTTAACCTTACAATGGGCGCGGCCACAGCTGCAACGTTGTTTTTAATTGTGTAACCTTTGTATTAACTTGGTGCAAGCTCTTAGAGAAAGGCGACTAACTAGTATCTCTTAAAAACTTGATGAAAGGAACGCGAATAATGAATTTGGTCGGTAACTTCATTCAATACCTAAATGCTTATGAAAAAAAGAACTTAGACAGCATTTCCGACATGTTTTCAGATGACATCGCATTACGTGATTGGAAAATTTCCGTACAAGGTAAATCTTTAGCAATTGACGAAACACGCAAAAACTTTGCGAATGCAGACTCAATAGAAATACACGTGCTATCAACCATGGCAAACGATAATATGGTGTCTGGAGAGCTTAAAATTGTGGTTGATAAAGCAGAAACATTATTTGTCGTCGATGTCTTAACATTTGATGAAGACGGTAAAATCACCTCTATTCATGCTTATCTAGGACGTGAAGATTAAGCTAAGTTGCAGTAAAACCCTATAGGAGCAAGTGCTCATGGAATTGAATCAAGTTACACTACCTGTTACCAATATGGCTGAAGCGGTTGAGTTTTATCTTACCCTTGGGTTTACACAAATAGTAGATACACCGCATTATGCAAGGTTTACGTGCCCAGAAGGCACCTCCACATTTTCACTCTCTTTAGAAAGCGAAAACGTGCAAAATCACAGCGTGATTTACTTTGAACATGAAGCGTTAGACGAGCTATATGCATCGCTCGTAGAAAAGGGTATTCATTTTGATCAACCGCCCACTGAACAACGTTATCTTTGGAAAGAAGCTATTTTAAAAGACCCATCTGGCAATAAAATAAAGCTTTATTGGGCGGGAGAAAACAGAGTAAACCCGCCGTGGAAAGTAGAAATTAAGCAGTAACTATTTAAATAAATATACCGAGACAATTAGTGACAGAACCCCTAATAAGCGTGCACTTTCGCTTAACAAAGTTAGATGCCATGCAGGCCTATACGCTAAAAAGAGAAATTGAAGGCGCTTATTTTATTAAGCGTGAAGGGAGTGTTGATGACCAAAAAGCTGACGTTTTTGTCGGCATGGTGCCTTTAAAAGAAACGTTGTTTGACGAACTCAACGACTATGTTATACGCCAGCAAATTAAGTACGATGACTGTGATATTTTTGTAGAAGCCAAAAATGCTAATGGGGATATCGCCGTACCAAGGGTAGTCAACAAACTGCTGAAGTATATAGACTGTAAGCTCACGTATGCCCTAACTAACTAAGGTCTTCGCGAAGGAAATTGTCACATTAAGCCTTTTTATACACCCTGTTTCAGTGTGAAGCGCCAAGGTAGGCTTGTATCATCCCTTGCGGGACGCGGTTTACCTTTATCGTCTTTTTTATCTTCTTTGGCGTAATCTATGCCTATGCGAGGTGCGCTGATGATACTTTCGGCCGCATTAAATTCGGCGTTGCTCTCAATCCAAATAGTATTGTTGTTTACCACAGGTTCGCCATTTAGCGCTGGTGTTAACGCTAAAGCTTGTGAAAGCTTCGCCGGGCCAGAACATAAGTTACGCACCGCAATGTTTGACCCTCGTCGTTCCTGCATTATATCTAAGCCCACGGTAGGACTGATTGCTCGGATAAGCACAGAATCAGTATAGCCCACCTCGTTAGTGACAATATTGAACATGCTGTGGTAACCGTAAACCGTATAGATGTAGGCTATGCCGCCCTTTTTCTTAAGCGTTGTTACAGATGAGGGCCGGCGCAATAGGTGTTTTTGCATGGCAAGATCCCGTTCACCGCAATAAGCTTCAGTTTCTGTGATCATTCCTCCGGTAAGTGAACCACCGACACTGCTAAAAAGAAAATTGCCAACAAGTGACCTAGCAATGTTGACCACATCACTGTCGGTGAAAAAAGAAAGCTGCATTTATTTCAAAGTAGATTAAAAGGTAAGTTATGACGATTTTTTAATTTCGCTGTGAGATTTTAAAACCTTACTGCCGTCGTCTTGTTCAATAAGGTAGGCAGGGTCGCTGTCGCTTGCTTCACGCTTTACCGATGAGCCTTTAATAGTGCGTGTAACATCATTGGTAAATTTCTCTCTTATATTGCCTGTGGCACTGCCATTACCCCATTCCCATTCAACTTCTGTATTTACCGCGTAGTGCTTCATCATCATTCCCTGTAGCGTAAGTTTTACTATTTACACAGTGTTAAACGGGGAAAATAGTCGCTTAGTTCATAAAGCAATACAGTGGAAAGGCGAAAGGTAAAGAAAAAGCCAGGTAAGGTACAAGAAACTAAGGTAAAAAGAACTAAGGTAGAAAGAGCTAAAGCCAAAAGACCTAAAGCAAAAAAAGCTAAGCAACTGAGCTTGAAACACTAAGAAAGCGTTTCAAGCTGTTTTTGTTTGGGCACTTGTTTCTGAGTAGCAGAACTTCCAGCGGTAGCTATGACCACTAAAGCTACTGCAAGCCACTGAGTCGGAGTGAGGGTTTCATCAATAATGATAAACGCTGCTACAGCTGCAACAGCAGGCTCTACACTCATCATTATGCTGAAAGTTTGCTTGGGCATATTGCGCATGGCACTCATTTCTAAGGTGTAGGGAATAGCAGATGAAAAAATCCCTACGGCGCAGCCTATAAGGACCGCCTCTGAAGATAATAAAGCACTGCCTTGACTCACTATACCAATGGGTACCACACAAATGGCGGCTACTAGCATACCTAAGGTAACCGACACGCCGCCTGAACCTTCATTGCCCGTTTTGTTACCAAATACAATGTAGCCGGCCCAAAAAGCTCCCGCGGTTAGCGCTAGCATTACACCGATAGGATCTAGCCCTTCTGCTGATGCACCGAAAATATCAGGAAGCAGTAAGCAAACGCCAGCAACAGCCAAAATGGCCCACGCAAAATCACGTTTTTTTCTTGCACTAAAAAAGGCCACTGCCAATGGACCTGTAAATTCAAGCGCAACGCCTATACCTAATGGAATACGTGCAATGGCAAGGTAGAAGATGATATTCATTGCCCCTAAACAGGTGCCATAAATAATGACGTTTCGCCATCCTTTCGCACTTAAACTTGCTTTCCAGGGTTTAAAAATTACTGTTAACACCAAGGCTGCGAAGAATGCACGCAGGGCGCTTGTACCTTCAGGCCCCACGATAGGAAAGAGTTGTTTGGCAAATGATGCACCCGATTGGATAGTTATCATGGCCAAAAGCACTGCGAGTATGGCAAGTAAAAAACGTTTATTCACAATGTATTGCAGTTTCAAAGAGATAAAGCAGAATTATATTTGTTCTGAAGGGGAAATGCGCGTTGATAAGAGTAAGTATTGAAAATAAACGTTCAACAACTAGTGTCTACTGACACTAGTTGATTATGTACTCGTATCACTATTTCAAGTTGTTACAATTTGAAATAGGCCATTAGACTTCGTAACGTTGGGTCGAACTGGTCGGGAACCCGTTCAATAGTCATGTGGTATTCAGCCACGTTCCAGAACGTTCCGCCTAAAAGCAGAGCGATAAGCACTTGGGTCGTCATCGAGAACACAATATAGGGTTTGTCTTTTGTAGGTTCAAAAATTGTGTCTATCTTAACCCGCTCACTGTCCATGCTTATCTTGGCGTAGATTGGGCTCTTTAACCCAGCTGGTAGCATCTCTACTGGCTCAATATGCAAAAACACATCAGTGTCTGGGTACGTAGATAATTTCTCTTGAGCACGCCAAACGTTTGCTCTAGCTTTAAATAACAAGCTGTTAATGGGCATCATTAGCCCCTCAGGCCAAGCTATACTGTGAAGCTCGCAAGGGAAATTTTTAAGCGATTTTGCGTAATCTATCCTATCTTGCTGAGTAAAGTCTCTATCAAGAGCAAGCGGTGAGAGCGACGTTGAACGCGAAGATAAATCGAGCACGTCTCCAGTAGATAACATAGCCAGTTTAGACTCTTCAAGTTTGTGCTGATGCCAAGTTGATTTTATTTCAGAGGGGCATGCTTGGTGTTGATACTGCGCATATTTATAACCTGTGCCACCTATCACAAAAGAGCCTGCTGCTGGAATGCTAAAATCGGCATCGATGATTTCGGCTAGCTGACAGAATTTTTTCAATCGAGATGACTTTAACTGCTCTACGCGAGCTTTTTTCTCATCATCAGAATAGTGAGAAAAAACGAAGGGGTAAATGCTAGCACCACTATACGCAAGAATAGCAGCATCAAGCTTGCCAAAGGTTGTTTTAATCTGCTCAGCGTGTCTAATTTGCATTGGATTATCGACGGCGAAAAACACGCTGTAGCCGTTTTTGTCCTCTAGATATATAGAAGAATCTACAGGTATGTTGGTTTCATTAACAATGTCATCGGACGACCCAGAGAATTCCTTTATGATGGTGACACTGTTTTCACCCAACTTCCAAGGTTCATCAAAGGAACATTCTTTTATATTGGTAAACCCCAATTGCTGTAAAGCTAGACGAAGTGCGGGAGTGGGAAACTTGCCGATAAGTATGGGAATACCTTTATCAAAATGGGAGAGCGTGAAAGGATTAAAGTGGTCACCATGTATGTGGCTGATATATAAATAATCGGGCTTTAAATTAAGGTAGCGCTCTCGCTGCTTGCTATGAATAGGAGGATAATTAAATAAAAGCCCATGATAAATACCGTCTTCATACCATGGGTCAGTAAGAACGGTAGTCCCATCACTGAAAGTAAACAAAAAGCTAGCATTGGTTACGTATTCAATCTTCATCGACAGTCCTAAGGCTTTCGAGCAATAACAATGGCTTCTCTACCCAAATTTAGGTTAGAAAAAGCCCGGTATATATCTTGGCGTAAGTTGCTCAACCCTGCATTTTCCATAAACCATTCAAAATTAACCCTTTTAAGATGGCATTCGCGGCCGACGCTGGGTGTTTCGATATAGTTAACGCCCATTGTTAGGAATAGGTCCAGAGGAAAACTTGAAAAACGACTCACTGGCTTGAAACCGCATTTTTCTACAAGTGCTTCAAGCGAGTCGAAGTCAAAGTAATTCAAGTGATGTGGAACTGAAACCCACCATGGTTTGTAGTCTTGCGTTTTTCTTAGGCCTTCTTGAAGTGGGTTGAAGTCGTTGGGTACACCCACAACGAGTATTCCACCACTAGCAAGTTTGTCGTACGCTACTTTGATAAGCGAAAAGGGGTCAGGCACATGTTCAAGAATATTCCGCATGTGAACAACCTCAATATTTTTAGGAAGGTCATCTAGGTCCGCATCAAAACTACTATTGACGATAGACAGACCTTTGTCACGGCAATGTTTTGCCGCGATAGTGCTTATTTCTACACCAACAGAATTCCACCCTTCACCTTGAGCAGCTTCCAAAAAAAGCCCTGCACCGCATCCAATATCTACTAATGTATTGTTATCACTAGGCGAAACAAACTGCGCGATTTCACCGAGAACATCTCGATAGCTCATAAGCCACCAATCTCGGTCTCGCTCATAATAGTTTAGCCTATCGCGTTCACCGTCGTCATAGTGACTATCACGATAAAGATTTTCATTTTCCTGTTTGTCTGGAAGTGGCGTTACATGCTTGAATCCGCACGTTTTGCAGTCGATAACATCATAACCATCGCCTGAAATAACGACGTTTCCTGAATGTGCCATGGCGTGTCCTAAATTTGTTCTTTGTTTTGTAAATCATTTGTCATTTTATCAAAAAATAGCATCAAGAAACGTACCACTAAAATCTATACTTAGGTTAATGTATATCTAACCCTCCAAACGAGTGTGACTTAACTTTTACTTTTTTCGCTTAAGTAAAAACAGCATGTATATTGATTAGGAAGCAAATATGGAAGTACGGCACCTTGCCAAACCGATAGACATTGGCGGTTTTTCGGTGGTAACGAATAACGAAGCAGAGTTTTCTCAAAACGAAAAAATTCCTGGGCTATGGCAACGCTTCGACAACACCATACCTGTAGATTATGTGGCTGGCGAACGCGTATATGGTGTGTATTTTAACTATGAAAGTGATCATGCTGGAAACTTTTCAGTGCTAGCAGGCTATGATGGTGAGAAAGAGCCAGAAAATGCAGAAGTCGAAAACATTACTATTCCACCGGGGAAGTATCTTGTTTTTACGAAGCAAGGAGAAATGCCGCAAATCGCTATTGATGCTTGGACCGATGTTTGGAAATACTTTACCCAAGAAAACGCGGAGTATGAAAGAACATTTACGGTAGATTTCGAGCACTATGTGAACGGCAATCACATTGATGTATATATAGCGATAAAGTAATGCTTTTTAGCGAAGTTGTAATAATCGGCATGAAATTAGAAATAGAAAATAGAAACTAGTTGCAATCGCTAGCGTACTCTATACTGAAATGTAGATTATGGCGTGAAGTCGTCGAATTCACTTAATTTCAGTGATTTTAAATACACGAGGTTTGTGTCTAATTACTAAATAATCAGTTGATGTTCCTCTTTTAAGGAAAGCAATTGCACAAGCTTACCCAATTACACATAGACATCGCTCGAAATGCCACGGACGATTTCAATTTATTTCACGACCCTATGCGTTGGCAGTGCATTTCGGGTAACCCGTTTCAAGGCACTATAGCGTTGGGGTTTCAACTTGGCCTTTATGTAGAAACTCAAATAAATCAAAGTGCACCTGCCATCGAGCAAAGGCAATATTCAGTTTACGAGTTTACTTTCGTTAACCCAGCGAAAGTGGGAGACGAACTCAATCTAGTATTAAAACGCGCCCGTGTTGCTCAAACGGAAAAGGGAGATCAAGAATCGCAGCGTTTAATTTTAAAAGCCTCGGGCAAAACTTGTTTAATGGGCTTTTATCGTCAGTCTGACTACCAGTCTATTACTTCCTCGTTATTGAAATATAGCAAAGACCAAGTTTCAAAGAAGGCTGACCGAACGCTGTTAGACGACGGCGTTTTTTTAAAACGAAAGTGGATGATTGTTGGAAACGTTAAAAATTATCTATTAAGCGCTTTCGCTGATCAAGCACAGTATGTAGATGAGTTTGCGAATAAGGTTCGCTTTCCCAAATTTTACCCGCTTTCTTTGATGTCATCGGCGATGTTAGAAAGGGCGCAGGCCCTTGATTACGACTTAACACAAAACCCAATGATCTATGTTTCGCAAAACATGTGCATCGACAACCAGCAGTTAGCACAACTTAAAAGCAACGACTGTCTAAATATATTGGTTGCGCCCGTTGAAACAGATCCCTGCCATCTTACCTGCGCTGGCTGGGTAAACAGTGAACAGCCGCTCTTTTGTGCTGAGGTAAAGCTTATGCCGTTGTCAGATATGCTAAAGGCAGATGACTAACCGCTAAGTGCTTTCGCTCAACTAACTGGGGAAAGGACATGCACGGTAGGATTGCCATTAGTTTCGCTGTAAACAAAGTCTGTAAGTCTTGTTTTACCGCTTCGCGCACTCTTAAAAAATACCGCTACTCTGTGACTTCTTATCTCATGCATAATCGCGTCATAGCGCAGGGCTAGCGGGAACAAATCACGCTGTAGTCTTCCTATATCTAATGAAAATTGCACTTTAACCCGTTTATAGTTTCCAACATGCTCATTAAATGCTTCAGTAACAATAAGGGAGTGCAATGAGGGCGATAAGAATGCGTGTTTTGACTGGTCATTGACGGGTTTAAGCTGAATATGCTGGCTGAAATACTTATTTAATTGTGACTTCTCGACATTTGTTAAGTCGCCAAGATTGGAAGCACGCTCGATGAAGTCTAGTTCTGGCGCTGCAATTATAAACTCTTCTAAAGGAAAGCTTAAAGATAACGCCGCTTTCGGATCTACATCCTTGAATACCAATTCACTGCCCGGTAATGAATGGGCATTTACGCAGCATGTAAGCGCAGTTAAACAGCAAAATAAAGCGCGCAAAAATAAGTGAAAGGCCTTCAAGGAATTGGAGGTTATCACTGGTCTTGCCCACCATAATCGGTTTGTCTGTCACGCCAAACAGAATGAGGGTGGTTACCTGGTTTATTGGTAGACTTATTAGATTGCATTGAGAATTCTATCCATAGAGAAGGCCCGTGAACGCGCACATAATCATCCTCAGAGTTCAGCGCTGTCGTACCAGAAAATCCAATAACCGTACTATCAAACTCATTCGCATATTTCTCCATGTACTTTTTAGCCTCGGATTCATGGATATCACCAACATAGGTATAAATGGCTTCTTTTAGTAAAGAGACTTGTTCCTTAGATAAAGAGGACACCGCTAAACCTTCTTGGTCACTGGGTATGGCATCATCGAACTGCGGGCCTGCAATAATGTCTCTGTAAGTCCCTTTTAACGTCGCTTGTTCTTGCTGTTTGCTGGTGAGTGATGTGAGCAATTTTGCAAAAGCATCGCGTTCTTGCAAAAGCGGTTTATTTTCACGCCCGTTCATTTCAAAAGAAGGGAAGGGCTCAATCCCCCGAAAGGACGGCGTAGCGCCTATAAGCTTTCCGTTGCAATAAGTGTTTGAAAAGGCGAAATGATGGCCGCCGTAATATAGTTCCCAAAGTCCGTCTTCTGTGGGCTCACCTAAAAAAGCGAGTTTACCGTTGTAGGATGAATACGCCGCCTTATAGTCTGTGCTAATGGTGCCAATATAGTCATCCGCATTAAGTGTTTGCACCATCTCGTCAAAACCTTCATCCATGGTTTCACTGGCGGCCTCTTTCAAAATCGCTTTAACAATGCCCCTTTGCTCAATGGATAGTTCACCCAAAAAGATACCGGGGCGATCGGGAAAAGCACCGGCTGGTAAATTACTCCAGTTTTTCGCCTCTTCCACAGAGTATTCGGTTTGTATGTGTGACAACGCGTCTTCAGATAAAGTTGATTTTAGAAGTGAGGTAAGACATATCAGCGACGTAATATGATCATCATTCTCGCACTCTTTGGTTGAAGCAGGAACACTAATATCGCCCATAAGCGTACTTGTATCGCCCATTCGAGCTTTTATAGCTAAGGTCTCAGGCGTGTCGGGGCGCGGAGGCGGTGGCCCATCAGGGTGCGGGCCTTTTGGATGTTCCTGAGAAAATGTACAAGGTGATAACGCGAGGGCGATAGCAAGAATACTGGTAGAGACTTTGTATCGTTTAGCTACATTCATGGGCAAGTGTTCCTGCTTTGTTAGGTCTGCTTAATTACTCTGATACTTCATTAAAGTATTTCGACCTCTTTACTATTTCATTGACAACAATAAGGATCAACGCCGACCACTTTGTGACTCTGACAATGTGTTTATCTTTATAGTTATCAACACTGCGCTACAGATAATGATAAGTAGTGCCATTACAGTTTTATCGTCGCTATTTTAATTACTATTTGTGCGATTTCTGCACATTCTCTGCACAAACTTTCAGTATCTTAAAAACACAAACTAATAAAAATTACGGTTGCTGAGGTAGTCAGTTATGAAAAAGCCCATTTCTTTGGCGCGTCCATTTATCACAATGGCGTTGGTTGGAGCGCTTGTCGCTTGCGGAGGCTCAGACAGTGATAGTTTAACCGTCGATGCTGACTCATCTACAGACAGCGGCGCAGATTCAGGCGACACTGGTAATACTGGAGCCGATAGTACCGCTGGTACTTGCGATAACCCGGCAACAACTTTACCCGCCATTTTCCTTGAATTTAACGCCTCACCAAACGTGACTGCTGTACTTTCCTCAGACGGCTGTACTGTAACCGTTGAAGCGAATGGTAAGCCTAACCACACTTCTTCGTATTGGGACTCAGGGAATGAAAGCGGCCTTTATGTAGCGCCTGAAGACGCAGATTTATTTAATCAAAAGCGTTCACCCGGTGATATCGAAGATTATGTAAATTTATTTCAACTTACGGTACCAGTTAACCCTGAGTTGGCTGAATCTTCTTCTGCGACTCCGTTAGGTGCAATAGGTATTGCCACCAGTGGTGCGCCTATTTTTAATGACTCTGAAGGCAACGGCGATGTTTCACTGGGCGTAATTCAAGGTTTTGATAGAAACGGTGCACATACCGGCCCACAAACCTATCATTATCATCTTGAGCCTAAAGCTATTACCTATGACGACGATAGCTTGGTCGGTATTATGTCAGACGGCTTCTTTATCTACGGTAGACGTTGTTATTCAAGCGCAGACTATCCCACCGATCTCGATGCATCAAACGGCCATGTGGGTATCACTCAATTCACCGACCCGTCAAATGAGGAAGGCGAGTACCATTACCATGTCTCAACTGAACAATACCTAAACGGCGATTATTACCTTATTTTTCCAGGCGATTTTCAGGGTACGCCAAACGGAGTGAATTAAGCTGCGCTTTTTTATGAAGTATTTAATCGCTTTAATCATAGGGTTGTCTGTATTAAGCGCGGTTGTGTATTTAAAACCCCTTTTTCATGGGAACGAAAAGCAGACTGTGTCTAATAGCGATATTTCGATAAGTCGCGAAGGTCTTCGTATATTCCAAGGAAAGCCTTTTACTGGAGAAGTCGTCACACGATACCCGAACGGTACTATTGCAGCTCGTGAGCAGTTTAAAAGCGGCCGACGTCACGGTGAAACGAAGAAATGGTTTAAAAACGGCACACTTGCGTTTAGCGCCACTTTTAACGACGCGAAACGGGAAGGGGAAGCAACTAGCTGGTGGGCTAACGGCAATATACGTTCACAGCGTTACTTTGAAAAAGGAAAAATTCAAGGTGTTGCGATGGAATGGTATCGCAGTGGCGAAATATTCAAACGCTTTAATTTCAAGTCAGGGCAGCCAAACGGGCTACAGCAAGCGTGGCTAAAAAACGGCAAGCTCTTTAGTAATTTTGAGTACAAGAATGGCCGAATATTCGGCTTAAGAAAAGCA
Source organism: Alteromonas sp. PRIM-21 (assembly GCF_027563165.1). Taxonomy (NCBI): domain Bacteria; kingdom Pseudomonadati; phylum Pseudomonadota; class Gammaproteobacteria; order Alteromonadales; family Alteromonadaceae; genus Alteromonas; species Alteromonas sp. PRIM-21. Next base: position 96,224 of record NZ_JADOEK010000009.1, on the reverse strand, counting down.
AATAACTGTGTAGGATTAGAAGATGAAGAAATTTCTATTGATTACTATCGCCTGCAATCTCTTGGTCTGTAGCGGTTTTTCCCATGCTGAAAAGCCCGAAGTATTGACCGAAAAGAACAACAGCGCCAGTGTTGAAGAGTTGCCATACTATCAAGATGCCTCATTTTCGCCTTATTGGTTATCAGAGGGTGAGGTAGACTTAACCTCTTTTCACAGTATTCCTGCCTTTAGCTTTACCGACCAAAGCGGTAACACAATTAGTGACAAGGATCTCGACAACAAAATTTACGTCGCGGGTTTTTTCTTCAGCACATGCCCAGGTATTTGCCCCACAGTGCGTTCAAAACTTATACGAGTACAAGAAACGTTTAAAGGAAATGATAACGTAAGAATAGTTCAGCATTCGATAAGGCCTTCAACAGATACTATCGAAGTGCTGCAAGCCTATGCCAATAAAAACAAAATAAATAACGATCAGTGGTATTTGCTAACCGGTGATAAAGACGAAATTTATACTATTGCCAAACAAGCTTATTTTGCCAGTGAAGATCTAGGTAATGTGCAAAAGAATAAAGATTTTCTGCATACAGAAAGCCTGTTACTTATTGATAAAAACAAACATATTCGAGGGATATATAATGGCTTAAATGCCGCCTCTGTTCAGTACTTGATAAAAGACATCCAGACCTTACAGAATGAGAAATCTTAGAGGGTATGTCAGAGATTATGGGGTTGGCACCGAAACTACCACTATAACAAGTCTTGAAAGATCCCAGATTCTGCAGCTTACCAAAGTTAAGAAAAACTCAAATAAAAAAACCGGCGTAAAAACGCCGGTTTTTTGGTTTACGTACTAAATCGTAAATTACATTTTGTACGCTACAGTTACATAGCCAAAACGCCCGATGTTGTCGTATGCAGCGTCAGTTGAACCAGTACCTGTTGTACCTGTAGGTAATGCGCGGTTGAACAGGTTATCAATACCCACGGTTAGGCTTATACCATTTTTAAAGTTATAACCCGCAGTTACATCAGTTACTGCGTATGAAGGCAGTTCCATACGGTTACTTGGGTTAGGGTTACGTGCTAGTTCTTGATTGTCGTAAATGCTTGCGCGCTCAATGTAGCGCGTTTTCCAGCTTGCTTCCCAATCGCCACGGCTGTAGTTAACCGTGAATACACCTTGCCAATCAGATTCACCAGCAGTGCCAGCGTTTTGATAAAATAGCTCTGGGTTGTCTTGGAATGGAAACTCTTTACGATCTTTTAGGTAAGTCGCAATTAGGCTTGTACGGAATGCACCTTCAAGTGCATCAAAGTCGTAACCTAATTCGAAATCTACACCTTTTGCTTCTTGCCCTGCAATGTTCAGCGCATAGCTGCGAATTTCGGTAATTTCGCCTGATTCTGAATCACGGTCGATAAGACCACAGTAAGGATTATCGATGCCAGTTTCAGAGTCAACGCAACGATCTAGAATAGTTTGACCATCAATGTTGGTGATAGCGTCAGTAAGCTCAATTTCCCAGTAATCGACTGTCGCAGTAAAGCCTTCAAACCAAGCTGGAGTATAAACCAAACCTAGGGTTTTAGAGATAGACTGTTCTGCTTGAAGGTCGATGTTACCACCATTTACGCCTTCCAACGTTGCCGCATCATAGTCAGAGTTGAAGTCTGCCGGAACGCCAAGTGCTGCGCAGTTAGCAATACGCTGGTCGGCATTAGCTAGGTTTTCTAGGTTATCTGTACGGCACGGGTCGCTAACGGTAAAGAACGTCTGGCTGGCTTCACCGTAAAGCTCGCTAATGTTCGGTGCGCGAAGGGCAGATGACTTAGTTGCTCTAACACGTAAGTCTTCAAAAACCTGCCAATCTAAACCAAGCTTCCAGCTTTTCGCGTTGCCAATAGATGAGTAATTAGCAATGCGCGCCGCTGTGTCGAACGTAAGCATATCTACGCCTGGTAAACCTTCAAGAAGCGGGATAGTAACTTCAGTGAATACCTCAGAGACGTCGTATTCGCCCTTGTCTTCGCCTAGCGCATTGAAGAAGGTGCCTGCAGCGTTGTCTGGCTCATCAATTTCACTTTTTTCTTTGCGGTATTCAACACCTGCTGCGAAACCAACGTAGCCCGCTGGCAGCTCGTAGATACCTGAGTTTGCGATTGTTGCACCTGCGTTGTACTGCTCAATTTTGCTAGTACCTACAGACGTGGTATTCACATAGTCGATAGCTTCTTGTGAGGCTTGACCGTATCCCATAATATTTAGAGGTACACAGCCATCTTCGCTACCTGATGCACAAACGATCTCGCCGGTGTTCTCATCTGTGACAGCGTCTATCGCGTTGTAGAAGTTTTGCAAAATCAGGTTATTGCGGTTTTCACGCTCTAGCTCTGTTTTACCGTAGTTTACAAACGCTTCGTAGTTCCATTCATCATTGATATAGCCTTCTACACCTAACACGTAACGATAGGTTTCACGCTCGTCAGCTTCCGTACGAACACCTAAATCGGTCATCATGCGGTTTAGGACGATGCTATCTAGACCGTTTGCGTCCATATATTCGACAACGCTTTCATCTAAGAAAGGGTTGCCTTCTTTAATCTCGGTTTCGTCGCTGTAGAAAAAGAACGCTGGTTGCGCCATAGAAATAGCACGCGTGCGTGCGTACTTAGCTTGCGCATAAACCGTAGTGTCGTCATTAAGCTCGTAGTTACCTTTAACGTTTAGGTTAGTACGGTCAAATTCTGGCTGTAGCTGTGTGAACTGGCGAAGGTTGAAAGAGTCACAGTTTGCGCAGAACACACCATCTACTTGGTCACCAATATAGATGTCTTTAATTGAACCGTCGGCGTTGAAGGTTTTCGTGCCATCGCCGAATACACCCGCATTGTTTATAACGTAGTAACCCGCGTTAGCGGTGTAAATATCATCCGGGTAGGCCGTTGAATCTAGCTGATCTTCACTGCGCTCGTAACCCATGATGCTTTCAAAGCTCATGTTGCGATAGGGTGTAGCAGTCCAAGGGTTGTCCAAGGCATCTAACGACTCTTGAGAGCTGTATTCAGCAGCAAAAGCGATGTTGCCGCGGTCGTTGTCAAAGTTAAAACCATAAGACGCTTGGTACTTATCGTTTTTATAGCCATTTTCCTGCGCAAAGCCTTGCGTTGCGCTAATATCAAACCCTTCAATGTTCTTTTTAAGAATGAAGTTAACCACACCGGTCACAGCGTCGGCACCGTATACGGCAGATGCACCGCCTGTTACGATTTCTACGCGCTCAATCCATGAAGTTGGAATAGTGTTGGTATCGACAGCAGCAGTACCCGCTGATGAAGAGACATGACGCTTACCGTCAACCAAAACAAGCGTGCGGTCGGTGCCCATACCGCGAAGGTCTAGAATGTTTAAACCCGCAGTACCGATGAATTGACTTGAGTTACCTAGCGAGAACGTATTCGCTAAAGAAGGCAGCTCGTTAAGCACTTCACCAATGTTCATCGCGCCAGAGTTTAGTAGTGACTCGCCAGAAATAGCGGTAACAGGAGATGGTGCGATCGCGCCCTGACGTGAAATACGTGAACCTGTAACTTGAATTTTTTCAACATCAGCGCTTTCAGAAGCTGAGTCTTGCGCTAATACGTTGCCAGATGTCAAAGCGACACTACCAGCCAATGCTAACCGAACAGCAGTTGCAATGTTTTTCATGGATTGTTCCTAATGAATTAGAATTTATATGCTTGTTGTTAAATAAGGCCCAAAATTGTAGGCAAGCCTTACTAGGTCGATTTATAAACGGATTTATACTTATGTCTAAGAGGGCGCGCATTCTAATTAGCATGAACAAGCGAAATCAATTTTTTTCGATGAAACAACTTACTCCCTTTGGGCGGTTAACATTTAATTGATGTTTATTTAAATAGTAGGGTTTTACTATGTATTGCAAGCATTGTTATAAAAGTGAGCGGAAGTAGTTCTTTTTATAACCAGTTGTTCAAAATGTAGTTTGGATGAGCGTTTTTTGACCTGATTTTACTTCGCGCTCAAGCAACTAAAAATACAGACTTTGCAACCGAAATTAGGGTAATTGGGGTTAATGGTTCAACTATTGAACACTTGAAAGTAAGTTCTGCATTTCAGCGTAATAAGTTGTGTTTTTATCGACGCGGTGAGTGTGTTAATTAAATTGTTGTAAATAGGTTAATTGTGGGCCGCATTTTTACTTTCAATTACTCACTACCACCCTGATTACACGTGTGGGAAATGTGTTGCTCACCGTCGCGCTATTAATAGAGGATAAACAAACAAACTAAATATTAACTCGGTTTTTGCCCGAGTTTTTCGATTGGTAAAGTGCTTTATCTGCGTTTTCAAACAAAGCTTCAAAGTCGTAGGCGACCTTAGGAGCGCTAGCTACGCCGAAGCTTGCTGTAAGTTTGAACTGTTGTGAACCTGATTGGTTGGTGAGTTCTATTTGTTTCCGGCAGCGCTGGGCAACTGTCATAGCGTGTTCTAAATCACAGTTCGGTAAAATAATGCCAAATTCTTCACCGCCCAAGCGCCCGATGTAGTCATCTGGTCTGCAGCCTTTTAATGCAGCAGTTACCGCACTCTGAAGCGCTTGATCGCCTACTTGGTGTCCATAGGTGTCGTTTATTTTTTTAAAATCATCTAAGTCAAAAATAATTAGACTAACAGGCTTTCCATGCTGATCAGCATATTTTATAAGCTCAGCTGATATTTTCGTAAAATAGGTGCGGTTGGCTATACCGGTAAGTCCATCCCTTTGCGAGATTTTTTCAAGTGCAATGTAATGGCTTCTTTTTTTGTACAGCCAAAAAGCTGTCACTAAGAACGCCATAAATAGCACAAGATAAATAAGCCTGCGTATATTGCTTTCTTCTTGTGCTAGCTGCGCCTTGGCTTTTAACAGGGAGTTTTCCGCATCAAGTAGGGTAATTTGGTTCGATTTTATTAAACTATCTTGTTGTGCTTTATGGATGCTTAACATTTTATTGCTCATACTAGATAAATTTAGCGATCGCGCTTTTGCATAGTCTTTATGTAACTGCAGTGCCTTTTCATAATTTTGCTGTTTTTCCGCAATTTGATATAAGACTTCATAAGCATCTATGTCAGAGATGACAGCGTAACCTGTATCTTCTTCCTCACCTAGCACCTTGTAAGCGTATTCTTGTGCTTTCTCATATTCTTCGCGTAAAAAATAAATTTTGCTTAATAATGCGTAATACTCTTCTAACAACGGTGGATATTTAGTGCTTTCAACTTCGCTTAGATGCTCGTTTAACACCGCTAGCGAAGCTTCAATTTCGTTTTTATTATACAGGTAGGTAGCGTAATGTGTGTAAATGGCAATAAGTGCTATCTTTTCTTCTGCACTTTCACAGTAGTTTAGCGCCTTAGTAAAACTATCTTCAGAGAGTGAATCACTCTGGGTAGAGACCAAAGCAACGATAAGCTGCATATGTAAAAAGCACGTGAATCGAGGAGAGTGTTGCCCGCTAATCAACGAGTTGCCATAACTTATTACCGTTTCTTTCTCGTCAATAGAGCTGTAAAAGTTGATTATCGCATTATGGGCCTGTTCTTTAACTAAGGGATCAGTGACCCTATCTATATTCTCAGTTAAAAAATCCATCGCGGAGAATGCCTCAGCCCAATTTTGGGTTGCTGCATTGATCGCAGCAAGCGCTGCGTATGATTGAAACTGATAGCGAAACGAATAATCACCTTCGGCGATCTGTCGATACGCTTCTGAGGCACTCAACAGGTCTCCAGCTACAAGCTCCATATAAGCTGCAGTAAAATCGTAAAGCTCCTTATCATCTTCGCTTAAGCTTGCTTTATCTAAACTTTTAAACAGCTCTCTTGATTTTTTAGGGTTTGAACTTCGTATTTTATAGGCTTCTTCTAAAATGCTGTTACCAGTCTCAGCTGCAAACGATAGAGAAGAGGTAAGTGAAAAAAGTACTGCTAAGATGCTATAGGTTACTAGTTTAACAGGGCTTATTATTAATAGTTTTAACGTCATTATCGCTTTGAACAGTGGAGTTAGTTACAACATGTAATCTTCAACTCCCTTTCTGCCAAAATTGACGTTACATAAATGCGTCTTCTGATACCGGGAGCGAGGTTATTGTTTTAGTTTAGACAATAAATGAATAAATGCTTCTGATGCCTAATAAAAATTATATAAGCGTTAAACGATTGGATGTTGGTCTGCGAAAAACGGACGAGCAGTGTTTGGCTAGTTAATGAAAGTAAAGGGGAGCAAGTTTGCCTTATTGCAAACTTGCTTTAAAGAAATGAAGGTAATCAATAAAACTAGCATTAAGCAGGGCGCTTAAGGCTTAATTCTCGTCTTACTATCGCAGCTCCCGCGCTAAGGGCTTCAAGTTTCCCTCTTGCAACATCTCGTGAAAGGGGAGCCATACCACAATTAGTACAAGGGTAGAGCTTATCTGCGTCTACGTACTTCAATGCTTCACGCAAAGTAGCGGCTACTTCTTCTGGGGTTTCTATGGTATCGGTGGCAACATCAATGGCACCTACCATAACCTTCTTTCCTTTTAGCAAGGAAATGAGTTCGATAGGTACATGGGAGTTGTGGCATTCCAACGACACCATATCTATGCTCGACTTCGCTAGCTTAGGGAAGCTTTCTTCATATTGACGCCATTCTGAGCCTAGCGTTTTCTTCCAGTCGGTATTTGCTTTAATGCCGTAACCGTAGCAAATGTGTACCGCAGTTTCACATTTTAGCCCTTCAATAGCGCGCTCTAGCGCGGCAATTCCCCATTCGTTTACTTCATCAAAGAATACGTTAAACGAGGGTTCGTCGAACTGAATAATATCAACGCCAGCAGCCTCTAGTTCTTTCGCTTCTTGGTTTAGAATTTTTGCGAATTCCCACGCGAGCTTTTCGCGGCTTTTATAGTGATCATCATACAAGGTATCAACCATAGTCATTGGACCTGGTAATGCCCACTTAATAGGTTGATCAGTTTGGCTTCGTAAAAACTTGGCATCTTCAACGAAGACCGATTTTGGCCGTTTAACTGCTTGCGTTACAACAGGAACGCTTGCATCGTAACGATTGCGAATACGCACAGTTTTACGGTTCTCAAAATCAACACCGTCAAGGTGCTCAATAAACGTGGTTACAAAGTGTTGTCGGGTTTGCTCACCGTCGCAAACAATATCGATGCCAGATACAGCTTGCTCTTGAAGCGTAACGCGAAGCGCATCTTTTTTACCTTCTTTCAAAGCCTTGTCTTCTAGTTTCCATGGCGACCACAGCGTTTCAGGCTCAGCAAGCCATGAAGGTTTTGGAAGACTGCCAGCAATAGAGGTGGGGAGTAATTTTTTCATGTGATTCGTATTCTTTAAGTCAGTATTTATTGTGAATGCCTGTGGGGCAGGCCGTAGCGCCCCACCAAAACTTAGAGACTCACCTTAGCGAGCCCTTGATTGCAATTGGCTACGAGCAAGTTACCAATAACCAGTATCAGAGGATTTATCTGGCGTAACTTGCTGTAAATTGCTGCAGCTTATGTTGATAAGGTTTAATAAAGTTCTCTTCCACAAACTTGCCTTGCTCGACGGCGAGGTGACTGCGTTCGTCGCGGTCGTACACAATGCGAGTGACCGAGTGATCGCTATTTTTCAAATTCGGCTTATAGCTTAAACCCGCTTGCGCATTAGCGTTATAGATTTCAGGGCGATAGATTTTCTGAAACGTTTCCATAGTCGCGATAGTGCTTATAAGCTCTAAGTTTGTGTAGTCGTTCAGTAAGTCGCCAAAGAAGTAAAACGCAAAAGGCGCGGCACTGTTAGGAGGCATAAAATAACGAACGTTTAAGCCCATCTTTTTGAAGTACTGCTCGGTCAACGAGGACTCGTTAGGTTGATATTCAACGCCTAAGACAGGGTGTTGGTTTTCCGTTCTGCGATAAGTTTTGTTGTCAGAAACACTTAAGCAAATAACAGGGAGTTTTGAAAAATGCGCTTTATAGGCTTCTGAGTTAACGAAATACTGAAACAGTTTACCGTGTAGGTCGCCAAAATCGTTGGGGACGCTGAACGACGATTGGCCACGATTATGATTAGAAAGACGAATGCTAAAATCATAATCGCGAACATAAGACGAGAAGTTGTTACCCACAATACCTTGTGTACGCTTCCCTGTTTTTTTATCGATAATGTTAGTTTGCAAAATCTCAATCGTAGGGAAGGTTTTGCCGTTACCCTCTACATCAATATCTACCGATACTATTTCTAATTCAACGGCATAGCGATCGCCACGCTCATTATCCCAGCTCGCTAACGCGTTGAAGCGATTGTTAATCATACTTAACGCATCGCGTAAGTTCTCTTTCCGGCGCTCACCTCGCGCTAAATTAGCAAAATTAGTGGTGATTCGCGTGTTATCTGAAGGGCGATAATCTTCATTAAACTGAACGCTGTTAATGGTAAAAGAAAAGTCAGTGCTAACGTTGTTGTTCATGAGAGTGCGCTTCTATTCCTAAAATTAAACCGAGTGCTGTAAGTGCTGTAAAAACTATAGTTAATTTATACGTGGTTTTATTTATGAATAAAAATGACTTAATTTCATTTTTATATGAAATTATCTCATGCTTTGTTCGGGCGAGAAGAGTTACTTGGTTTTATCCTTCCACCGCCTAGCACTGATCATAATTAGGTCACAGACCGGATCTTTCAGTTGTGAATATAAGTCTCTATCGTCGGGAATTCGAGAGGCGAGAGTTTGCTTGAAGAACGCGTAACACTTTGCGGTATCGTCATCAATGCTAAGATAATCTCTGAATAGAAGAGCATAATTAAAGTTTTTTGCGCCTACTTTTCGTATATGAATATTCGCTTTAAACGACCATTGGTCTGTGACCCCTTGCAGGTAAATTTTACGCCAGTCCGCAAGGCATGATTCGTTAGGCGGTAAATGATCTTGACTCATGTGAGCGTTAGGCAAGTTTAATTTACTTGTTCGCTGGTTTATCGTGTCGCAAATAGCAGGAGATATTTCACTAACCCCAACTTGAATATCGATACGATCTTTCGCTGGCATGTTAGGAATAGAAGTAGAGCCAATATGGTCAATACAAACGCAAATATCGCCCAGCGCCGTTAATAAACAGCGCTTAGCGATTTCAAACTGCTCAAGCCACACTTTTTTATAGGGGACAATTTCAACTTTATCTCGCTCTTGGTGTTTCATAGTGCAACCTTTCTGCGTGAACTAACAAACTCAGCTCGTTTTTCATTTTGAAACAGGAAGGTAGCAAATTGTAACAACTTAAACCATTTCGCTTGTTTATTAATCAAATTCGCTCTAGTAAGGTACGAAAACCTCAAGGGCGATCTGTGATGTTAGTACACTCAACGAATTTCGCAGATGGAAGGGAATTTGAAAAAGGAATTGTTATGAGTGCTGAAACTTCGTTTACTAAACTTTTAATACGCGGAACGCGTCAACTAGTCTATTGGGCGCTACAGCCTATTTTAATAGCTGCTTCTCTTTACTTGGCACATACTAACGCCTCCCTTGATGCGCATATTTTATTTATCACAGCAGCGTTTTGTATTATTACGCTTTTTGAAATTACTATACCGGCGCGCCCAGAGTGGCGAAAAAGCGCGGGTGAAACTGCCGCACTTTTGGTATTTGTGTTCCTTGCAGGGGCAGCATATGCGTTAATAGAAACACTGTATGAAGCATCACTTTTTAAGTGGATAGCGAGTTTAAGCGAAGCATGGCAATTAGATATTTGGCCTTCGCAATGGCCTAAGATAGCGCAAGTGTTGCTAATTTTTGCAGCATTTGAATTTGTCAATTATTGGTATCACAGGGCGTCTCATCGTTGGGGAGTTTTGTGGCACTTATCTGGTCATAGTGCACACCATGCATTTAAAAAACTAAGCGGCTTAAATGCGGTTGCTAACCATCCGGTTGAAGCTTTTTTTCTTATACTTCCGCGCGCTATTGTTGGAGTTCTATTAGGCGGCGACGCGGTAGGAGCTGGGGTCGTTTCTTTAACTGCAGTTACTGCCATACTCGCACATAGCAACCTGAATTTAAACTCCGCGGTGGTTGGCTGGTTCTTCACAACTAATCGTTACCATATTCATCATCACTCTCAAGTTATCAGTGAAAGCAACACTAACTATGGCTGCGTATGTATTGTATGGGATCGTTTATTTGGCACGTTCAAAGACGCAGATACGAAAGATACTGGCATTGGTGATACTCAGCCGAGTTACAAAGCAATTTTTGCAATGCCGTTCATACGATAGGCGCGTGCATTAAACCTAACGCTTCTTTGAAACTGCGCTTAGTAAAATACGGTATATTTAGCAACCAACAACGTTACATTAAAACACAATGTATTTCGTTGTAGGCTAGCAGTTGAAATCACAAATTTTACTTAAGGCCTTTAAAAGTAAACAAAAGCAGCAAAGAGCGCATTAGGTTCACAAATACTTACATAGTATAAATTAGATGTCTTGACTTACTTAATTTACAACTTAATACTTGAAACCAGTCATCTAACACTAGAAGTTATTAAGTCTAGTTTTTTTATTTTTGTCTGATAGGACCGCAAGGAGGCACCCAGTGAATCTCATCAAACGTATTAATTTTGTTTCGCCCTCGCGCTTTTCATTACTTTTAGCTTCTGGGGTATTTATTAGCTGTATGGCTAATGCAACACCACAAACTAGCGACAAAGAAGAGTTCGTTGAACCCAAAGATATAGAAGTCGTTGAGGTAAAAGGGAAAGTTAATAAGAATAGTGGTTTTTTCCTACGTAAAATTCAGCGAACTGAGCTGGATTTTTACAGACGATTCAACGCATTAGCGGACAACAAAAAGTTCAAAGTAAGATGTAGAAAAGAGTCATCCGTAAACAGCCGAATTAGGAAGACTGTCTGCTACCCCCAGTATGCGCTTGATCGGATGTACAAGGAAACTCAGCAGGCACTTAGGCAAAACCTGCCTAGCCCGACGATGAAAGATATCGAAGACTTAACAGTTAGCGACAGAGAAGAGTCTTTTGCCTATATGGAAACAGTCATTAAGAAAGATCCTGAACTAACTAAGTTATTAATAAATATGCGCAAAGCCCAACTTGAATATGAAGAGTGGAAGTCGCAATAGTTGCGCAATTGTATAGTTTATTTAATTGTATCTGTTGGATTTTGTGCCACAGATACTTTCGCTGTGCCCTGAAAGTTCGGCCAATCCCTCGGACTTTTAATTAGGGTTCAATGATAACTGTGCGCTGACACTCAATAATGGCCGTATATGCGTTCCCTTAACGCTGTGTAGTGACGGCCAAAGCCCCCTCAGTGATTACGCAGCGCATCAATTAACTCGTCTTTACTCATGTTTGAACGCCCGTCAATGCCCACTTCTTTGGCTTTTTGATAGAGTTCATCTTTAGTGCGATCTTCGTATTTATTTGCTTTGCCGCCGTCTTTTGACGGAGTTTGTTTACTATTGGCTTGTGCATTGGCAATGCGCGCTGACTTTTCTTTGCTATAGCCTTCGTCGCGAAGGGCCTCATAGGTATCGTCGTTCTTAATTTGGTTACCGTGGTCCTTAGCCATTTTAAAACTCCTGTTGTGCATGGTGAGAGAAGCTGTGATGTTTATAGTATTTCATACTTGGTATTCGCCTAGATGGTTTAGGTTCGGGTAGCAACTTGGAGATTCAGGCTAAAGAACAATGGGTTTAGTCAGCAATAGTTTTGCTTCTAATACGAGAAAAAATGTCATTCATCGCAAACGCCTAAATGGGTAAGAAGGCGCTGCACCGCAATGTTACCGCTTAACACGTTAAAACTTCTTATGTTGTCTATTTTAGTGCGTTTTGTGCACAGGGAAAGTGCAGTTGTGTCAATGGTTTAGCATTTTTAGGCTATTGCGCGTTGAAAATTAAGCCATTAGTCTAAAGACATTGTAGATGGAAGGCTGAGCGAAATATGAATAAAAATGTACAACAAACCACGATAAATTCTTCACGTCGAAATTGGTTAAAATCAGTGGGGTTAGGGGCTGGTGCCGTGGCACTAACCACGAGTGTCGACAGTATTATGGGCGACCTGCATGCGGCGGGAATGCCCACCGAACATTTTCCGTCGGCTACACCTAACGTGAACGATGGTCTTATTCGCTTATCGTCAAATGAAAACGCCTTTGGACCTTCGAAAAAGGCCGCTAAGGCCATGCAAAGCGAGCTTTTGAACCTAGCGCGTTATACCGACGCTACGGTTGAAGTATTAGCGCAAAAAATTGCTGAGCAAGAAGGCGTATCTGCTGACCAAATTGTTATCACAAACGGTTCTTCACCTATTCTTTTTGGCTATGCCGACTGGATCACGAAAAATGGTAATAAGCTAGTAACGTCTATGGCAACCTATGAAGGTGTGCCGCGAGGTGCTGAGTTTATGGGGGCAGAGGTAACTTACGTTCCACTTGCTGCAGACATGACTTTCGACCTAGATGCCATTGAAGCAGCAGTGACTGAAGACACTACTGCTGTTTATGTATGTAACCCAAATAACCCAACAGGCAGCATGGTAGATGCGGCCAAACTTACCGCTTTTGCGAAACGCGTGTCGAAGAAAGCGCAAGTTTTTATTGATGAAGCTTACATTGAAATGTCTGATGCTTATCCGGCTAACGTACAGTCGAAGCTTATTTCGGAAGGGCATAATGTAGTAATTTGCCGGACATTTTCGAAAATTCACGCCATGGCAGGCCAGCGTTTGGGTTACGCCATTATGCCAGCAGAGCAAGCGAAAACCATGGGCGGAATGTTGCGAATGGGTGGCGTAAACTACTTGGCACTTGTTGCGGGTATGGCCAGCATGGATGACCACGCGAACCTAAACACCATGCGCTCACGGATTAAAACTGAACGTGACAAGTTAGTAAAAGTCGCCAAAGAATTAAAGCAGCCATATGCGCCGAATCCACAAGGGAATTTCATTTACATGGATACGGGTATGCCGCACGACAAGTTTGCGGAAAAAATGAGAGCTCAGGGTATAAAGGTAGTCGGGCGTACCTGGCCAGGTTACGATTCATGGTCGCGAATAAGTGTGGGTACCCCAGCAGAAACAGACGCGTGCGTTAAAGCATTAAAAGCAGTACTTGCTTAGAAAAAACAATAATAACACCTAGCGCAGAAAAAAAGGCTGAACACTATTTGTGTTCAGCCTTTTTCATATTAATTGTGCGAAAATGCACGCTACTTTTCGATAGCAAACGTTAAGCCTGCTTTTTCTTCTAGGCGGCTAATTAACTTATCACCCAAGGCTGCTGCTGGTGTGAAAAAGCCCCCAGTTAGGTATACGTCTTTACACAAGCAAAGCGCCGATTCTGAAATCATCTTGCTGGTAGAGCCATAGCCAGGGTCTTTATCGCCTTTAACCGATACGGCTAGCATATCGCCATTGTTGGCTGTGCCTACAAACATTACATCGTAAAAACCGTTCTCACGTTCTTCCTTGCTTGGGCCTTCCCCAGGCTTAGGGCCATCATCGCTAGCCAGCGACTTATCTTTAGCGACGTGGTTTGCCATGGCTTCACCTTTCTCGCCGGGCCCCGTCATCATCATTTCATCGTACTGAAAGTTCTTACCGTAAGCGTAGCCCGCTAAATAGTTAGAGCGGTGAACGTTCTTAGTATTTATTGCCGCCATAATAAAGGGCGCTACCCACGTACCTAACTGTTCGTCAAAATATGGTTTGTTGCCATCTGGCTGTGGTTGGTTAGTCGAGCCGTCGGTAAGCGAGAGAGGGTTGATAAGCGCTGCCATTACTGACTTGTCTTTGTGCGCTGCAGCCATCGTTGCTTTTAGGCTAGCCGCTGTACCGCCAGAGAACGTGCCCTGCATTTTGCGAACACGACCTTTTACATATTCGATTACTTCGCCGGTTTGTTTCTTCGCATGTTCTTGTAAATAGTGAACACCTAAATCGAAGGGCACAGAATCGAAGCCGCAAGAGAACACAATGTTTGCACCCGTTTCCTTAGCTTTTGCTTCGTACTTGTTGATCATTTGGTGCATCCACGCTGGTTCACCACATAAATCTGTATAGCCTGTACCATTATCAACACATGCAGAAAGTAACTTTTCGCCGTAAATTTGATAAGGCCCTACGGTAGTTAGTACAACGGCTGTGCGCTTTGTCATTGCGTCAAGTGCGTCGGCATCATCACCGTCGGCTACAATACTAGCAACGCTATCGCTAATGCCCAGTTCTTGTTTTACATCATTGAGTTTAGCTTCGTTACGACCTGCCACTGCCCATTTAACATTGCTGTCACTGCCATACTGCGCCTGAAAATATTCAGCCACTAGTTTGCCCGTAAAACCTGTAGCACCGAAGATAACTACATCAAATTCGCGTTCGTTACTCATTGTTTTGTCCTGTTTTATTTCGTGTCGACACGTGTCATCAAAATGCACTTCCCAATATACGCACAAGCGCCCATATCTATCATTTTTTTAGGTAATATTTGTCTATTCACGAAATTAAACAGTGGATCCAAAGCAACTAGCACAATGATTTAACAAAAGTAGCCAGCCGAGCCAGTCCCTCATTCAAGCGCTCTATACTGGTCGCGAAAGAAAGTCTTACATAATGATCTGCATTGTGCTCGCCAAAATCATTGCCTGGTGTCAGCGCCACATGATACTGCGAGAGCAGAGCATCACAGAATTCAACAGCACTTAAGCCTGTATGCTTAATGTTGATGTAAGCGTAAAATGCCCCGTCGGGCTTTGCATCCAAACTAAGCCCCATATTTTGAAGTGCATTAAAAACAAGAGATGCACGCTCTGCCAGCGTATGGCGGTTTTGCTCGCACTGCGCCAATGCTTCAGGGGTAAAGCACGCAAGTGCGGCTTTTTGAGAAAGGGTAGAGGGGCAAATAAACAAATTCTGCGCGAGCTTTTCGACTATTGGGGTCATAGTCTCTGGCACTACGCACCAGCCAAGACGCCAACCTGTCATACCAAAGTATTTTGAAAAGCTGTTTATAACTACCACAGTTTCCTGCAGTTCTACGTTGGCAAGCACAGTTTGCAGTTTGTTGTTATTTGATTTAGACGCGGCAGTATCCACTTGAACATCCAATGAAAGCGCTAGGTCTAAATAAATTTCATCAACAATTAAAAAGCCACCCTTGGCTTTGCAGTATTGTCCAATCTTATACAGCTCGTCTATATCTATCGCCGTGCCTGTAGGGTTGGCAGGTGTGGCGATTAGCACGCCTTTCGTGTTGTGCTTCCAGTTATCGGCAACACTTTCGGCGGTTAGCTGAAAACTATCCTCACTGCGTGTTGGTACTAGCGTTACTTCTGCGCCAAACGCGTTTAAAAATCGTCGATTGCACGGATAAGACGGGTCGCCCAATATCACGTTATCGCCAGGCTCTACTAAAGCGGCGCTTGCCAAAAGTAGCGCGCCTGAAGCACCAGCGGTAACTACGACTCGTGATGGGCTTACCGGAATGCCGTGCTTAGTTTCATAAAAGCTAGCGATTGATTGACGTAGTTCTGGAATACCCAATGCAGAGGTATAAGGAAAATCAGGAATATCCAAGCTTTCTTTCATTTCCGCGAGTACTGCCGCAGGTGCGCCGAAATCAGGCTCGCCTAAATTAAGCCTAATAACATCTTTACCTTGCTCTTCTAGTACGGTGGCTTTTTCGCCATAGGCCATGGCAAGAAACGGAGAAATAGCGGTAGCGCGAGAGGTAAATTTCAAAATTAAACCCTTCATAGTTTGAGCTGGTTAAATCGATAGCGCAATTAGGGCTTACTCTTGGCTGTGATTCAAGTAAATGTTTGAAAAAGGAAAGGGACTGCGTTCGCTATGCGCACAACTTTTGCGCATAATATTTTTAGTTGATTAGCTTGAGGTAGTTATGCGTCAAAAAGTTTCTTGTAATACATCGATAAATTAGCGACCTTCTCGATGAGGCAAAGTCTCTCGATATAAAGCTTTCTGAGGTTTTTGAAGCCGCTTTAATTAGGGCAGTAAACATGAAAGAAAAAGTAGAATGGTTCAAGCAGAATGATGGCGCCCTTAAAGCTCATAATGACAGAGTAATTAAGAATGGAACGTTTTCGGAGTCAATCCGTCAGCTATCGTGATAAGTCAGTTTTCAGTATGTAGATATTCATCATCTAAATTGCGATAGCGATTTGCTTTTTCGGCATAGTCAATGCTATTCGCATTTAAACGGTTAATCGTATTTTTGTGTTCCGGGAAGTCGCATGGTAATGAGCTATTTTCGCCTAATACGTCGAGTTAGGTGTAGTTGCACCTTCTTCTTGGTGGATAACGGTAACTGCCGTAAATCAAATACCGTGAATTGTATTGGTTAGTTTGAGGTGCGCAGTCAAATTAGTTTGTGTTTTTAGTGTCAGTATTTTTTACGGTGCTTTAATGTTATGGCAGTTAATTTTCATTATGTGAATATTAAGTATATGTAATTATTAGTTTATTTTTGTTTGGCGTGCAAATTGCTGAAACAGATTAAGTATAATAAAAAACTCATGTATAAGGGAATATAAAAGTGATAAAAGTCCTGTCAAAAGCCTCCGCGTTTGGAGTTGCCATCGCACTAGGTGCTTCTCCGGTCTCTGCGATTGTTATTACAGAAACTCAAGATGCTCTCAGTTTGGCTAACGCCTTATTAGTTCCAGATTCAAGCATTACCATTAACTCAGCGTCTTTAATTGGAGGTGCATTTGGAAATGAGTTTTGCGACGGCAATGATTGCGAAGTTTTAATCCCTTCCTCCATTGACGTTATAAATGCTGCCTCGACTATTCCTTCACAACCAGCTCTTGGTCAGGCTGGTATTTTTTCCAATGCTTCTGGGACTTACAATTTACCAGCCGCAGGCGGTATTGTATTTAGCACAGGAAATGTCACTGACGCGCAAGATTCTGAAAGCACCCAGAACTTCATAAGCGGGGGCAATGGTAACTCGGCAACAAGTATTCAAAATGAGTTGTTAGAGCCTTTGACCGGTATTTCTGCACATTTTGATCCTGTTCAATTGGATATCAGCTTTACTGTCGATGGTGACCAAGCTTCAACAATAACGTTTTTTGGTGCTTTCGGCTCAGAAGAATTTCCAGACTTTGTTGGCGACACTTTTATAGACGGCTTCGGTTTGTATGTAAACGGTGAAAATGTTGCAGGTGCTCTTACAAGTGATGCTGAGATTGGTGATTCTCTTGCTCCAATCAATATTAATCATCCAGATTTTGTTGAAATGCCAGGTACAGCACTTAACGGTGTGTTAGCACCTAATGGCAACCCACTTCTTCGATTTGATGTACCGGTTTTACCGGGTGACAACACCTTTACTTTACTTTTAGCTGATGCTGGCGATAGCAGCCATGACTCTGTAATGTATTTGGCAAGTTTTGGAGAGTTAGGCGAATCAGAGTTTACTCCAATCCTTCCAGACTTAAGTAATCCAACTAATGATGATGGTGAATTTGTATTCGAACTGCCTGAAGTTGAAGCGGAAGAGACTATATGGTTCGACCCAGATGTCGCATCAGGTTATGTTTATACATCAAATCTAGCGATTGCTTCTGTTACTGCGCCATCTCTAGCAACCGTGCCAGACCCAGACGGTTATATACTTGAGTTTACTTCTGGCAACACCCTGCAACAGTTTACTCTAGATGCAGGCGAAACGTTTGATTTTGGTTTAAATGGCTTTGACGATGTTTTCGATTTCTCAATATTAGGTATCAATTTAGATTTGGCGCTAGATCCAACTAACCCGCAAGCATTTGTAACGGGCGTGTCTTTCGCCGAGTCAGGTGATCTCTCATTTACGCAAGCACCGATAATCACATTTGTTCCCGATGATCCTGTAAATAGTGTTCCAGCACCCAGCTCAGTTTTCATGTGGGGCATTAGCCTATTAGGTCTTTTGATTACGAAAAGAAAACTGAAAAAGTAACATAAGTAAATTTTATAAGCCTAAGTGGAAGCGCTTGGGCTTTTTTAGTTTTGAGGTTTTATGAAGGTTTTTATTCAGTTTGCATGCATTTGTTTTATTTACATGAGCTCGAACGTTTTTGCAGCAGACAGCGAAGGCAAGTTCGCTGCTAAAGGAGCTGGCCGGAAAGCATGTGAAGATTTCGTAGTCAGTTTTCAACAAAAAGATTCTGAATTTTTACTCTACGCTGGATGGCTAGAGGGATACTTATCAGCTTATAACCAGTTCCAAAAGAACAATTACGATATTGCTCCTTGGCAGACAACTGAGTTATTTTTAATTTTGTTACAGAGGCATTGTAGTGAAAATAGCAATGTTAAATTTCTGGATGCTACCAATACGATGATAAGAGCTTTTTATCCTATTCGGTTGGACTCTGAAGGGGCGATCGTGAAAGTTCAAGTGGGCGATGCTACTGCCTATTATTACAAAGAGATTTTGTTGAGAGCAAAAACACGGTTAAAAAAAATGGGGTTTTATCCAAAAGAAATTTCTGGCGATAAATTTACAGACGAAGATATCAAAGCGTTTTCTAACTACCAGCAGAAATTTAATTTAAAGGTTACCGGTTTACCAGACCAAAACACGTTAACTACACTCTTTCTAAAAGCTAACCCCAACAAATCATTCACTGATTAATTTGCAGACGGAAAATTACGTACGATAAGCCGCAACACTAGAGGCTTATCGTATTCGCTTTACTTAGCATGTTTCAACACCTGATAAAGCACATCTTTCAACTCGGCGCGGTCGTGTTTTAACTGGTGTAGCGTTTCATCGCTAGCGGGTGATCCAAGCTCTTCGAGGTTTCTAATTTCATCATCTAAACTGTGATAGCGTTTTGCTTTTTCGGCAAAATCAGTGCTAGTCGCATTTAAACGGTTAATCGTATCTTCGTGCTCTGGAAAGTCGCATAGAATTGAGTGGTTTTCGCCTAACATAATTGTTCTCCCGATTGTCTTTTTTCATAATAGCCAAGTTAGATTATCACCACTTTCTTCGATATATAATGCTCTGAATACTGTAATCAGTTTCAACGAATCATTGATAATATCAGTCAATGCCTAGAGTCGAGCGAGGAGTAGCGTAAAAACGACGAATTACCATGGGCAAAATCTCTTACATAGGGTAGGCTAGAAATTCACAATAATAAGGACTAACTGCATGCTGCAATTGAACATTTTTCACAAAGCCGCGCGACAGGTGAAAGCATCGGCTAAATCAGCTATTGCGTTTACGGTATTGTTTGTCGTGTCTGCCTCTTCAGCTTGGGCAGCGTTACCAAGCATTGGTGAATTCACCAGCGATATGACCAAAAAAGATGGTTTAATTCCTGTTTATTATGACGATGAAAGCGACAAAGTTTACTTGGCTGTGCCTACAAGCAATGCCGAATATTTATTCCAAAGCAGTTTGCCATATGGCGTTGGTTCAAACGATATAGGCCTTGATCGCGGCCAGTTGGGCGATACGCGCTTGGTCAGCTTTGAAAAATTTGGTAACAAGGTTTTATTGAAGCAGCACAATACTAAATATCGTGCAACCCACGGCAGCGACGCCGAAAAACAGAGTATTGATGAAGCTTTCGCAGATTCGGTTATTGCTGGTTTTACGCTGGTAGCTAAAAGCGATAACACTAGCCTTATCGACTATACGCCTTTTCTGCTAAGTGATATTCACGGTATCGGCAACCGTATGGCACGCACCAAGCAAGGTAGCTTCAGCGTAGATAAAATGCGAAGTGGCGTGTACTTACCAAAAACCAAAGGCTTTGAAAAGAATACTGAATTAGAGGCTCTAGTCACTTTTGCTGGTAAAAAGCCGGGCGAATACGTGCAGCAAGTTACGCCCGATCCAGAAAGTGTGACGGTTCACTTGCATCACTCGTTTGTGGCACTACCTGACGATAACTACACACCCAGAGAGTACCACCCATACTCGGGCTACTGGAAATTTAGCTACTTTGACTATTCCACGCCTATTAGTGAACCTACTGAACAGCGTTTTATTACCCGCCACCGTTTACACAAGAAAACCCCTCATGCAGCGAAGAGCGAAGCAGTTGAGCCTATTGTGTACTATCTAGATCCAGGCATTCCCGAGCCAGTAATGACAGCGCTTAAAGAAGGTGCGAGCTGGTGGAATCAAGCCTATGAAGCTGCAGGTTATAAAGACGCGTTTCAGGTGAAAGTACTGCCAGAAGGGGCCGACCCAATGGACGTGCGTTACAACGTCATTAACTGGGTGCACCGCGCAACGCGCGGTTGGTCGTACGGTTCGTCAGTTGTCGACCCACGTACGGGTGAAATTATCAAAGGTCACGTTACTTTAGGTTCTTTGCGTGTAAGACAAGATTATCTAATTGCCCTTGGCCTAACCAGCCCGTTTAAAGAGGGTAATACCGACACCACTGTGCAGCAAGAAATGGCGCTAGACCGTATTAGGCAACTGTCTGCTCACGAAGTAGGGCATACGTTAGGCATAGCACACAATTTTGCAGCAAGTGAAAACAACCGTGCGTCTGTGATGGATTATCCTCACCCCAAAATTAGCATTAAAAACGGCAAAATTAGCTTAGAAGGCGCCTATGACAAAGGTATTGGCGCATGGGATATACACGCCGTAGCGTATGGTTACCAAGACTTTGCCAACGATGTAGAAGAAGCCGAAGCCTTGGCAAAAATTATCGTAAAAGGTCGCAACGAGGGCTTAAGCTTTAAATCAGACCCAGATACCCGCAGCAGTCGCCATGCATCGGCAAACGGCCATATGTGGGAAAACGGAAGCAACCCGCTGGATGCCTTCGATGAAATTTCAAAAGTGCGCGAACAGGCACTAGCCAATTTAGGCTTG
Organism: Alteromonas sp. PRIM-21; assembly: GCF_027563165.1. Taxonomy (NCBI): domain Bacteria; kingdom Pseudomonadati; phylum Pseudomonadota; class Gammaproteobacteria; order Alteromonadales; family Alteromonadaceae; genus Alteromonas; species Alteromonas sp. PRIM-21. Next base: position 75,286 of record NZ_JADOEK010000009.1, on the reverse strand, counting down.
GACACCTTAAGCCCGAACAGCAGTTTATCGTCCCTTGAAAATGCTTTAGTACCTATTTACTTGCTACACCGCTATCAGCTAGAAGCTGTAGCAAAACAAGTGGGCGGCTTAGTGTATGAATATGAACGCAAAGGTGACTATACTCAAGCTCAGGGCCAGCAGTTTGTAGCACCCGCGGTGCAGCAACGGGCAATGCAACAGTTACTGACCGCTACTACCGCCGATTACCTAACTATACCTGAGTCGGTACTCGCGCTTATTCCACCGACAGCCTACGGTGACGACATTACTCGCGAGCACTTTAAGGGCAAAATGGGCTTAATGTTAGACCCTGTTTCTGCCGCTGCTTCGGCATCCAACTTTGCTTTTGAGTTGTTATTACACCCAGAACGCTTAAACCGTTTAGAGTGGCAAACAAGAAGTGCTAAAGATAGACGAAAAAAAGTAGGCGTTTCCATGCTAGTGAAGCAAATACTTAGCGTACACTGGTATAAAAACAAGTCGCAAAGCCCGCTAGCCAAGCGCTTACAGTTAGTGGCGTTAAATGCAGTGATGAAAGCAGTAACTAACGATAAGCTAGCGCCAGAAGTAAGAATGGAAGCTGAACTTGCTTTACTTGAATTTAGTGAGTGGCTAGACGATAAGGCTGACGACAATCAGTATGAAATACTGAAAGAGCAGTTTGATACATATTGGGCTAGTAAGACATGGCCAAGTACCTTTGACGTAGAACCGCTGCCGCCTGGTTCGCCGATTTAGAAAAGCTGATAATTAATGTTAGGGACAACGCAATTAGAGCAAAACCATAGCCCGAGTAACAAGCAAGTGCCGCAAAGAACCTTTGCGGCCTTGGTAACTCTCTTACTCGCTGTGCTACTTTTAATAATCGTTCCATTAGTAGAAAGTCTGCATGGCGGAGTGCTGTGGGGCTTAAACTACCATTCCCCTAAGTTCATGTCACAGGTCGGCGACGCGTTAGCCTTCGTTAAGCTTTTAGCGCTTTGCGCAGGTGTATACCTGCTCTTTACGCAGCAGGGTACATTTAGGCGTCTTTTTAAAAGTAAATGGTTAACTGTTGCTTTGAGCAGTGTTTTAGCAATAGTGGCGCTCATTCAGATTGCAATAGGTCTAATTGGTGTACTGATTGATGCAACACTAGGAACTAATCAAGACTACTTTCATAAAGAATTTGAAATAGGGAATAACACTATCTATGTGTTTACCGCAGACCCAGGTGCAATGGGTACGGCCTACCATTATTTCTATTTAAAATGCCCACTTCCTTTAAACCGCTATGAATTAAAGTTTATTGAAAAAACAAATTGGGTATGGGAGCTAGAGATTAAAACTTCTGATAATGGTTTTGACGTATTTAATCAGCGTGGTGAGTTTAAATATCGCGTTAGTTTGGGTGAAGTAGGATGTGGTTAGTTACCTTGTAACTCTGCTTAGTGTGAATGAAATCTTATGTGGTTATTGGTAAGTGATACTATAGCGGTACATTTGATGAAAACAGCAGTTTTTTTACTTCCGGCTTGTGCCAAAAGCTGCCGTTCAAACATTTGCAATTAAACGGCAGAGAGTACGTTAAGCAGCCCCTTATTAAAAGCAGGTGAAATTCCTGCAATTCGCTTTAAGCAGTCTACAAGACTACTAACCCTACAGGCGAAATACTCAGATTAGATCTGAGCTTATACAAATTAAAGCGTTCTTCTCAGTCCAACCCTTTTCCCAAAAATTAGCTTCTTATGTCGTCTGCTGAATCAAAGCTGCAGCATGTTTAATGGCTTTTCGAATCCTATGATAGGTACCGCAGCGGCAGATGTTGTCGCTCATAGCATCATCAATGTCATCATCGTTGGGATTGGGATTAGACTCCAATAGTTTGACGGCGGTTAAAATTTGTCCCGCCTGACAAAAACCACACTGAGCGACATCTTCGTTTATCCATGCTTCTTGTACCGGATGCAGAATATCATCGACCGCAAGCCCTTCAATAGTGGTTAGCGATGCACCCTCAACTTCTTCCATCGGAACAATGCATGGGCGAGCTAGCTCACCGTCTTTGAAGATAGTGCAAGCGCCACACACGCCAACACCGCAACCATATTTTGGGCCAGTAATACCAAGTCGATCACGCAAGAGATACAGGAGCTCATCGTCGTTTTCAGCGTCGATAGAAACCGGGTTATTGTTAACATTAAATGTAATTTGTGGCATGAATTAACCCTCTGGATAGAAGTCACGAAGTGGAAAACGACGTGGTGCGATACCCGTCGCCCTGGCAAATGCGTTGGCTATCGCCGCTGCCGCCGCAGGCACTACCAACTCGCCTGCACCTCCCGGTGTTTCTCCGTTAGGCGGCATAAAGTGCACTTCAATTTTTGGTGGCGTGTTGCGCATTCGAGCAATCTCAAAATCGCCATAACTGCTCTCGCGTATTGCGCCATTGTCGAGGTGTAAACTGGTGCGAATCATATAGGTAATGGCGTCGGTTGCCGCACCGATAACTTGCGCCTCTAGGCCGGTTGGATTCAATACTCGGTTCACATCCAGCGCAACAACAATCTTAGTGACTTTACATTCTTTCTCCGGATTTTTGAACGTTTGTAATTCAACAAGTACTGCGGCTCGAGACTTATACTCTTTATGTAACCCGAGGCCCTGGGCACGTCCTTTTTTCATTCTCCTTCCCCACTTGCCCTCTCGAGAAACTTTCCGCAGAACAGCTTTAGAGCGCTCATCATCAAGCATTTGTAATCTGAACTGGCATTCGTCCTTGTTCATTGCGCGTGCCAATTCGTCAACAACTATCTCGTTTGCGACGGCAGCTGTGCCGGAGTAGATGCCGCGCCAAGAGGAGGTTGGCACAACGAATTTTTTTTCGTTTAGTAGCAGGGAAGTTACACCAAACTTATATTGCACTAGTTGCGTTGAGTGCCAGACTGTCTGGCTGAAAGCAGCAGGAGCTAATTCTCCTCCCAATGCAGTAATACCGTCGCCAAAGCCATGTTCGAGATCCAATTCAGCGGTCGCAGCGCGATGGTCAAACGACAACACTTTTTTACCAATTAAAAAACCTCTATTGTAAGTCGCTTTTACGTTGTGCAAGCTGAGCGGTCGTGCGCGGCCAAACTTTGTGTCGTCCTGTCGGGTAAACATAAGTTTGATGGGGCGGTTTACAATTTGTGAAATACGCGCGCCTTCAACTGCTGCATCAAAAAATAAGCGACGGCCAAATGAGCCGCCGCTCTGAATTACATTCACCTCAACGTCAGTGGGTAAGACTCCAAGTTCACGCGCAATTTTGGCTTGTGCTGCAAGTGGCGTCTTGGCGCCAGTCCATACCCTGATCTTTGAGCCGGTTGCATCGGCAACTGCTGTCATGGTTTCCATAGGGGCATGCGCCAAATAAGGAAAGATGAACTCGCCGCCAACCGAATCGGTAGCCAGAGGAATTTTAGGTAAGGTTGGCAGGTTTATCGCACGTAACTGCTCAATGACCTCGGCGTCAGATAGATGTTCGGCAGCACCCACACTCCATGAAATTTTAAGTGCATCCCGCGCCCGAAAAGCTTCGCCAAAGGAACGCGCAACAACGGCCACGCCAGAGGAATTTGCATCAACATCCAACGGAACTTCTTTGATAGCAAGGACACCGGGCAGGCCTATTGCCTCAGAATCATCAAACGTGATCACGAAACCACCTAAGCTTGGTGGTCTAGCGACCAAAGTGGGCATCGCGTCTGGTATGTCAAGATCCATCGCGAAATCTAGTTTTCCGGTAACAATATCGCGCGCGTCAGCCCGCTTTTGCGGCGTACCGATAATTTTGTATTGAGACGGGTCTTTAGGCTTTGCCAGTCGAGCTGCATCGTTGCGTCCCTCAACACCTGCGGTGAGCTCAGAGTAAGCAATGCGGCTGCCATCGTGACCAATTGCAAAGCCATTTTCTGTGCTAATGTCGTTCACATAAATCCCAAAATGCACTGCGGCTGATAATTTTATCTTATGTAACAGCGCTGCCGCGACCTTGCGCAAAGGATCCCAAAGAGAGGTTACGGCGTGAGAGCCCCCTGTAATTTGACCAGTCGCTCGTCTGATTTCTGCCGGAGATAAAGTCGCATCAATGGAAGACATTTCAACGTCCAGCTCTTCTGCAAGAATCATCATTGCAGCAGTTAATATACCTTGCCCTACTTCCATTCTTGGAAGCTCAAAACGGACACGGTTGTCACTCGTTATCTTAATTAGATAATCGTAGTAGAAAGGGTCACCTGAGATAAGCAACAGATCTGTTAAATCCAGTTCATCTGCAAGTTCCGGTATTCCTAACAACCGGGCGTTGGCATCCTGAGGACGTATAGCTCCGCTAGTTATATGTAACGCAACAGCAAAACTCGAACCCTTAAGCATGTAACCAATAAACTTTCTTCGTCCGGTGTTTTCTAACTCGACAACGTGTTCGTCATCACTACCGGATTGATCATGTTTCTGTGAGGAGGTAATCGCCTCTATTTGTTCTGCATGGTTGCTTTTTGTCATAAATTCTCCGTTTCAGATCAAGATCTTCAATCGTTAACTTCAGCTTAAGAAAATTCGTTTGTTTAACGTAGCTATTTGCAGCCTGCTAAATAAAAGTTAATGAGATGTTAACATTGCGTGCACTTTATTAAACATTAATAATAAATAATGCTAAATAGGGGGGGTCCCTTATTGTAATAGCGACTTTACTCACTGCGAACGCGATTTTCTTGATCAAAAGGGCAGAAGCTCACCACGGCCCGTGCTGGCTAATGGATAACTATCCGACTGGGCATTGCTGGTTGCCATTAACATGCCGGCACTGTTTGAGGACAGAGCATAAGAAACATTAACGCTATAGGCTAGGCATAGTGGCAGCTGTATTTGAGTCTGGTACGTTTTCCTGATAGGTGTTTTGAAGAAAATATGAAATGAGTTGTCGTCAAGATAAGTAAGTGAACTGAACTGTGGTGCTTAAACTCAAAATGAGATTTGTGGAAGTTCTTGCCTCAGCATATTGCATGCTAAAGCTCTCGCATGTTTTGTAACTTATGCATCAAGGTCTGCTTTACGCTCATTGCAGCCATCGAAGTGCCTTTGTGCGATGGGCAGCTTAAGGCACTCTTCTGCCGTTAAATTTAATGTATTGAACGACAGGAATTAATTCAAAGAACAAACCAGCAGCTTGTGTGAGCCGTATCTACATACCCTAATCAACCATGTTGTAATAAAGTTTTACTCCATGCAATTTGCATAAAAAACCTACAACTCCTTATAATTCGTAAACACCTTATACAACTGCGTTCCGCTCAATACCGAAGCTGAAGGGAAGTGCAAAATAGGAATTAAATCGCAAGGTGCTTTTAGCGTTCTGCTGCCATTGTCGGTGTCGAGATCATCAATATTGAGAATTTGCGCCAGCGGTTCGCCTTTTTTCACGGTTTGGCCTGGTTTTGCCATGTACTCCACCATGCCACCCCAGTTAGTAAATAGGGTTTTATAGTCTTTTAAATACACGCCTAAACGCTGCATTGCTTTCGGTTTAATATCGCATTCGTGCAGCACGCCTTTGGCATTTAGGTAGCTAAGAATACTGGTGGCGTCTATGTTACCTTCGTTAAAGTCGATCACTTCTTGGCTACCCATTTCAAGGGTAAAGGCTTCAACGTTAAAGCTTACCTCACGCGCTAAATTACTTTTTATGCTTTCTTGCAGTGTCCACCACGGGCAGAACGTCGCTTCGTCCAGTGCACCTGCAAATACGTTAGGTATAAAAATACAGTGGGGGATGTTAAATAGCTTGGCGCTGTCTTTGGCATATTCGGGAATATAAACGTGACGGGTAGACACCGGGCCGTTGTGAAGGTCTAGTACAAAGTCGGCGTTCACCGCCATTTGTTGTAGTTTTAGGTTTAGCTGCTGCGCCAAGCCTAAACCCCAGGGTTCAGCCAGTTTGTTGTCGATAGCATTGGAAAGGTGCGCACGAAAACGTTGTTTTATGCCTTCAATAGACTCTTCGCGGGTTACCGTTTTGGCGAAATGCTCAACTGCTTCTTTATCGAAAAAATAGCCGCGGTTCCAGTTTGTGCCGTTCACAGGGTCGAACCGGCCTAATGTGTACTCACCGGCTTTAATATTAGTACCAATGGGGTTGCAGTTGGGCACTAGGATAATTTCGCCGCAAATATCCATGTTTTTTAAGCGCTGTATAAGATGGTAAATAACCACGTTACCTTGTACTTCAGCGCCGTGAATAGAACTTTGAATGTACACGGTGGGGCCAGGGCGCGCGCCCTTCATTCGATAAATTGGCACGTTCATGTTACGGCCAGACGCATTTTGCGCAACTACCATGTGTTTTTTTACTACTTGGGTTGTCATTTAAATCAACCTATTTTCTGTCTTGTTCTTTGTTTAAATATGCTGCTTTTAAACACAGCTTTTATCATTAATGTTGCGAAAGTACGTATAGTTAGCAAGCACATAGCTCACAGTCCACACCTTTGGGTAGTTTCCAATTTCGCCATTCATGCGAAAGCGCATCAAAGGTCATTAACGTGTTTTTAGGAATATTATCGAAATCCATTAATACTTGCATCGCTAGCATTGCTTGGTAAGTACCTACAATATTTACTACTGGCGAAAATATACCTGCCTCAACACAGCTTAAATCGGGTGATTCAAATAGCGTTCGCAAGCATGCATAGCAGCGGCTTTCACCGGGTATAGCTACGAAAAGCTGGCCTTCAAAGCGAATGGCTGCGCCCGATACCAGCGGCGTATTTAGTTTAAAACACAATACATTTATTAAATCTCGCGAGTCTGTATTGTCTGTGCAATCTAATACTACGTCGGCACGCTCTATGGTCTGTTTTAACGCTGGTGACAGCTCAGTAGTGTTCGGCGCCGAAAACGGTTCTGCCATTACGGTAATGTCGCAGTCGCTGTTTATTGCAGTAAGCCGCGCTTTTGCAGCTTCTACTTTATTTACTCCTACATCTTGCTCGCTAAACAAGGTTTGCCTTGGCAAGTTAGTTGCCTCAACAGTGTCGTGGTCGATAAGCGTCAGGGAACCTACGCCACTGGCGCAAAGGCTAGTGGCGGCAGCGGTGCCAAGCCCACCAATACCAATAATACAAATATTGGCGTTTAGCAGCGCTTCTTGTCCGTCTAGGTCCACTTTAGGAAGCACAATATGGCGGTTATAGCGCATAGCCTGCTGATGAGTTAGGCTTTTAGACATAGTTTATAGCAACTTAGTTGTTGAATTCATGGCATGCACCCTTATAAAGTGATTACCAAATAGTATTTTGGCTGGTACTTTATCAAAAACCGCCAAAATGTCGCATATCAAATTAGGATTTCATATGTCAGTTGTCAGCCAACCCCTTAATATTGCCGTACTCACTATTTCAGATACGCGCACTCTTGAAAACGACAAGTCGGGAGACTACTTGAAAGAGGCGCTTACCTCGGTTGGCCATAACCTTTACAAACGCGATTTGGTGAAAGACGATATTTATCAGCAACGCGCTGTGGTCTCGAAGTGGATTGCCGACAAGAACATTCACGCGGTATTAATTACTGGTGGTACAGGCTTTACACATCGCGATTCAACGCCAGAGGCCATTAGCGTATTGTTCGATAAAGAAGTCGACGGCTTTGGTGAGCTATTCCGTCAAATTAGCTATGAAGAGATTGGTACATCAACCATTCAGTCTCGCGCGGTTGCGGGCTTTGCTAATAATACGGTTGTTTTTTGTCTGCCAGGCTCAACAGGCGCGTGCCGCACGGCGTGGGAAAAGATTATTGCTAGCCAACTTGATGCCGATTTCAGACCGTGTAACTTCGTAAAGCATTTGGTGGAAGCATGAGTACCTTTAGCCATCTAAATGCTGGCGGCGAAGCTAATATGGTAGACGTTAGCGACAAAGATATTACTAAGCGAGAGGCCACAGCAGAAGGGTTCTTGTACGTAAGCGAAGACGTCATTCGCCAAATTTCTGAAGCGAAAATTGCAAAAGGGGATGTATTCGCTGTTGCCCGAGTAGCAGGTATCCAAGGGGCGAAACGCTGCGCCGATCTTATTCCTCTTTGCCACCCACTGGCACTGTCAAAGGTGGATATAAACTTTGACATTCAGCCCGACCAAAACCGGATTAAAGCCACCTGCTATTGTAAGCTAAGCGGTAAAACCGGCGTTGAAATGGAAGCGCTCACGGGTGTAAATGTGGCGCTGTTAACTTTGTTCGATATGTGTAAAGCCATTGACCCAGCTATGCATATGGAAGGGGTACGGGTACTGGAAAAAAAGGGCGGTAAGACAGGCCACTGGAAGTCTGACATCTAGTTCACATACAAAGTAGCGACCTTTAAAGAAACGTACAAAAAGTGTACGTCCGCTTAATGGGCAACCTACTCTAGGTTTAATGTATTTTCGAGGCTTGGAAAGATTAATCAGCGCACACCAAGCGACGTTAACAAAGTAGATAACAGGCAAAGCATGCAGGTAACGGTAAAAACATTCGCACAAACCCGAGAGATTACGGGAGAGGACAACATCGCGCTTAATTTAAGTGATAACAGCACGATTGAAGCCGTAATATCTCAGCTTAAGACGCGCAGTGACAAGTGGGCATTGGCCCTAGAGGGCAGTGTGCTAACTGCCTGCAATCAAGAACTCTGCGACCTCCAAACCGTACTCAGCGACGGCGATGAGCTGGCACTATTTCCACCTGTGACGGGGGGCTAGCTATGTTTGCACTAGTTCAAGTAGAAGATTTCGACCAAGGAGAGCTTTACGCTAGGCTGAAACAGTCGGCAGACGAAAAGGCGTGCGGCAATACAGGCGCGATTGTTACTTTTACTGGGTTAGTGCGTGATTATAATAATTCTGGCGACATAGACGGCATCGAGTTAGAGCATTATCCCGGTATGACTGAAAAAGCGTTAATGCTTCTTGTTGAAAAAGCGAGCGAACGCTTTTCACTTAACAGTGCTGGCGCACTGCATAGAGTAGGGCGTATACACAACAACGAACAAATTGTATGGGTAGGTGCCGCCGCTCCCCACCGCCAGGCGGCGTTTGACGCTGCCTGCTACTTAATGGACATGCTTAAGCAATCAGTTCCCCTTTGGAAGAAAGAGTTCAAGGGCGATAAATCTGAATGGGTTGCGGCAAAAGCGTCTGACGATAAAGCCGCACTTAAGTGGATGCATAAAAAGTAATGCTTTTTTCTTTAGCAATGCGACTTTCAAGCTTTGTTTACTTGGCCATGCTTATTTTGGTGAGTGCCAATGCTAGTGCAAGCGCAAGTGTAGCCCCAAGCGTTACGACTTTTTCCAGTTCAGCAATGCATGCGAGTGATTTTGAGGTGGGCAGTCACGCTGAAATTGACGGCGACGTTATTAGTGCCGATAAGCAAAATCAGCCAGTAAATTTCAAACGCGATGAAAAAATCAACGTAGCCGTTGCAGCAAACTTTGCAAAACCACTTAAAAATATCGCCGAGCAGTTTACCGAGCTTACCGGTATAGAAGTCGCGGTAACCGTATCTTCTAGCGGTACTTTGTATGCGCAAATTCAACATGGTGCTAGCTTCGACGTTTTTCTATCTGCAGATCGCGCTCGGCCGCAAGCCTTGGTTGATAATAACTTAGTGCACCACGGCAATCTGGTGGATTACGCTAAAGGCAAGCTGGCGTTTGTCTATGCTGGCGACTTATCAAGTCAGGCATTCAATGAAATATCTAGTAAGACATCTAGCGAAACAAATTGCAGGGAAATCGCGGGATCAACGACGGAAGACACAGCTGAACAACTAAACATTCAGCTTACCGATTGCTTGTCGAGGCAGCTTGTTCAATTAATGGAAAACCCACAAAACAAGATAGCTATCGCGAACCCTAAATTGGCGCCCTATGGTGACGCAGCACAGCAGACGCTGCAGAACTTGTCTCTATGGCGACAGTTTTTACCCCACAGAGTAATGGGTAAAAACGTGCTACAAACTTTGCAGTTTTATACCACAGGCAGCGTAAAAGGGGCGTTCGTTGCCTACTCATTAGCTTTAGATTTGCCTACAAATTTACCTTCAAGTTTCATAACTACCGGTAAAACCGAAATTGCTGAGGCCACCACGGTTATCATTCCAGTACCAGAAACCTTATACCAACCCATTGTTCAGTCGTTGGTGGTTAACAGTAAAACAGCAGCTTCACTATCGCCGAATCTGTTCGAACCACGTCCAATTACAAATTCAACGGCAACAACGCAAGTTGACGAGCCTGCTCACAAAAACCACGTTGAAACAACAAGGCCATTTAATTTGGCTGACGCTGATGGTGTGTCATCACCAAGCCTGTTTGTCCAATATTTAATGTCGCAAGGGGTGCAGCACAGCTTAATTGAGTGGGGTTATGAACCCACAAATGCATCAGGTGTCGGTAACTAAGTATGCTCACAGAATTCTTCGGGGCATCGACACTTGAGGCCATATTACTTACCTTAAAGCTGGCCTTTATTACTAGTGGTTTGTTGCTGTTAATCGCATTGCCACTAGCGTGGTTTTTAGCGAACTGGCAGAGCAAGGCTAAGCCCTTGGTTATGTCTGTGCTTGCATTGCCGTTAGTGCTACCGCCTACTGTGCTGGGGTTTTATCTGCTTATTGCTTTTTCGCCGCAAAATGCATTGGGGCAGGGATGGCAAAGCCTAACGGGTAGCAATTTAGCATTTAGCTTTGAAGGTTTGGTATTGGGGTCTGTCATCTATTCCCTTCCATTTGCTCTGCAGCCTTTGTACAGCGGCTTTTCACAATTGGATAACCGTTATTTAGATGTGGCAAAAACGCTGGGGTTTTCGGCTTTTGAAGCTTTTATAAAAATAGTACTGCCTTTAAGCAAAGCGCCCATTGTAGTGGCATTAGGCTTAAGCTTTGCCCATACCATTGGCGAGTTTGGAGTAGTACTAATGATAGGAGGCAATGTCCCTGGTGAAACGCAAGTGCTGTCTATCGCGTTATATGAGCAGGTAGAAGCGCTGGAATATAGCAGTGCACACAACCTTGCGTTGGCCCTGTTGATTTTTTCATTCGTGATGCTCGCGGCGCTCTATCGTTTTAACGGTGTCACCCGTAGTGATAAGGCGCGTTAACATGCAAATATCTGCGCTACTACCAAATCGCATTAACGCACAAATCTCATTGCAGCCACAAAGCCGATTCATTGGGGTTACCGGTCCATCAGGTGCGGGAAAAAGCAGCCTGTTCCGCGCCCTAGCTGGCGTAGAAAAAAGCGCAAAAGTGCAAACCCCATGGGATGCTAAAAAAGTTGGTATCGTGTTTCAGCAACCCATGTTATTTCCCCACACCGATGTGCGTGGCAACTTGGCCTTAGCACAGCGCCACGCAAGCTTGAATGCGCTGTCTATTGAAGAGAGTTTGCGTGGTTGCTGCAGCGAGCATTTAATCGACAAACCGGTTCAAGCACTTTCTGGTGGAGAAGCGCAGCGGGTAGCGATCGCGAGAGCCTTGGTAAACGGCCCTGATGTGTTATTGCTAGATGAATCGTTAAGCGCAATTGATATCTTCACCCGGCGCAAAATTTACCAGTTTTTGAAAAATTTGTGTGTGTCGCAGAAGCTAATATGCTTTGTAATCTCTCACGACCTAGACGATCTTGCCTTGTTCAGTGACGAACTAATTTATATTGATAGAGGCCATGTTGAGCTTTGTGGAAAAACTCGCGAGGTATTGACTCAAGTATTTGAAAAAGAAGGATTTGCAACACCGTCTAGCGTGCTTGAAGGGGTTAAAGCTGTATCACCAAACACAGCTCTCGATAACAACCGGTCGCAAAATACCGATATCGACCCCAAAAAGGGTAGCGATACGCAGCAAAGTCAAAGTGTTTTGCCATTACAAAGCAACGAGCCGTGTCAGTCGGAAAACGGAATTGAGCAAGTTACGGTAGCGGGGCAAGAGATATACGTTACTGCAGAATCTTTGTCTTATTTGCCCCAGACAAGCGATGGGCAGATTCCGGTTCGGTTTGCGGTTAAATCTTGTGATGTAAGTATCGATACCAACATCACTGAATTAGGTACTGCTAGTACAAGTAGTATTTTAAATGCGTTGCCGTGCGCTATATCTAGTATCGAGCATGTATCGTTTCCGCTTAGCTCTTCAGAAGACTCTGCCAATACCACTCAAACTGAGCGAGTTACTGCAAAAAGCGCCAAAGTATTGCTAACGCTCAATGTACTCGATAGCAGCCAGATCCTCTACGCCAGCATTAGCTGTATTTCCCTTGAGCGCCTTAATCTTGTAAAAGGTATGCAGGTTATTGCGCGTTTCAAATTGCCTTAATTTTAGATGGCCCTGGAGTAGCTACTCAGCGTTTCACTTCTATTCAAGTAGGCGTCGAAACGCGCACAGATAGCCCGAATATAAATGCGTGCTGATTCTGGCACTCGAATATATTCGGATGTGATTTCAATAAGTCCATCTTGTTTCATCTCTGCAAGATTATCTAAAGCTGAAGCAAAATATTCATCGAATTTGATGTGGTGTTTGCTTTCAACAATTTGTTTAACAACCACTAGATTGCACATCAGGCTAGAAATTACGTCTCTGCGTATGAGGTCGTCCACGGTAAGTGAAAGCCCAACCTTTGAGCAGGGTAGGTGGTTGTCTAATCGGCTATAGTATTCCTTTAGATCTTTAGCATTCTGCGCATACGCATTACCTACGGTGCTAATGGCTGACACGCCGAACCCTATAAGGTCAGCGTCGCCACGTAAGGTATACCCTTGGAAGTTACGGTGAAGTAAGCCTTTATTTTTGGCAATGGCTAATGAATCTTTGCTTAAGGCAAAGTGATCAAGGCCAATCATTTCGTAACCTATGCTCGTAAAGCTTTTAACGGCAAGGTCGTATAACGACGCTTTTTCTTCGCTGCTTGGTAGTGTTTCTTCCGCAAATTTGCGCTGCGCGGCAAATCGTTCAGGCAGGTGTGCGTAGCTAAAAAGCGAGATGCGGTCTGGCATCATGGCTTTCGTAGCGGCAATAGTTGATGAAAATGTGTCTATTGATTGGTTTGGTAAACCGTATATTAAATCCAAATTAACTGAGTCAAAACCAAGCGAGCGCGCTTCAAACACTAAGTCGGCAATGTGCGATGTGCTTTGCACGCGATTAATCGTTTTCTGTACGTTGTAGTCGGTGTCTTGCAAGCCAAAGCTGATGCGCGTGTAACCTAAGCATTTTAAATTTTGAAGGTAGCGTTTATCTATGTTCCTAGGGTCTAATTCTATAGATAGCTCAGCCCCTGCCTCAAACGTGAAATGTTTTTTAAGCAGATACATTAAATAGGTATGTTGCGTCTTGCTTAGGAAACTCGGAGAGCCGCCTCCTAAATGGAGTGAAACCACGCGCCTACCTTCTGTTAAATAACGTTTAGACAAAATTTCTTTTTCTAGATAGTCTAAATATTCGTCTGCTTTCTCATTGTGACGGGTTACCATTTTGTTGCAACCGCAGTAATAACATAGCGTTTTGCAAAACGGAATGTGCACGTACAGGCTCACCGCAGGTGCTTTAGAAATGTTTAATGCTTGTGGCAACGGGTCAATTTGCAATGGCTCAAACTTAAGTGCAGTGGGATAAGACGTATAACGAGGAGCATTAAGCGCATATTTGGTAATTGTCGATACGGCTTGGTGTTGTACAGTGATAGCGTGAGTCATATGTTTGCACTTGTCTTTAGGTATATGGCGCGAATTGAGCGTTATGGTTTTAGTTTATGTGATTGCTTAGGTATATGATTTGATCTACTTCAAAGTTTTGGCGTTAAACCTAGCTATTGTTTTACTTTCCCCTGTTGTATTGATTCAGGCGCTGTGGGTGCGAAAAAAGACCACTGTGCTGCCAGAACCTGAAGGAGAGCGTGTACTAGCTTCAGTAGAAGGTTCGTTGTTACCCCTCACTAATCTACTAGTGGTGGGTGATTCTGCAGCGGCTGGCGTAGGCGCTTTAACGCAACAGGGCGCGCTAACTGGTTTATTGTATTCGAGCCTTAGTCAAATTGGACCAGCCCGAGTATCGCTGTATGCCAAAACAGGGTTTAAAAGCGAAGATGTGCTTAGTCTTCTGAGAGATCTCCCCTGCGAAAACTTCTCATCTGCGCTTATTTCTATAGGTGTTAACGATGTCACTAAATTTGTGTCACTAATGCGATGGCAGCAAAATATTGATGCCATCAGTACACTTTTAACGCACAAATTTGGCTGTAAAAGAATAGTGTTTACTGCACTTCCTCCTATTCATTGCTTTCCAGCGCTACCGCAACCTTTGCGCGCACTGTTGGGCTGGCGAGCACTACTTTTAAACCAAGCTTTGGTTAAATCCGTAACAGCATGTTCTAACGCAGAAATATTGTATGTTACCGCGCTTAACTTAGGTGGTACTGTTGCCGATATTCAGCGAAGCGGCTTAATGGCTGAAGATGGCTTTCATCCGTCTTCTAAGGGCTATGAGATTTGGGCGCGCCTGGCTTTAGATAAGATCACACCCATTCACCATGCCGATATAAACGGTTCAAAAAAGACGTTTTAAAACTGACAGGCGACAACGAAAATAATTGCTAAATGGGGTTGAAGTTTCTTTTTGTAACCTTATCTAAGCCCCTATAAATTTACGACTTCAATAAAGCGAGTCCTATCATGGCAGCTAGTGAGAAAGGTACACAAGATGTACAGAAAGTAACGGTTAATATGGTATCTGATGTGGTATGCCCATGGTGTATAGTGGGGTATCAGCGGTTGCAAGAAGCGATTAAAACCCTTGATAACATTGAAGTAGATATCAAGTTCCATCCGTTTGAGCTAAACCCTAATATGCCTGCTGAAGGACAAAACCTTCGTGAACACATTATGGAAAAATACGGCATTAGCGAGCAGCAAAGTGTGGAGAACCGAGCACGACTAGTACAAGCAGGTGAAGAGTTGGGTTTTGCATTTAATTTCACTGACGACTCCCGTATGCAGAATACTTTCAAAGCCCATCAGCTTATTCACTTTGCAGCACAAAACGACCTTGAAGAAGAAATGAAGCTTAGCTTGTTTAACGCTTATTTCACTGATGGTAAAGACGTGAACGATCTTGGCGTTTTAGTAGAACTGGCCGAGGCTGTCGGTCTTAATAAATCTGATGCAGCACAAGTGCTTAAAAGTGAAAAATACGCGCAAGTAGTGCGTGAGGAAGAAACCCTTTGGATGCAGCGCGGTATTCAAAGTGTACCTACGTTTGTGATTGGTAATCAGGGCGTAGCAGGTGCGCAAGAGCCTGAAACATTGGCTGCATTTATTGCTAAAGCAGCATCACAGCAATAAGCAGGTTAGACGGGATTAGAGGTAGTTATGAGTAATCACGTTAACCATTTGCTCGCGCAGTGGCTTCCACTCAAGAAAAAGCACAAATGGGTGCTAGGGTTTATTTTTAAAACAGAAGGCTCATGTTACCGCAAAGCCGGCGCCATGATGCTGTTTAGTGATGCCGGGCATCAACTTGGCATTTTAAGCGGCGGCTGTTTAGAAAGTGATATCGTTAAAAAAGCACAGCGTGTAATGACTGACGGCGTTAGCCGTACTGCAGTTTATGACGATGAAGATGAAGAAGATATTGCGTTTAAGCTAGGTGTTGGATGCGGCGGTGTAGTACATCTGGCACTCGTGCCAGTTAATGAAAACAATAATTATCTATCTTTGGATGTGGTTAGCAAAACCTTATCAAGCGGAAAGGCGTGTGAGTGGCGCTGCACTGTAGACGGTACTTTGGGTGACTGTACGGAATTGGAAGACCATACTGCTACACCTAGAAAGGCCGTGCTAGATACTGTTAATGGCGAGCGTACATTGTCGGTTTTGATGCTGCCGCCTATCCACTTACTTGTTGTTGGAGGTGGGTACGACGCTACCTTTATGACTAAGCATGCTAGCTTACAGGGCTATTTAGTTAGCCTTTGGGACCCGAGGCCCGCACAAGCAAGACTTGAACACTTTCCCGAAGTAAATTACTTAATTGAAGACCCGTCTACGGAAGGCTTACGTCTTCACATGGGTGAACATAACATTCAAGCGGCGGTGCTTATGTCTCATCACCGAGAAATTGACGCAAAAGCGCTTCAAGTGTTAAGTAAGCAGTCGTTAACCTATACGGCAATGCTTGGGCCGCTGCACCGCAAGCAAGAAATTATGGATTTAGCAGGGCTTGGTAATACCGACTTTACGCAGTATTTCGCGAGCCCTGCTGGCTTTGATATCGGTGGTGAACTACCTGAGCATATTGCACTGTCTGTTATTGCACAGTGTCACGCTGTGTTTCATACAAAACCTACGCATTTGAATCGTTAGAAAGACTTTCTAAAAGTAACGCCAAAGCTTCTAGGTGCACCCGGATAGGCCATAACTTTTCCGGTTTGTACCGGCACATCAAATCCGCTTCGTGCAACGTACTCTTCGTCGAATACGTTGCGCGACCATGCAATAACTTCACTATCCCATTGTGGAATAGTGAAACTTAAACGAACGTTAAACAGCAAAAAATTATCTGAGTATTTATACGGGTCATTGGCATCATCAAGAAATACATCCCCTGTGTACTGGTAGTCAATACTTGCAGAGGCAGGGTAATTCCCAACTTCGAAATAGTGATTCAACATAAGTGACAGTGAATTCTGTGGTTCGAAGCCAACGCGATCACCATCTCTTGCGCAGAAAGGGTCGCTAGGGTTCGCCCGGCCAGGGTCGTCGATGCCAGTATGCCATGTAAACGCTACCCAACAGGTACCGCGTTTAAACTCATCAAAGTTCGCTAAAGTGCGCGAGGCGGCGGCATGTAATTCGGTGTTTTCTGTTACCAACCATGTTGCTTCCAGTTCTACGCCTTTAACTATGATATCGCCCGCATTCTGCAAGTTGAAACCTGTTCCGGTAAAGGTCGTCGCCTGAAAGTCGCTAATTTGCGTGTAGTGCGCGGCGGCATTTACTCGAATACCATGTTCTTTGAAATCGTGTTTAATGCCTATTTCAGCACTTCGTGATTTTTCAGCGTCAAACAGCGGGCTAAGAGAAGGCAAGATCCTGTCAGTATTCGTACCGCCTGCTTTATAACCAGTGGCTAAACTGGCATAGGTCAACGTGTTGTCGTTGGGGTGATAAGCCAGTTTTACTGTACCTGTCAGCTGTGAGTCGTCAAGCTGCTCGTTTAAATCAGGGCGAGGCATAACCGCTGCCGAGCCTAAGAAAAAGTACCCCCAGCCTGCCTGCTGAAAAGGCGAAATGGCATTCAGTGAGTCAGCAGAGGGCGCTTGGCCGACAGTCAAGGCTGCAGCAATGTCTTGTAAACCTTGAACTGCACGCCCGATATTAGGCCATTGCGCAGGATTTTGACTTAGCCCATCAATACCGGGGCCTCGCTCGTCATAAGTTCCGTCAATAGATTTTTCTTCACGGGTATAGCGTAAGCCTGTGGTTAGCGTAAAATTGCGGTTTAGCAGCCAATCGAACTGAGAAAATACAGCTATGCTGTCTTGTTCTTGATTAGCCGAGTGTACAAAAGCGGTACCAGACGGGGCTGGTGCTGCAGCAGGTGCGATAAAACCGGATGTAATTTCAGATAGCTCGTTGATAGCGTTAGCTAGCGGCAGGAGGTCAGGCGCGGCGGCATTGAAAAATACGCTAAAATTATCTTGCGTAGTGGTATTGAAGGTTAAGTCTAAGTTTTGGCTGTAGTAATAAGCGCCTATTAGGCCGCGTATATCATCACTGCTGTAATGCAGCCTGACTTCTTGAGAGAATGATTGCTGTCTGGCGTCGTTAGTGGCAGTAAGCAGGTCTGCATCAGAAAAGTCTGTATCTACCGTATCTAAGCTATCAAACGCGCGGTACGCGCTTATACTCACTAAATCCCATGCCTTGTTTAAAGCCACATCTACTTGAACTGATAGTCCCTTATCTTCCATTTTTGAAAGGGGAGCCTGCGACAGCGATGTCTTATAATTATAAAAGTCTTCGCGCCCGTAGATGGTGGCGTTGAATGGCGCTTGAAGCAGCAGTGCATCAGTGCCGAACTTTCCCGTTATGTCATTGGCCTGGATATTATTTTGAAACGTCAGTGCGCCGCAGCACCGTTCGTCTAGCTCGCCGTAATCGGCAATTAATCTTACACTAACGTTTTCTGTTGGTGTGTAAAGTAGCTGTGCTTTTACCGCAGAACGGTTACGGTTGTTCAGGGTTTGCCCGCTGGCCTCATCGGTAATGAAACCATCACTGTGAGAACTAAAGCCAGATACTCGCATGGCAAGTACATCGTCGATAAGCGAAAACGACGAGCCAGCACTTAAACGAACCAAGTTATCATTGCCAATAATAGCCTCAGCAAAGCCATTACGTTCGCCATGTGAAGGCGCCACGGTTGATACCGTCATCGCGCCGGCGGCGGTATTCTTACCGAATAAGGTACCTTGTGGCCCACGCAACACTTCAATAGATTCAATATCGACTAGATCGCTAATAAGCGCATTCTGTCTGGAGCGGTAAACACCGTCAACATACAGGCCTACCGATGACTCGAAGCCAAAGTTTTGAGAAGCAGTACCGATACCGCGAATAGAAAAGCCTGAATTAGTCGCACTTTGATTTTGAAACGCACCAAAAGCGGGTACGTAGTTTTGTAAGTCGAACATGTCACGACTAACAGTGTCTACCATGTCTTGACCACTTAGCGCAGTAACAGCAACGGGTACCTCCTGCAGGTTTTGTGATGTCTTCTGAGCCTGAACAATTATGCGTTCAAGTTTCTTGTTCGCAGCTTGTATTTGTGCGCCATCGTCGGTGCTAGCTCGGGCACCAACAGAGCTAGCAGAAAATATAAGCGTAGTTAAAAGACAATAAGAGATAGGGTTTACTGTTGCTCTTACATTTGCAGAAAGGCAGGGCAAGGCGTATGTAAGTGACTTCATTTTAGTTCTTTTTATCGTTCAGAAGCTAAGTGCCTCTAGCCAAACTTATCACGACAAAGTCGCGTCCATGTGCGCGCAGTCCTTTACATTTTCTCGTCTTTACTCCAATAAGACGTTTTGATTGCCTGTTAAGTAGACAAATTAAGCGAGCATATTCCACGCAATTGCGGCGAATAAGTCAAGTTTTGTTCAAAACGTTTGCTTAATGATCACAAGAGGCCGGTTCATAGTTTCACATGATGCATACTCATTCAAAATATTAATTAAACTTATACTGCTGTTTTACTTAGTATGTGATTTGAATTAGTTAACATATTCATAACATCAGGCAGCGGTATGACAGACATCTATTTAGTACGCCATGGCCAAGCATCTTTTGGGCAAGCGAACTATGACAAACTTAGTGAGTTAGGTGGGCAACAAGCGATTTGGCTTGGTGATTATTTTAAGCATCGCAACATTCAGTTCGATTCGGTATTTTCTGGCGATATGGTACGCCATCACGAAACTAAAGAGGGCATAGCTAAAGGAATTGCATCTAACAAATACACATTGCCTGATGTAACTGTGAATAGTGCGCTTAACGAATTTAACTTCCAAGCGGTGGCTAAAGCATATCTAACAAGATTTCCTGAAGCAAAAGTGCCAGAAGGGGCATCGCCCTCTGAATATTACCGACTGCTTAAAAAGGCAATGATTGCCTGGTCTGAAGATCAACTTGCTCACGAGTTACTAGACGAAACGTGGAAACAGTTTGAAGACCGCGTTCATTCCATGCTTACTCACCTTAAAACGACAGATGCTAAAAGAGTGCTGGTCGTTAGTTCTGGTGGTGCTATTGCCATGATGCTCAAACACATTCTTGGCTACGATTCTGCAACGGTTGTGAATATGAACTTACAAATTCGCAATGCCAGTTTTTCGCAATGCTTCGCCAATGCGCGAGGTGTTCACCTAAATAACTTCAACAGCGTACCTCACCTGGATGTGATTGACAGGTTACACGCCATTACCTACAGCTAAATGGGGCAGTTATGAACTTTGAATATAATGAAAAGACCCAAGCACTTTTAGAAAAACTAAAAGCGTTTATGAAAGAAGAAGTGTACCCGATTGAGAAAGAGTACATTCATGCCGTAGAAAATGGCTCAGCCAATAATGGTGAAGAGCGTTGGAAAACGCCGCAAATGATGCACACGCTAAAGCAACGTGCCAAAGAAGCAGGGCTTTGGAATTTGTTTTTACCTGAAGAGTATAAGCCTTACGGTGCAGGACTAACTAACGCAGAGTACGCCCCGCTTTGCGAAGAAATGGGGCGCGTATTATTCAGTGCTGAGATATTTAATTGTAGCGCTCCAGATACAGGCAACATGGAAGTGTTAGCTAAGTACGGCAACGAAGAGCATAAAAAGCAGTGGTTAGAGCCATTGTTAAACGGAGAAATACGCTCCGCCTTCGCTATGACAGAGCCTGCAGTGGCTTCGAGCGATGCAACCAACATAGAAACATCTATTAAACGCGATGGTGACGAGTACGTAATAAATGGTCGTAAATGGTATACCAGCGGCGCTATGAACGAAAACTGCAAGATAATGGTGGTAATGGGCAAAACTGATTTTGATGCCCCCCGTCACCAGCAACAGTCACAAATTTTGGTACCAATGGATACAAAAGGCGTAACCATTGTGCGCCCAATGGCTGCTATGGGCTACTACGATGAGCCAGTAGGGCACGCGGAAGTCTTGTTTGAAGACGTCCGTGTACCGGCTGAGAACTTATTGCTAGGAGAAGGTCGCGGTTTTGAAATTGCCCAAGGTCGCTTAGGGCCGGGCCGTATTCACCACTGCATGCGTCTTATCGGCTGTGCACAGCGGGCATTGGACATGGCATGTGAGCGTGTTGAACAGCGAGTCGCCTTTGGTAAGCCCTTATCAAAACAGCAGTCGATAAGAGAAAACATAGCGCAAATGCACTGCGATATTGAACAGGCTCGTTTGCTTACATTGAAGGCGGCAGACAAAATGGATCGCTACGGCAATAAGGTATCAAGAGACTTGATTGCTGCTATCAAAATTGTAGCGCCCACAATGGCGTGTAAAGTTATCGATCAAGCCATTCAAATGCATGGTGCTGCCGGAACTAGTCAAGACTTTGTACTATCTGCAATGTATGCGTATGCGCGCACCATTAAGCTGGCCGATGGCCCAGATGAAGTTCATATGATGCAGCTTGGGCGCAATTTAATTGCTGAAAAAAACGCGTAAGGAGTAAGTGTGTCAAACGACAAAGCTAATGCGCCACATGCAATAGACTTAACGGTGCTTAATGAATACTTATCTACTGCGTGCCCAAGTGTTGGGCACGTTGAAAGTGCTGATAAATTTGCAGGCGGACAATCGAACCCTACGTTTAAGCTAACCACGGATAACGGCGTTTATGTGTTACGTCGCCAACCGCCGGGCGAGCTATTGAAATCTGCGCATGCAGTAGACAGAGAGTTCCGCGTTATTAACGCCTTACAGGGCTCAGAAGTACCAGTGCCTAAAGCGTACCATTTATGTGAAGATGCCAGCATTATCGGCAGTATGTTCTACATTATGGCGTTTATAGAGGGGGATATTTTCTGGAACAGTGCGTTACCGGAAGTCGAATCTTCTGCCACACGCGGTGCAATGTACGATGAAATGAATCGAGTCCTTGCTGCGCTTCACAGCGTTGATATTGAAGGTGCTGGTTTAAGTGATTACGGCAAGCCTGGTAGCTACTTCGAGCGTCAATTAAGTAGGTGGACAAAGCAATATCGAGCATCTGAACTTGAACATATTGAAGAGATTGAGCGTCTTATTCAGTATCTTGAAACTAATTTGCCTGAGGACGATGGCCAAGTGTCGTTAGTTCACGGTGACTTTCGCTTAGACAATATGATGTTTGATATGTCTGATACTGATAAGCCGCAGGTTGTTGCAGTATTAGACTGGGAGCTTTCAACCTTGGGTCATCCTTACGCCGACTTGGCTTACCAGTGTATGCAACTGCGTTTGCCTTCTGACATTGCACACGCTGCCGGTTTAGGTGGCCTTGATAGAAAGCAGTTAGGAATACCTTCAGAAAAAGCGTATATCGATGCCTACTGCAGGCGCAGAGGTATAGGAACCATTGATAACTGGACCTTCTATTTGGCATTTAGTTTTTTCCGTTTAGCCGCTATTTTACAAGGTGTAGTGAAGCGCGCTCACGATGGCAATGCATCAAGTGAAAAGGCTATGCAGTTGGGGGCAATGGTGCGACCGCTTGCTCAAATTGCAAACCACACCATACACCAAAGCGATTAAACGCCACACAACATATTTAATGACATGCCATGTTATTTACGGCGGGCACGTCGAACAAGTTAACTGGAGACAGTATGAAAGCAATTGTATGCGAATCTTTTGGGCCACTTGATGACCTTCAATTAAAAGATGTGGCAGACCCAGTAGTTAAGAAAGGCCATGTGGTCGTAAACGTTGAAGCCGCAGGGGTTAATTTTCCAGATGGGCTGTTGGTACAAGGTCTTTACCAAATGCAGCCAGACTTCCCATTTGTGCCAGGTAACGAAGTGGCAGGTACTATAAGCGAAGTAGGTGAGGGCGTAAGCCACCTAAAAGAAGGGCAGCGAGTTATCGCGCTCTCTAACTTAGGTGGCTATGCGGAAAAAGCGCTAATCCCAGCTACGCATGTTATGCCGTTACCCGACCCCATTCACGTGAACGAAGGGGCTGCTCTTGTAACTGCCCATGCAACAGCCCATCATGCTTTGAAACAACGGGCAAAGCTGCAGCCTGGCGAAACTTTGGTGGTAACTGGTGCTGCTGGTGGTACTGGCTTAGCAGCTGTGCAGATAGGCAAAATAATGGGCGCCAAAGTTATTGCCGTTTGTTCAACTGAAGAAAAGCTGGCGCTTGCCAAAGAGTATGGCGCTGATGTTTTAATTAACTACAAAGAAAAAGATCTCAAAGAAACGCTCAAAGAAGTCACAGGCGGCAAAGGCGCTGACGTAGTTTATGAATGCGTTGGTGGCGATACCTTCCACGCTTGTAGTCGCAGTATGGCGTGGGAAGGGCGTTTACTTGTGGTTGGATTTGCAGGCGGGGAAATTCCTAAATTTCCGGTTAATTTAGCGCTGGTAAAAGGCTATTCGGTCATGGGCGTATTTTGGGGCTCATTCACTCAGCACGACCCGAAAGGGTTCGCTGAAAACATGCAAGAGCTTTTAACTTGGTACGTGCAAGGCAAAGTTAAAGTAGTGGTTGATGAAGCTCTACCACTAGAACAAGCCACAAAAGCCATGGCGAAGGTTATGAACCGGGAAGTGAAAGGCAAAATGGTGCTTGTGCCCTGATCCTACAGGTCTGATAAGAAGATAACCTAACGAAAAAAGCCTGACCCCTCTATGGTTCAGGCTTTTTTCTTGAATCTTTGAGCAATAGTTATTCAGGAACTAGCTCTACGTTGAACTCTCTGGTCAACACATGGCACAAGTCTTTACCAATGCCTAAATTATCTACCTGATAGTCTTGATAACCCTGTTTTTGTACTGTGAGGGTGTAAAAACCAGGACGTTCGTCAAGCATTGCGAGCAAACTGTCATCTGCACAATCCGTATCATCAACCATAACAGTTTCAGAATACGCTTCTTCCATTGCAGTAGCCGTAACGCCACATGCAATCGGCATTTGCGTCGTTTGATCTGTTACCGAAAGCAAGAGGCCATCTTCTACCGTTGCTGTACAAGCCACATCGCTTTCGGCAACAAGGTTGCTAATTGTTAGGGTATATTCGTCGTCAGCTATTTGCTCGTTGATATCCACGCTAATTTCGGTCGGATAGCCGAGTTCAGGGTCGTATTTCACCGATAGCGATTCTGCGCGACTTTCTTCTAATGCAATAAGTTGAAACAAGCTATCAATGCTTTCTGTAGTTTCATCCTCTAAGGGTAAGGCAATATTGCCTTCAATAATAGTTTGAGCGGTGACCTGACCATCTTCTACCAAGACTAAGCGAGGTAGCGTAGTTTCTTCGGTGCAAAAACATGATACTTGATACTCAAACTGATAAGTGTCGATGTTCTCGTTTTCCCACTTTGCGCGATTAGCGTTGAGGTCGTCGAGTAAATCGTTTGAATCGCTACCACCGCAGCCTAATACTAGCGTAGTAGCAGAAATCACCGTAGCAATACGTAAAATAGTAATCATAACCTTCCTTGTTTTTTATTTTTCATAATTAGCCGCGATAATAGGTTTCGCGGCAGTTTTGTGGCAAATAAAAATAAAAAAACGGTTTTGTACTTCACGTAATACAAAACCGCTATGAGGTTATACTAATATAGTTGATGAAAAAGTAAACAGTGATGCTCGCAAACGTTTTGATGTAGTGTTATTCAATAAGCCGCTTACGGGCGCTTCTTCTCGGTACATATAACTCAGAAACAACGCCCCTTGAACGGGGGCGCTCATATTTGATATTAAAGCGACATATCGCCTAAAATGATATTCTTCGCGAAACTTTCGTAGGCGTCGCCAATTTGTTTAGCAACGTCATCAGGGAAGGTATGAAAATCTTCACTTTCTAGCGCTTCTGCTATCGCGTTTGCTACGACATCAGGACCGGGAGCATCATCAAATCCCGCATTTTTACCCATATCAGTTCCAATAGGGCCTGGGTGGATACTAATGACGGCTACCCCTTTTTCAGATAGCTTCTCACGTAAGCCTTGGGTTAGAGAATAAGTTGCTGCTTTAGATGCGCAGTATGTTGATATATCGCCAAAGGTTTTAACTGACGCAATTGAATTAAGTTGAACAATGGCGCCCTTGTTTGCAACTAATGTCGATTCAAATGCTTGTGCAACGTGAATTAAACCAAACACGTTCACTTCAAACTCACTGCGAAGGGCGTCTTCTGCGCTCTCGCTTAGCGGTGATTCATGCTTCATAATTCCCGCATTATTGATGACAATGTGAGTATCAGTGGCTTTTTGGGCGAGCGTTTGGACTGATGCTTTGTCGGTAACGTCAACTTGTAGCGTTTCTACTTTATCTGCGTACTTGTCGTGAAGGTGCGTAGTAGATTCCGGATCGCGTACCGCCAAATAAATCTTGCCTACGCCTTTTTCGAAAAGTGCTTCTACAGTAGCCTCTCCAATCCCACGATTTGCACCTGTAATAAGCGCTGTCTTACCTTGTAAATCCATAATGTAGTACCTCCATTTAGTTACAGTCGTAGATTCTTTCCTCGAAATATAGGTAAAGGATCACATTTTTCACGAAACAAGGTTAGGCATGAAGACACTAAATTAAAGGCATGCGCTTTACTCAATTTATACATTACTTGATGAGTTGCTGACGAATTTTCTCGGACGGATGAAATCAAATAGAACAGACAGTAACGACAGTCTTCCAACCGTTCAACTTCAATTCTAATAGGATTGCAATATGAAATTAAAAATAGCGATGGTATCTGTTTTGTCAGTATCACTTATCACAGCATGTGCGCATTCACCTGGCGGTGCTAGAGGGCACGTTAGGGTCGGTGGACATGGCAGCGGTGCCGTGGTTGCAGTAGCAGCAGGAATTGGAATAGGAGCACTTATCACAAACGTGTTAACTAAACCTAATTACGAGCCGGGACATAAACCAAAAGACATTCCCCAAAATGCGCACGTCATTCATTATCACGGGGCAGCTTATCGCTACCATCATGGTGTGTTTTACCGTGAATTCGACGGGCATTACCAAGTAGTTAAACCTCCTATAGGTATCACTGTTAAGACACTTCCACCAAACCCTGACGTGATTATTTTCGAGGGAGATAGATATTTTACGGCGGAGGGTGTCTACTACTTTCAATCGGGCGATGAATACGTGGTGGTAAGTGAACCCATACTTGAAAAACACGAGGGTGAAAAGCAATATTTATCAGGCCATTTCTACAGCCAATTGCCGAATGAAGCACAAACGGTCAAAATTAACGGAATTCAGTATTTTACATACAATGGACAGTTTTTTCTGCCACAGGCTGTGAATGGTAAAATTCGTTATCTAGTGGTTGAATTATAAAGTGGGAAACAACGCTATCATCAAGCTAAAAACGCAAATATCAATCATGATAGCCAATGCTTTTAATCGTATTTTTGCCTAAAGATTTCGCCGTGTATAGGGCCTCGTCAGCGGTTGATAAAATATCGTGAGCCGGGTCTTCTGCGAGGTCCTCTTCAGATAAAATATTTACTATTCCGAATGAACAGGTTGTACTAAAAGTGTGTGCTTTTGCTTTAAATACTGTAGAAGCAATAGTTTGGCGAATTTGCTCTACAATATCACTCGCTTTAAGCGCAGAGTGGTAATCAGAGAATAAGATCACAAATTCATCGCCACCTAAACGCGCCACGTAGTCACTTGGACTGAGGTGTCTTTTCACAATTTCAGTAATGTTTTTAAGTAATACATCACCACTGGAATGACCGTAGCTATCATTGATATTCTTAAAATTATCAACATCAAATATGCATACGGCTAATCGATTTTTAGCGCTACTTTGAATCTGAAAAATAGCCTCATTTAGCTTTACTTCCATAAAGCTTCGAGAGAGCGCCTGAGTTAAATGGTCGTACATCAATTGATTGTTGAGCGTACGTCTTTCTTTATAAAGCCCATCAATGTGGAGCACTAGAACCCATGCGATGGTGCTGGTAACTACAAAAGAGCCAAGCCATGTGAGCGGCGGAAGGTCGATAATTTCGATACCAGTTAAGGTATCGCCAATACCGGTGATAAGCCATAGAGTGTTCGCTAGAAGTAACAATAGTATAGGGCCACTTCCCTCGAGTCTTGAGCGCTGCCGGACAAAAACTCGAATGAGAATATATATGCAGTACGACCCCAACACTAAGATCCAAAGACCCCAGATCTCGAAAAGTAGCCCGTACTTTAGCCCAGTATAGTACTTAGACGTCGCATAGAACGCATTATCTAAAAAGTATGGGCTGGGCACAGCAGTTAAAACAGAAAATATACCGCAAATGACATAACACCATTTCAAAAAATAAGGGGCGGTGTAGCTATAGAATGCAAGGTAGAAATGAAGACTAGTGACAAGGGTAAACATAGCCCCAATAATGGTAAGTCTATTTGAAACACTAAGAGCAAAAAGATTCTCACCTGCATTAATCAGTACACCAAAAGCCCCGAAGAAAATTGAGCTTATGAAAGCCGAAAGAGCAAAGAGAAAATAGTACTTAACGGGTTCTTGGTGGTGGAAAGTTAAGCGATAATATAGCAAAGCGAAGAAAAAGCTCATCAGCAAGCAGATGCTAGATGTAACAAACAGCGGAAGCGACAATGTGTTGATCATGTTATAGCTATTTTCCTCAACGTGCTCATCATCATATTTTAGTGTAGAGCAATTATCCTTCTAGAGTAACTTTTTCAATGTTCTAATACATTAATGGTTTTTAAGGCTGCAGCACTGCTTGAATTTCTTGTTGCTACCGCAAACGCATGGGAGGTTTCTTCCGTACTTAATTTTGCCGCAGTCGTCGTGTAGTACACCGTCGTGATAACGCCACTTACCGTCTTCAATATTAAAATTTGACGTTTCGTGAAGCTGATACATGCTTTTATTTTCAAAGTAGTAAGCAGTGAATTCAACGACGGCAGTATTGGGCTTGGAAATGGGCTTTATATTAGGCTCAGTGATTGGCTCGGCGTTGGTTAGCGCTTCATCTTTAGCGTTAGCATGTACAGAACTGTCTATCGAACCAGCTTCAGTGCTGCCGAGCGAGTTACCTATCAAGCTATCTATGGAGTTAGCCGCTAGAGTGGGGTGTACTTTCAGCGCAAACCATGTCGCACCTTGCGCACTTTGAACCAAATCTTCTACGGAAAGATCTTTCTGCTTTTCTTTGGTGTAGGTTTCTAGAATGTATTGATAATGCGCTGTAGCGTAGGCTGAAAATCGTGAGCGCATAAGTTGTTCAGCAGTATTAGGGTATTTAACGCCCTTAATAAAAGGTTCGCAGCATTCGTTGAAAGGCTTTGAAGAGCAACAGTAACAGCGCATAAGACAACTCGCAATTTAAGAGTATTACAAAGCGCTACAGTATAAATATAAGTGGCGTTAGCCCCAACTTTTTTATACGTGAATGTTGCCGTTATTCAATGATTCCGTGGCGAGCTATTCCAGATAACTCATGTCAGAGTGGAATCACGCCAAAGAATCAATACCAAAGAACTCATACCAAAAAAAGGGCAAAAAGCCGTATAACAATAAATGTTTAAACTTTGCCTATGTCTCTATTTGGGCAAAAACAGGATTTAGGCATAAACAGGCTTTGTATTACCAAGGGCCTAATGCTACGTTTTGTTCGTCATTAATGCTGTTAACACGTACATTCACTAGGCTGACAGAGTAAAGCTCACACAGCTTTCTAATCATTTCACTGTCTGTTGGTTGAAGGTCTAAATCGATGTTTTCCACATACAGTGTTTTACACTGGCCACCTGTAATCAGCTTACTGATCCATTCAGGCATTTTTTCTTTTTCAGGTTTCTGAATACGGATAGCGTGATCTACAGATTTAGAAAACGACACCGTATTTGAAAGCAGATAATTCCAACCTTTGTCGTTGTTTCCTTTTCCATTACCTTGTTTTTCGCCAGGAAACCCTTCTATCGGCAAAGGTAGTTGAACAACATTTGAAACCGAAGCGCGTAAAGCATTGAATCGTGAAACTGAAGATGTGTTCATAGTAAAACCCTTTATGCATTTGCCCTTGAGTTCATAAATCGAACTTCAGGAATATTGTTATTAATTAATACTGGTTACTTGTACAGTGTGTATGTGTATACAGTATTCATAAAAGAGGGATTTGGCAAGTATTTAGTTGTACTTTTTTCACACAAATTGGTGCTTTGTCAGTAACTATATAAAAGATAATGGTTTTTTTGTGCTATCGAATTCTGAAGGAAGTATTCATACTCCGATTAAGGTAAGATGCGCGCGAATCTTACATAGAAAACTACTGTATAAAGCTGGAGGAGCGTTGAGCGCATTAATACATTTAGGCTACTTGGGGATGTTCTTATCGGCATTTTTGGCTGCCACTATATTGCCTTTTAGTTCTGAAATTGTGCTTAGTGCTTTATACAGTAGTGGGTTGAGCTGGGTGTTGTTGCTTGTTGTTGCTTCGTTAGGAAATGTACTCGGCTCGGTGGTTAATTATGTATTGGGCTTCAAGTTCGGAAAAGAAATTGCGACCGATAAGTTAAAAGTGAGCGAAGCAGCGTTTAACCGTGCAAGCTACACCTTTACAAAGTGGGGGAAGTGGAGCTTGTTTTTATGCTGGGTACCTATTATTGGCGACCCTATTACTTTAGTAGCAGGTGTACTTAGAAGCCCGTTTTGGTTTTTTATTCTCGCGGTAACGATTAGCAAAACAGCGCGTTATGCTGCGCTGCTTTACGTGCTTGTTTAAAAGGTTTTCGACTTTAGTTTTCTCACGCCACTGCGTTTTTTTCTCTCGACTTTTTTTGGCTTTTCTTCTGATACGTCACATACCACTGCTTCATTCTTGGGCTCATTAATATCAGTCCAATCATCCAATACCAAACGGGCTCTTGCCAAAACGTCTTCTGCGACCAGCTGAAATGAAGTAGTGCAAGAGGCAGGATCAGGTAAATGCTGTTATGAAGCTTCTGCCACTTTTTTCCCATGTTGCGCTGGATACGCTTTAACGACGTAGCGGTGAGAGCAAAAAGAAGAAGTAACGCTGCCATGCCAACAATGATGTAAGGCCTGCTTACTAGCTCGCTCGCAATTAATGCCATATCAAGCTGGAGTTCAAACACAATGTAAGTGAGTAGGTGTGCAAAGGCGTACACAAAGGTGTATACGCCAATCATACGTCTGAATTGCATCGGTTCTGGGCTTGGTAGCCATTTAGCAAGTGGGCTTAGAGTAAGCGTTAGTAAAAGAAAGTGAATTGCCCAAGTTCCAGTCTCATTAATGAGCGTGTTCACGGGGTCTGGTCCAAGCTGGTCGTTGATCCCGGCAAAGAACAACCAAGCGACGTAGCCTAATGCAAAAAGGTGAATAAGGCCCTTCAAACTGCGACGCTGCCAAACAGAGAATCGAAATGGTTTTTTTCTTAACGGCATTAAATGAACAACTTAATAATAATGTTTAATAGCTTCGGTTATAAGATATTGGTTAAAAGGGCTAGCTATTTGCTCGTAGCCCTATAAAAAGTAGCAGCTAGTAATAACGAGATAAGTCCATATCTTGGTATAATGGCGCGACTTCGGTATAACCGTTGAACATTTGGGTGTCGATGCGATTTCTGGCAAGTAGCCCGCCTGTGGTTATTCTACGCTCGCTGGCTTGGCTCCACCTTGGGTGTGACACGTTTGGGTTCACATTAGCGTAAAAGCCATACTCGTTGGCGGCCAGTCGATTCCACGTGGTAGGAGGCTTTTTGTCGGTAAGACGAATTCGTACAATAGACTTAATGCTTTTAAAGCCGTATTTCCACGGTACAACAAGCCTAATAGGCGCGCCGTTTTGAGGTGGCAAGGTCTTCCCATAAAGGCCAACCGACATTAGCGTTAGCGGATGCATGGCTTCATCAAGTCGCAAGCCTTCTACATATGGGTAATCAATACCGCCACCGGTAAAGCGACTTCGTTGACCAGGCATTTGCTCAGGGTCGTATAGGGTTTCAAATGCTACATATTTGGCTGACATCAACGGATCGGCTTGTTTTAACAACGCCCCTAATTCAAACCCAATCCAAGGCACCACCATCGACCATGCTTCAACGCAGCGCAAACGGTAAATGCGCTCTTCTAAGGGAAAGCGTTTGGTTAAGGCGTCGTGATCAAGCTCAATGGGGTTTTTCACCATACCTTCAACTTTCAACGTCCATGGATTAGTTTGAAATTCAGTCGCATTTTTGGCTGGCGCATCTTTCGAGGTGCCAAACTCATAAAAATTGTTGTAGCTGGTGACTTTATCTTCAGGCGTTCGGGTTTCCGCTATTTGGTACTTTGGGGGCTGACTAAACTCCAGCGCCTTACCTTTAAAGGCAGCCTTTTCTTCCTCATCTTCCCAAAACCAACCGGCAGCACTTGCCGACTTTGCAAGTAACGTAGAGGCGCCCACAAAGCCCATAGATTTGAGCAATGATCGACGATTCATATAAACGCTTTCATTAGTTACGTCATTATCAGTTAATTTCACCGAGGGTTTAAATGGTTTTGCCATTACTCTACCTTTATCTGCCGTTAATAAACGCCATTTCTAAATGGGTTCTCTATGTATGTTTGACACTTGAGAATGTTCTAGCTCGCATTAAGCTGTATTTGATGTATTACCACTGCTGTTAATACGAGCGCACAGTAATTAAGTTTTAGATGCGTACAAAAATAGACCTTAGAACTCGGATTAAAATTTCAAGAAAGTATGGTGCTGTTACAACTCTTCGATTTTGACATGCTGTAATTATGGCAGTAGGGTTTAAATCAGACAGGAAAGTTGATGTTAGTAGCAAAGGAAGGACCCTATGAAAATACTTTTGGCAACCCTGGTTGTCTTGTGTGCCCATGTGGCAAATACCTGTTGGGCTAACGAATTATCCAACATCGATGCATTTCCTTTTATAGAACGTACTTCAGATCAAAGTGCAGCCCTATATCAGTCCATTATTTCGGGTGACCTAAATCAAAGCGAAGCTTCTACGCTTAGCGCAATTGAGAGCATATTAACTGACCCCAACGTGCAATTGCCCGATATGGTAGTCGCTTCACTCGGTCTTCAATTTTTATCTGCGAACATCGTTAACGGTACTTCTCCACTTTTGCTGGAAGATATATCCGACCTGTATGAAAAAGCCAAAGTAAATTTAAAGAACGATAGGTTGCAGCGTCGAAATTTTTTAAGCTGCATGCTTTATGGAAATAAAAAAGTTAAATACACCCTTAAAGCGTTGGACACTTTGGTTGATGCAAATGATGAATACTTTAATCAAGTCCAAATGAGGCACTTTAGAGATACAGACCAGCCAACGCGAAGTTTAGCTGCTCAAATGTACGGGATGGTTACCAGAGAAACAATTTTCATGGCGAAAACGCATCGCGCAATTCTCAACTTTCACAAACGCTATCCCGAAAGCGTATTAGATGAGCGCATTGATGTTGCCCTGCTATTGCGAAACTTAGCCGTTGGCTATAATCAGATGCGTGCCCAATCCCTCGAGTTGAGTACGAAGCGTTTGATCAAACAACTTGAAAATGAAGGTGTAATACCAGCAGCATCGCTAACAAACAGAGTGTACAGCTATATTGAAATTGAGCATCTTCCTTGGTTAGCAAGTACGTCTACTCGTTTGTAAGTTAAGCTCAACGCTATTTCTAGAAACAAATATTGCTCCATGATTGGAAAATTAGTCGCTTAGTTTACATATGCAGACTATCTTGAATGCCGCCTTGTTTTGGTGAAAAGATATTGCTGTATAAGCGAGAGGCGAATTCGTCGGTCATGCCAGATATATAGTCGGCGAGAACGCGCATACCATTGTCGTTCTCACAGGCCTTACGCCAGCGGACTTGGGTATTTTCGGGAAGTAAACGGTCGGGATCTGATGCAAAAGCTTCAAAAAGTTCCATAACTACCAGCTGTCCCTTGTATTCAAGAAGCTGCACATCAGGGCGGCGTATTACTTTGTTAAACACAAAGCGTTTAAAAAGCTCTAGGGCTTGTGCAAATTGTTCAGGCATCACGGCGTTAAACGCAAGTAACGGATGAGCAAATCCCTCCACGCCTTTTATTTCAATAGCTGTGATAAAGCTATTTACCAGCGCACCTATGGCATTTTTCCTTTCGTGATGTGCTGCGCTAAATAATTTATTGGTTAATGTTTCTATATTGTCTGATAACCAAGGTACTTCAAGGTCTTTTAGTGGAGTAGTTACATCGTCGATAAAATGATGCTTGTCGACCATATCCATAACAATGGCATCTTCTAAATCGTGAATGCCATAGGCGATATCGTCAGAAAGCTCCATAATTGAGCAGTCGAAGGATTTAAACTGCGTTTTGCTGTGGGCATTCGTTTTTGCAGTAAACTGCATAAACAAATCTTTATCTTCCTTGTTAAATGGCGCAAGTAGCCAGTCGAACAGGGGCTCGTCACAGCGAAACAGTCCCTTCGGCGGGTGCCAGTCGTGGGCCTTAACCTGACGAAGCGAGGCAGGGCGCTCAGGCGTAGGTCCTTTACTATGAAGGGCATCAATAAAGTTTGGGTATTTAACCAAGCCTAACACGCTTCTTCTGCATAAATTCATGCCGTGTTCAGCCGTGTATGGCTCTAATTGAGTTATGATCCTAAAGGTTTGGCCGTTTCCTTCGAAGCCGCCGTATTGGTGCATCATATAATTGAGCGCGATTTCACCGCCATGCCCGAAAGGTGGGTGACCAATATCGTGAGCCAAACACAGGGTTTCGATTAACGTTGGGTCAAGAGCCAATGTATTGGCAATATCTGGAAATTTTACCCAAAGCCTCGCCGTTATTCCCGTACCAATTTGGGCGGCTTCTAGAGAGTGTGTAAGTCGCGTGCGATAGAAGTCGCTCAGCCCCACACCGAGCACTTGGGTTTTAGCCTGCAATCTACGAAACGCGGCGCTGTGAAGAACGCGCGCTTTATCACGTTGATACGGATTGCGATGATCGCCGTCTCTTGTTTCGCTACGGGGTAAACGACGCTCGTGTAATGCTAATTCCCAATCGCTTGTTGCCAAAAAAAACCTCGCTGCCTTGCTATGTATGTTACTTCTATTCGTCAGTAAAGTGATTTAAGCTCTGTTTATCGCCTTGCTCACATATCGTCTTGCGTAATTTCATCAAGACTTAAAGAGAAGCTTGGTACGTAGCGCGTTAGGAAGTAGTCCACTTCTTCAGAATGATATTCTTTAAGGGTTTTATCTAATCGTTTCTTAGCCAGCTTAAACTCTTGGTTACCAGCAGCTAATTCTTCAAGGGTTTTTAGGTAAGCGCAAAGCACGTCTGCTGCTTTCACAATAAAAGCTTCTTCTTCACTGTGGTAGTGATGATCAATAAGCGCAGCGTAGTCTTCTCGAAATGCTTCAGGTGCCATTTCAATTAGTTTGTTCTCTGCAATTTTTTCGATCTTTTTATATTCTTCTTTAATCGCAGGGTTAAAGTATTTCACTGGGGTAGGGAGGTCTCCCGTTAATACTTCCGACACATCGTGAAAAATTGCCATGGTTGCAATGCGATCAGGGTTTAGTGTACCGCCAAAAAACTTATTTTTAATTAATGCGAGCGCGTGGGCAACCATGGCCACCTGCAAACTGTGCTCCTGCACATTTTCTGTGCGCACATTATGCATAAGCGGCCAGCGATTAATAAGCTTTAAACGCGCTAGATGCGCAAAAAAGTGACTTTTATCAGACACGTTACGCCCCTTGCTTATACGTTCTAAAGAAATTGCCAATACGATGCAGTGCAGGCACTAATACATCGCTGTGCGGTAAAAATACTAACCGGAAGTAGGTGCCTTCGGTCAGGTTAAAAGCGCGACCATGTACCAACAGAATCTTTTCAGAGCTTAATAAATCTAGCACCATTTGTTCATCATTGTGGATGTTGAATTTCTTCTCATCCACCTTGGCGAAACAGTACATTGCCCCCTTGGGCTTAACGCAAGAAATACCGTCGATACCGTTTAGCATATCTGTGGTTACGTCGCGCTGAATGCGTAGTCGGCCATTCTCTTTGACTAGGTCGTTAATACTCTGATAACCACCAAGCGCAGTTTGAATAGCACTTTGACACGGTACGTTCGCGCACATACGCATAGAAGATAATATATTAAGCCCATCGATATAATCGGTAGCAAGACGTTTGTTCCCGCTGACAACTAACCATCCAGAGCGAAAGCCCGCCACGCGATAGTTTTTACTCAAACCACCAAAGGTAACAAAAAACACATCGTCAGCCAGTGAAGCAATACTGGTGTGCTTTGCTTCGTCGTAAAGAATTTTGTCGTAAATCTCGTCGCTAAACACCACTAAGCCGTGTTCGCGGGCAACTTCAACCACATCTTGTAACAGGGCTTTGTCGTACACTGCGCCGGTTGGGTTATTAGGGTTAATTAATACGATTGCACGAGTTTTACTGGTGATTTTACTTTTTATGTCGTCAATATCGGGGAACCAGCCAGCTTGCTCATCGCAGCGGTAATGTACCGGTGAGCCTGATGACAAACTTACTGCGGCCGTCCAAAGCGGGTAGTCAGGGCTTGGAATGAGCACTTCATCACCATGATTAAGTAGCGCCTGCATTGCCATCATGATTAGCTCAGATACACCATTACCTATATAAACATCGTCAACACGAATGTCTTTAATATTACGCTGTTGGTAATACTGCATCACGGCCACGCGGGCGGCATAAATTCCTGTCGAGTCTGAATATCCTTGAGACGTAGGCAGGTTATGAATAACGTCTTTTACGATATCGTCAGGGGCTTCAAATCCAAATGGGGCAGGGTTACCGATATTCAGTTTTAATATACGGTGTCCTTCGTCTTCCATTTTACGTGCTTGCGCAGCGATTGGGCCTCTAATGTCGTAACAAACGTTATCTAATTTATGTGAGCGAGATACAGTTTTCATGGTCTATCTGGTTGATTTACATACCCCGAGATTATCGCAATACAACGCCATATGCGATGGCCTTTTTGCAGTATTTCCGCTTTAAGCACCACTTTTTTCATCAAGTGACTATTTATTGAACATATAACGAGATAAACGATCCACTTGTCACTTAAGTATAAAATTTATGTTAATAGCTTGTGAACTTTTGATTCAGCGCCTATCGTAGTAATAAGGCGTGTATAAAAAACGCGTTAGTAACAAACAGGCTAACAAGCAGAGGTGATAAGAATATGTCCCACCATTTCAAAGAAACACCAGAGAATGCGATCACGCAAAGTGGTATAGCACGTGTTATTCCCTGTAAAGAATTAGACGTCGGCGACCCGATAAAGTGGTTGTCACTCGCTTTAAGAGACGCAATGCGCGCACCGGGTCTCACTTTATTTTATGGCGTACTTTTCGCGGTTATCCCGTGGTTCATTATGTATTTAGTTGAAATGACGGGTTGGCACTTGGTCATTCTACCCGCCATTGTTTGCTTTATGTTGGTAGGTCCATTTTTAGCGGCTGGCCTTTACGATGTAAGCTGGGAGATGGAGAAAGGTCATAAGCCTTCACTTCGTCATTCGCTGCGCGCAATGCGAAGAAACGCATTTAACGAGTGGGGCTTTGCCATACTGCTTATGGTAATGATGATATTTTGGTTGCGTGTGGCATCGCTGATTCACGCACTTTATCCACCTTATATAGAGAACGATTTAGAAAGCTTGTTACCGTTTTTAGCGTTAGGCACGGTCGTTGGCGCGGGTTTTACCCTGGCAATGCTATTTATTACGGCGTTTACCCAACCGATTTTAATGGAACGTAAGGTAGATCTTGCAACTGCAGTGCTTACCAGTGTGAATGCGGTATGGCTAAATAAGGTACCCATGCTCATTTGGGGGGCTATCATTTTCTCCACTGTTGCAATTGGTTACGTGACCGGTTTCGTGGGTTTCATCGTGCTCATGCCGATTATCGGCTATGCATCGTGGCATGCTTACATTGATGCAATTGAGACTAAGCGAGAGCGTAAATACGAATAGTTTACTCCAATTTGTGTAATTAAATTACGTAAAATGGCTTTAATTTGTACAATAAGTAAGCGTTAACATCTTTAATTTTGTTAAAATTACACTTTTAAAGCCCCGAAAGGGGCTTTTTTATACTTAAGTTTTATACTTCTTTCTTCCTACAAGTGCTATCGCTAGATATATTAGTAATATGCAATTTATATTATTCTATTTAATTCAAGGGGTTAGTGTCGTAACAACAGCGTAACAACTTGATTTACTAAGCATTTACCCAGGTTACACAATCATTCAACAGAAAAATTTTCATTCTTGATGCATAAATAAAGGGCGTTGAGCAAATTGTTGATTCATTCAACTCTGCTCAACTTAATTTAAGAGTTTGCCACAAACTTGCACAGCACCCTTAACCACACATTGAGGATTTTAAAATGAAACTATCTAACTTACTTAAAGTTTTTGCAGCTACTGCGACTGTCGCTTTTAGCATCAATGCAAATGCAGCAGCAGAGTCAAAAGACATTCGCTTCGTTGGTGAAACCCAGTTTGCAGGGTTTTGTAAAGCAATAATCAACGATGATGTAAGAGTTCTTCGTTCTAGCCTTTCACGTAACGTGGGTCGTATTGGCGCTAGCCAACGTGAAGTATTGCGCATGGTAACGTCTGAAGAAGGCCTAACATGTAATGGAAGCAGCCTTATCAAGTTTTCTGAAGAGCGTCACGCAGATGCGGTACACGAATACTTAACGTCGCGTAGCTAAAGCATTGACTGCGGTTACTACAAATCCAGAAAAAGTGGGCTAGCTTACACTTTCCGTCAATCACGTTGACGTAAATGTTGAAAACTAGACCCGCTTTTGTCTTTTTGCTCGTTTTAATATGCGCCTTAATTAACGATTTTTATATACGTGGCTACACGCGCTTTACTGGTTTTAAATAGACGTTGGGTTTTAAACCTAAGTTTTAGCAGCAGCACGTAAGCAAGAGGTACTAAAAACAAGCTGGTTAGCGTAGAGAATACCAGCCCACCAATAATCGCTATGGCCATTGGTGAGTAGGGAGGACCGTCGCCGCCAATGCGGGTACTGCCCATAGCCAGTGGAATAAGCCCTAAGACTGTAGTGGCAACTGTCATTAAAATAGGTCTAATACGCGTAATGCAGCCCTCAATTACTGCGTCATATAGCGACAAGCCTTCGTTAATTAACT
The DNA here is from genome assembly GCF_027563165.1 of Alteromonas sp. PRIM-21. Taxonomy (NCBI): domain Bacteria; kingdom Pseudomonadati; phylum Pseudomonadota; class Gammaproteobacteria; order Alteromonadales; family Alteromonadaceae; genus Alteromonas; species Alteromonas sp. PRIM-21. The sequence goes on along the minus strand of NZ_JADOEK010000009.1, from coordinate 37,251 downwards.
GATTGATTCTGTCTACCAATACAATGCCATTGTTAACCACAATGCCCATCAATATAAGCATGCCTATCATCCCCATAATAGACATAGACGTACCTGTTATCATGAATGCCCAGAATACTCCGGTGAAAGAAAACAGTAGCGATGTGATTACTGACGTAGGTAGTATCAGCGATTCAAACAGTGCAGCCATCACAACGTATATCATACAAAGTGCTAGTAGCATGTTCATTTGCATGACCGCATTGGCTTCATCCTGGCGTGAGAAGCTGCCATCTAGTGTCCACTTATACCCTGTAGGCAATTCAATATTAGCTAATGCGTTCTCGATACGTTTTCGGGCTTGTTCTGTGGTGGTTTCCCCTTCTAAGTTTGCGCCAATAGCAAGTGCGGTCTGACGATAGTTTCGATTAATTTGCGATAGCTGCGGCACCACAGAGAAATTTGCAATCATATTCAGCGTTACCGATTGACCTTGCGTAAATCCAATATTGATGTTTTTAAGGGCGTTTAGCGAGGCTTGAATATCGCTACCGAATTTAAGCTGTACTGCTACTTCACCAGCCTCACCATAGCGGAATGTACGTAAATTACTACCCCGTAGTGCTGTAGAGATAAGTTTAGCTACGTCGTTGACTTGAATACCTAAGCGGTTTGCCTTCTCTCGGTCAATGCGAATCTGTACTTCATCTCGGGTAGAGCCGGTGTCGGCTTTCACATCTTCCAGTCCTTCAATAGTTGAAAGAATAGGAACTATTTGTTCTGAAATATTTAGCAAGGTTTCTGACGATTCACCCAATAGCGTAACTCTTACGCCACCACCGTTGCCGCTATCCCATTGAAAAGAGGGACGGGCACGCACAAAAGAGGGCATGTCTTCACGTATATCCTCTTTGATTTTACCCACACTTACGGGCAGCTCGTCATTAAGCGTAATACCGCTCACAGCATGGCCGGCAGTAAAATAGGTATAAACCTGTTTAATGTGAAAGCGCTCTTGGTTTTCATAAAGGTAAGCTTCCATTCTATCGACGGTTTTTTCCACTTCTTCAAGCGTAAAATTCTGCGTTACATGATAGTTAAGCCAAATACGCTCTTGGTTATTATTACCCTCGTCATCTGAAGTAACCACCTGCATGGGCACAATGGTCGATGCAAGCAGTAATAAAGCAATAACACAGGTTGCGCCTTGATGCTTCAACATCCAGTTAAGCCCGCGGCCATAGCCTTTGATATAGGTTGGCGTTTTAGGCGTTTCTACTACTGGAATCTTTACCTTTGTTGTCAGTAATGGAATCAATGTTTTAGCAATGAAAAGCGACGCGAAAAGAGATATACAGATAGCTACAGCAACGTGCTCTAAGAAGATAGTTACGTCTATTTTTACTCCAATAATATTGGGTAAAAACACAATTGCTGTGGTAGCTGTACCAGCAATAACGGCAAGGCTAACTTTATTGACACCAATTTGGGTTGCACGTCTAGCATCGCTCTCTTGTTGGCGTTCTTGGAATACGCTTTCGGTGATTACAACGGCATTATCTACCAGCATACCTACCGCCAACATTAGGCCCATAAGGGACAGAATATTAAGGGTATAACCCAAAAGGTACATTACGCCTAAGGCGATACAGATAGAAAATGGCACCGACAGCACAACAATCAAGGTCGTAGTAAGCTGACGCAAGAATAAGTACAGTACAATGACGGACAACAGGGCACCTAAAAGGCCAGCATTAAGCAAGTCGCTAAGCGAGGATGTTACGCTTTTAGCGATGTCGTCCATTACAAACAAACTAATGCCTGTAAACTCGGGGTCTTCTTTGGCTTTTTCGATAACTTTCATTACCGCATCAGAAACTTCAACAAGGTTGCTGCCCGATTCGCGAAATACGTTAAAGCCTACCGCGAATGTGCGGTCTAAATGTCGTCCTTCGTTGCGCTGAGGAAGCTCGTAGGTCACGCTGGCAACATCAGATAAGCGCACGCTTCGAGTAACCCACATGTTTTTAAAGTCGTTTACATCGGTAAATTCGCCAGTGGGGTTAACCAAAACTTTTTCACCGTTATTGTACATGTAGCCTGCGGTTAGCGAAAAGTTTGCGTTTTGAAGCTGCTGTTCTAAACGGGTACCGTCTATTTGGTAGGCCGCCATTTTCTTAGGATCTAAGCGAATAGTAATTTGGCGTTTCATGGTGCCGTATAGCTCAACTTTAGATACGCCCGGAACACGCTCTAGCGGACGCTTAAGGTTGCGCTCAAGCAAGTCGTAAGCATTTGATAAGTCGCGGTCGCTTGATACGCGCAGCTGGAATATAGGCATATCGTTGGTGTTAAATTTATACACCATGATCCGCTCTATATCGTCAGGAAGCTCGTGGCGAATAGCATCAATCTTTTCCCGTGCTTCAATGCTTTTAGCTTTAAGGTTTTCATCCCAGTCGAATTCCACAATGACCTCAGCCATATTGTCGTACGAGCGGGCCCTTAAGCGCTTTATCCCCGACATGGTAGCAACGGCCTCTTCAACCGGACGGGTTATCATCGTTTCAATTTCAACTGGCGTTGCATCAGGGTAGGGGATCTGCACTACCATTTCTGGAATATCAATACCGGGGAACTTCTCTAAAGGAAGTAAGCGGCCAGATACAATACCGAACAGCAGCATAGACAAAAACAACATACCGATGGTAACCGGCTTATTCAGCGCAAAGCGTGCAAGCCCAGCGCCTATGCCTGCAACTCTTGAAAGCTGGGGCTGTGAAGCTATATCTGTATCACGTTTATCCGGTTCAATTGCTTGATGCTTATCAGCATTACTTTCAGAACTGTTATTCGGGGTTTGAGAAGGCGAACTCATAGTACACCTCCTTTCGACATTGCTTGTTCGTCATCAAAGCCCGCATTAGCATTAGCAGACGCTTTCTGCGCAACGTTCTTCTTAACGTCGAACAGGCTGTAAAGCACTGGAAGTAAAATTAGCGTAAGCAAGCTTGCAAACAGAAGGCCGTAAATAACAGTGATAGCCATAGGCGTGCGAATTTCAGCACCCTCGCCAAAACCAAACGCCATAGGTAATAACCCTAACACAGTAGTAAGAGTGGTCATCACAATTGGGCGTAGGCGAGTCTTGGCTGCCTCTAGTATAGCCGTATCTTTATCTACGCCTTGGCGTCGTAGCTGATTTATACGGTCAACTAATACAATAGCGTTATTCACAACAATACCGCACAGCATAATTAAACCAATAAATACCACCACGTTTAGCGGCGTATTGGTAAGCCACAGGCCGTATACTGAGCCCGCACCTGCAAGCGGTACTGCAAAAAGAATAAGCAGTGGGTGTAGTAATGACTCAAACTGTGACGCCATAACTAAGTACACCATAAACACCGCAAGTGCCAAGGCAAACTGTAACGAACGGAAGCTGCTTTGCATGTCTTCACTTTGCCCGGTTACTGTTGCACTTAATGACAAAGGAAGCTGGGTTTCATCAATAACTTTATTGGCGACGGCAACTGCTTCATCAAGCTTACCTTTGGCTAAATTTGCCGATACCAGCGCTACACGTTGCTGCCCTACACGGGTAATTTCGCTTGGGCCTGCGCTCATATAAACGTCTGCAACGGCACTTAAAGGAATTGATTGCGCCGAGCCCGGATTTACAACAATGGCGCGTATGCTTGCAATATCATCACGTTGCTTTTCTTGGGTTCTTACCAGTACATCTACCTTTCTGTCTTCCACGCTATACTGCGTAGCGACACGGCCACCCACTTTAGCCGCAATAAGCTGAGAAACGGTTGATGCATCAAGCTCAAGTCGAGCAAGTTTTGCGTGATGGAAAGCTATTTTAAGCTCTGGGTTTCCGTCACGAATGCTGGTCGTTACGTCTGCAAAATTATTAAAACTGGCTAGCTTAGTCGCAATGGCGTCGCCATACTGCTGTAATTGATTAAGGTCGTAACCCGCAATCTCAATTTGAATAGGTGATGCAAAGCTAAATAGCTCTGGCTCTGAAAACGTTGCCTGAACCTGAGGTTTAAAGGCTAAATGGTCGCGAAGGGCACTCTTCACATCGTCCATATCGGCAGCTGTCGCAGAAGGCTGCATGACAATGCTTAAGCGTCCCCAATGATCGCCACCCTGATTAGGCGCTGCGCTTATTAGACTACCCGTACCAGACATGGCATACGTGCGAAGCACCTTGGTTTCGCCACCATCATTGTTATTCACCGCAACCGCAGCAAGTTCACTGATAATAGCGTCGGTACGTGCTAATGGCGAGCCCGCCGGTAACGTCACTTCTACCGAAAACTCTCCTTGTGATAAAGTTGGGATTAGCTCCATACCTAGTCTTGGTACAAGCATTATTGCGCCAGCAGCAAGAACAAAGGCAGTAGCTAACACCGCCGCTTTGGCTTTAAGGCTTACGCGCAGCAGTTTTTCATAAGCATAAGCAAGAAGGTCAAACCCTTTATTAAATACCCAAATAAGTGGTTTGAAGGCAACGCTCAGTAATTTGCTAACGATATGCCATGCGCCAATCAACAAAGTTACTAAGGCTGCAGGTAAAAATACAAAGATAAGTCTGAATACCCAACGAACTGGCAGGGTAAGGTAATACATAACTTTTCCAAGCGTTGACGTAGGAAGAGTAGGCGCTGGTGTAGTGAACACCTCTTCGTGATCCAGCTGTTGCTTTTTCTTCTTATGTGCCATCGCAGGGATAAGTGTAAGAGCGACAACGAGCGATGCCGCTAAAGCAAACGACACGGTCAACGCTTGGTCTTTAAACAGTTGCCCTGCAATGCCTTCTACAAAAATTAGCGGCACAAACACAGCCATAGTCGTCAGTGTCGAAGCCACAATTGCCCCCGAGACTTCTTTTGTCCCCGTGCTTGCGGCAGACGTTTTGGCTTTAGCTTCCTCAGTCATTGGTGTTTCAGTAGCTACTGCTTCATCGCTTCCAGCCATCTTTAACTTCTTGTGGCGGTCGATGTTCTCAAGAACAACAATACTGTTGTCTACCAATAATCCTACGGCAAGTGCGATACCACCTAAGCTCATCATATTTAGGCTTATGTCGTTGGCATACATTAGATTGAAGGTAGCAATAACTGAAACTGGAATAGAAACCGATATAATTACAGTGGCCCAGAAGTCTTTCAGGAAAAGATACAGCACTAACATGGCTAAAATACCGCCCATGACTGCCGCTGACTTCACGTTATCTATGGCTTGTTTGATGAACACGCTTTGGTCATAAATTTCGTCAAGCGTATAATTTTCTGGAAGGTTATTATTTACTTCATTTAACCGACCAGCCACTTTTTGCGCAACGTCAACTGCGTTAGCATCGCCTTCTTTATAGATGGCAATCTCAATGCCTTCACTACCATTAAAGCGTGTTACCACATCACGGTCTTTGTACGCATTTTCTACCGTAGCAACATCTTTAAGTTGAATGTTTCTGCCTTCGAAGCGACCAATGAACAGGTTTTCAATATCACTGAGCGTTTCAAACTGATTTAAGGTTCTGACCAAAAACGCCTGAGCTGCATTATCGATTCGACCGCCCGCCGCGTTAATATTTTCAGCTTTCACCCGGTCGATAATTCTAGTAATGGGAATCGACAGTTGACTGGCTTTTTGTTGGTCAATAAGTATATGAATTTCGTTTTCTAGACCACCGCCGACACGCACAGCCGCCACGCCTTCTACCGATTCAAGCGCACGTTTGACCTGCTGTTCGCCATACAAACGTAAGCGCTTCATTTGCGCCACGCTTAGCGTTGATGTGTCGCTCTGAGCGGTGAGGCCCAGTTTAATAACAGGGTCTAAACTTGGGTTAAACCGAAGGAGCCTTGGCTTTTCAATATCAAGGGGAAGCTGCAACACATCAAGCTTTTCGCGTACTTCCAAGCTCGCGAAATCCATGTCGGTACCCCACGAAAAAGAAAGCACCACATCAGACTGGCCAGCTCGCGATGTAGACGTGACTTTACGTACACCTTTTACTACGCCGATGGCTTCTTCAATAGGTTTTGAAACCAGTTGTTCTACTTCTCCTGGTGCTGCACCGTCGTAGTCGGTGCGAATAGTGAGAGTAGGGTAAGATAAGTCGGGCAATAAGTTAACCGACAGTCTGCCTAACGACACCATACCAAATAGCAATACCGCAAAAGTGAACATACTAACGGCAACAGGGCGCTTTACAGCAATATCTACAATACGCATTGTGTGAATTCCTTGTTAGGCCGAATTAGCTGTTTACGACTTCAACGGGAGCGCTGTCTTTCAAATTCTGGTGGCCTGCAGTCACTACTTCTTCATTGCCGCTTAAACCATTGGTAACTTCGATTACTTCGTTGTTTTCGAAGCCAGTAGAAATATTCACTTTTTTAACTTTGCCGTTATCGACAACGAATACGCTGTGACTATTGTCAATGGTGACTAAGGCTCGGCGGGGTAACAGCGTGGCGTTAGCGTGGGTCGCGTATTCGAGCGACACATCAGTAAACATGCCGGCTTTGAGCTGGTTGCCTTCGTTAGGTACTTTTAAGGTTACTTTAAACGTGCCCGTAGTTGCGTCGATAACCGGGCTGATACGCTCAACGCTCGCTGTGATAGTTCTGTCGCCTAAAGCTGCCACAGTAAGCATTGCACCTTGTCCAATTACGACGTTGGGTAGCTCATTTTCAGGCAGATATACAATACCTTGAAGATTACGTTGTTGAACGATATGGAACATTCTCTCCCGCTGAAAAGATTCAGTCAGGTTACCAACTTTGGCATTCCTTTCTGCAATATATCCATCAATCGGCGCCGTTATCGTAGCTTCTTTCAAGTCAAGTTCAGCTAAGCGTACGGAAGCTTTAGCTGATTCAAATTGCGAGGTGAGCTTGTCGTAAGTGTCATCGCTGATAAGCTTTTTCGAATAAACTTTATTAACCTTTTCTAGTTCGCTTTCAATGCCGGCTAAATCAGCCAAAGCTTTTGACAAGTTCAGCTCGTAGCGGCGCTTATCAAGCTGGGCTAGTACCTGACCTTTTTCAACGTAATCACCTTCTTCTACGAAAATTTCTTCGATAATTCCAGACGCTCTCGCAACCACAAAAGCTTCTTCACGTGCTTCTAAAATAGCGGTTGTATCGTAAGTAGATGTAATGTCGCCGGTAACAATGGTTTGGGTTTCAACAGGGATGGCAAAAACAGTTTCTTCAGCCTCGGAAGAATTGGCTTGGTCGTTAACTGCATCGGCATCTGAACACGCGGTCATCGAAAGAGTTAGGGCGATGATCCCGCTTCCCACGAGCAGTTTGAACGATGTTGATGAAAACGGAATTGAAGGTTGTACTGATGAAAGAAAGGCGTGGCTGTGTGTTGTAGATTCCATGGTCAATAACCCTAACGTAATTATCGTTATATAATAGTGACCGTATACAGCAGCTAATGTGCCAAAGACGTTAACATATATTAAATCATAATATTTTCAACATGTTACAAGTGAGGAATGCCGTTTAAATAAAAAAGCCAACCTAATTGGTTGGCTTTTTACGCTAATGCTTAGCGAAAATTGCTAATAAGCGGTGAGTTCTACAATAGTCTATTAAACCAAAGTATAGCTTGTGGTGATCTCAACATTACCCGTTAACATCAACATGACGGAGCAGTATTTTTCTGCCGACAACTGCACAGAACGGGCAAGGGCCTTTTCGCTAATGCCTTCACCTGACACCGTGTAATGTGCGTGAATTTTAGTAAATACTCGAGGTGGCTCTTCAGCACGCTCAGCTTCCAACTCACAATTACAGGCATCAATGTTAAAGCGGCCTTTTTTAAGAATGTCTACCACGTCAATACTTGAACACGCACCAACTGCTAATAGTACTGATTCCATTGGAGATACGGCCTTACCGCTACCGTCCATCACTGTTTTGTAGCCGCTGTCTGTTGTACCTGTAAAAGTTAAATCTTGATCCCAAGAAACACGTGCTTTCATTGTTTGTCCTAATGTCATAAGAATAAAAAAGGAAGCTGCAATGCAGGCTAGTTTAGCGCTTCAATGCAGCTGTGACATGTGCGTTTATTTGTTAAGGCGGACTGCATCTGGGCTAAGCGAGATTTTCTTTTGCTTATATAACGCGCCTAGCGCTTTTTTATACGCCGCTTTACTTACGTTAAAATGAGAGTAAATGGCCTCTGGTGCGCTCTTATCTGTCAGCGTAGAAATGCCGCCGTGGGCTTCCAAATCATCCAAAATAGCTTGTTGAAGTGCATCACGGCCACCTTTATCTATGCGCTGAAGGGCAACATCAACCTTACCATCTTCGCGAATCGTTCTAATTACACCCTCAGTTGCTTGCCCGACTTTAAGCGGCTTAAAGGCATCGCTGTGGAAAATTAGCCCTAAGCTTTTTTCATTGATAACCACCTTAAAACCTAAATCAGTTTTGGCATAAACTAAGCAATCAACTGTATCACCTTCGTTGAGATAGGCGCTGCTTTCCTTTAAGAAATAGTGAAGCTTGGTGGCCCCTAAAATACGCTGGGTTTTGTCATCAAAAAAGGTGTGAACTACATAATACATACCTGGATTAACAGGTTGAGCTTGGTAATCGTTGGGCATTAACAGATCGTTGTCCAGGCCCCAGTCGAAGAATGCACCAAAATTCGTAGCCGACACCGCTTTTAGAACTTTTGTTTCGCCAACTTGAATCAGTGGTTTCTTCACGGTGGCATAAAGATCGCCGCGCTGATCCGTGGCTACAAATACGTCTATCTGCTGGCCCTCGGTAAGCGAAGTCTCTACTTCGTCAATCGCAAGGGTAACAGTTTGCAACTCTTCAGCATCATCTATTTCTATTATGCTGTGGTTTTCGTCGCTGTTTTCGACAAGTGGCGCTAAAGCGTAGCCAAAAGGGTATTGGGCTACCACGCGTAATGTATTAATTTTTCCAATATTTATCATCAGCACTGACTTTTTAAAAAGAACAGGTAACATGATACTGGAATGAAGGTAAGAGCTAAACCATTATGAAGTTAAATTGCGATTTAGGTGAAAGTTTTGGCGCGTGGTCGATGCCAGTGGAATCGGCCATTATGGCGGAAATTGATCAGGCAAACATTGCGTGCGGTTTTCACGCTGGCGATCCATTAGTCATGAAGCAGGCTATTTTGTTAGCTAAAAAGCATGATGTAGCCATTGGTGCTCATCCGGCCTATCCAGATCTACAAGGCTTTGGCCGCAGAAGCATGGCGATTGCCGCTGACGAACTAAAGGCTATGATTCAATATCAGGTCAGTGCCTTAAGCGGTATGGCAAAGATTTGTGGTGCTAAAGTCAGCTATGTAAAGCCCCACGGTGCATTGTACAACGACATGATGAAAGATACTGCTATCATGAGAACAGTAATGCAAAGCATAGCTGAAATAAACGAACAGTCTCCAAATACTCCCCTCGCGTTAATGGTGCAGGCTACTTCGCAAAATGCGGCGCTTAAAGAAGCGGCGCAAAATTGGGGGCTACCTTTGTATTTCGAAGCCTTTTCTGACAGACGGTATACTGATGAAGGCTTACTGCAATCTCGCACTATAGAAGGTGCCGTGTTAAACGAAAGTGACGCTTTGCTTCAAGCTAAACAGCTTATTTCATCGGGAACGGTAACGACAGCGTCTGGCGCAACACTTGCGGTTGAAGCTGACTCTTTGTGTGTTCATGGTGATACTAAAGGGGCGGTAAGTATTGCGAGTAAAATCAGAACATTTCTATAAACCTGCCATATAAAAAACACAATTTAAAAGAACAATACACAAGGCTATTAACCTTTGTTGTACCAAGCGTCGAATACCTAAAGCGCGACACAACTTGTAATGGCCAGTGAGACAACAAGGACAGTAGATGCAAGCTTTCGGTCGTATTAAACGAATAGTTACAGCAAGTGCAGACGCCATCATCTTGTATTTTGACGGCGCAAATTTGGATGACGCGAATAATGCCTGCCACAACATGTTGGCAGCTATTGATAGTAACAAGAGTAGAAATTCATGGTGTTGGTTACGTGAATGCGTGCCTTCTTACGACAGTTTGTTAATCGTTTTTGATATGGCATTAATTGACAGCCACGGTGTATACCGTGCCTTACGCAATTTAGACGCTGAAGGCATAAATCAACAAACAGAATCTATACAATTTAGAAACGAAAGTAGCGCAGTGATTGAAATCCCTGTGTGGTATGGCGCACCAAATGCCAGTGATTTGAGTGTAGTGAGTAAGAAAACGTCGCTGTCAATTGAAGAAGTTATCGAATTGCACACTAGCACAACTTATAAAGTATACGCAGTGGGATTCTCTCCAGGCTTCGCCTATATGGGGGATATTCCAGAAGCGCTCAGCTGTGCGCGGCTTGGTACACCGCGTAAACGCGTTCCCAAAGGCGCGGTCGCAATCGCTGACAGGCAAACCGCTGTCTACCCCAGTGAATCACCGGGGGGATGGAATTTATTGGGACTTACGGCATTTGACATGCTTTTTCATAGCGGTGAGCACAGTGAGTCACGGTTAAAAGCGGGTGACGCTGTTAAGTTTGTTTCGATTACTGAACAGGAATACAAAGCAGGATTGCAGGTTAAACTATGAAAATTGAAGTGCTCAGTAAAGGGTTATTTAGCCTTATTATTGATAGCGGAAGAGTAGGGCGACAACGGGATGGTTTTTGTGAGTCAGGCCCTATGGACGGCAATGCCTATGACTGGGCTAATTTTCTCGCCTTTAACCTTGATGGTACTCCGTGCATAGAAGCCATTGGCGAAATGCGATTGCAGGTTGATGAAGATTGCATAGTTGCCGTCACTGGAAGGGAGCCCACCCTTAATATAGATGGCAGTCCTAGAGAGCCTTATCATAGCCATAGGGCAACCGCTGGGTCTGTTATCACATTTTCAAGTGGGTTACTTGGGAGCAAAGCTTATTTAGCCATAGGCGGAAACTGGCAAGTACCAAAAGCCGTAGGGAGTGCTTGTACGGTAGTGCGTGAGCAGTTAGGCGGGTTAAACGGTCAAGGCCGCGCCTTAAAAGACGGCGATTTAATCGAGGTTTTAGCTAACACCAGAAACCAAGACAAGGCTAAAATGCGCAGGCTTCCACACCAGCACATTGATGATTATGGCTTCATAGAGTCTATTCGTGTGATCCCTGGTTATCAATTTTCAAGCTTTAGCAAAGTTGCGTTACGTACTTTTGAAACCAGTAGCTACACGGTTTCATCATCTATAGACCGAATGGGGTTTAGGCTTACCGGCGAATCAGTTACCGCCGATATAGAAAATATGCGCTCTGAGGCAATTCATTTAGGGGCCATTCAAGTGCCAGGTGATGGGCAGCCAATTGTAATGATGCGTGATAGGCAGACTCTGGGAGGCTACCCTAAGCTTGGCTGTGTAAGCCCCTGTGATATAAGTCGCTTGGCCCAAGCGGTGCCAGGTGAAAAAGTGAATTTCGTATTTCAAAACGAAGAAGAAGCAAGGGCGGATTGGCTACTAATGACAAGTAGGCGTCGTCGATTACAAGGAGAAATATTGTGACAATTGCGTTTTTAAATGGTGAGTATATGCCTCTTTCTGAGGCGAAAATTTCTCCGATGGACAGAGGCTTTCTTTTTGGTGACGGTATTTATGAAGTCATACCAACTTATTCGGGTAAAGCGGTAGGGTTTAAAGGTCACACGTCTCGCCTGTCGCAAGGCCTTAAAGCGATAGAAATCGCTAACCCGTATACGGTAGAAGAATGGCAAACCATTTTGTCCAGTTTGGTTGAGAAAAACAAAGCGTTTATTGAAAGTGGAAACATAGGTGTTTATTTCCACGTAAGTCGAGGTGCAGGTACAAAACGACTTCATGCATACCCAAAGAATATAGCACCAACCGTATTTGGGTTCGCCTTTGAAATAGCGCCACCTCAGCCAACTGCCAAGGCTGATGCTAAGCCTTTTAAAGTTGCGCTTCAGCAAGATAAAAGATGGCAACGCTGCCATATTAAATCTACTTCCTTGTTAGGCAATGTAATGCACTACCAAGCAGGTGTTGACGCAGGTGTTAATGAAACTATTTTGTACAACAGCGAAGGTATGATAACTGAGGCAAGCTCATGTAACGTCTTTATGGTGAAAAATGGATGTATTTTTACGCCTCCATTAAACCATGAACTGCTTCCCGGTATTACTCGTGCCATTGCTATTGAGGCATTCAAACAAGCAGGGCTGGTGGTGACGGAAACCTGGTTTAGTAAAGGCGAATTGCTAGAGGCTGATGAGGTTTGGTTAACGTCGTCAAGCAAAGAAGTTGCCCCGGTAGTCGAAGTAGAGGGCAAGCAGATAGGTTCCGGAGAAGTGGGCGATGTATGGGAAAAGGCAATCAACGCCTACCATGCATACAAATTTAAAGCCTAGTAAATTGAAAAAGCCCGCTCGAGCGGGCTTCTTACTAATTAATTTTGCAACTTATTCAGGAGCGTTGTCGCAGTTACCGTCTGTACATTCGCCATATAGGTAAAGGCTGTGGTGAGTAAGCTTCATTTTATGCTGCTTAGCAATCATCTCTTGACGTTCTTCGATAATCTCGTCTTCAAATTCGATCACTTTGCCACACTTAAGGCATACAAGGTGGTCGTGGTGATCTTTATGACTGATTTCAAATACTGACTTTCCACCTTCAAAGTGGTGGCGGTTAAGAATACCTGCATCATCAAATTGGTTTAATACGCGGTAAACGGTCGCAAGACCTATCTCTTCACCCTGTTCGATTAGGATCTTATAGACATCTTCAGCGCTGATATGTTGGTTTTCTGGCTCTTGCAGAATTTGTAAGATTTTAAGGCGAGGCAGAGTGACTTTTAGCCCTGCTTTTTTCAATTCTTTATTTTGATCCATTACAGCCTACTAAGAACGAGTGAATAAGTATTTGGTGGTTATTATAGGTAAGTTGAAACAATTTAAAAGCAAAACCGTGGAATCTTTGTCTTCTCGCCGAAAATTTGCCCAAGGCGCTAATTGCAAAAAATACTGTACTTAAGTGTGGGCCTTGCAACATGTGGCCTGACCAGAATGTAAGTACACGATTTATCTAACAAATAAGTAAAATAAATAAAACTTTTGATGTATTGAATTAACATCCTGTTAAACTAAACTTAAAAAGTTGCGTTCATTTGGTAGTTTTTTGCACGTATTTAAGTGGAAGTGTCCATGCGGTTAACAATTATAAATAAAATCACTTTAGGCTTCGGCTTATTTGGCTGCTTGCTATTGCTTACAAGTATTCTTTCCTATTTCGGTTTAACTAGTATTAAAGACTCTGCACAAGACGTTGTAGAGCAAAAAATGCCAGTACAGACCAGTATGGTAAAAGTAAAAACTGAAATATTGTCTTTATCGGTAATAACGGCCAATGGTTATCACGTAGAAAGTAGAGACGAATTAGAAAAAAATAAGCAAACATTTGATTCGCTGTCATCAACCTTTTCTAACGATTTGTCGCGGCTGAAATCTCTCATGCCAGAAAACTCGATAGCTAAAAATGCTGTTGAAGTAAGTTCGAGCTATGTGAGCGACAGTAATGAAATGTACATTGCAATTGATGAAAGAATGAATATTGAAAACGCGCTTGCTACGCAGCTTGAAAAAGTACTTATGGCGGCAGACGAAGCAAGCGCATTGATGCTCGACCTTTCTTATTTGGATAGTAATGACCCTAGTCTAGATACGCTTATTGGCGCTGGCACCGCCATTGATAATAAGCTGCTTACCATGAACGACTCTTTTATTGAGTTAGCTGAATCTATCGATGAAACCCAAAGTTCAAATATCATTGAAGACCTTGAATACCAGCTAAGCAATTTACAGGTAGATAAGGATTATGTGAACCGTTTGGCTACAAGTGTGGATGATGGGGGCACAATAGAGGCGTTTAATGAACAATATGAGTTATTAATAGACGCCGTAAACGGTTCAAACGGGCTAATAGCGTTGCAACGACAAAAACTTGCTGAAGTAGACAAAGCGGCGCAAGCACAAAAACGAGCAAAGCAAGCATTAGAAACCGCGCTTACTGATATAAATACTCTGTTTGATACCGTTCAAACGCAATCCCTCGAAGGGCAAAACGCTATACTCGAATCGGTACAAGAAAATTTAGTTCGCAACACTGTCGTTGCAATCTTAGGACTTACGGCTGCCATTTTTTTAGCGGTAATAGTAACGCGAAGCATTTCAAAGCCACTTAAGCATATAAACAAAGGGCTAAACCAGTTAAGCCATGGTGATTTAAGTACCAAATTACCCGAAGAAGGCAACGATGAGTTCTCTGCTCTTTCAGCAAAGGTAAACAGCTTAACCGATAGCCTGCGAGAACTGGTAGGTAATATTCTTGAACAGGAAAAGCGCTTAATTGAAATTACTAAAGAAAGTGTTGAGCTTGGTAACAAGAGTTTATCTGAAGTGGATAAACAGCGAGAGCAAGTTACTGTTACCTCCACCAATACTAAGAATGTTCAAGACAAAAGTCGCAGCAATCTTGTGCAAATCAATGAAGCGATGGATGCATTACGTACTATCACAAGACAGAGTACTGACATCGGGTTGCTGGTTCAAAAAAGTAGTGACCAAGTTAGCAATCAAGCTGAACAGGCTGAGTCCTCAGCTCAGGTTATTGGGCGCTTAGATGATAACTCTAGGAGTATCGGCAGTATTTTGGATGTTATCAAAACCATAGCAGAGCAGACTAATTTATTAGCACTAAACGCTGCTATTGAGGCTGCGCGTGCAGGCGAACAGGGCAGGGGCTTTGCAGTTGTTGCAGATGAAGTGCGAACATTAGCAAATCGAACGCACGATTCCACGGAAGAAATCGAGCAAATGATTGGCAACTTACAAAAAGATGCAGCCCAGGCTGTAAAAGCTATTAATGCAGGTCGAGAGCAAGCGCAAGCAGGGGTAGAAATAACCCAACAAGTTTCTCAACAAGTAGAAAGCATTAGAGAAATTATTGTGCGTCTGAGCGACATTAACGAACATATTGTTGAAGACACAGAGCAGCAAGATGTGTTGCTCGGTGATGTGGCCACAAGTTTAAACCGCATTGTAGCGCTGGCAGATTCAAGTGCACAAAGCACCCGACAGTCGAACGAATCGACAATGATGCTAGACGCGCAAACAGAGAGTTTAAGAAAGGCGGTAGAGCGGTTTCAGCTTTAGTTAGTTCAATTGGCTAAGCTAATAATTCAAAGAGTGCTTCCATATAACAAAAAACCGCTCAATTAGAGCGGCTTTTTCAATTGATAGCTACTTTATAGCTTTTTAATAGCCAATTTATGGCTGACTCAGCTATGTCTACGCCAATTCCGCCAAGCAAAGCTCGTCGTGAATTTGCTTGCACCATGCTTTAACGCGAGAGTCTGTTAGCTCTGGTTGACGGTCTTCGTCAATGCCAAGGCCCACAAAGTGGTTGTCGTCTGCCATGCCCTTAGAGGCTTCAAAGTCATAGCCTTCCGTAGACCATTGACCTACTAAAATAGCGCCTTTAGCTTCTACAATGTCGCGTACCATGCCCATTGCGTCAAGGAAGTATTCCGCATAGTCTTCCTGGTCGCCACAACCAAAAATAGCAACTAGCTTGTCGTTAAAGTCTATCTGCTCTAATTCAGGAAAGAAGTCATCCCAGTCACACTGTGCTTCGCCGTAGTACCACGTAGGGATACCGAAGATAAGCAAATCAAACTCAGCGATGTCTTCTTTACTGCTCTTGGCAATATCTTTTACATCAATTAGCTGTTTACCCAATTCCTTCTGGATCATTTTCGCAACATGTTCGGTGTTACCCGTGTCACTTCCGAAAAATAGGCCAACGCTTGCCATATCTAACCTCTATTAATCGTTACTAATTAAACGCCTGTGCTTAGCCAAAACCATTCAATAATGCCTTTCGCAAGAAATCCTAACGCGCCTAAACCCAGCACGCCATAGGTGACTACTCTTCCAATAAGAGGAACATCGTTCTTACGTAATACATCGTGTACGGCAAAACCCATTAATCCAAAAAGAATAGATAAGCCGCCATACAGCATAATGGACTCAATGAGTTCGTAATTTTCTGCAAGCATAGTGTTGTTACTTAAAAAAATCTGGCGCAACTATATCACAGTATATACGCCTGTAAGAGCCTAAAACGTTCAAAAATATGTAATAATAGTCATTCTCATCCTGTTGGATGAGAAATGTTCCACTTTATGACGATTTGTTGAGCGTTCTTTCTACAATACCGTTAAATATCGCTGGTTTTTCTGCGTGTAACCAGTGCCCCGTACCTTCAATAATATGCGCTTTCGCATTTGGAAAGTAGCGAGCTATTGCCTCGCGATAGGCCGGTGTAATGTAGTCGGACTCGCTGCCCTTAATAAATAAGGTTACGCCATCGAACGTTTGATTTGTTTGTTCCCAATCAATAATGTGCGAGTAACTTTTAATTAGTCCGCTCACGTTGAAGCGCCACTTCCATGCTCCGCTTTCATCTTGATACAGGCTTTTTAACAGAAACTGTCTGACGCCCATTTCTTTAACGTGGGCAGCCATTTGTTTTTCAGCGTCCTTTCTACTTTCAATGGTATCTAAAGAAACAGAATTCAACCCATCAAAGACAGCTTGATGGCTGTGGTCATAACTTACTGGGGCAATATCAGCTACAATTAAATGTGTGATATTTTCGTTGTGATTTAAGGCCAGCTTCATTGCAACCTTTCCACCAAGGGAATGACCCAATACAGCGCTTTTTTCAATATTTAAAGATTGCATAATGTCGTAAATTGCATCTGCGGCAGCTGTCATAGAAAAACTATCAGTCCACGGAGACTCACCGTGATCCGGTAGGTCTACACTTATAATATTAAAAGCTGATTCAAAATGCCGTTTAATCACGGCTAAATTATCTGCGTTGCCGAAAAGCCCATGGATTAAAATTAACCATGGTGATGATGAATCTCGCTTTGAAAGTTTATAATTTAACTTCACGACTTATTTACCCATGAATAATTGTCTGCTAGACATTGCTTTAGTCTTAAAAACAAAATAAGGCCTGTAAAAACAGACCTTATTAGCAGGTTAAATAGTGATATTAATTAATAGCGTAATCGTTGAGTGATTTGCCGCTATCTAGTGCGTCTTTGTAAACACGTGGCATACGCCCAATGCCAGTCCACAAGTGCTCTTCGCCATTGTCGTCGATAAGTTTGTATTTGACAGGGCGCTTCTTACCTACGTTTTTATTTGTACCGGTATCCAAAGCTTGTAAATCTTCTACGTTTAGACCAGCTTCTTCCATTTGCTGTTTAATAGCAGCAAGTTTTTCTAACTTTTCTTTTTTTAGTTTTTCTTGTTCTAGTAATTTTTCTTTTCTTTTCTCTATTATACCGCTAAGTTTTTCCTGAACTTGTTCAAGTTCTTCTATGCTTAATTCCTTAACAGCACCTTGTAAACGTCTTCCATGGGTTAAAATATCTAAAAATTCGCTCATTAATTAACCTTAATACGTTGTACTAAATTTCTATAAGATAATAATTAAAAGTAGCACAAAAAAAAAGCGAGCTAAGCTCGCTTTTAAAAAATATCAGTTAAATAACCAAATAACGCATTAAATTACATATTCGGGTAATTCGGGCCGCCAGCACCTTCTGGTACAACCCACTTAATATTCTGACTAGGATCTTTAATGTCACAAGTTTTACAGTGAACACAGTTTTGCGCATTAATTTGGAAGCGTTTTTCACCTTCCTCTTCAATAACCTCATAAACGCCAGCCGGACAATAGCGTTGTGCGGGTTCCGCGAATTTTGGTAAATTAACCTGTAAAGGAATAGACGGGTCTTTTAATTTTAAATGACACGGCTGGTCTTCTTCGTGGTTTGTATTAGATAAAAACACGGATGATAGTTTATCAAAGCTAAGCACGCCATCAGGCTTCGGATATGAAATCTCAGTAGCATCTTTCGCTTCTTTAAGCTGCGCGTAATCTTTGTGTTCGTCTTTCATAGTGAAGAACAAATTACCGTTGAAGAAATTTTGTTCTACCGTGTTGAATGCACCACCCCAGAAATTACCTAGCTTATGAATAGCAGGGCCGAAGTTACGAGAACGGAATAGCTCGTCATACAGCCAAGACGATTTAAATTTATCTGTATAGCTCGTTAGCTCTTTTACTGGTGCTTCTGCGTTTTCAGATAAAGCCTCGAAAATGCTCTCGGCTGCGAGCATGCCCGACTTCATGGCTGTGTGGTTACCTTTAATTTTTGCAAAATTTAGGGTGCCCGCTTCACAACCTACCAGTACGCCACCTGGGAAAGTCATCTTAGGTAAAGAATTAAACCCACCTTTGGCAATTGCACGTGCGCCATAAGATACACGTTTACCGCCTTCAAGGTATTGTTTAAATACAGGGTGGTGTTTTAAGCGTTGAAATTCGTCAAACGGACTCAAATAAGGGTTGTCGTAGTTAAGGTCGACAATTAAGCCAACAAACACCTGATTATCTTCAGCGTGATATAAATAGCTACCGCCTGTGGCGTCATCAAGTGGCCAGCCTGCACTGTGGACTACTAAACCCGGCTGGTGCTTCGCTGGGTCTATATCCCAAATCTCTTTAAATCCAATAGCGTAATGTTGCGGTGAGCTGTCTTCATCTAGATTGAAGTGAGAAATGAGCTCTTTACCTAAATGACCACGACAGCCTTCTGCAAACACGGTGTATTTAGCACGTAGTTCCATGCCCGGCATGTAACCGTCTTTTAGCTCTCCGTCTTCACCCACACCCATGTCGCCGGTAAGCACGCCGCCAACACTACCATCTTCATTATAAATAACCTCAGAAGCTGCAAAGCCGGGGAATACCTCAACGCCTAGCTGCTCAGCCTGTTCTGCTAGCCAACGGCTAACGTTACCCATAGACACTATATAGTTGCCATCGTTGTGCATAGTTTTGGGCGTAATGCCGTTAGGCAACTTCTTCGCTGACGTTTCATCATTAAGCAAGTAGATGTGGTCTTCGGTCACCGGCGTGTTAAGTGGTGCACCTTTTTCTTTCCAATCAGGGAATAGTTCGTTTAGCGAACGTGGCTCAAACACTGCGCCTGAGAGAATATGTGCACCTACCTCGGAGCCTTTTTCGACCACACAAACCATAAGTTCTTGGTCTTTTTCATTCGCAAGCTGCATCAGCTTACAAGCAGTTGATAATCCAGCTGGGCCGGCACCGACGATGACTACGTCAAACTCCATCGATTCTCGTTCCACGGGAGGCTCCTTATGTTTGTATTTTTATAGTGCACTATTGATGAAACAAATAATGCTTTGTGTCAAAAACATGTAAATTAATTGTCGTTTTGCAAGGTAATGCAGGTTGACGTTTACGTCAACAGTAAGTACATTGCAAAGCAGTTTACGTTAACGTTAACTGGCAGCGCATTATACCTGCTCGTAAACGTGGTGTTAACGTCGTTTTAAGGCTAGCCTTTAAAAAACGTACGTTCCACAGTTTCTTTTTTAACGTATAAGCATTGTTAAAGTTTCAAAAAGCGTGGTGAAGTAATACGTTTTTAATTATTAATAGTTAATTATTAATGAAACGTAATTAGCACTGACGAACTCAACAATTGAGGTAAATATGAAAATACTCGTACCGGTCAAACGCGCGATCGATTACAACGTTAAGGTAAGAGTGAAGGCTGATGAATCAGGCGTAGATCTTACAAACGCGAAAATGGCTATTAATCCTTTTTGCGAAATTGCTGTTGAAGAAGCCGTTCGATTAAAAGAAAAAGGCGTGGCCACTGAAATCGTTGTTGTTTCAATTGGTGACAAAAGCTGCCAAGAACAAATACGTACAGCACTAGCCCTAGGCGCTGATCGTGGTATCCAAATTGATACAGACCAAAATCTTGATTCACTTCAAGTGGCAAAGCTTTTAGCGAAAGTGGTTGAGGAAGAACAGCCTCAGCTCGTTATCCTTGGAAAGCAGAGCATTGACTCTGACAACAACCAAACTGGCCAAATGCTGGCAGCGCTAACAGGTATGCCTCAAGGTACTTTCGCTTCAGAAGTTGTTGTAGATGGCGAGAAAGTGAATGTAACACGTGAAATCGACGGTGGCCTTCAAACGGTAGCGCTTTCGCTTCCAGCTGTTGTAACGACAGATCTCCGTTTGAATGAACCGCGTTATGCATCGCTTCCAAATATAATGAAAGCAAAGCGTAAGCCTCTTGATGTTAAAGCTGCGACAGATTTCGGTGTTGCGCTTGAATCAAACGTTAAGGTACTTAAAGTTACGCCTCCGCCTCAGCGTGAGGGTGGAATTAAAGTAGCAGACGTTGCTGAGTTGGTAGATAAGTTAAAGAATGAAGCAAAGGTGATCTCATGAGCGTACTCGTATATGCAGAACACGACAATGCAAGCTTAAAGACGGAAACGCATAAGCTTGTTAATGCCGCACAAAAAATGGGTGGCGAAATCCATGTACTAGTAGCAGGTGAAGGTTGCCAAGCGGTTGCTGAAGCTGCGGCGCAAATTGACGGCGTTGCAAAAGTACTTGTTGCTGATAATGCTGCTTATAAAAACCAGCTTGCAGAAAATACGGCTGACCTAGTAGTAGAGCTTGCAGGCGACTACAGCCACGTCATTGCTGCCGCAACTACAACAGGCAAAAACTTCATGCCTCGAGTAGCTGCACTGCTAGACGTAGCGCAAATTTCAGACATTATTGGTGTAGAGAGCGAAGATACCTTTGTTCGTCCAATTTATGCAGGCAACGCTATTGCTACTGTTCAATCATCTGATGCGAAGAAGGTGATCACAGTTCGTGCCGCATCGTTCGATGCAGCTTCAGCAGGCGGTAGCGCAGAAGTTACAGCAGTGGATGTTGTAAAAAGCAGTGAGAAGTCTGATTTCGTATCGGCAGAGCTTACTGAGTCTGAGCGCCCTGAATTAACGGCGGCAGAAGTGGTTATTTCTGGTGGTCGCGGTATGCAAAATGGTGATAACTTCAAGCTTCTTGAAGGTATTGCTGATAAACTTGGTGCCGCTATTGGCGCATCGCGTGCTGCGGTAGATGCTGGGTTCGTTCCGAATGATATGCAGGTTGGCCAGACAGGTAAAATTGTTGCGCCGCAACTTTATATTGCAGTAGGTATCTCGGGTGCAATTCAACACCTTGCAGGTATGAAAGATTCAAAAGTTATTGTTGCTATCAACAAAGATGAAGAAGCGCCAATCTTCCAAGTTGCTGACTATGGTTTAGTGGGTGATTTATTTGAAGTACTTCCAGAGTTGGAAGGCTCTCTTTAATTAGCGCTTTAAAGCTAAATAAGACAAAGGCTGCAGTTTGCAGCCTTTTTTGTAGTATACATACTCAAAGCGAATCATGATTTCGCTTGGTATCGGACTAACTTTTTAAACACGCACAACCGAATTATCTTCTATGCTAACAGGTGAGGGGATATAAGCGTCGGCTTCCCAGTCGTTTTCCCATTTTTCGCCATCGATAAGGTAACGAAACTGGTATTCGTGATCTTTTTCCAAGTCCACGGTCAAGGTGAAATCGCCGCTTTTAAGCTTTTTCATCGTCAGTGGCTGTGTTTTCCAATCGGTGAAATCTCCACATAATGCAGCTTCTTTCGCATCTTTTGCTGCTTCCGCATTTAGTCGAAATGTCACTTTGCACAGAGGTTTTGATTTAAGGTATTGTTTCTTAAGACTCATAATGTGGTTTCCCTTCAACGTAGCGAAATCATTCCCGAGGCTATTTCCTATTAAAGACTTAGCTTGAACAACAGCCATCGGTTAACTCATAACCAATGAGTGTTTAAATAATCAACGAAAACCTGATAATTATCAATCTTACTTTGTATTCTTTTAAGAATTTTCTATATTAGAGCTTCGGATTTTTGCGTGCATATTAAAAACAATAATCAGACACAAAATTTAACAATCTAACTGAGCATAAAAAACGCAAAATCAGTACACTAGTGTTGAAACAATAATAATAGAATTTAGTGGGTAATCAGGTGGTAAGTGAGTAGCGCAGTACTTTACTGTTAAAATTTCACTAACTCGGATGCCTTCTCTTCCAGGGATAGTAAATGAAAAACTCCATGTTAATGAAAAGTGGTCTTCCATTAGTCATCGTGCTAGTCGCATTTATCGCCGCGACGGTTATGATCAAGTCACGTAAGCCGCCGGAACAGGTGCCCGTAGAAATCCCCGCTTTTCTTGTTGATGCTAAGGAAGTAACAGCAGAACCCGTAAATTTTGTTGTTAAATCTCAAGGCAATGTAGTACCACAAAATAAAACATCGTTAAGTGCACAGGTCAGTGGTCAAGTGATAAGCCTGTCGAAAGTTTTTGTTGCTGGTGGAACTTTTAAAAAAGGCGACGTACTTGCCACGTTAGAACAAGATGATTACCGCACTGACCTCAAACTAGCCGAAGCTGAATTGGCTCAAGCAAAAGCAGCCCTTCAAGAAGAAATAGCTCGCGGTAAAGTAGCCGAACAAGAATGGCGTTCAGTCAGAAATGTAGCCCCGCCTGAGTTAGGCTTAAGAAAGCCTCAACTGGCAAAAGAACAAGCCAACGTAAAAGCGGCAGAAGCTAAGTTGGAACGCGCAAAGCGAAATCTAGCTAGAACGCAAATAACTGCGCCCTATAATGGAATAGTGGTGGAGCGTAATATAGATCTTGGTCAGTTTGTTGCCATGGGATCTGTACTTGGCACTATTTACTCTACCGATACCGCGGAAGTTAGGCTACCTATCACTGACAGCGACTTAATGTTTATTAACATTGCTGGGCAGTCTAGCGAAGGGGCACCTGTTTCATTAACAGCGACTGTTGGTGGTGTTAAACGCGTTTGGGAAGGTCAGCTGGTTCGTTCAGAAGGTATTTTGGATACTGGAAGCAGAGTGGTGTATGCCATTGTTGAGGTGCAAGACCCTTACAATTTGCAGTCCTCACACAAGTCACCGTTGCGTTTTGGTCAATTCGTTGAAGCGGAAATTACCTCCCGTCAAAACGAAGAGCTCGTTGTATTACCTCGTAGCATTTTGCGTTTAGACAATACCGTGCTTACAGTAAACGATAATCGCGAAATTGAAATTAAGCCCGTCGAAGTAGCCCGCACCACAGCACAAAATGTGTTTATTCGCTCAGGTATTGCGGAAGGAAGTTTGGTGATAACCAGTGCTGTGCCAAACCCATACGACGGAATGAAAGTGCGCCTGCCAGGTGACGAGCCCGTGCTTGCCGACACTGCTGAAGCAGACACTACCGATAGCGCGGACATCGTTGAAAGCGAATCATCGGAAGGTGACAACTAATGAGTCGCATCGATACCAATAAAGGCTTAATTGCTTGGTTTGCGCGTAATAATGTAGCGGCAAACTTATTAATGATCTTGCTTATCGTTGGCGGGCTGTTCAGTGCGTTCAGTATACAAAAGCAAGTGTTTCCTAGCTTCGAAATTGACGTTATAAGCGTGCGCGTTCCTTATTTAGGTGCTGCACCTCAGGAAGTAGAAGAAGGTGTGCTTCTTAAAATTGAAGAGGCCATAAAAGATTTAGAGGGCATCAAACAGCTAAACTCAACTGCCGTAGAAGGCATGGGTACGGTAAGTATTCAAGTTGAGGAAGACTACGATGTTCAGTCTCTACTTGATGAAGTAAAGGTTCAAGTTGATGCTATTCCAAGTTTTCCAGCGGATACTGAAAAGCCCGTTATATATCGCCAAAAAATCCAACAGGACGTGATATGGCTATCGGTTTACGGTGATGCTTCTGAAAGGGAGTTAAAGGAGTTTGCTAAAGACTTACGCGATGACATTGCTAACTTGCCGGGTATATCAAGCGTTCAGGTTGTAGGTGCAAGAGATTATGAAATTTCTATAGAACTTTCTGAAGTTGATTTGCAAAAGTACAACCTTACGTTTGCTGATGTGGTGGCGCGTTTGAGTCAAACCAGTGTTGACTTACCAGGTGGTTCAATCCGCACGGAAAACGGCGACATACTGCTTAGAACAAAAGGGCAGGCCTATACCGGTTGGGACTTCTCCCAAATAGTATTAGTCACAAATTCAAACGGTACCCGCGTTACGTTGGGCGATGTTGCCTATATCAACGATGGCTTTATCGAAAACAACCAATACGCGCTGTTTGATGATAAACCAGCGGTTAGCTTGCGTGTGCAAGCTGTCGGCGACCAAAACGCCTTGGAAATTTCTGAGCAGGTTAACAATTACGTTGATAGTAAAAAATCGGAGTTTCCCGCGCATATTACTGCCGATACGTGGGGCGATAGCTCATTTTATCTAGCTGACCGACTTAACATGATGCTTGAAAACATGTTCTTCGGTGCGCTGCTTGTATTTTTAGTACTTTCACTGTTTTTGAAAATTAAGCTCGCGTTTTGGGTCATCGTGGGCTTGCCAGTCTGCTTCCTTGGCACCTTGCTTGTAATGCCGTTAGATATGGTTGGCGTGTCCATCAACATGCTTAGTTTATTTGCATTCATTCTTGTATTGGGGATTGTGGTAGATGACGCAATTATCATGGGTGAATCGGCTTACTCTGAAATAGATAAAAAAGGGCACAGTGCTGATAACGTTATTGCGGGCGTTAAAAAAGTTGCTATGCCTGCAACTTTTGGTGTTTTAACCACTATTGCCGCGTTTTCACCCATGCTTATGGTATCTGGGCCGTTCGGCATTATTTGGAAAACCATCGGTATGGTGGTGATTGTTTGTCTTATTTTCTCGCTTATTGAATCGAAGTTAATCCTGCCGGCTCACTTAGTGCACATGAAGCTTAAGCCTTATGATCCGGAAAAAGCCAACGCGTTCCAAAAGTTTCGAGACTTCTTCAGTGAAGGAATAAAGACATTTATTAACAATAAGTACGCGCCGTTTTTAGCAAAAGCAATACGCAATCGCTATACAACAGTGGCCGTGTTTTTGGCGATGCTGATCCTTACAGTGGGGCTATTCGGTGGTGGCATAGTGCGCTTTGTATTCTTCCCGAATATTCCTAGTGATTTTATGATGGCCAGCTTTGAGTTAGAGCCCGGTTCGTCACTGGAACAGCGCGACAAGGTACTAACTACACTTCGCGAAGCTATGCATCGCATGGATGACAAAGTTGCAGAAGAGTCGGGCGAAAATGTCATTAAGCACGCTATTGCTTTTGACAATGGTAATTTAGGTGGAGAAATTTTCGCTGAGCTTACGAAAGGTGAAACCCGCACGCTTACTGACTTTGAAATTCAGGATATGTGGCGTCAAGAGGTCCCTGAAATTCCGGGAGTGAAGTCATTTAATATTAGCTCACCGGGTGGTCCTGGCGGGGGCGCTGACCTTAGCTTTGAATTTAGCTCAAGCGATATTAAAGCATTGCGAGCTATTAGTGACGACATAAAGAAGGCTTTGGATAAATACGAAGGCGTTACAGATATTAACGATACCTTTTCTGGCGGTAGCGAAGAAATTCAGTTAGCGCTGAAACCTCAGGCCGATGCGTTGGGCATTTCACTTCGCGATTTAGGTCAGCAAGTGCGCTTTGGTT
Organism: Alteromonas sp. PRIM-21; assembly: GCF_027563165.1. Lineage (NCBI taxonomy): Bacteria > Pseudomonadati > Pseudomonadota > Gammaproteobacteria > Alteromonadales > Alteromonadaceae > Alteromonas > Alteromonas sp. PRIM-21. The sequence goes on along the minus strand of NZ_JADOEK010000009.1, from coordinate 11,615 downwards.
TTTACGGTGCAGAAGTGCAGCGTATTCAGCGTGATGATGAAGAAATAAAAGTTATGGTTCGCTACCCGAAAGCGGAACGCAGCTCTATTGAACACCTTGCAAACATGCGTATTCGTGCGCCAAATGGTCAAGAGATCCCGTTCGAGCAGGTGGCTACATTCACCGTGGGGCAAGGGTTCGATTCAATCATTCGTGTAGATGGTAAACGTTCAGTCACCGTAACGGGTGTCGTGGATAAAGCATTGCTAGACCCATCAGAAGTGACTAACGATGTAATTGAAAACTTAATGCCAGACCTACTGGCTCGTTATCCAAGCGTTGAGTTTCAGCTTCAAGGAAATTCAAAGGAGCAGGCTGATGCTATGTTTAGTTTAATGCAGGGGCTCTTGTTTGCGTTATTCGCGATTTATGCCTTACTTGCCATACCGCTTAAATCATACAGCCAACCCTTGATTATCATGTCGGTGATCCCTTTTGGTATTGTTGGCGCCATAATCGGTCATTTGGTATTAGGCATGGCGGTTAGCGTTTTGTCGGTCTGCGGTATCATCGCTTTGTCGGGTGTTGTGGTGAACGATAGCTTGATTATGGTGGACTTTGTGAATCGCGCGCGTAAAGAAGGCATGTCTCTTATGGATGCGGCTATTAGCGCTGGTACGCAGCGTTTTAGAGCTATCATCTTAACGTCATTAACAACCTTTATGGGCCTTATGCCGATAGTATTTGAACGCAGCCTACAAGCTCAGGTTGTTATTCCAATGGCAGTTTCTCTGGCATTCGGTATTTTATTTGCCACGGTAATCACCTTGCTACTGGTTCCTGCGCTGTACTTAATTCTAAACGACATTAAAAATGTGTTTAAAGGTCGAAAACACGTACAAGCTACGACAGAAAGCTAAATAGACGATGCCGGGTAACACCGGCATTTTCTTTTAAGGAATGACAAAATGAAGAAAAATCTAATTTATGCTGCGGTGGTTGCAGCATCTGCAGGCTTAACCTTTGCCTGCACAAGTTCAAATACTGCTGATACTAGTTTGGTTGAAAATGAGACCCAAAGCCTTGCTATGCCGAAGGTACCTGGCTACCCGGCAACCAAAACCGTTGCGCAGCAAGATAACTATCACGGCACTATGGTCAGCGACCCTTATCGTTGGTTAGAAGACGAAAAAAGCGAGGAAGTTAAAGCTTGGGTCGATTCGCAAAACACGTTGGCTCGCCCTTATCTAGCAAATTTACCCTCTAGAGAGCTTTACAAAGAGCGCTTAACTGCCTTGTGGGATTATGAAAAGTATTCGACACCTTACATGGTGAACGGCAAGCTGTTTTATTCTTATAACGACGGCCTGCAAAATCAATACGTACTTTATATGGCCGACGGCGTGAACGGTGAACCTGAAGTACTTATCGATCCGAATACATTGAGTGATGACGGCACCGTGTCAATGGCGTCGACTGAACTCAGCCCTAAAGCGTCTTATCTTGCCTATATGCTGTCTGATGGCGGCACCGACTGGAAAACCATCCACGTTCGTAACACCAGCAGTAAAACAGACTTAACCGATACCATTGAAGGCATTAAGTTTTCAAATATCGCATGGCTTCCCGATGAAAGTGGTTTCTTCTATTCTCGTTACCCACAAAATGAGGCGGGTAAATACGATGATAGCCAAACGGTATCTATCTATTTTCACGCTATAGGTACAGAGCAAAGTGCAGATGAAAAGGTCTTTGCATTTGAAAATAAACCCACTTGGAACCCATATCCATCAGTAGTGCAAGATGGAGAAACCTTGCTTATATCCGTATTTGAGGGATATCAGGCTAATGGGGTTTATGCTAAATCTCTTGAAGAAGAAAACAGTGAGCTTGTTCCCGTTTTCGATAAATGGGATGGACGATACGATCTAATCGGCGAACACAAAGATGCGCTATTTTTTAAGTCTACGGCGGGCGCGCCAACTGGCAAGGTTATCAAAGTCAAATATGATGACGGAGTTAAAGCAACAAGCACTGTAATTGAAAGTACCGCAGATACCTTATCGAGTGTCTCTCTTTTAGGAGAAAAGCTTTTTGCTCAGTATCTAAAAGATGTAAAAGGGCAAGTGAGTGTCTTTGATTTAAGCGGCAAAAAAGTTGATGAAATTGCGTTTTCCGATATCGGTAGTGTGAGCGGCTTTTATGGTGGTAAAAATGCAGATACCACTTTTTATAAACTTACTGGGTTTACTAACCCGGGTCAGGTCTATGCCTATAATGTTGAAAGTGGTGAGTCATCACTATTTAAAACTATCAACACGGGTATTAACTACGACGACTATGAAACCAAGCAGGTGTTTTATACCAGTAAAGACGGTACTAAAGTTCCCATGTTTATTGTGCACAAGAAAGGGTTGAAGCTAGACGGAAACAACAAAACCCTATTGTACGGTTATGGTGGTTTTAATATCTCACTGCTTCCACGGTATTCAGTGTCACGCATGGTTTGGGTAGAGCAGGGCAACGTGCTGGCTATCGCAAACTTACGAGGTGGTGGTGAATATGGACAGCAGTGGCACAAGGCTGGTACTAAGCTTAACAAGCAAAACGTTTTTGATGACTTTATTGCAGCAGGTGAGTATTTAGTTGAAAGTGGCTATACCAACCCAGACAAAATGGGTATTCAAGGTGGCTCGAATGGTGGCTTACTTGTGGGCGCAACACTTACCCAGCGACCTGATCTCTTCTCTGCAGCACTACCCGCAGTGGGCGTGTTAGATATGCTTCGCTATCATACACCGAGCGCGAATGCCCGCGCTTGGTCTTCCGATTACGGCCTAAGTGAAAACAAAGACGAGTTTAATGCGCTTTATGCTTATTCGCCACTTCACAACACTAAACCTGGCACCTGCTATCCGGCAACATTGGTAACAACAGGTGATCACGACGACAGAGTAGTACCGTGGCATAGCTATAAGTTCGCCGCGCAATTACAGGCAGATCAAGGATGTGATAACCCAGTACTTCTTCGTGTAGAAACCCGCGCGGGTCACGGCGCAGGCACGCCTACGTGGATGCGAATTGAGGGGTATGCCGACCAGTGGGCGTTTTTAGAATCGGCGCTTAATTAACTTCTCATTATTTCGAAAGAAAACAAGCCGCTGTAAAAAGCGGCTTGTTTTGTTTGCATTTTAAACAAATGACCATATACTGTATAAATATCAGTATGGTTTATTTTGAGTCTTATTAGGTTGAGCTACGTCGCACAACCTTTAGGAGAAAATTATGCAAACAGGCATTAAAGCGGTTGATCAACTTATTACAAAACACGGCATTATGGCTGATTTAGGTGCAGACACGTTTCAACGCCGCACTCGCCTTACTGGTGGCGATGAGCGCGCAAACGCACTGCCTTTTTGTATGTATCAAAAAGTGGCACACGCCCCTTTATCAAAGCAATTTACCGTGCACCATTTTTATATGCCGGGTAATAAAGGGAAGTTAGCGAGCTTTTTGTTTGATGAAAAAGGGCAATTAATAGAACAGGTCTACTATCAAAAAGTCGCCCGCTGGGTACAGGTGTGCAGGAAGTTACAGCAGCTGGTGCAAGTGCCAACCTCAGACGTTCACATGGCGGCATAAAAGACATAAAAAAAGCGGTGCCGTTTTTTAACGTCACCGCTTTTTGATAAATAATGTAGCTACTGTAAATAAAGTTGCTACTTATCTTTGCTTAATAGTAGGTGTACTTGAACTCAACACCCCAAACGCGAGGCTCATTTACGATACCCGTTAGGTTGTTGAAGTCGATTGCACCTTTAACGTTATCTTCGTCAGTGATGTTACGACCAAATAGCGCTACAGTGTAATTGTGCGCGAAGTTTTCGTAACCAATACGTAGGCCGCCTTCAAAGTTGTCGTCAGTAGTGAACTCAACTGCTTCGTATAGGAAGATGTTTGTTTCACCTTGGAACGCCCAATCAGTAAATACGAAGAACTCGCCATCATCACCCATAGGAATGGTGTAGCGTGCTGTGAAGTTAAAGATAGACTCTGGCGCCTGAGGGAATGGGTTACCATCGATAGAAGCCACGAAGCCGTCAGGACGAGGGTCAGTTACTGTACAGTTACCTGTAGAACCAAAGTCAGGGTTAGTACCACACGGAGAAACAGTCAATGAATCGTCTTTAATCTCAGTGTGGTTGTAGCTGTAACCTGCTGTAAACGTAAGCTCATCAGTAGCAAGCCACTGCGCGTCTACTTCAAAACCGTACGCTTCACCTTTGTCAGCGTTTACAAGGGCAGTAAAGTTATTGCCACCACCGATTGCTGAGAACTGCATGTCATCTACTGTGTAGTAGAATGCTGCTGCGTTTAGACGTAGTGAGTCATCGAACAAGTCCGACTTAATACCAAGTTCAAATGAGTTAATGGTTTCTGCGTCTGCAACGGAAGGCGAACCTTCGAATGCAACGTCGCGGCCTTGAATTGTTTGAGCACGGAAGCCATTAGCGTAGCGAGCAAAAACAGACATATCATCAGTAACGCGATAGTTTGCGCTTAATTCAAAGCTAGTTTGACCGTCATCTACGTCGATGTCTTCATAGTCTTGAACTTGAGCTGCGCCAATTACTAGAGCAAAACCGTCAACGTTTTGATCGCCAACCACTAAACTTTTAGAGTCGTGGGTGTAACGAATACCGCCCGTAACGTTTAGTTTTTCGTTAACTTGATAAGACGTTTGGCCAAATACCGCCCATGTTTGGTTTTCATGGAATACTGTGGTTGCACCAAAGAAACCATCAATACTGGTAACGTTGAACGAAGCATCGTAGTAGAAAGCACCTAGCTGCCAGTTCAAGGCATCTGTGGTGTTGCTAGCGAATCTAAACTCTTGGGTGTATTGCTCTAAGTCGTCTAGGTTATCTTGCGTAACCGCAGAAAAAGGAATAAACCCTGGACCTGAAGTGCCATCTGCGCGGTTAAAGCCACCATCTACGTCACCTAGGCTCGAACCTTCAGCAGTCTCAATTGCTGAGATTGAGGTAAATGTAACCTCATCCATGTCGTACTCTAGTTTAAGTGAAGCACCAAAACCGTCGTACTCTTGTGGGTTGTTATCAATACCGTCGCCTTGTAGATCGCCGTCGTAGTATACGGTTTCACGATCGTAGTTTTCGTTAAGCTCATTGCTGCCTTTAGTAAACACGTTAGCGCGGAAGATAGACGCTGTGCCTTCAAGCTCGCGGCCGTGTACGTTTAGCAATGCAGAAAAGTCAGCAGATGGCTCCCAAAGAAGCTGTAGACGATAGGCTTTTTCGTCGTAGCCACCGATTGCATCGTTTTCGCCGGTGAAGGCATTATCAATGTAGTCATCGCGTTCTTGGGATAGCAATGATAAACGCGCAGAAAGGTCGTCAGTTAGGCCGCCGCTAATGGCGCCTTCAAAATTCATAGTACCGTATGAACCGAAACCAGCTTTCGCGTAACCTTCTACATCTTGTGTAGGCTTAACGGTGTCAAATTTAATAATACCGGCTGTGGTGTTACGACCAAATAGTGTGCCTTGTGGGCCGCGAAGTACCTCAACTTGCTGTACGTCGAAAAGCGGGAAGCTTTTCAGTACCACGTTCTCCATTACCACTTCATCCATGATAATAGAAACAGGCTGTGATGCAGCTAGGTCAAAATCGGTATTACCTAAACCGCGAATGTAGAAGCGTGGTGCAACACGACCGTTTGAAGACTCGGCGTAAAGGCCTGGAACGCGAACTGCTAAAGCAAGAATATCTTCACCGCCTGAGAATAGGCTTTCGAATTTTTCACCGCTTAATGTCGCAACAGAAATAGGGACTTCCTGAATAGACTGGGTACGCTTTTGTGCGGTAACGGTAATTTGTTCAAGTGAGGCTTCTTTTTTTTCTGTCGATGCGGCCTCTTGTGCAAGAACTGAAGAGCTGAACGCAGCACTAACGGCTAACGCTAGCGTGGCGATTTTGTGTGTTCTCATGTTTCCACCAAGATGATTTTAAAATTATACTTTTGTAGTGTTTTTAGCACAAAAATAATTGATTCATGCTTGGCGCTGTATTTTACACAAACTTTGACACAAAAACTTCAAATTTGTGCAACAGAACGCGGATTTTCACTATAAATGCACAATATTAGTTTGGTTGCATATACTTGAAGCGCGTCATTGCACAGGTTTGAAACATGTTAAAGCAAACAGAGATACTTTATGGTGCGCTTTATATAGCGATGTTCGGTAATTTATTAATTTCGTTTAAATTTCGCACGATACTGAGAAGGCGACAACCCTGTCGTTTTTTTAAAAAGGCGAGTGAAAGAACTGAGGTCTTCGTATCCTACCGCACTTATCAAACTCTCAAGCGACATACTGGACGTTTCGAGGAGTTTCCTTGCGTGTTCAATACGCAGTGACTGTAAATACTGGCCCGGCGTGGTGTCGCACGCGTTCTTGAAGCGGCGAATAAGCGTGCGCTCAGTCATATTATGTTGGTGTGCCAAGTCGCTTAACTTACATTTGTTCTGTAGATTTCTTTCCAGAAAAGACTGAACCGCTTTAATATCTTGGTCGGTGTGAAAGCGCCGTTGGCGACTGCTGGCATACACTGTTTGGCTTGTTCTCGACACATCTAACACATGAGACTTTGCGGTATCGCTGGCAATTTGGTGACCACAGTAGCGCTCTATCAAAAGTATCGATAGATCAATCCATGCCATACCGCCGCCCGCGCAATAGACGGTGTCATCCTCTGTCACCATTTTTTCTGGCTGCAGATTTACACTTGGAAACATGTTTTCGAATTTATCCGCATAACCCCAGTGAGTCGTTGCGGTTTTATTGTTCAGTAAACCTGTCTGCGCTAATAAAAAATTACCCGTGCAATTAGCTGCTATATCCGCTCCCATTTTTTGAAGGCGCTTTATATGAACCAGTAGCGGCTGTGTATCATTCAGTACCTCATCAATATCGCCACCGATAGTTGGAATAAGCAAAACATCGGTGTGAGATACATCTTCAATAGCAATATTGGGCTGTAGCACAACTTGGTTAGAGCACAGAATAGATTGCCCGTGATGACTCGCCAGCTGCACTTTAAATTGTGGTGCAGTGGGCAGGTTGTGAATTCGCTGCCAACTGATACCAGCAAAAGCAAATACATCAAGTGCGCCTGTAATGGCAGACGCCAAGGCTTGGTCGAAACCAAGGACGGTAACAGTGAACTTAGCGCTATTCATAAAAATAATTAAATTTATAAAGAAAAATAAAATACAGTGATTAATGGCGGTATTAGCCATTATTGTGTCATAAATGACAATAATGGCATGATAACGAATATGACACAATGCGTTAACAAATATTCGTAGAGGACAGGACAACATGGCCGATCAACTTATTCCCCGCCGTGAAATGCAATTTCAGCTGTACGAGGTATTGAATACAGCAGCACTGTGCGAAAAGACACGCTTTGAAGAACACAATGTCGAAACCTTTAACGCCGTCATAGATATGGCAGAAAAAATGGCGGAAGAGTTGTTTCTTCCTCACAACGATGTGGCCGACAAAAACGAGCCTACCTTTGATGGCACTAAAGTGTCGATGATCGACGAAGTGAAAGTTGCCTTCGATACGTATAGGGAATCAGGCTTTATTGCGGGTCACTTCGATTTTGAAGATGGTGGCATGCAGCTACCCGTCACCGTGATGAATGCCTGTGCTGGGTATTTTTTAGCGGCAAACCCGTCGTCTACTGCTTATCCCTTTTTAACAGCGGCTGCCGCCAATGTAATCAAACACTTTGCCTCAGACGATATCAAAGACGCATTTTTACCAAAAATGCTGGCAGGCGATTTTACCGGAACGATGGCGCTTACCGAGCCTCATGCGGGTTCGTCCCTTGCCGATATTCGCACCTCTGCGAAGCCTCAAGACGATGGTACGTACCGTATCAAAGGTAGTAAAATTTATATCTCAGGCGGTGAACATGAGCTTTCCGATAACATTGTTCATTTGGTATTAGCAAAAATTCCTGGCGGTCCTGCAGGTGTTAAGGGCATTTCACTATTTGCTGTACCTAAGTACCGTCTAGATGCAGACGGCAACCCAGATGTACGCAACGATGTAACTCTTGCCGGCCTTATACATAAAATGGGTTATCGAGGCACCACTTCAACGGCACTAACGTTTGGTGAAAATGGCGATTGTCATGGCTACCTTATAGGTGAACCTCATCAAGGTTTGCGCTATATGTTCATGATGATGAACGAAGCTCGCATTGGCGTGGGTTACGGTGCTGCAATGATTGGGTATCGCGGCTATCGATATTCATTGGAGTACGCAAAAGACCGTACACAAGGGCGCGCAGCGCCAAATTTAGCACCTGAAGATGATCCAACGCCCATTATTAATCACGGCGACGTTCGCCGTATGCTGCTAGCGCAGAAAGCGTATTGTGAGGGCGGTATGTCCCTTTGCTTATACGGCAGCATGCTCATTGATGAGATGGAAACCGAAACCGACAGTGAAAAACGTACCGAGCTTTCTCAGCTTCTTGATCTCTTAACCCCTGTATTTAAGGCGTGGCCGTCAGAGTTTGGCCCTAAAGCTAACGACTTGGCTATTCAGATTCTAGGCGGCGCTGGCTACACCCGAGAATACCCGGTTGAGCAGTGTTGGCGCGATAACCGCCTAAATCCAATTCACGAGGGGACGAACGGTATTCAGGCGTTAGACCTGCTAGGAAGAAAGCTATGGCAGCACGACGGAAAAGGCCTTCAAGTGTTACTTTCTCTTGTCACCCGCGATATGAAGCGTGCAGAAACGCCGAGAGCACAGGCGCTGGCGGCAAAACTAAAACCTTATTTGGACCAGCTTGGCGCACTTATACAACAAGCGGCAGCAGACCTACGCTCTGATAAACAGTCTGTGTTGCTAACCAACGCAAGCTGCTTCTTAAACATATTTTCAAGCTGTGTAGTGAGTTGGATTTGGCTGCGCCAAGCTAACGTTGCCGAGCAAGCGTTAAGTAATGGTGCAGGCGATCAGGATGTTGACTTCTACGAAGGAAAGCTTGCCGCAGCAGAATATTTCTTAAATTGGGAATTACCGTTGGTAAGTCGCGATATAGAAGTACTGACGTCACGAGAAGCATCTTGCAACAATGTAAAGGCAAGCTATTTCTAAATACATAACACTACTATGTGCGCATAAGACATTGCAGAAGACGATGCAGCGCACATAAATTTAACTGGAGTACGGCTAATGAATGTAGCTGCAAATGTTGAAGGCAAACATATTCTTATTACTGGTGGAGGGTCAGGTATTGGTGCTGCATCGGCTCGTGTATTGAGTGCGCGTGGCGCAATAGTGGGTATTGCCGATTTAAATGAAGATAACGCAAAAGCATTGGCTGAAGAAATCATTGCTGCTGGCGGCAAAGCCTATGCAGTGACTGTGGATGTTACCGAGCCTGCTCAGGTCAAAGCTATGTTTGAAACAGCGCTTTCTCATCTTGAAAAAATAGATGTGATCATCAATAACGCGGGCATCGATCATTTTCCTGCGCCACTTACCGAAGTTGACGATGCTATGTTTATGAAAAACATTCAAGTCAACTTAGCTGGCGTTTGGTACTGCATGAAAAACGCGCTGAAGCACATGACCACGACTGGTGGCGGTCACATAATCAATATAGCCTCTGTAGCAGGGTTACGTTCAGCGCCAATGATAAGTGCTTATAGTGCGTCAAAACACGGGGTAATAGGGCTAACTAAATCGGCGGCGGTGGAATACGCGCGAGCGAACATTCGTATTAATGCGGTATGTCCGAGTTTTGTGGATACGCCTATGGTTCAAGGCGTGTTATCTAAACTAGATGAACGTGGTCAGAAAGGGTTAATTGCAGCCAACCCAATGAAACGCTTGGGTAAGCCTGAAGAAATTGCAAATGCTATTGCATGGCTGTGTAGCGATGAATCGTCATTTATGACGGGGCAGTCTGTGGTACTTGACGGCGGTATGTTGGCATAAGCGCCAAGTGTGATGAAGATAAAACGATAAGCTTTTAGGGGAGCGAATTTTTAACGCCTTTAAAAGACTTATTACACGACAAATGCAGCTATCGTAGATAGGACACTGAGATACGTAGTTTGCGTAAAAACGGCAAGAGAAGGAATGTTTAATGAACAACCTATTTGATTTAACAGGAAAAGTTGCACTGGTTACAGGTGCTAGTCGCGGTATCGGCGAATCTATTGCTCGGTTGCTGGCACAGTATGGCGCCCACGTTATTGTATCAAGCCGCAAAATTGACGGCTGTGAAGCGGTTGCTTCTTCAATTCGCGATGCCGGTGGTAAAGCGACAGCGCTGGCGTGTCACGTAGGTGAAATGGAGCAAATTACCGAAGCCTTTAATGTAATCAAACGTGATTTCGGTAAGCTGGATATTTTGGTAAATAATGCGGCGGCAAACCCTTATTTTGGTCATATTTTAGATACTGATTTAGGCGCTTATAACAAAACTGTAGATGTGAACATTCGTGGCTACTTTTTCATGTCGATTGAAGCAGGCAAAATGATGAAAGAGCAGGGCGGTGGCGTTATACTCAATACCGCTTCAGTTAATGGCGTAACGCCGGGCGACATGCAGGGTATCTACTCTATTACCAAAGCGGCCGTTATCAGCATGACTAAGTCGTTCGCAAAAGAGTGCGGTAGCTTAAACATTCGCGTAAACGCATTACTGCCAGGTTTGACTGACACTAAATTTGCCTCAGCGTTAACAACCAACGAGCAAATCTTGAAACACGCCCTGAAAGTTATTCCGCTGGGCCGCGTAGCTGATCCAGATGAAATGGCGGGGACAGTATTGTACTTAGTATCAGACGCTTCAAGCTACACCACAGGCACGACAGTAGTAGTAGATGGTGGTATGCTAGCGTAATTAGTTTCAATTACGAGATACGACCATGCATATATGGGTTGACGCCGACGCGTGCCCTGCAGTGATCAAAGACATTCTTTTTAAGGCAGCCAGACGTACTAAGCTGCCTTTGTCTTTGGTGGCTAACCATTTTATGTCTGTTCCGCCAGACAAACATATCACCTTAACGCAGGTACCTTCAGGCTTTGATGCTGCTGACGACTATATAGTAGAGAAGTGTGAAGCCGGTGACCTAGTCATTACCAATGATATTCCATTGGCCGCTGATGTACTGGCAAAAAATGCCCTTGCATTAAACAACCGTGGTGAGGAATACGACAAGTCGTCTATCAAGCAAATTTTAGGCATGCGAGATTTCATGGACACCATGCGTTCAAGCGGCGAACACACAGGCGGCCCAAAAGCCTTCTCCCAGCGCGATAAACAAAACTTTGCCAATGCGCTAGATCGCCTCCTCACCCAAGGCCTCCGCAACCTCAAATAAATTTTGGGGTCAGAGTACATTTCTACAGCGTTTAGCACCCAAAATATGGGGTCAGAGTCTGAGGTATCCCCACAAATAATAGAACGATATCAGTGAGATAAAAAAAGATAGGAACATTCATGACGTTTGGTGATCAGATCAATCGCCAAACATCACCGAGACCAAACAGCCATGAATGCCCTATC
>NZ_JADOEK010000045.1:0-494 GCF_027563165.1 Alteromonas sp. PRIM-21 | reverse complement strand
CTGCTTAAGACAAAGCGCCGATGAGTTTGCCCCATTTTTGTCCATGCCGATGGCAAAGAGCTAACTGAATCGATGGCTTCTTTGAGTTCTTGAGTAAATTCGTGACCCAAACCCAATGACTGTTCTTGATACCAATCAAACGACTCTTTTATTTCCCTTTTAACCTCCGGGTGAAAGGAAACAGGCAACATCTTTTAATTAAGATCCTTTTCTATCTCTTCCCAGCTAATGCTTTTTACCGCACCAGATTCTAGCTCTGCGCTGCGAGATTCCGCAAGTTTTACCCACTCGGATTCCACATCGCTATCAATCTTGGTATCCATAGCCGTTAAAAGACAGTGGGCAGCAAGTGCTTTCTCTTTAGTACTGAGTTGCTCGATATTTTCAAGCATCACTTTCAATGCATCAGACATAAAATAACTCCCATTGGGTATGATTTGATATTACCACTAAAAAAGAGAAGTGAAAGGCTGGATTTACAAGTAGCGGCTAAC
>NZ_JADOEK010000008.1:0-226652 GCF_027563165.1 Alteromonas sp. PRIM-21 | reverse complement strand
CTGCGTAAACCGACCCACATTCTGGTCGTAATATCTCGCTCTTAGGTAGTAATTATCCAGCTGTGCATCAAACTGTTCGCCCGAGTACAAATAGTCATTATCTGTTATACCATCCGTATTGAGCAATGTACCAAAGGCATCAAAGGTGTAACTATCACTCAACCCATTTGTGTCTGACAGGTTTCGCGTATTCCCTTGCCCATCATAGTGGAAGTAACTGGTATTGCTTGTGCTTAGGTCGGTTTGACTGATGAGGTCGTTACCAAAGGTATAAGCCTTGGCTACACTGTTGTCGTCAGCTAGCTCCGCTATCACCTACTGATACGCCCGGTTACTGTCTACAAGGCAATAATCATCGTGTCACACACAATTAGCCCACCGTGGTCCAGAATCAGGGATTATCCACTTGGAAAATCCCGCCCTTTTGGACCAACGCGGAACCTATTTTGGACTAGAACGTGATAAACGTGTGGACCAGAAAGTGACAACGGATTGGACCACGCAATATTCAAAGAACCTGTCTAGCCATCAAAATAGTTTAAAAAACCTCTATTTCGCAAACAACATATTATCTTCTAAATAGTAATTCCCGTTTCGCAAAATAAGGGTCTGACTCTTAAAAAACTCCGACAAGCTTTTACCTAAGGCTCTATTGTCATCCTCTACTTCATATCCAAAAACGGTAAAGTCATTTACCTCTTTGGTGGTTGTTAAATCGATAACTAAATAGTTTCCAGCATAGTCAGATGCAAATGGTAAATGCATTTTATGCCATTCAGGAATATCTGGTTCATTTGAAGCAACTTCTAGCAGCATACGATACTCTTCAATTGCTCTATTAATACTTAGTAAATAATAGCCATCTATTAAATAAGGTAAGCATTGATCAGACTCTACTTGCCCATTAGCAATTGAGTAAAGATCTATTATTTGTGAATCACTTTCAATATCGAGAGCTTCTGTAAGAAAACCAATATCTTCTTTTGAAGCCCCATCATTGAGACACGATTTACTGCCTATGATACTTGTAAGTTCATTTGAGTAATCAGTAAAAGTTACTACTAATTTCTCATTATTTTTATTCATATTAATCTCAGTACACCCAATTATTAAAAAACAATAAGTTATAAATGTAAGATTAACTAACTTCATTCTTTTGGACATATCATTACCGTTTTTGGAGAAGACATATTAACTGCAACACCAAACACACCTTTAATAGGGTCACCTTTTTTCACTCTACAGTGGCTATAAAACCCTCCCAATTTCCTACCTGCGGCTTGATTATGACCACTAAAAACTGGACGTAAAGAAACTTTGCCAGCAGCATAATTAACTGGCCCGCCTTCTCGGGTAGAAGCAAATGGATACTCGTCACAATCGTTACCAGATATTCCCCCTGTGCGACCTCTACATTCTGGTTTAGTACTATATGACCACCGTTGTCTGCTTACTCTATTTAATAACGGGGTCATACCAGCCATTTGCGCATCAAACATGTGTTTTGATGCCTCACCATAATTATTCCCGTAAATAAGTAAAGGAATATTAGACTTACAGTTTTTACCACCTGCTCTCGCACATCTACGAACTTGATATTTACCTAACTGAACATCGGCATAAGTCCTTTCTTTAAATGCCGGTATTCGAAGCGGGTCATTATCAAGCGCTATAGAATCATACAAGCTCGCGCCAATAGTAGTAACAACAGTGGCAGCAAGAATCTTATTAATATTTGTACTTACGGCAAAACCAGCTAATGAAATATTACCGCTTGGATCAATATTATTAATCGGATCAGCATGAGTATACATGTACTTATGCAGGGTAAGCGGCTCGACCATTCTTCCCTGATACGTATCCATCTGCGTAAACCGACCCACATTCTGGTTGTAATATCTGGCTCTGAGGTAGTAATTATCCAGCTCTGCATCAAACTGTTCGCCCTAGTACACCTGCTCAAAGTCTACCAATTTATCCTCTGCTATCGATAACGCTCCATTGACTATGGTGGGAGGCCACTGTTTGAAAAGCCAACTAGTTTTTTAATTTATAGCCAGTCTCAGTCAGTGCATTTTTCAGATATTCAAGGGCTTTTTCTAAATCAATACTGCTGTTCTCAGGCAGACCAGCAACTTCCTCCTGCATAATTCTTGAAACTATAGCTTTTTTATTTTCATTGGAAGCAGATGCATAATTATCATATTCAAAGGGGATTTCGACTATTAAGACTCCGCTCATCTCATCATCTATGTATTTTGGTGAGCTCCATTTTTCCAAAACTTCTTTTGAGCAAAGCTTAATTATAATTTTCCCAAAGTTGCCAGTTACATTTGTTTTGAAAGTTTTATATATATAGTCAGACAATTCTTTTGCATCCATAGCAAATTGGAATGCAGCCTCCCTACCAAAATGATTAGACAAATGTATTTCAATTTCACGTAAGTACTTGTTCACAGTATTACCTTAATTACAAGTTGGACGTTTATTGCCTTCAGGGTTTCGACCATTAGCTTTGTTGTATGCACAAACTAGAGCTTTCTCAGCAGCTAATGCGGCCAATCTATTTGGTAGGTTATTAAACATCACAACTGGGAGATATCTTTTAGCCTTAACCTTATTATTGAGTTTATTGGCTTGAGAATTTGCTCTTTTTGACGAACCATTTTTCTTTAACACACCACCACTAATACCATATTTGTAGATATCAAAATCTCTTACATCGTCAATTCTATATAGGTGTTGGCGTTTATTACTATTTTTACTATTTCCATGAACTTGCTTGCGTTTATTCGAAAGCCGCATCACTTTTAATGCAGATGCTGCAGGTAGCATTCCCAACAAGATTCCAGACCCAATTTCTAAAGGTGTAACCTTATCACCGCTATCTGTAGCTAAACTAAAAACTTCAACTGCGGCATTTGCTCGAGTTGCTAATGTAGCCGCTATATCAACTGTTCTCATTGTCGACGCTATACTGAAATTCCCTGCTGGGTCGACTTTGTTTAATGGCTCAGCATCAGCATAAATATATTTATTAAGTGTAATCGGGCTTTTTGGACGCCCCATCCAAGTATCCATCTGTGTAAACCGACCCACACTTTGGTCGTAGTATCTCGCTCTTAGGTAATAGTTATCTAATTCCGCATCAAACTGCTCACCCGAGTACAAATAGTCATTGTCTGTGCTGCCACTGGTGTTGAGCAATGTACCAAAGGCATCAAAGATGTAGCTATCACTCAACCCATTTGTGTCTGACAGGTTTCGCGTATTCCCTTGCCCATCATAGTGGAAGTAGCTCGTATTGCTTGTGCTTAGGTCGGTTTGACTGATGAGGTCGTTACCAAAGGTATAAGCGTTGGCTACGCTGTTGTCGTCGGCTAACTCCGCAATCACCTGCTGATACGCCCGGTTACTGTCTACAAGGCAATAATCATCGTGTCAAAGACGATTAGCCCACAGTGGTCCAAAAACAGGGATTATCCAACTGGAAAATCCCACCATTCTGGACCAACGCGGAACCTGCTTTGGACCACAAGGTGATAAACGTGTGGACCAGAAAAGGACAACGGTTTGGACCAAGCTTAGCGTATTTATTCATGTGACCATTAGGCTCCTTTGTGGTCACTTGCATCAATATATAAAGGCAGCCCAATAAACTAATTGAATAAACTCAGTTTCAGATCCATTCAAAAATGTCAGGTTCTGAAAGTTCAGGGATCTCTTGAAAGTCCGGAAACACGACTATAACTGAGTTAGATGTAACGCCCCTTTTTTTTCCGCCATTTACAAATTCCTTCCAGCGCTCGACTGTAAAAGCCATGCAAACCGAAAAGCCTTCATCAATAAATATAATCGAAGGTATTGTCGAATTCAGAGAATCTGATCCTATGAAAATAGTACCAAAATCAAACTCTTTGCTGTCCACAACAAATTTCTTCCTATCACATTTACCGCATTTCCAGCTTTGCTGAAAAGCTTCAGGATAAGAAGCTCCAATATGGCCTATTTGTGGTATAACTTTTTGCGGAATTGCCTCAAAGTACCCGCACTCATTGCCGTTATACAATACCGGTATTAAAGCCATTGTTTTGAGTTCTGAAGGTTTAAGCTGTTCAACAAAACCTTCTGAATAAATCATAATATTGGGGTAGGTCTTGACTACACCGCAAACCAACCCCAAAGGCTTTTGATCAACTTCAAGCAAAACCTCTGAGTTCCTTTTCCCTTTTCCAAATCCACACTTTTCACAAACACCATCATCAAACAAATATGCGCTATTTAGAGCATTGACACTATCATTGTATGATGCAGCGACTAAGCATGTTAATCCAACTTCGCTTTTGCTTTGAAGTGGAGGGAACACTTCAATTAAAGCTTCCCCATCACCAATCCTATATGCTATCTCAAGCGCTAATTCGACCTTTGCCTCTTCAATAGTTTTCCCTTCAACAGTGCATTCAAATGGCTTTTTTAGCTTCAGTTTAAAAACATCATCTTCTTCAATACATTGAGCTAAATAGATATTTCCTTCACTCATTAATAATTACCTACAAAGTGTTTTCTATTTTTCTTAACGAAATTTGTCAAACTAGTTGGTTTTCTTTTCAATCCGCAGTAACTATCAACCATTCCCGAGGCTTTTAGAATTGCTTTGTAAAGTGCTTTTCGACCTGCTGGTGATTGACTAATAACGTTCCAATTTTGTTTCTTTGTCCAATTGCCCATATTCCTAAATGCGGGTTCGTCTAGCAATAAATGATGTAAAACAAAATGGAACATGCGGTGAGTGTTTGCTGGTAAATAAATGAGAGACTGGTTATCTGCACCACCTAAATTCTTATTTATTGGGTGATGGCCGTGAACTCTATCTCTTGAGTATTCTCGCTTAACATAGGCTACACCAACCTGACAGGTAATAGCTTTAGTTACACTCTTTTTACCTTTGATTTTGGTATAGCTAAAGCCTACAGTTTGCACCCCTCTTGAATTTGTACTCAAAACCTGACGGACATTCATAGATGCTTGGAGATCAGCCATGCTATAAAATCCTGTTGGGTCTGTGTACTGAATTGGATCAGCATTAGCATACACATATTTGTTTAATGTAATAGGCGTACAAGCTTTGCCCATCCACTCATCCATCTGCGTAAACCGACCCACATTCTGGTCGTAATATCTCGCTCTTAGGTAGTAATTATCCAGCTGTGCATCAAACTGTTCGCCCGAGTACAAATAGTCATTATCTGTTATACCATCCGTATTGAGCAATGTACCAAAGGCATCAAAGGTGTAGCTATCACTCAGTCCGCTTGTGTCAGGTTTCTCGTATTCCTCTGCCCATCATAGTGGAAGTAGCTTGTATCGCTTGTACTTAGGTCGGTTTGACTGATGAGGTCGTTACCAAAGGTGAAAGCCTTATTAACACTGCCGTCATCGGCTAACCCTGCAATCACCTGCTGATACGCCCGGTTACTGTCTACAAGGCAATAATCATCGTGTCAAAGACGATTAGCCCACAGTGGTCCAAAAACAGGGATTATCCATATGGAAAATCCCACCCTTTTGGACCAACCAAGAACCTGCTTTGGACCAAAACGTGATAAAGGTGTGGACCAAGTAAGGTATAGCCAAACCGACGTGTTAAAACTCTGCTACGTCAAAGTTTAAGTTCGCCCTAAAATTGCACTTTGAAACTCTTCATAAGTGTTAAAATGTTTTGACCCCTCATGCTCCAACATAGATTCGAAGCTATCCTTGAACCATTTTTCATCATACTTTGCTAATAGCTCCCTACTACTTATCTCTTCAAAAAACGGTAAGGCAAATGATTCGATAAGTTTTAACTGCTGCTCTAAGGCTTCTTCAACTAACTCAACTTTACTTATGTCCTGGCTATCACTTACAGGAGTACCGTGTGAAACGCCTTCATCGGTTAACCCACCTCCACTGCAGCTAGGAAGAAGTGATTTGGGAAACTGATTCATATCATAGTCAGGTTGCATTTCTGGAACCCAACAGCCGATACTTGACCTTAATCGGTTGCCCGCATTCCATACATTTAGCGTTATAAATTGATAAATGTCGTTTTTCTTTCTGTAAGCTGTAAGACCATTGCCGAAAAATTTGAACCCATATTCTTCAATAGTTGGCTTAAATTTATCCTTTGCAATTTTTTTAACTTCCGATACTTTAGCCATTCAATTCTCATTTTTTATTTACAAAGATTTCAACAACGTCAATTCCGCCAAATCGAGAGCGTCTTTTATTAACGCTATTCTTGCTCCAACCCCTTCCAGTTTTCAGATCAAAAGCCAAAACCTTAGTACTTCCTCGATATATTACTACGTCCAATCCAAGCGAGCCTTTTTTCCTCTGGTTTTGAAAATCAATATCTTTATTCGGAATCCTAAATATCTATCCTTCAACTCTCAAATTCAAATTTCTGAATACTGAATTCTTATTTAAAGTATCGATGGTATCTTTCAAGTGTTTATGTGCTTTAGAACCCATTGAGCCTTTCCCTGCCCCAATTTCACCTTTGGCCAAGTCCGCCAACATCATATCTACCGAAGAAATAGCATGATTTATAACCAACTCATCTATTGCTCCAAATGCTTCTTTTCCAAACTATCTACTATCTGAACTAGCACCACTCTTTCGATGAGACTTTGTGAGTGACCAGACCATAGGCATACCCGACCCATTACAAGATCGTAGAGACACTTAAAGAGCTTATTTTACAGAGGGAAATTTAAGGGTAGCTATTGAGAAGCTGATAAAATAATGTGAAAGGAGATTAAGGAAATATTGTGAAACTAACTGTGATACAGAACGTACCACAGTTAGTTTCGGAAGGCTTGTAAGCCCTTGATTTATAAGGACCTGGAAAGCGGGAGGGGTGATTACATCATGCCGCCCATACCGCCCATGCCGCCCATGTCAGGCATTGCAGGAGCTGCTGCTTCTTCTTTAGGTAGTTCAGCTACCATTGCTTCAGTAGTGATCATTAGTGAAGCAATTGAAGATGCGAACTGTAGTGCAGAGCGCGTTACTTTAGTTGGGTCAAGAATACCCATCTCTAGCATGTCGCCGTAAGTGTCGTTTCCTGCGTTGTAACCGTAGTTACCGTCGCCGTTCTTCACTTCGTTAACAACTACTGATGCTTCTGCACCTGAGTTGATAGAGATTTGACGTAGAGGCGCTTCCATTGCACGTAGTGCAAGCTTAACACCTACAGTTTGGTCGTCGTTGTCGCCCGTTAGCTCAGCAAGTTTAGCTGCTGCGCGAACTAGTGCTACACCACCACCAGGTACTACGCCTTCTTCAACCGCTGCGCGCGTTGCGTGTAGTGCATCTTCTACGCGATCTTTCTTCTCTTTCATTTCAACTTCAGTCGCTGCACCAACTTTAATTACTGCAACACCGCCAGAAAGCTTAGCTAGACGCTCTTGAAGCTTCTCTTTGTCGTAGTCAGAAGTAGACTCTTCAATTTGACCTTTGATTTGAGCACAACGGCCTTCAATCGCTTCTTCGTCGCCGTTACCGTCAACAACTGTTGTGTTGTCTTTGTTGATAACTACACGCTTAGCAGTACCTAGGTCTTCAAGCTGTACTTTTTCAAGGTCTAGACCAATCTCTTCAGAGATTACAGTACCGCCAGTTAGGATAGCGATATCTTGAAGCATTGCTTTACGACGGTCACCAAAACCAGGTGCTTTAACCGCTGCAACTTTAACGATACCGCGCATGTTGTTTACTACTAGAGTAGCAAGCGCTTCGCCTTCAACATCTTCAGCGATGATCATAAGCGGCTTACCAGCTTTCGCTACGCCTTCAAGGGTAGGAAGTAGTTCGCGGATGTTAGAAATCTTCTTATCAACCAATAGAATGAACGGGTTGTCTAGTTCAACAGTACCGTTTTCTTGGTTGTTGATGAAGTATGGAGATAGGTAACCGCGGTCAAACTGCATACCTTCAACAACGTCTAGTTCGTTTTGAAGTGCTTGACCTTCTTCTACAGTGATTACACCTTCTTTACCTACTTTTTCCATTGCTTGAGCAATGATGTCACCAACTTCTGCATCAGAGTTTGCAGAGATAGTACCTACTTGTGCGATAGACTTGCTGTCTGCACAGTCAGTAGAAAGGGCTTTAAGCTCTTCAACTGCTGAAACAACCGCTTTGTCGATACCGCGCTTAAGGTCCATTGGGTTCATACCCGCTGCAACACTCTTAAGGCCTTCAGATACGATTGCTTGAGCAAGTACAGTAGCAGTAGTAGTACCGTCACCTGCTTCGTCGTTCGCTTTAGACGCAACTTCTTTTACCATCTGCGCGCCCATGTTCTCGAACTTGTCTTCAAGCTCGATTTCTTTCGCTACAGATACACCATCTTTAGTGATAGTAGGTGCACCGAAAGACTTGTCTAGAACAACGTTACGGCCTTTTGGACCTAGTGTTACTTTAACTGCGTTAGCTAGTGTGTTTACGCCTTTTAGCATTTTGCTGCGAGCGTCATCACCAAAACGTACTTCTTTAGCTGCCATGATTAAATTCCTCTAAAATTCGTTTTAACGTTAGTTGTAATTACTCAACAATCGCTAGAATGTCGCTTTCGCTTAGGATTAGTACTTCTTCACCATCCAGCTTTTCTGTTTTAACGCCGTAACCGTCGTTGAAAATAACGGTGTCGCCAACTTTAACGTCTAGCGCTTTAACTTCGCCGTTCTCAAGAATGCGACCGTTACCTACTGCGATTACTTCGCCGCGTGTAGATTTTTCTGCTGCAGAACCAGTCAGAACGATACCGCCTGCAGATTTGCTTTCTTGCTCTGCGCGCTTAAGGATTACGCGGTCGTGTAAAGGACGAATTGCCATTTTCAAGTCTCCTGAAAATTCCACTATTCAAGTTTATGTGATTACCAACATTCAGATTGTCTGAATGTTGTGTGCCTGGGTTGCTCATTGCTGAGCAGTGAAAATCGTTTCTGCACGGATAGATGGGGTAGTACCCTGATAACTTCAAGGGTTTTTAAGCAAAAAAATGTAAAAAATTTGGTTTTTTCTCTAAATACTTCTTTTTATTGGGCAAGTAAACGCCGTTTATCGCGGTAAACGGCGTTCATAACCTGAGGGAGGGCGTGTTGAAACTAGTTACTTCAAGCGCTTATCTGGGTCATTGGTGGTGCGATCCGAGTACTCACCTTCAAATACATCACCATCGTTGTTGTGTGAGCGTGAACGCTCGTTGAAAGGGCTTTGCCCAAACGGCGACTGACCTTGCCCGAAACCTGAAGCTCCCGGACCCATACCAGGCCCCATGCCCGGAGCAACAACGCGCATTTTCATATGCTTACTCACCTGTGCAGCAAAGAAATGACGAGAGCCCGGCATTGCTAAAAGGAAGCCGAAGATGTCAGTAATAAAGCCTGGCGTAACAAGTAAAATGCCCGCAACCACTAGCATTAATCCTTCAACCAGCTCTTTTCCTGGCACTTCATTTCGCTGCATTTTCTCTTGTGCCGTCTGCAGCGTACTCACGCCTTCTCGCTTAACAAAATAAGCACCAATAAAGGCAGAAAGAATTACCAAGCCAACGGTATTCCAGCCACCAATTACGCTGCCTACATTAATAAGCAACGCAATTTCTAAAATAGGTAATAGGGCAAACAGTATAAATAAAACCCGCAAAATGCTTCCTCTTTCATGTATTCATAACCTGTTATAAGGTCTTTGTACGTAATAACAAGAAAAGGTGCCCACCCTTTCGCTTAAATAGCCACTTAAAGCGACCGATAACGACCGTGATATACTGTAGCTATGAAAGAATAGTGCGACTTTTCAGGTCAATTACATATCGACCCATTAGCAAAGTAACAGGCGCGAAATAAAGTAGGAAAAGTTCATGACAATTAAGCTTGTATTGTGCACCACGCCCGATGAAAAGACAGCGCAGTTAATTGCCAGCACGCTTGTTGAAGAAAAGCTTGCCGCCTGCGTCAACATAATCAAGGGTATAGAGTCCGTTTATGAGTGGCAGGGGAAGGTAGAAACCGACGCAGAATGCCAACTGCTTATTAAAACGAACACACAACACGTTTTACAGGCCTTCGATAGAGTAAGTGAACTACATCCGTACGATGTCCCCGAATGGTTAGAACTTAACGCCGAGGCTAGCAGCGCCTACGGTCAGTGGTTGCAAACCACGCTAAAGCGCTAGTTAAAAACGTTTTTCCAATAAAAATAACGACAACGCAAAATGGATATAATGAACCGTAACTTTATGACTTTACCTCCTTTTTCATCCGGCACTACATCAGCTTCGCTGTTCCATCGCTTTACAGCTTATGTTCTTTCAGCGTTTTGTTTAATGTCGCTATTAAGCACGTTCGCCTATGCACAGGAGCCCAATGCCTTTGACGACCCTTTTGCGGATGAGCCTCAGTTTTTGGATGTAGACCAAGCATTTGCGTTCGATTTCAATCAAAAAGACGACGTGCTTACCTTAAGCTTCGATATTGCCGATGGCTATTATCTGTACCTAAAACAATTCAAGTTTGTGACTAAAGAAGCTGAAGTCGGAGAGCCTGTGTACCCAACCGGCGTAATGATCGAAGATGAGTTTTTCGGCGAGTCTGAAGTATTTTACAACGGCGTATCTATTACTCTGCCTATCGAATCAGCACTCAGTGACGGCGTAGTTAAAATTCGCTATCAGGGCTGCGCTGACGCTGGGCTTTGCTACCCACCTACGGGGAAAGTCGTGTACTTGAACGAAGTAGGTAGTGTTACAGCGGGCAATACCGGTGCGGATGCAGTATCAAGCAACACATTGGCTTCTTCGCAAAGCGAGCAGTTTGATTTAGCCCAACAGCTTATCGATAAAGATAACCTTGCTCTAACTCTAGCCTTGTTTTTTGCGTTAGGCGTTGGCTTAGCTTTTACACCTTGCGTATTCCCTATGTACCCCATCGTGTCGGGCATTGTAATTGGGCAAGGCAAACCGAAAACTGCCTCGCATTCATTCTGGTTAACCTTTGTTTACGTTCAAGGTATGGCGATTACCTACTCGCTACTTGGATTGGTGGTCGCCGTAGCCGGCGCTCAGTTTCAGGCAGCGCTGCAACACCCTGTGGTGTTGGGCGTATTCATTGTGCTATTTGTGGCGCTAGCCATCGCCCTGTTTGGTGGTTATGAAATTCAGCTGCCAGCGAAGTATCAAGAAAAGCTCACTCACATGAGTAACAACCAAACCCCTGGTAGTTTTGCAGGTGTGTTTGTGATGGGTGTTTTGTCAGGTCTTATCGCATCGCCCTGCACTACTGCGCCGCTAACCGGCATATTGTTATTTATCGCCCAAACTGGCGATATGACCTTAGGCTTCATTTCCCTTTACTTGCTTAGTATAGGCATGGGCGTTCCACTTATTCTGTTCGGGATGACAGGCGGTAAGCTGCTACCTAAGGCGGGTAACTGGATGAATGTGGTTAAAGTTACCTTTGGCTTCATGATGCTTGCGGTAGCCATTGTGTTTATAGAGCGTTTATACAATAGCCCTGCCACTGGCTTCTTGTGGGGTTTGTTAGGCTTTGGTTTATTCGGTTATTACTGGGCACTGAACCGCGCAAGTAAGAACTCACTGATGAAGCTTGTACGTGCTGTTGTGGTGGCAATAGGCATTATGGGAAGTGCTGGCCTTACTTATCAGGCAGGGCTAAATACTGGGCTTTGGGGCGAACACGCTGATGGTGTTCACGCAGGGCACCCAGACTTTGTTGTTGCTAGAGACTTGGAAGACCTGCGCAATAAAATAGCGGCGGCTAACGCACAGGGAAAAACCGTGATGGTCGACTTGTACGCCGACTGGTGCGTTGCCTGTAAGGAATTTGAAAAATACACATTCCCAGATGAGCAGGTGGTATCTGCGCTTAGTAATACGGTATGGATGCAAATGGACCTTACCGATAATACGCCAGAGCGCCAAGAGATTTTTGACACCTTCACTGTGCTGGGTCTACCCACTATCTTGTTCTTTGACGCAAACGGCGATGAGCTAACCAAAGCGCGTGTGACTGGGTTTATGAAAGCAGAGGCCTTTGCCAGTCATGTTAACCAGTGGCTAAACAATGGATCTGAGGTTAATGATGCTCAAAGTGGTCGCTTGGACTAAGGCGCTTCGATTCGAGACCTTTCCTCTTCTAATATGACGAGCGGTGCGAGGCACCGCCTTCTGAGAGCGCAGCATGCTGCGGTTTTACACACACCAACCGAGCAAACCACTCAGTAAACTTTGCACCGAAAACACCTGATTAGACCAGTATTTTGCTGCTAAATCTTTATCTATCACTATAATCATCAGTTAACACAATAAACGAGCAAATAAATTGGCTTTTTTTCGTGCAACTGTCACAAAAGTTTGTTGAAATGGCAATAACAGTGACATTTTCCCGAAGATAGCAGCAAACTAGATGAATATTTTGTTATTAAACGGTCCTAACCTAAATATGTTAGGCAAAAGAGAACCCGACAAATACGGCACGCAAACCTTGCAAGACATCGTAGATGATTTGCAGGCGCAGGCTGCGTCGAGCAACGTGAACCTAACGCATTTTCAGTCGAACGCCGAGTTTGAGCTAATTGAACGCGTACACGCTGCGATGGGTAATGTTGATGCCATTATCATTAATCCTGCTGCTTTCACGCACACTAGTGTCGCCCTTCGCGATGCATTGTTAAGTGTCAATATCCCGTTTATTGAAGTGCATTTGTCGAACGTTCACGCCCGTGAACCTTTTCGTCATCATTCTTATTTTTCTGATGTTGCAGCTGGCGTCATTGTTGGCCTTGGTGCCATGGGCTATTCGCTCGCGCTGACTGCGGCAATCAATTTACCGAAATCGCCAAAATAGAGCAGAGACAGAACATGGATATTAGAAAGATTAAAAAACTCATCGAACTAGTGGAAGAATCTGGCATTGCCGAGCTAGAGATCACTGAAGGCGAAGAGTCTGTACGCATCCACCGTGGTCCAACAGGTGTTCAAGCGCCAATGAACTACAGCTTTGCAGCACCTGCTGCACCGCAAATGGCCCCTGCGCCAGCTGCCGCTGCAACAACAGCGTCAGAAGCGCCTGCTGCAGAGCCAGCTCAGCCAGACGGTCACGTTGTTAAGTCTCCAATGGTAGGTACGTTCTACCGTGCATCTTCACCAACGGCAAAACCATTTGCAGAAGTTGGTCAGCAAGTAAAAGTTGGCGATACGCTTTGTATCGTTGAAGCGATGAAGATGATGAACCAAATCGAAGCAGACAAAGCAGGTGTGGTTAAGGCAATCTTGGTTGAAAACCAAGACCCTGTAGAATTCGACCAGCCAATGTTCATCATTGAATAAGCGAGTGCTTACCTATGCTAGATAAAGTACTTATTGCTAACCGAGGCGAGATTGCCCTACGTATTTTGAGAGCCTGTAAAGAACTGGGCATCAAAACCGTAGCTGTGCACTCGACTGCGGATAAAAACTTGAAGCACGTGTTGCTAGCTGATGAATCAATTTGTATTGGTAAAGCATCGGCAACCGAAAGCTACCTTAATATACCGCGCATTATCGCTGCGGCAGAGGTCACAAATTCAATCGCTATTCACCCTGGCTACGGTTTCCTAGCGGAAAACGCAGACTTCGCTGAAGCGGTAGAAAAGAGCGGCTTTATTTTCATTGGTCCTAAAGCTGAAACTATTAACCTGATGGGTGACAAGGTTTCTGCTATTAACGCTATGAAAAAAGCGGGCGTTCCTTGTGTACCTGGTTCAGACGGCCCGCTAACCGACGACGCTGAACGCAACAAAGCGATTGCAAAGCGCATTGGTTACCCAATCATTGTTAAAGCCGCTGGCGGCGGTGGTGGTCGTGGTATGCGCGTAGTTCGCAGCGAAAGTGAACTAGTAAAAGCCATTGAGACCACGCAAGCGGAAGCTGGCGCAGCCTTTGGTAACGCAACGGTTTACATGGAAAAATTCCTTGAAAACCCGCGTCACGTAGAAATTCAGGTATTAGCCGATGGACAAGGCAACGCCATCCACCTAGGTGAGCGTGACTGTTCAATGCAACGTCGCCACCAAAAAGTGGTTGAAGAAGCCCCGGCGCCGGGTATTTCTGAGCAAATGCGTGCAAAAATTGGCGATCGCTGCCGTAGAGCCTGTATCGAAATTGGTTATCGCGGCGCAGGTACGTTCGAGTTCCTATATGAAAACGGCGAGTTCTATTTCATTGAAATGAATACCCGTATTCAGGTAGAGCACCCAGTATCTGAAATGATTACTGGCGTTGACCTAATTAAAGAGCAACTTCGCATTGCCGCAGGTCAGCCACTGTCAATTGATCAGTCGCAAATTCAAATACGTGGCCACGCTATTGAATGTCGAATTAACGCAGAAGATCCACAAACCTTTATTCCTAGCCCTGGTCCTATCGATATGTTCCATGCGCCGGGCGGTTTGGGTATTCGTTGGGAGTCGCATATCTACGCGGGCTACCACGTGCCACCTTTCTACGATTCAATGATTGGTAAGCTTATCACCTATGGTGAAAGCCGCGACGAAGCGATTGCTCGTATGCGCCATGCCCTTGAAGAGATTGTGGTTGAAGGAATTAAAACGAACATCCCTCTTCAGCGCTCCATTATGGCTGATGAAAACTTCTTCGCGGGTGGAACCAACATCCACTACCTAGAGAAGAAGCTAGGCTTAGCCTAATCCCCCTTTGGGCTACACAGTGTCTTTCGTGTAGCCCAATTTTCTTTCTTCGCTATTCGCTATTCGCTATTCAGTACATTCTAATTTTCCGATTACCACAATCAATTTTTAACGATTTTCCTATTTAAAAACTGGCTCTATACTGCATACAAGTTTTAAGACATCTCCCTGAGTTTTAATACTGTTGTGTGTTTACCCTTATTGGAGTCCCACTCCACTTATTGCCGGCATCCCTGCCGGCTTTTTTTTTGCCTTTTACCCATTACATTGCAATTTATTTGCGCCAATTAATTAGATTTAATGTATAAACTAATTAGTCATGCCGCGTAGGGTTTAATAAGTGCGAAAACCGGTTTTTCTTGTTTTACCACTCATCATTGTTACTGGAACTGACGCTCTCGCAGAGCCAATATCGCCTTCCTTCTCACAGAAGCTAGACATTCAAGTTCGATACGATGAACGTTCTAATCGACCTAGCAGAGAGCAATATCGACTGCGCTATTACCCATCGGTGGCGCTAAATTCTGCATGGTCGCTAAACAGCTTTGTTGTTACGGGCGATGACTTCTCATCAAGTCATAATACGTTGGGCAGTGATAACACCGATTATCTCTATGCAAGGCGACTTTATTTAAGGCACGAAAACGATTACGGCAAAACCGAGCTAGGTATTATTCCAACTTACAAGGGGCGTGTTTCTTCCACAGGCTTATCAAAAGACGGTTGGATAACCGGGGTACGTCACGTTAGACAATTAGCAAACGACACCGCCATTGAATTGGTTGTTGGCCAACTTGCTAACGCAGAAGCATCTGAGGCCTTTAACATTGGCGGAGAAGATGGATATTTCGAAATAGAGTACTCAGCAAAAATGGGGCAACGCCACAGTTATGAGGCCAGTTTTGAAAAAATGCTCGGCGGTACATTTGCCCGTGCAGAATATCGGTTTCGAGTAAACGATGAAGATACTGCGTTTATTGAATTGGTGCAGCGTATTGATGAAAGTGCCGCGAAAATCGTTGTGGGAACTAGCGGCGAATTTGCAGCCAGTGCGTTCAACACGTCATATCCTATAGAATATTTCGCATACTATTCCTATATAAACAGCGTCTTTGGCGAACGCGCTGAACTAATTGAAGACTTCTTGGGAACAGGTCACGGTGGCTCGCTGGAATTTAGCGGCGTATTATCTGAAAAGCATGATGTGGAATGGTTTGTTAGAGCGGATGTTGTAGATAGCGTGAGTCGGTTACTGGCCGGCGTAAAGCTTTCCTTTGAGAGTTGAGTGTCCGACGCTCTTCAGCGCCTTAACACAACTGATATCACGAGAACGGCTAAGCCAAATAAAAAAGGCCCATCAAACGATGGGCCAAACAGCAAGAACGCGTACACACTTTAACAGTGCATAATAGGTTACGGGCTGGTCTCCCAATACGTTCAATTATTATAGATTACGTATTTTTAACCTAGCCCACTTTCATCGAGTTATTGGTTTTACTAAAATCAAGCGAGTTAATTTAGTTAGGATTATTAGGTCCATTACTAAAAAACGAAAAGTTTTACCCGCAATAAAAAGGTGTTCTTGTGCCAAGCCGCTACGCTCAGTTCAAAGAAAAGCTTCCCATTTCTCGACTTTCTGACGAAGTGCTTCTTGCATTTCGGGTCTTATTCGATGCTCCACTTGATATTGTAGACTTAGCACAAGATATTGCAGATTTGGCGATATACCCTGAACGCTTAAAAGAGAGTTACAGGAAAGAGTGGGAGGCTTATGTTCTTAAAGCACTTGCTTTTGAAATAAGGCAGAACGACGATTTATCCACCGCCGAGTTTATAGAACTTATGATGAGCAAGGTTGAAGCACTGCAGCAAAATGATGAAACCTACCAAAACCTTTTACGTCAGGTTCACCATGCGAAGAGCATTCTGCAATCAGAAAACACGGTTGTCTTCCCAACGCCCTTGCGCCAAGAGCTAACCGCGTTTCTTCTACCCATTACGACTATCTCTGCACCTAAGAAATAGTCACAGCATTACATTTTTTAAAAAGCACAAAGTTCTCGAAAGTAAAAATAAATCGCTATTTGTTGGCACTCTTGTATTTATACTGAGATGGGCAGTAACCTCTATCCACTCCTTCTGGGCGCAAGCTCGCGTGTTTAGTTTTTCTACCCGACACGCGCTCACGCCAGTTTTTAAAGGTTTTTTGTTTAAGGTTTTTACGCATAAGCTTTATCACGTCTTTTTCCGGCAGCCCGTATAAACGTTCAATTGCTTCAAACGGCGTGCGATCTTCCCACGCCATTTCAATAACTCGTGATTCTTGTTCTTCAGTTAATGCCATGTTTTACATCTCAATATGCACGTTATAACTCAACTCAATACTGAGTTTACGCGCATTTTGTTCAGTGCCCGTATGCTAAAAAGTTTAATAACAACGTTATTAATTCGCTGACAGACTCGTTAATTCATCATCTTTCTCAAACGCTAGCTTTAACAACTCGGCAGCAGCCTTGGCATCACTTAACGCGCGGTGGTGCTGCTCCATTTCGATATGGAAGTGCTTAGTTAGGTTAGCCAAGGAGTACGAAGGCAACCCGGGATAAGTACGGCGCATTTCGCGAACAGTGCACATTTTTGGTCGCCTGAAATTCTGCTCTAGTCGCGCAAACTCTTGTTTAATGAAGCCATAGTCAAAGTTAACATTATGGGCAACAAACACAGCGTCTTCAGTAAAGCGCGCCACCTGTTCTGCAACTTCAGCAAAAAGCGGCGCGTCTGCCACCATGTCATCCGAAATCCCGGTAAGACGGGTTATATTGCTAGGGATTCTGCGCTGCGGATTCAATAAGGTTTGAAATCTGTCTACCTCTTCGCCGCCGACTAGTTTAACCATGCCTATTTCGGTGATGCGGTTATAACTGTTGTTTCCACCGGTAGTCTCAATATCCACAACCACATAGGGTTGGGCTGGGTCCCGCACCCAATTGACTGTCGTCACAGCAACGTCAAAACCGGCTTGCTGCAAACGCTGAATGGAAACCAATTGGTTTCGACGAAGCTGATCGCCCGGCGCTTTAATTTCCTCAAAGCGAAGCGCGCCGTCAAACACCATAATGTCGGGGAAACCATCTCGCAGGCTTTCAAAATCTTTACACATCATGCGAAGTAAAGCATAGATACTGTCGAGCGAACCGTGTTCAATCAGAGCCTCTAAAGGCGTAAGCAAATGGCTTGACCACATAAACAGGCTGTTCACTTTGCCATAGTGCATTGTGGCCATTTTATGAATGTGAAAGCGCAGCTTCTCTTTGCTATCAAGGGCAAGCAGCAGTGCTTCAATACTTTGCTCAAACTTGGCGTAAAAGTTATTTTGCTTAAGCGATAATGGCCTGCGATCGAACTCAGTAACCAGCGTATCTTCTTCGTAAAGTTGCTTCCAAAAAGTAAGACCGAATAAACTTCGCCACAAACGGTTTTCTGTGCGCCAGCCTTCTACGCCTTGCCTTGCATAATGGGCCAATACGCCGCGTTCTACCTGCTGATTTTGGCTTACATCAATATCTAACGACCTGCTTGCATTTCGCAGCATATCGGTAACGGTACTGGTACGCTTTTTATGGTATTTACGGGCATAAAAATCTTCGGCAAACGCTAATAGCGTATCAGATTGAGGGTTATCAATAATGCCCTCAAGAGCTTGTTTGACGTCATCTTCTTGACCGTCTTTATAGCTCTCTCTAAGCCACTTTTCTTTTGCTTTATCGCTTTGCGCTAGTTTTAAAATGTCTAACCCTTTGGCCCTATCAAAAGCCAACACTTTAAGCCCAAGTGCATAAAGCAACTGGTCGCGATAGAAACTGGCTGACACACCTTCTGTAGCAGGGAAATCACTTTCCGCTAAGGCAAGTAACATATCATTGTTATAAAAGGCTAGCTGGCTATAGTGGTTGGCGTAAAACCAAGCGGCTTGCGCATCACTTTTACTTTCAAAGCGTGCAGTATCGGTTACCGAATCGGAGCGGGTTCTCATTACACCGAGATCGCGCATAGAAAACTGATTCAGACGGCTTTTGGTATTACCGAAATAGATAAACAGCAAATAGCGAAGCGCATTATCAAACAAACACACCAAATAGTTATTTAGCGAAAAGCTCTCTGGCCAGCCTCTAGCACCGATATGTTCATTAAGTAACGTCACGAGTTTAGGCTTAGTGAGAGACGCCAGCCCCTGCGTACTGCCGTATTCAGCAAGAAGCGCCAACAACGCATCTTTGGTTAGAACGCCGGCGATATCATTAAGCGATGCGTTCGAAAGGTCGCCAAACCACCCGCTATCAATGAGCCAATCTATTTGTGCTTGCGGCTCGGTTATTTCGCCGTAGTTAAACTGGGTTCTGTCAATAACCGCATACTTGCGATTTGCAGCGCGCACCACAATGCATTTTTTGTCATCGTCTAATGCGTTAAAGCGCTCGACAAAATCAGCTGCCTCATCACTCAAAAGCATGCTGTTCGCACCTTCAAAGAACTTAAGGAACTCGTGAAAATGTGTGAGGTAATAACGTGGCGGTAAATCTTTTCGCATGAGGTATCTTTGGCTATGAAAACACCAATAGTGTATATTTATACAGCCAAGTTAATCAAATTAAATCCATATCGAATGTATTTAAAGTCTACTGGCCGGTATTAGACCAAGCCATTTATTAAACACGAACTCTCTGTTTAGACACCCACTGAAAGAACGTTGAAAGCTGTTCGTCATCTAGTAAACGTTGTAAATTGAAATAGTGCTTGGCCAATGTCATCTCATCATAAAAGCGATGTATGCCGCTATGGCACTGCCTACAAATATAGATACCGTCTTGCAGTTCGGCTTTGCTAAAGTGCTTTTTGAAATAGGTGCGTCGGTGCATTTTTTTCGGGATAAGGTGGTGATAAGTAAGGCGCGTTTCTCTATTACAACACGGGCAGTTACCTACTTTATTTGCCACACCATCACCTCTATTCATTCACCTTGCTGCTGTTTATTCGGGCTAATTATTAAGCCTTTCATTTAATAATGGCTATTGCGATTGCCTCAGCGCGTTCTTTTCATAAACAACGGGGTATTTTGCTAAAGAAAATCCACTCGTCTTAGCATTACGTAATAAACACTATTCGTGATTAACAAGGCAATAAAATATGAGCTTAACACGTTCCATGGGCTTCTCCTGCCCTTACTGTATGGCGCCTAACGACGTTGAGATAGATGAGGTTAACGATGTGGGTCAAGTCCAAGTACTCGACTGTCAGGTGTGCTGCCAACCCATAGAGTTGACCACTTATCAGCATGGTGACGACATTCAAATTGAGGCAGAACGAGAAAATGACTAAGCAGTTTACACGCAGCGATATAGATGCGCTTGCACAGCGATACCGAGCTAATCTAGTCAATAGCTTGTCTGGCTTTAAGTCGGCTACGTTAGTGGGTACCACAAACGGAAACACCAACAATTTAGCTATTGTTAGCTCTATCGTTCATGTGGGTGCTAACCCGCCACTTATAGGCATGATAATGCGCCCACACACTGTGGTACGAGATACCCTTAGCAATATAAAGCAACAGGGCTTTTACACGCTAAATCACGTGTCGACTGATTGGGTAGACAAAGCGCACCAAACGTCTGCTCGCTACGCTCCAGATGAGAGCGAATTTGAAGCAGTGGGTTTAACGCCGCAGTTTAGCGAGTCATTTAGTGCACCGTTTGTTAAAGGAAGCGAAATCAAGATGGGCTTAAAGGTGGCGCAACATTTAAAACTGCTTAACGAAACCGAAATGGTTATTGGAGAAATCCAAGAGCTTTATATGCCAGAGAGCATTATTGATGCAGACGGATACGCCGATATAGAAAAAGCAAACACTGCCTGCATTTCTGGTTTAGATAGCTATCATAGCACTACGCGTGTTGCACAATTTGCCTACGCCAAACCCGGAGTCCCCCTAGCTAAAAAATGAACTTGTAGCTGATAGATGGGTCTTATAATTACAATCGGGTATTATTACTCTGAAGTTTATTTAATCTAGATCAAGTGAAAATAAGACATTTCGTTCGATCTTTTTTCAAAAAGAGATAGTATTTAAACATTACACAAAACCTGCCTCTTTGGGCAGGTTTTTGCGTTTAAGGTACTGAATAAAAAAGAATCATTATCGTTTCTATCTCTTAAGGAGAATGTTATGAAATCTGTAAATCGCCGTGACTTTTTAAAACTGTCTGGCTCTACAGTTATCGGTCTTACATTAGGTGGTGTAGCGTTACGTGCACAAGCTCAAGAACAATTGAGTGCTGATGACCCAACTGCGAAAGCATTAAACTACACACCGTCTTCAACCGTTGAAGGTGCAAAATGTGCAAACTGCATGTACGTGCAGGGTGCCGATGGCGAACAATATCGCCCTTGTAACATTTTCCCTAATAAGCTGGTTAACGCTGATGGCTGGTGTAGCGCTTGGGTTAAAAAGCCAGGCTAAATAATCACTCGCAGCTACATAAATAGCATACATGAATAGCAAAAGCCCCCGATAATTATCGGGGGCTTTTTAGTTTCAATACTGCTTAACAAACTTCACATTCAATCCACGTGCTTTTATCTAGCGGCTCTCATTTAGTCCATTTTGAATGCCTTTTAAGCTGGGGTCATCAAAACGTGTAGGTAAAAGACCTGGCTTAATGAAAAAGCCATGTTTAGCTTCAAAGACTTTACCTATCTTTAGCACATCTTCATCTTTCCACTTAGCACCGATAAAGCTAATGCCTACTGGAAGACCTTTCACTTCACCCGCGGGTACTGTGAGATGTGGATAGCCGGCAACAGCGGCTAAATAGCCTATACCAATGAAACCAGCCGGCGAATGGTCACCATACACACCGTCGATTAAAAATGAAGGGCTGTTTGAAGGCGCAACCAATACATCTACGTTGTGTTTTGCTAGCAATGCGTCAATACCGTTTTTGCCCGCTGTATCTTGAATAAGGCGAAGGGCGCTTTGATATGCTTCTCTATCAATAGGCGCCGCGTCTAGCGACTTTTCAAAAATATCTTGGTTGAATAACGCTAGCTCTCGCTCGGTTTGGTTGTTAAAAGCAATAAGCTCAGATAGATTTCTTACAGGGATCTCTGCTGGCGACCCCGACAAATATTCGTTGATGCTGTGATGGAATTCGCTGAGTAAAACATTGTAAGAGTCGGCCCAGAAGGAGTCAGGCTGAGAAAAATCACTAATATTCACCAGAGTAGCTCCCGATGCTTTTAATTGATTTAGTGCGTTTTCGTAGACGTCCAGTACATGAGGGTTATCACCTTGACGATACCTGACAACGCCAATGCGTTTGCCTTTTAAATCTGTTGCCAGCATTTTCGATGAAGGCATGTTAGGTTGATGAGACGCTGTATTTTCAGTAGCACTATCGCTTGCATCTTCGCCAGCCATTACAGCAGTCATTAGCCATGCGTCTTGAACGTTTGAGGTCATTGGTCCAGCCGTATCTTGGCTAAAGGAAATAGGTACAATGTGCGTTCTTGAAAGTAAACCAACGGTTGGTTTAAAGCCGACTACACCGTTAATAGATGCTGGGCAGATTATAGAGCCATTGGTTTCAGTACCTACGGCAAGTGACGCTAATCGAAGCGACATCGCTGCGCCCGAGCCAGACGACGAACCGCATGCGCTTCTTGATAATATGTGAGGGTTTCGAGTTAAGCCACCTACTGCGCTCCAACCGCTTATCGATGATTCAGAACGAAAATTTGCCCATTCAGACAAATTTGTTTTACCTAAAATAATCGCGCCCGCTGCTTTTAGCTTCGCAACAATGGGGGCGTCTCGCCCGGTGTCGTTATTGATTAGCGCCATAGAACCTGCTGTTGTGGGCATTTCTGCGCTTTCAATATTGTCCTTTAGCAATACTGGAATACCGGCTAACGGGCCTAATTCAGCTCCACTGGCAAATTGTTTATCGATTGATTTAGCTTCAGCTAAGGCATTGGGGTTTAGCGCTAAGACACTATTTGTCTTTTTATCCAACTCACCAATACGAGCTAAATACCCGCTCACAAGCTCTGCCGATGTAATATCGCCTTGAGCAATAGCTTGAGCCTGCAGGTATGCTGGCTCATCTAGCCACCTTTCATTATCGCTATCTTCATAGTGCGATTGCGACACGCAGGCGGTACACAGCAAGGTTACAGCCAGTAAATACCACTGTTTCAACATAGAGCTTTCCTTAACGCATTGTTTTTATGAGAACGTTCTTATGCCATGACCTTTGTATCATCGGGCCTTATCTACGATGAGGTAAAAAGTGACGGACATAAACGTATTGCTACGTTTGATATACGTTGAATCAAAAATGGTTCACTGTCTACACGATAAAATACGCATTTACAGTTTGGTGGGCGCCTTTGGCAGTTTGTGAAGCAGATTATCAAGCTGATATTCATCGAGCAGTAATTGATACCGACCATCTGCAATAAAGCGATGAAGGGTTGCATTAAACTCTGCTCTCAGCTTTGGGTTAGGTATAGCCGCGCGATATATTGAGATAGGAAACAACTCGTGGAATACGGTTTCCTCTTTGTCATAGGCGCTGTTTTTCGACCTGAAGTAGTTAAAAATATTTCTATCTAAAACAATCGCGTCCACGTGGTCGAGCATGAGCATATCGACTTGACGGTCTTGCCTTGCCATTTCCATATACATTGGCTCTAGCGATAATGCTTGCTTGAACTCTTCACCTAATACCGACTGCGCAGTTTGAAACCCAATGACACGCTTTCCTTTGAGATTACTGACTTCGCTGATAACAAAGTTATTTTGCGTTTTTGTCACAACGACATTTTGATAAATAATGTATGGGTCGGATAGGACAGAATCATCTACATCGTGCGCAGCGCTTTGTGTAAGACCTATATCCACAGTACTATCTTTTAGAAGCCGAGCAGTACGCCCAAATGGAACATAGATGGGCGAAAGCGTATGCCCCATTTCCGCTAATATGGCTCTTACCAGGTCAATTTCAAAACCGCTGTGTTCTTGTGAAATAACATAGGGAGGCTTATTCCAGCCAACCACCACGTCTAATTCACGGGCTTTAGTAGGCAAAGCAATGGCAACAGCACACAAAAAAGGGATAAGAATACGCATAAAACTCCGGTTAACCATACAATCGAACCGCATTGATAACTACTATAAGCGCATTATTGATTCATACTAGTGGACAAAAGACTAAGGCACTAAAGCCTCACTGACACAGAAAATGGTGCCTATTGTTACCGCTTTTCACTTGCTTTCATTTTGTTTAACGCCAAGCAAAGGTACAATAACTCTCAAAGGTCCCAACGAACGATAAATATGGCTTGGCTACAACTTCGAATTAATACTTCTTCTGAATACGCGGAATCAATAGGTGACATGCTAACTGCAAATGGCTCCCAAGCGGTTACCTATGTCGACGCGAAAGACACCCCAATGTACGAACCCAAGCCGGGTGAAGTGTTACTGTGGCCAGACACACAAGTAGTGGGTTTGTTTGAAGCAGATGCGGATATGAAAAGTATTCTGCAGCGCCTAGGTAAAGCTAAAGTGCTTGGCCCAGACTTTAAATACAAGCTAGAGCCGCTTGAAGACAAAGACTGGGAGCGGGAGTGGATGGATAACTTCCATCCTATGCAGTTTGGTGAGCGCTTGTGGATTTGCCCTAGCTGGCGTGATGTTCCAGACCCTGATGCCGTTAACGTGATGTTGGACCCGGGCCTTGCTTTTGGCACAGGTACGCACCCTACTACTGCACTTTGCCTACGTTGGTTAGACGGCATAGATATGACAGATAAAACTGTGGTCGATTTTGGCTGTGGCTCAGGCATTTTAGCGCTGGCAGCATTAAAACTAGGTGCTAAGCGCGTTATTGGTATTGATATTGACCCGCAGGCCCTGCAAGCCACAAAAGAAAACGCACGCCGCAATGGCGTTGAAGACCGACTAGATGTGTATCTACCGGAAGACCAACCTGAACTAGAAGCCGATGTAGTTATGGCAAATATATTGTCAGGCCCATTACTAGAACTTCAGAGCGTTATTACTAATTATTGCACAAAAGACGGCTTATTAGTGCTTTCTGGCATACTGGCAGAACAAGTTACTCGAATTGAAGATGCTTATGCGAGCGATATTACGCTTGAACCCAGCGCCATTGACGGAGAATGGGCGCGAGTGTCGGGCAAAAAACACTAAGCGCGATTGAAAAACTGACTAGACGGTTAATTTAACGTCTAGTCAAATTAGAACCTTTACGGTAAACCACCCCAATATTGCGACGAAAATTCATACGATAAAAATCGTCAGCATCTAATTATTTGTTAATTTTTTTCACATTACAGCCCTTTCAAATCGGGGGCTGTAAGACTTTCGTACAATATTTAGTCTAAAAATCGGCGTTAGCTTACTAATGTGACAGATTTTTTTCACTGTCAAGACCACGAAGTGAAATTTTGTGTGATTTTTAGCCTTTTCAAGCCTTGCGAAAACACGTACACTTAGCGCCCCGTTTTAGCCGGGTGTATATTTTCTGTGCAGTTTTAGATGGCGAGCTATACATTTTACAATGCGAATTGGACCTTACGAGTTAGAAAACAATTTGATGTTGGCCCCCATGGCTGGCGTAACAGACAGACCGTTTCGCCAACTTTGTAAGCGCCTTGGTGCAGGGCTTGTTGTTTCAGAAATGCTTTCGAGTAATCCGAAG
Source organism: Alteromonas sp. PRIM-21 (assembly GCF_027563165.1). Lineage (NCBI taxonomy): Bacteria > Pseudomonadati > Pseudomonadota > Gammaproteobacteria > Alteromonadales > Alteromonadaceae > Alteromonas > Alteromonas sp. PRIM-21. Next base: position 201,117 of record NZ_JADOEK010000008.1, on the reverse strand, counting down.
GTGTGGAACACAGCTAAATCACAAGCGCGTATGAATCATGAGGGTGAAGAAGGCATTCGCTCTGTACAGATAGCTGGGGCTGACCCTGAGCTTATGGCTCAAGCGGCACAATTTAATGTAGATAACGGTGCGCAAATCATCGACATCAACATGGGTTGTCCTGCTAAAAAGGTCAATAAGAAGCTAGCAGGTTCTGCGCTTCTTCAATACCCAGACACAGTGGAAGCGATTATTAAAGCAGTAGTTAATGCTGTAGATGTACCCGTGACACTGAAAATTCGTACCGGCTGGAACCCAGAAAATCGCAATGGGGTAGACATTGCCCGCATTGCAGAGCAAAACGGCATACAGTCGCTTGCTGTTCATGGCAGAACGCGAGCTTGTATGTATAAAGGAGAAGCTGAATACAGCACCATACGTCAAATAAAGGCGGCAATTTCAATTCCGGTTATTGCAAATGGTGACATTACTTCTCCAGAGAAAGCACAAGAGGTGCTGAATTACACCGGTGCAGATGGCGTAATGATAGGTCGCGGCGCGCAAGGTAAGCCTTGGATATTTAAACAAATCCAACATTATCTTGAAACGGGCGAGAACCTAGCACCACCGCCGCTGTCAGAGCAATATGAGATTTTGCACGAGCATGTAGCTAATGTGCAGGACTTTTATGGCGACATAGCCGGTGTAAGAATTGCCCGTAAGCACGTGGGCTGGTATCTCGCGGAGCACGATACGGATCGTCAGTTTCGTAAAACGTTTAACGCTATCGATGACGCGAATGAGCAACTCGATGCACTAAATGCATATTTTCAAGCGCTGCAGACACGAGAGACCCGACAGATCTCTCCCGCAGCATAGTGATGACTAACTTAAGAGCAACACAGTATTATGTTCGATCAAAACGTGACTTCACCTTTTACTACTACAGTAACTACGCCTTCACAAACGCAAGCTCAAAAGCCACTGCGTGACTCTGTAAAGCAAGCGGTTAACAAGTACCTTAAGCAATTGGATAACGCAAACATCGATAACCTGTACGAAATGGTACTGGCTGAAGTTGAAGCGCCGCTGCTAGAAGAAGTCATGACTTACACACGCGGCAATCAAACCCGCGCTGCCATCATGATGGGCATCAACCGTGGCACACTTCGCAAGAAGCTTAAGCAATACGGCATGAACTAAGATTCCAAGGGCTTTGCCCACCAAAGAGCACCAAACGGTGCTCTTTTTGTTTCAACACTACAACATTAGAAACTTAAAATTTATGCAAACACCAAAACCTATTAAACGTGCTCTCCTTAGTGTCTCTGATAAAACTGGTATCCTCGATTTCGCGACAGCGCTGCATAACGCTGGCGTAGAACTTCTGTCGACGGGCGGTACCGCGAAACTACTTGCTGATGCTGGCTTACCTGTGAAAGAAGTCTCTGATCACACAGGTCACCCAGAAATCATGGCAGGTCGTGTTAAAACTCTTCACCCTAAAATTCATGGCGGTATCCTTGGTCGTCGCGGTACCGATGAAGCAGTGATGGAAGAACACAGCATTGCGCCTATCGACCTTGTGGTAGTAAACCTATATCCGTTCGCTGCAACAGTGGCAAACGAAGACTGTACGCTAGAAGATGCAATTGAAAATATTGATATCGGTGGCCCAACGATGGTGCGCGCTGCTGCAAAAAACCATAAAGATGTGACTATTGTGGTTAATGCGGCGGACTACGCGCGCGTACTTGCTGAGATGAACGACAATAACGGCTCTTTGTCTTACAGCACACGCTTCGATCTAGCCATCAAAGCATTTGAACACACAGCTGAATACGACGGCATGATTGCGAACTATTTCGGTGCCCGTTTAGATAGTGCTGCATGCGAAACAGGTTGTTGTGAAGATAGCAGCGAATTCCCGCGTACTTACAACATGCAGCTTACTAAGAAGCAAGACCTTCGCTATGGCGAAAATAGCCATCAAGAAGCGGCCTTCTATGTAGAAAACGATATTCAAGAAGCGTCTGTGGCTACCGCTACTCAGCTTCAAGGTAAAGAGCTATCGTTTAACAACATTGCTGATACCGATGCGGCACTAGAGTGCGTGAAAGAATTCGAAGAGCCAGCATGTGTAATCGTTAAGCACGCTAACCCGTGCGGTGTTGCTATTGGTGACGATATTCTAAGTGCTTACGATCGCGCATTTAAAACTGACCCTACGTCTGCATTTGGCGGCATTATCGCGTTTAACCGCGAGCTTGATGCGAAAACGGCACAAGCCATTGTTGACCGTCAGTTCGTAGAAGTCATTATTGCACCAACGGTAAGCGATGAAGCGAAAGAAGTCGTAAGTGCGAAGAAAAACGTGCGCCTTCTAGCGTGTGGCGACTGGGCTGGTCAGCTAACAGAAGGTTATGACTTTAAACGCGTAAACGGCGGTTTATTAGTACAAGAGCGCGACTTCGGCATGGTTGAAATGGAAGACCTTGAAGTAGTGACTAAGCGTAAGCCTAGCGAAGAAGAACTGCGCGACCTTATGTTCTGCTGGAAGGTAGCAAAATACGTGAAGTCTAACGCGATTGTTTACTGCAAAGACGGTATGACGGTAGGCGTGGGCGCAGGTCAAATGAGTCGCGTTTATTCTGCAAAAATTGCCGGCATTAAAGCAGCTGATGAGAACCTTGAAGTGGCTGGTTCTGTTATGGCGTCTGATGCTTTCTTTCCATTCCGTGACGGCATTGATGCAGCAGCGGAAGCTGGCATTAAGGCAGTAATTCAGCCTGGCGGTTCTATGCGCGACCAAGAAGTGATTGATGCCGCTGACGAACACGGCATTGCTATGGTGTTTACGGGCATGCGTCACTTCCGTCACTAATAGGTATCTACGCTATACCTTTTAGTGCAGGCTTAGTGAGGGAAACCAACACCTAAGTTAAACACGCAGTAAAGTGGCACTTAGTGGCTTTACTGTGTGTTTGTTATTTTTCCTTAACCCTTTTTAATACGCAAACTCAAGGTCATATGCTTGGTTGTAGTTAAACCTTGTCGAAGCGACAAAGTTGCGAATTATTCTGCTAAGGCGTAAGTGCAAATAGGGGTTAGCTGATAGGCTTGATCTGACCTGTGGTAATTTGTAGTAATAGTGTTACTAATAAATGTTATGTTTTACTAGTCCGCAAAGACAATTACCTACCCTCGACAGAAAAAGGAAGTAAGAATGAAAAAGTTAGCCCAACTTGTGTTAGCCGCAACACTAGGTGTAACAGCAACCTATGCCAGTGCCGATGCTATTTCTGACGCCGTGATGAGCGATATCCGCTCTGATAAAGCCAAAGTGCGCGACGAGTATCGCAACCCTCAGCAAACACTACGCTTTTTTGGTTTGCAGCCAGACATGACCGTCGTTGAAATTTCGCCAGGTGGCGGCTGGTATGCCGACATTCTTTATTCTGTTGTAAAACAAGACGGAAAATATGTTGCCGCCCACTTTTATGTAGACGATGAAACCAGCGGCTACTACAAAAAGTCGGTAGAAGGCTTTAAAGAAAACATGAAGCCGGGCATGAAGTATGAAGGTGCAGAACTTACTGCATTCGACCCTATGAAAGCGCTAGATATTAGCGAAGCGGGCAGCGCTGATATGGTCCTAACCTTTCGCAACGTACACAACTGGTACATGCGTCACGGTGACGAAGGTATCGACAATGCATTCGGCGCGTTCTTTAAAGCTCTTAAGCCAGGCGGCGTACTGGGCGTAGTGGAACATGAGCTACCTGAAAGTGCAGATGATGAAGCGATGAAGAAAAGTGGCTACATGAAGCGTTCTTACGTTGTAGCTGCCGCAGAAAAAGCGGGTTTTGTGCTTGAAGCAAGTAGCGATGTAAACGCAAACCCAATGGATAGCGCAGATCACCCGAAAGGCGTATGGACGCTACCTCCTCGCTTGGCGCTAGACGACCAAGATCGTGAAAAGTACATGGCGATTGGCGAGAGCAATCGCATGACGCTAAAATTCACCAAACCAAAATCATAATATTAAACACTCAAAACGGAACAGTTAATGAACGTACTTGTAATTGGCGGCGGTGGCCGCGAACACGCGCTAGCGTTTAAAGCGGCGCAGTCTTCTGATGTTTCAACAGTATTTGTAGCACCTGGTAATGCGGGTACCGCTACAGAGCCTAAGCTTGAGAACGTAGCTATTGATGTTAACGACATCGCAGGCTTAGTTTCTTTTGCTCAAGGTAACGATGTTGCGCTTACTATTGTAGGCCCAGAAGCGCCGCTAGTTGCAGGTGTAGTAGATGCGTTCACTAACGCGGGTTTAATGATATTTGGTCCTACTCAAGCTGCGGCGCAGCTTGAGGGCTCAAAAGCGTTTACCAAAGATTTTTTAGCTCGTCACAATATTCCTACGGCTGAGTATCAAAACTTCACCGAAATTGACCCGGCTATTGCCTATGTTCGCGAGAAAGGCGCGCCTATCGTAGTAAAAGCTGACGGTCTTGCTGCCGGTAAAGGTGTTATCGTTGCGATGACCCTTGAAGAAGCTGAAGATGCTATTCGGGATATGCTAGCGGGCAATGCCTTTGGCGAAGCTGGCAGCCGCGTAGTTATTGAAGAGTTTCTAGACGGTGAAGAAGCGTCGTTTATTGTGATGGTAGACGGTAAGAACGTACTACCTTTTGCCACCAGCCAAGACCACAAACGTGCGGCTGACGGCGATAAAGGGCCTAACACAGGTGGTATGGGTGCTTATTCTCCTGCTCCGGTCGTTACGCAAGACATTCACGACCGTATTATGCAGGAAGTGATCATGCCGACGGTTGATGGCATGGCCGCTGAAGGTAACGACTACGTGGGCTTTTTATATGCGGGCCTAATGATCATGGACGACGGTACACCAAAGGTCATTGAGTACAACTGCCGCTTTGGCGACCCAGAAACCCAGCCTATTATGCTTCGCTTAAAATCTGATTTGGTTCCACTTTGCCAAGCAGCGTGCAAAGGCGAGCTTGCGGGCAAAACCATTGAGTTTGACGAGCGCGCATCGGTAGGTGTTGTGCTTGCCGCTGGCGGCTATCCAGGCAGCTATGATAAAGGCGACGTGATAACTGGTTTTGAAGACGCCGCGAAGCTAGAAGGAAAGGTTTTCCACGCAGGTACCGCACTTCAAGACGGTGATGTTGTTACCGCAGGTGGCCGCGTGCTTTGCGCAACCGCATTAGGTAATAACGTTACCGAAGCCCAGCAAAAAGCGTATGAGCTACTTAAGACCATACAGTTTAAAGATGTCTACTATCGTACTGACATTGCACACCGTGCAATTGCACGTGAAGCTGAGGCTTAATAAGCGACGCATATAACACAAACATCAAAGACGCGGCGTAAGCCGCGTTTTTTATATCGCCTATTTTTTTGACTCTCTTACCTAACGCTCACGCCAGACTCTCACTTAACGCTTACAAAATTATCACTTAACGGGTTTAAAAGACGCAACTTTTTACTTTGACCGTCTATACTTGAACGAAATCAAAGTACAAAAGAATTCATGGTGAATGAAAACCCTTTACATAATGGCAATATGCCTAGCAAGCTTTACCTGTGCGGCAGAGAGTAGCGAAACACTTTCTGACTCAATAGGTATTAGTGGCTTTGCTAGGGTTGTTGGAGGACAGCTAGACACGAGCGAAGCCGAATTCCAAGGCTATTCAAATGATTTTAGCTTTTCTGAACAGTCCTTATTCGCGTTACAAGCGGACTTAAGCATTAGTGAAAAACTTAAACTGTCTGCCCAATTACTTGGGCATTCTAATGACGATAGAGATTCAGGTCTTGAATGGCTTTATCTAACGTATAACGCAAACTCCAATTGGAGCTTTAAATTAGGCAAATTGAGAACCCCATTTTTTCGCTATAGCGACGTACTTGACGTGGGTTTTGCTTACCCTTGGATTACGCCTCCCGAACAGGTTTACGGCGGTTTCTTATTTTCAAACTATGAAGGTCTTAGCGCAACGTATCGCATTCACTTCAATAAATTAAATGTAGAAGTTGAAGCTTATTACGGTACTTATGATGGTACTTTTGACCGTGCAGGTGAAGAAACAGCCATTGAAGTAAACGATATTCGGGGTCTTATATTAGGCATATCAAAGGGTGGCTTTCGCGCGCGGGCTTCAGCCATAGTGTCGTCTGACTTCTTCGCAGACATCCCTGGCTTTCAAGACTTTGCTACACTCTTAGAGCTTGCGGGGTACACAGAAAACGCAGACGTTTTCCGATTTGACTCGGACGCGGTTGCGTATCAAGCAAGCCTTCAATATGACTCTCTCGATTATTTCGTTTACTCTGAAGTTATTAAAATTGAATCAGACTTAATCAGTGTTCCCGAAGTTAATGCATACTACCTGACTCTTGGGTATCACTTTGATGAGTTTCAAATATTTACTACTATTGCTTCTGCAAATAGCAGCAATGATGTTCCAACAAATCAAATTCCGAAGGGACAATCACCACAACTCACTTCATTGTCTTTTGCCTATGACGCAATAGTCGATAGTCTTCCGCGCTATGACCTTGATTCACTTTCAGTAGGGCTTCGCTGGGACTTTAGACACAATATGTCTGCCAAAGCTGAGGTGACTTGGTTAAGTGGTGAGGAGGGGCAGAACTCGTTTTACTCAGAAATTAAAAACCCGGCTTTTGATAGAAATGCGGTACTCACCCAATTTGCACTAGAGTGGGTGTTTTAATGAAAATTCACTCGCTATTGTTTGCCATTCTCTTTGCCATGTTTGCTTCATTCGCAAGGTGCGAAGAAGTCATCATTGTTGCTAACTTGGAAGCACAAGACGCTCCAACTGAAAAATGGCAAATTCGAGACATCTTTATGGGAAATTCTTCTGACTGGGATATAGAGCCTGTAGGATTGCGACCACCTAATACCGCTAGGACAATATTCAACACTAAGTTTATTGCGCTTACAGAATCCCGCATTCAGGGGTATTGGGCGCAAATGCGCTTTAGTGGAAGAAAAACCCCACCAAAAGAGTTTCGTTCTCAAGAAGAAGCGATGGCATATGTACTAAACAATAAAAACTCGATGACGTATGTTTTATCAACCACCGAAGTCCCCCAAGGCCTTGTTATTCTGTTTAAAGAACAGTAGCCATCTTCGGCTTTGTCTATCGGTAATTCGATAATTGAATAGGTGAGCATCCACAACCAGTGGATCAAGTCTATCTTATAGCAATACACTGGCTGAAGGGGGCGCGCAAACTCCTTTTTAAGGCTCAAATGCCTTGATTAACGTCTGCACTACTTCGCTAAAGTCACTTTCCCAAACACAGACGCATTCTTAAACCCCAGGTTTTTATCGCCATTTACGGGCGTAATCTCATGAGAGCCTAAAAAGTGTTCTCTGTCTCCGCCATCGGCATCACAGTAGGCTAGCATAAAGCCCAGAGCCGTATCTTCTTTTAAGGTTAGTGGTGAGTTGTCTTTTCCATGCTGATAACTATCGTCAAATACACGCACAGCGGCTTCCCAATAAATCTTATGAGGCGCCGATATATCTCGCTGCCATTTGTTTTCAACATGATTGTTATACAGCTGCGGCACGGCTTCACCCGCTTCATTCGGACCAATATCAACAACTTGGTTGTCTAGCGCTAGGTGATAAGCGAACGCATTATAGTTATTAAAGTGATCGCCACCAGAGGCATCCGCATCAATAAAGATTTCTAGGCAATCATCATCCCAATATCGCTCAAGCGGGTTGGCATAGGTATCTGAGAGGTGGTCGTCTTCTATTTCAGCTAAAAGGTACAACGCCTTTTTATCCCAGCGTAGTTTATATCTACCAGAAAAGTCGCTGGGTTCGGGATTGGTGCCCCACATCAGCGAGGTCATTTCGTGCCAATCACCTTCTTTCCATGCAGCATCATTTGCTACACCATCTATAACGGGTGCATTCGCGGTAAACATAACAGTGTCTGGCTTCGCCTGAGCTGCCGGGACAAGCATAGTGACAAGTAGTGTAGAGGTGAATGCTGATACTAGGGGTTTAGTACTTTTCAATTGAATACGCTCTCAGTTTGCCTTCCTAACGTTTAAACTAACATGTTTTGAGCCCTACTGCGTTTGAAAAGCTGCACAGCAACGCCTCTCTTTGTCAGAAGCATTACCAATTTATCTCTGTTATTGATATAACAAGGTTAATTCTTAAATCGTAAATTTAGCTATGTCATTTCGAAACGCGTGCTATCACATTCTTGCTCCCGCTAGCGAAGCCCACGAATACAAAAAACGTAGCAAGTTGTTTGATATATTGCTTATTGCGCTGATCATCGTAAATGTAGCGGCTATGATGCTAGAAACCGTACCGGGTATTCCCGCCCTTTGGCAGCATGAATTGCATATCATTGAGGTCGTTTCGGTACTTATTTTCACTGTTGAATACATACTTCGCGTTTACAGCAGTGCATCGGCGCCTCCCCGTACTTCCCAATCTAACGGCACTTCCCAATCAAACAACACCTCCCAAGCTAACCGCACTCACCAAGAAGGAGCGTCGGCATGGCAAAAGCGTTGGGCTTATATAAAAAGTCCTATGGCGCTGGTGGATTTAATGGCGATCTTACCTTTTTACTTAAGCGTTTTCGTGGCATTTGATTTACGTATATTACGGGTTTTCAGAGTACTTCGAATTTTGAAAATTGGTCGCTATTCCCGCTCAATGCAAACCCTTATCACCGTATTGCGCAACGAGTCGCATAGCCTCATCGCTGCTATTAGCGTACTTCTGCTTTTCACTGTTATCGCCGCCACGTGTATTTACTATATTGAACACACTGCGCAGCCCAACGTTTTCAGCAGTATTCCAGCGTCCTTATGGTGGGCATTGGTCACGCTAACTACCGTGGGTTATGGCGATGCCGTTCCCGTTACAGCGTTAGGCAAGGTATTTGGTGGGCTAATAACCATCATGGGCATATGCTTTTATGCCTTACCAGCAGGTATTTTATCTTCAAGCTACACCACCCAAATGCAGTTAAAACGTGATCGGTTCAAAGATACAGTGCAAAGTGTGTTAGACGATGGAAAGTTGAGTGAGCATGACATCCATCATTTAGAACACGTAAGAAGGTTACTTGATTTAGATGAAGAAGAAGCAAAATTAATAACGCGTTTGTTGCAGCATCATCATAAGCTCGATCGTTGATTGCGCGCAGGCTCCCGCCAAAACACATGATGTAAATAGACAGTGCGTGCCTGGTCACCCCCTTGATTCTTGACGCGCATCAGCTTATAACTAGTACCCGTCATTTCTAAAAAGAATTCCTATGTCTGTCAAACACCCTATTATTGCTATAACAGGTTCTTCTGGCGCGGGTACTACTACCACGACCAATGCTATTCGCCATATTTTCAGGAACTTAAATGTTAATGCTGCAGTAGTTGGTGGTGATAGTTTCCATCGTTTCACTCGCCCAGAAATGGAAGTAGAAATTCGTAAAGCCCAAGAGCAAGGCAGACATATCAGCTATTTTGGTCCTAAAGCCAACGACTTTGAACTGCTGGAAACGCTTTTTAGAGAATATGGTAGTTCGGGTACGGGGCAGTTTAGGCAATACCTTCACACCTTTGACGAAGCCGTTCCTTTTAACCAGATGCCGGGGACCTTTACACCGTGGCAAGATTTACCTCAAAACACCGATTTGCTGTTTTATGAAGGTTTACATGGCGGTGTTAAAACTGAAGAAAATGACGTCGCAAAGCACGTAGATTTGCTGGTTGGCATGGTGCCGATTGTAAATTTAGAGTGGATTCAAAAAATTGTGCGCGACACTACTGACCGCGGCCACTCTCGTGAAGCGGTGATGAGCAGTATCGTTCGCGGACTAGACGATTACTTCCACTATATTACGCCGCAGTTTTCTCGCACCCACGTTAACTTCCAGCGCGTACCGACCGTTGATACCTCGAACCCTTTCAGCGCCAGGGAAATTCCCACTCAAGATGAAAGCTTTGTTGTAGTTCGCTTCAGACGAGAAATGAAGAATGTCGATTATCCTTACTTGCTTCAAATGATTGACGGTTCATTTATGTCACGTATCAATACGTTAGTTGTGCCGGGCGGTAAAATAGCACTGGCAATGGAGCTTATTCTTACGCCACTGCTTGAAGATATACTAAATAAAAAGCGACGAGCCGGCCATCAAATGGATTGGCTTAGTACCGGCGAGTAGCTTCAGGCTGTATACACCACTTCTATAAGCATATATTTAAAACATTAAGTCGTAATGGCTATTCCCCTGCGTCAATCTAGGTTTATAACTGCTTAGCATTTTTTGACTGAGCTTTTTTTAACTAAGTTTTTTAACTGGGCCTTTCAACCCAGTTCTATGACCGTCGGGCACCTATTATGACTACAGTTCAAAGCCAGCAAATTTGGATAGATCAGCAGAACCTTGCCAACACTAAAGTTGTTCACTGCGATATTAACGTAAGCGATTTACAGCAAGACGAAGTATTGCTAGCGACCGATAGTTTTGGCTTTTCTGCCAATAACATCACCTACGCGGCATTGGGTTTTAAAATGGGCTACTGGGGCTTTTTTCCACCACAAAGTAATGACGATAGTGTTAACCCAAACGGCTTTGGCATAGTACCCGTTTGGGGCTTTGCCACTGTCAAAGCGTCTTGTCATCCTGATATCAAAGAGGGCGAGAAGGTATTTGGTTACCTACCCATGGCGAGCCACTGGGTAATAAAGGCTGGAAAAGTCGCCCCACACGGATTTTCAGACGTACATGAAATGCGCAAAAGCATCAGCCCAGTTTACGACCAATATCTGCGCTGTGCGGCGGACCCTGGCTACGATAAAAAACGTGAAGCGTGGCAGCTAAATTTCAGACCCCTTTATATGACGTCGTTCGTGCTTGATGACTATGTTGCTGAGAAAGCAAAGGGTGAAATCTTACTGTTATCTAGCGCTTCAAGTAAAACCGCGCTAGGTACAGCGCAACTACTAAAAGATCAAAAAGAATCTCGAAACGCCAGCTATCAAGTGGTTGGGTTAACCTCTCAGTCTAATGTGGATATGGTCAAAACATCTGGCTGCTACGATGCAGTGTATAGCTATGATGACCTATCTGCGCTTACAAGTGACAGTAGCGATTCACGCTACTGGCTTCTTGATTTCGCAGCTAACGGCACGCTAATCAATAACCTTAGCGAGCTGCTTGGCGATAGCTTAAGCGAAGTAACCTTAATTGGTGCAACAGATTGGAAAGCCGAAGAAAAGCCAAACCCCAAACTGCTTAATGCAGAGATTTTCTTCGCACCAGCACGCGTAAAACTGCGCCAAGGAGAATGGGGGCATGAGGCCTTTTTAGCGAAATACGCGAGGGCATGGCAGCGCTTCGCCTTAAAAGTCAGCGATCAGTTCTTCGAACAGTCGCACCAAGGCACTAATGCTATAACACAGTTATATCTGGAGACACTTAACGGCTCGGCAAATACCAAAGCCCTTAATGTCGCCACTTTTGATTAACGTTACATAGCAACATGGGGTCGTACCTGCTTTAGACACTATTTGTAACAAACATGCTCTATCTTTTACGCTTTTGTCGCTTTTGTATTTCACATCTTGTGGTTATAGTGAAACAAACGAAAAACAAAAGGTATGAGTATGGGTCAGGAAACCTCTAAAATTCTCGTTGTCGATGATGATATGCGTCTACGAAGCCTATTAGAGCGCTACTTGCTAGAACAAGGCTATCAAGTTCGCAGTGCCGCTAATGCAGAGCAAATGGATAGGTTGCTTGAGCGCGAGAATTTTCACCTTATGGTTTTAGATCTTATGCTACCTGGCGAAGATGGTTTATCTATTTGTCGCCGCCTACGTCAGCAAGAAAATGACATGCCCATTATAATGCTTACCGCAAAGGGCGATGAAGTTGACCGCATTATTGGCCTTGAAATGGGTGCAGATGATTATTTGCCTAAGCCATTTAATCCGCGCGAGCTTTTAGCCCGCGCTAAAGCAGTATTGCGCAGGCGCAGCAGCGAAGCGCCGGGCGCACCATCTAAAGACGTGCAAATTGTGGAGTTTGGCAATTACAAACTTAATCTCGCCACCCGTGAGATGACAGCGGGCGATACGCCGTTGACTCTGACAAGCGGCGAGTTTGCAGTATTAAAGTCTTTGGTTACTCATCCCCGCGAGCCTTTGTCACGAGACAAATTGATGAACTTAGCGCGCGGCCGAGACTATAGCGCCCTAGAGCGCAGTATTGATGTTCAAGTATCTCGCCTGCGTAGAATGCTTGAAGATGATCCAGCCAACCCGCGCTACATTCAAACCGTATGGGGTTTGGGCTATGTTTTTGTCCCAGACGGCGAGCAAGTTTAACCACCTATGAGCAACACAGCAGACGGTGCGCTATGCGTTTAATTCCCAAAAGTGCATTTGGTCAAACCGTCATGCTCATTGGCGTGTTGTTGCTCATAAACCAAATTGTGTCCTACATCTCGGTCACCTATTACTTTATTCATCCAAGCTACCAGCAAATTAATAGTTTATTGGCCACACAAGTAAAATCAGTACTGGCTAACGATTTACTGGTAACTAACCAAGAAACACGGGACAACTACTTTCAGCAAACGCAGGTGCAAGTATTTGATGAAAGCGTAGCGAGAAAGAATGGCCTAGAAAGCGCGGTTTATTACAGCTATATATCAACGCAAGTTAGTGAACAGCTTAGGCAGCTTGCCGATGTCCGCATTAGCACAACCTCACAAGCTAGCGACGAGAACGCGCCTTACATTGTGTGGATATCTCTTAATCGCTACCCAGACACCTGGATTTCTATTCCCATTTCGGGGTTAAACGAAGCGAATATCTCCCCACTGACTATGTATTTAATGGTAATTGGGATATTGAGCGTAGCCGGTGGCTGGTTGTTTGTAAGGCGCATGACGCGGCCTTTATCAGCCTTACAAAAAGCAGCTATTGCCGTGGGTAAAGGTGAGCACCCTGCGCCGCTTCGCGAACAAGGCAGCACGGAAATGATCCAGGTTACTCGCGCTTTTAACCGTATGAATCAGGGCATAAAGCAGCTAGAGAACGACCGTAATATCATGACCGCAGGTATTTCTCACGACTTGCGCACGCCGCTTACTCGTATTCGCCTTGCATCAGAAATGCTGCCAGAAGATCAGGATTGGATAAAAGACGGCATTGTGAACGACATAGAGGACATGAACGCCATCATTGACCAGTTCATTGACTATGCACGTTACGATACCGAAGAAGTAACCCAAGAAACCGATTTAAACGCTATTATTGCAGAGCTGGTGCAAGCAAGGCACTTAGATGATAAACATCATATTGAATTAAAGCTTAACGCCATCCCACCACTATCACTGCGGCGCATTGCAATGAAGCGAGTCATCGACAACCTTATTGAAAATGCGTTTAAATACGGCTCTGATGAAATTGCCATTAGCAGTTTCTATAACCGTCACGAAAAACGTGTGTACTGCAAAGTGCGTGATTTCGGGCGAGGTATTCCAGAAGAGGAATTAAACAGTGTTTTCATGCCGTTTGCTCAAGGTGATAAAGCGCGTAATTCGTCTGGCTCTGGTCTAGGGCTTGCCATTATACGAAGAATAGTAGAAGCCCACGACGGCGAAGTGTCGCTTAGAAACCACCCGCAGCAAGGGCTGGTCGCCGAGTTTTACTTACCTTATCTTTCAGAGCTTCCTAAAAAGAAATAGCCCTGCGTTACGCCGTTAATTTGTAGCGCTATACATACCGGCTAGAAAAGTTTGTTCGCACAAAGCCAGCTTTTTCTGCCTTGAGCTTTCTTAACCTTCGCAGCCTTCTCAGGTCGTTCGGCCTACGGGGTCATTGTGGTACTTTATCTTTCTGCTGTAACCGTAAGAAGCTAGCCACAGCAAACAACCCCCTATTGGAATCACCCAAAATGCCGTGGTAAGAGGGGCAAAGTTAGCCCAAAGGCCGGTAGAAAAAGAAGCTACCTGTACCCCAGTAGAATTGCCGATAATCGCAATGCCAGAAAGCACTGGGCCGTTGTCGCTGTCGATATTCATTGCCGCAGACAGTGCAAGCGGGAATAGCCCGCCGAGCCCTAAACCTAGCAATAAATTACCCGCGCCTATGCCATAGAAAGTCGGCATCATTTTAAGTGCAAAAACGCCAGCAAGCGAAGCGGTGGCCATAAGTACTATCATGCGATGGACTGACACAAAGCGAAGCAGAAATGGAAAGGTCAGGCGACTTATGACCATACCAGCGGTAAAGCATGCCAGTAGGTTTCTAGACTGTTCGCCAGTAAAGCCTAAACCGTTTTGCGCATAGCTTACAAACCAGTTAGCGTTACCAAACTCTACCGCGCCATAGCCAAACGTGAGCAAGGTTAGAAATATAAAAACAGGCTGTTTGATGATGGTGCCAAATGCCAAGGTTTTCTTAGGCTGTTTTGGTTGACCTTTGAGGACTTTCGCCTGCGACCGCGCAGCAATATAGGTATAACACGATAGAATAATCATCACGCCTGCTACTACTTGAATGGGCAATCGCCAGTTTTGTTCAATAAGATATAACAGTGTTACAAAAAACGAGGCGGCAAACGTACCTAGGCTAAACATAAAGTCCATTAAGCCCATCATAGTAAAGCGCTTTTCAACGTACATCCGCGCAATCAATGTGTGTCCTATGGTAAAAATCGTTGAACTCACCACACCGATTAATACGGCTAACACTAGAAACCATTGCCAAGATGACAGTACTGAAACCAAAAGCAGAAGCCCCGTATTCACACTGAATAGGGTAGCTAGCAGGGGCATGTACTCAAAGCGGCTGGCGTATTTACCACCAATTACGGCACCTAACATCATGCCCACCGAAAACAGCGAGAACAAAGCACCACTGACGACCTCAGACATATTCAGATCGGCGGCAATATCAGGCAGAAGTATTCCCCATAAAAGAAATAATTTACCAATTAAGAAAAAACCGGAAAAGATAACAATGGTAGCGGGAAGTCGGCTCATTTAGGCTCCACAGTTGATATCAGTTGGATTACAGCGGATGTACTTGTAAGGGCACAATCTAGGTAGTGCCCTTAACTTAGAAAGTGAGCCCTTCTAAACTGCCTAGTAAGACAGCTCAACGGCCTTTCTTATCTCATGAGCCCAACTTACATTATCGCATGATCACAACTTCAACAGACTGCTGATAGTCGCAGTTAAATGCAAGCGAAAGCGTTTTCCCTTTTTCATCCCATGCTACTGGTACGCTATGGCCATCTACTAAAACACGCGAAGGTTTTTGACTAAAGCCATGCACCACGTAGGTGATGTTGCGCTGCTTCGGCATACCGATATAGCTGCCGTCACTGCCAAGAGAAAGGGTTAACTCAGCGTTATCATCAACTGACGAGCGTAGCTGTAAACTAGTGTACAAATCTTTTTCAACAGACGTTGGATTCTTACCGTCATCTTCGTAATAGGTGTAAGAAGATGAAGCTACAGAGCTGTCGTGCCAGTAATGTATCTCTAGCTCGCGAGCATTAAACTGCTCTGTACGATCAAGCCCTTTTGACATGGGCATAAAGCTGCCTGCTTTAACCCATACAGGGAAGTTTTCTTGGGTTAACGGGTAATTTACCGTTTGCCCGCCTTGGTATTTGGTGTTTGAGAAAAAGTCGAACCAAACGCCTTCAGGAAGAACTGTCGGCCATTGAGTCTGGTCAGGGCTAGTCACGGGTGACACTAACAGCGCGTCGCCCCATAAATAGCTATCAGCGTTTTCAAACCATGAGCTTTCACTATACTCCATGGCCAATGGGCGCATTAGCGGTGTACCGTTCAGTGCATTCTCAAACGCCAATGAATAATTGTACGGCAGCATGTCGTAACGAAGCTGAATAAACTTGCGTGCAATAGATTTCACGGGGTCGGCATGGAAAACAGGCTCTGGGGCAATATTATCCTGTGCATGAGGCCTAAATACCGGCGAAAAAGTACCGAACTGAAGCCATCTTGTATAAAGCTCGGCATCAAAGGTTTCGCCTCCGGCAAACCCACCTAAATCAGAATGGGTATACGCCATTCCAAAAACACTCATTTGAAGTGCCAACTCTACCTGTGGCTTAAGCCCGCCCCAACTTCGGCTTACGTCACCAGTCCACGGCACCATACCGTAGCGTTGGCTGCCCAAAAAGCCTGATCGCATGAGTACGAACGGACGTGTATCCGGCTGTAGTGCAGTTAAATTGTTATACACGGTTTTCGCCCACTGATGGCCATAACCATTGTGAACTTCTGCGCCGCTTACTTTTTTCGACTGCCACATGTGCTGTATATCATCAGGGTGTACTTCAGGCTCGCCCAAGTCGCCCCACCAGCCGGCTACACCTTGCGCAGCAAGCTTTTCATAATATTGCCAAAACCAGTCTTGACCCGCTTCACTGAACACATCGACAAGGCCGGTATTGCCAAAATAGAAATCGAAGGTATACGGCGCACCATCGTCGTTTTGAGCAAGGGCATTATTGGCAACAGCGCTTTCCCATTGCTTTGACGTCGTAAGAATAAACGGTTCTGTTATAAGTACGGTTTTCACGTTTTGAGCGCGTAGCTCGCTAATCATTTTCTCAGGCTCAGGGAAAGTGGCAGTGTCCCAGCTTAAGTTCCCCATGTGCCCTTTTATGTCTTTACCAAACCAGTAAAGGTCTAGCACCACAGCATCAACAGGAATATCTTGCGTGTTAAATTGGTCGACAACATCCATTACCTGCTGCTGCGACTTATAACCAAAGCGAGAAGCAAAGTTACCTAACAACCAACGCGGTGGAAGCGGCTGTTTGCCCGTTACTGCTACAGTAGACGTTACCGTATCTTCTAGGTTTTCACCCAACACCATGATGTAGCTGGCGCGCCCACCTTGCGCCTTAAATAGCAACTCGTCGCTGTTCGTTTTGCCAATATCTAGCTCACCAGAAGCGGTGTTATCAAACAATACGCTATAATTTTTTGACGACATCACGGCCGACAACCCAAAGTACATCTGATTTGAAGAGGTGGTGTAACCATAGTGTGCTTTGTTATATAGCGGCATGCTATGACCACGACGATCCATTCCTAAAACCCGCTGGCCGCCACCATAGACTTTTTCGTTTTCATCTAACGCAAACGACAGGCTGACGCCTTTACTGGAAATACTTAGTCCGCCTTGTTCTTTCGCGACGATTTCGCCGTTAACAGAATAGCTGATAGCGTGCGTCGCCTTATCAACATGCGCTGCAATATTGTTGAGCTTTAAGATTAGGGTTGTCGCGGTTTCAACTAGCTCTACATCATTAGCTGTTTTGTTTGTAACATCAGTCAACGCGGGCTCGGGAAGCGCCATAGACGGAAGATTTACGTAAGGCGTACCATTATCATCAGTAAGATACGTTACTTGAAAGCCACTATCGTGCAACGCGCTTATCGTGAAGTCATTGGTATCCGTATCAATATTTAGCGTTGCTTTTTCCAGTGTTGCTGTTTGAACTTCGGCTACCGAATTTACCGAGAAAAATGCCAAACCAGCACATGCAAGTGCTATACGCTGTTTCCTGTCTATCATGCTTAAAACCTTCTTTATGCTTCATAGCGAAGCGCACCTAATTGGCGAACCGCATTTAATTAACGAAGCGCGCTTAATTAAAGCCTACTTGTGTACGGTGAATGATAGCCAGTGCATTGCTCAACTTAAATAAACATACGTATTCATAATGTTAAATTTGTTAACAACAATTGCTTTGTTAATGATTATCTCTTTGGCTCACTTACTGATATAAAAAGATGAATAAACAGGGAGTCTATTAATCATGGGAGAATACTTCGTTATGCCATCAACTGATTATGTGCCGATGCCAACCTTTCCGAATAAGGTTAATCTAGAGCGAAATGAATAATGCGATGGATGTTATTTGGTGTCATTACATCTTTATTTGGGTTTTATTGCTTTGTCAGATTATTTCAGCCTAGCGCATTTATTCATGTTGGAGATAATAACGTCGCTTTAGCGACAGTATTTATTGACTCCAGTTGGGACATCCAACAATCGGGATTCGATCGCGAAGAGTTATTTGAGGTTGTCAGTAAACATAACCTCCCACAAGGCGTTGTGTATTTGCATGTCCCAGTTATTTATGATGCTCAAAACAAATTAACTCCCCCACCAAACAACAAACAAAGAGAGATTCGTATTTTTGATACTTCGCTACTTATCGAAACTGCTCCTCTAGATCCATTTGGCGTGCCTTACACCCTAAGGCTTATCTCTATTGATAAACGAAAATACTGGATAAGAGATAGTCATATGGACAGCGAACTTTTTCAGTACAAAGCCGACATCAACTTTACTCCAGTATCCACAAATTGGTTTAACTCAATGCTCTAACATTAAAGGTGCCATAAAATCAGCTAGTTCTCGAAAGCCTAATAATACCAATCCGCATAAAAAAGCCCGCAACACGGTGCGGGCAAAACATCAATCACGTTGAGTGTGATGAACGTTGGGAAGGGGCGAACCGAGTGTTAGTTACCCGGCCCGGCTTTAACGATAGCGTCGCTAACATCGTATTTTTCAAAGTTCTGTTTAAAGTCGTTAACCAAGTTAGCGGCGTATTCGTTGTACTTCTCTTTGTCTGCCCACGTGTTTTGTGGCACAAGCAAATTGCTGTCTACACCGTCTATTGCCACTGGCACATCTAGGTTTAACGCGTCAATGTGCTGAGTTTCAACGTCAGCTAAGTTACCCGATACAATCGCATCGATGATGGCGCGTGTAGTAGGGATATCAAAACGGCTACCTGTGCCGTAAGGGCCGCCTGTCCAACCGGTATTAACCAAGTAAACCTTAGCGCCAAACGCTTTAACACGCTTAATCAGAAGCTCTGCATACACGCCTGCTGGACGCGGAAAGAAAGGCGCACCAAAACAAGTTGAGAAGGTTGATTCAATATCGCTAGTAGAACCAATTTCAGTAGAGCCGACTTTCGCTGTGTAGCCACTTAGGAAGTGATACGCCGCAGCTTCTTCACTTAACACTGAAACAGGAGGCAATACGCCACTTACGTCACAGGTCAAAAATACAACCGAGCGAGGTTCGCCACCACGGTTTTCTGCAACGCGCTTTTCAATATGTGAAAGCGGGTAGGCCGCACGTGAGTTTTGGGTTAGAGATGTATCGGTGTAATCTGGTGTACGCGTCTCATCAAGCACTACGTTTTCTAGAATGGTACCAAACTTAATGGCATTCCAAATGACCGGCTCGTTCTTTTGAGAAAGATCGATACATTTAGCGTAACAACCACCTTCAATATTAAATACGCTACCTGGTGCCCAGCCGTGCTCGTCGTCGCCAATTAGGAAACGCTTAGGATCGGCTGAAAGCGTGGTTTTACCTGTACCTGAAAGACCGAAAAACAGAGTCACGTCGCCTTCTTCACCCACATTCGCTGAACAGTGCATAGGTAGCACGTCTTTTGCTGGAAGCAGGAAGTTTTGCACTGAGAACATGGCTTTTTTCATTTCGCCCGCGTAACGCATGCCAGCAAGCAACACGCGCTTTTTCGCGAAGTTGATGATAACTGTACCGTCGCTGTTTGTGCCGTCACGCTCTGGTTCACAGGTGAAACCAGGCACGTTTAAGATTTGCCATGGCTGGTCACCTTTAACATTCCACTGCTTAGGGATGATAAAAAGGTTACGGGCAAAAACGTGCTGCCAAGCTGTTTGCGTTCTTACTTCAAGAGATAAAGCATGTTCAGGGTCAGAGCCCACTTGAAGGTGTGAAAGAAAGTGTTCTTGGGTAGACAGGTAAGCTTCGACTCTATCCCACAGTGCATCGAATTTGTCAGCGTCAAAAGGCTTGTTAACCTTGCCCCAATCGATGTCGTTCTCGGTTGTTGGCTCTTTAACGATAAAGCGATCGTTTGGAGAGCGCCCCGTACGTTTGCCGGTTTCAACGACAAGCGCACCGTTTTTGTCTAATACACCTTCGCCGCGCAATACGGCGCGTTCGATAAGCTCTGCATTTGGCAGGTCGATAAGTGGCGTTACTTTCAGTTCCGTTTGAATTGAGGCTGCTGCGGTCATGGCTGTTACCTTATATGTAATTTTTCAAAAGCACTTTCAAAAAAGTATCACCTCTTCAAGTGTAAAGTAAATAAGGGCTTAGACGTATTTATACGGCATATAATCACTATTCAAAATACTGCGATTTCATAAATATTGTAAAATAATTACAATAAAAACGTTTTCCCTAAATATAAATGCAGAAATTATGGGTAGCGAAGCTTATATGATCGATGAATTTCAAAATAAAAAGCGAATGTTTTTTTTGAAAGCTGAAGTGAAAACTTACAATAAACTCAATAAGACGAGACGATAACAGGCGTTGAAAACTTAAACACTTACCACTGACTATTTTTTAGCCACAGGTGAAGTATGTTAATTATTCCTAGATCCATTTAATGCAAAAAAAAGCACTTCATTAGAAGTGCTTTTCTCTATAGTAACCGTATTGGGAGTCATGATTCGCTATGTGGCTAACGCCTAAACCATTCATTGACCCAAATAGCTACTGGCTCGAAGCGGATACGTCGAAGTTGCCGCTGTGAATAGCTTCAACGTCTATACTGTCAAAGCGGTATTCTGCATGGCAGTACTGACAGTTCATTTTGATCGCGCCTTCTTCCGCAATAATTGCGTGAAGTTCAGATTTTTCTACATGACGAAGTGCTTCTGCACTGCGCTCTTTTGAGCAAGAACACGCAAACGAAACGTCTTTTGCTGGGTACATTTCCACGTCTTCTTGATGATAAAGACGGTATAAAATGTCCTCAACTGGCAAAGAGAACATCTCTTCTTTGGTTAGTGTTTCGGTAAGTTTAGAGATATGAGCAAACTCATTGGCCTGCGACACGTCAGTTGCGCTTGCATCGGTAGGTAGTACTTGCAATAACACGCCCGACGCTTTCGCGTTTTTAGGGTCGCTCATGTCTGTCATCAGATGAACACTGGTTGCGAGCTGTTCTGACTGTGCAAAGTAACCTTCAATGCATTCAGCAAGAGACGGTTTATCCAAAGCTACTACACCTTGATAACGCTCACCTTCATCTGGTGTAATCGTAATAACCAATACGGCCTGCGACAATAGCTCAGAAAAGGTATCTGGCAGCGTTTCCAGTGTTTCATCCCAGCGCGCCACACCGCGAAGCGTTTGCTCATGTGTAGCATTTAATACCGCGTAACTTACTGGCCCTTTACTTTGAATTTGCAGTGAAATTTCACCTTTAAATTTAAGCGTTGCCGTTAAAAGTGACGTCGCCGCTGCCATTTCACTTAGCAAGGTTTGAATTTGCACCGGGTATTCATAGCTGTGCACTATGTTTTTTAAGCTTTCATCTAAGCGAACTAACTCGCCACGAACGTTAGCTTGAGTAAATAGGAAGCGGTGTAATTTATCGAAATCGCTCATAAATGATCCTGTTGAGCAGCACACTATTGCTGCTTAAATTTAATAATCTGTCGTCGCTGCTTTTTATCAGGTCTATGATCTGGTTTAGGACTGTGAAACGCGCTCATTTTTCGAGCGGCTTGGTTTTCTTCACGTTTTGTTACACTTTCAGCCGTTTCTTCAAAAAGCCCCTGCGCCAAAGGCGCACTTAAACGCTTATCACTTAAGCCTAGCACTTTAATTTCACGAATATCCCATCCCGCGGGAACTTTAATCATGGCACCAAGCTCTACATGCTTACCAGGTTTGGCTCGTTGCCCGTTGTACTGGACCTTTCCCGACTGCACCATATCTCTAGCGATGGCGCGAGTCTTAAAGAACCTTGCAGCCCATAGCCACTTGTCCAGCCTCACATTTTGTGGTGTATTGTTACTTTCCGATTGGCTCATGTAATAATTTCGTAATGGTGCGGCTTTAGTGTTTGACCCTCACCTTTACTAGGCTATTATGGGTTTGCTAAAGCGCGGTTAACCAAAAATTCACTATATTATAATAAAGCAGTACCATTAGTGGCAGCATGACATTCAATAAACCCAATCCACAATCTCTGGTTGTTTATCTAAGCCAGCATCAAAAACAGCTACATACCATAGTAGTGGTTCTGCTTAGCCTGTATTTAATTGCATTTGCTGCCAAACTCGTGTGGCGAATTATACCTGAACCTCAACTATCTGCGACACCCACAGTAAGCCGAGCTCCGGTTATTTCATCGTCATCAGGCAAAAGTGGGGTCAACATAGCGAAAATACAACAGCTGAATTTATTTGGTAATGCAGCAGCTAAACCTGCTGAACCCGTTGCCGAAGTGACCGACGCCCCGGAAACGCGTTTGAATCTAACTTTAACGGGTGTAGTAGCAAGTTCAGAACAAAAAGCTGGTACGGCCATCATCGAAAACCGTGGAAGCCAGGCGGTGTATGGTTTAGGCGACAAAATTGAAGGCACGAATGCCACGCTGCAGAAAGTGTATAACGATCGCGTCATTATTAAAAACGGGGTAAGAAACGAAACCCTGATGCTAGACGGCATTGACTACGACGAAGCTAATCGTCGTCGTGAAATGCAGGCCCGACAGCGCCCGGCGCCAAAGCAGGAAGAAGAAGATAGATCACAGTTGAGCGAAGAAGCGTTAGAAGCAACCGCGGCACTTCGTGAGCGGCCAGCTAGCTTCACAGACTTTATTTCGATATCGCCGAAAACCGAGGAAGGCCAACTTATTGGTTACCAAGTTAGCCCTGGTAAAGAGCCTGAGTTATTCAAATCGGCAGGGCTTCAGGCTGGCGATGTCATTACACAAATTAACGGGCTAGACCTTACCGACTTGCAACAATCGCAAGAGGCACTGTCTGAGCTACGCAATGCACAAAATATAGAATTAACGATTATTCGAGATGGCAGTTTAACCACGCTCTACTTAGATTTACCCGAGGCGTAACAACAACTAAAACGGTAACGGCTCGTTTTTTACTGGTAAGCGTTTGTGTAGAGGTCAGCACAGTAACTGTGCAAGCAATTCAGCCATCGACATGTTAGGAAATGAAGGAAGTTAGAATGAAAAGGCGCACTAGCCATAAACTATTATCTCGCTTAGGCACAGCTATGTGTACGGCGCTTCTGTGTTTCTCGGTGACTGCCGCTGAATACATGCCTAATTTCAAAGATACTGACATCAATGAATTCATTAATATTGTTGGCAAAAATCTTGAGCGCACCATTATTGTCGACCCAAACGTACGCGGCAAAATTAGCGTACGCAGTTACGACATGCTTAACGAAGATCAGTACTATCAATTTTTTCTAAATGTACTGCAAGTTTACGACTTTGCTGTAGTTGAAATGCCAAGCGGTATATTAAAAGTTGTACGCTCTAAAGACGCGAAAACCTCGAATATTCCAGTAGTAGAAGGCGCGCAACAAGACGGCGATGAGTTTATTACCCGCGTAGTACCTGTATATAACGTGCCAGTGCGTGAGCTTGCTCCCATTTTACGACAGCTTAATGACCAAGCAGGTGGCGGTAACGTGGTAAGTCACGACCCATCAAACGTTATGATGCTGACAGGCCGCGCTGCGGTAGTAAACCGTCTTGTAGAAATCATTGAACGCGTAGACCGCGCGGGCGATGAAGAAGTCGAAATCGTAAAACTCCGTTATGCGTCAGCATCTGAAATGGTGCGGATTATCGAAAGCATTAATAAGTCTCAAGGCAAAGCGAATACTGGCGCAAAGTCTGAGCCTCGCGTAGTAGCTGACGATAGAACAAACTCCGTTATCGTAAGTGGCGATGTTAAAGCACGTCAGCGTCTTATTAATCTTATTCAGCGCATGGACCAAGAGCTTGAGTCTAACGGCAACACTCGCGTATTGTTCCTAAACTACGCAAAAGCAGAAGATCTAGTTAAGGTACTTCAAGGCGTATCGGCCAGTATTCAAGCAGAAGAGCAAGGCAGCGGTACTACGTCACGCCGAGCGAGTTCAAACCGCGAAATTAGCATTGACGCACATGAAGATTCTAACGCTATCGTAATTACCGCCGAGCCGGATATGATGCGTTCGCTTGAGGAAGTGGTGCGACAGCTAGATATTCGCCGTGCGCAGGTACAAGTTGAAGCTATTATCGTTGAAGTGTTTGAAGGCGATGGCACAACGCTAGGTGTACAATGGGTTTCAGAACAAGGTGGCGGCACGCAATTTAGTAACGGTGTGGTTCCTGTAGGTTCATTAGCCGTAGCCCTTAAGCAAGCAGAAGATGATACAGATACTGAAGCCTATGTTACCGACGACGGTGAAGTGGTAACTGTGACTACCACCGATGAAGGCGACTATACTTCATTAGCCAGCCTTTTAGGTGGTGCTAATGGATTGATTGCCGGTGTTATCGAAAATGGCTGGGGCGCAGTTGTCCAAGCGGTAAGCACTGATACCAATTCTAATATTCTTGCCACACCTCACCTTACCACTATGGACAATGAAGAAGCCTTTTTCATTGTAGGTCAGGAGGTACCGATTATTACCGGTACTACAACAGGGGCGAATAACTCTAATCCGTTCCAAACGGTTGACCGTCAAGAAGTAGGTATCAAACTTAAAGTAACGCCGCAGATTAACGAAGGCGATGCAGTTCAATTACTTATTGAACAAGAAGTGTCGAGCGTAAGCGGCGCAACCTCGGTAGATATTTCAATTAACAAGCGTGAAATCAAAACCACAGTTATTGTTGATGATGGCGGCACTATCGTACTAGGTGGATTGATTGATGAAGACGTACAAGAAAGTGTCTCTAAAGTGCCGCTTTTAGGCGATATCCCTATTCTTGGTCACCTTTTCAAAACTACGTCGACCAGTAAGCGTAAGCGTAATCTAATGGTGTTTTTAAAGCCTACGATTGTGCGTGATGGCGCTACTATGAACTCAATCAGTCACCGTAAATACAACTATATTCGAGCGCTACAGCTTAAGCGTCAGCAAGAGGGTGTGTCTTTAATGCCATCGGCTGAAACGCCAAGCATGCCTGAGTGGAACGATGCACTAGCCCTACCACCTTCATTTGAAGAGTACCTTTCAGAGAAAGAGAAGCAAAAAGAAGGTAACGAGTAGTATGGCGGATGAACAACTT
The DNA here is from genome assembly GCF_027563165.1 of Alteromonas sp. PRIM-21. Taxonomy (NCBI): domain Bacteria; kingdom Pseudomonadati; phylum Pseudomonadota; class Gammaproteobacteria; order Alteromonadales; family Alteromonadaceae; genus Alteromonas; species Alteromonas sp. PRIM-21. The sequence continues at coordinate 175,906 of NZ_JADOEK010000008.1, read as the reverse complement.
ACTCAAGCACTAGAGGCGCAAGAAGAAGCTCTAGAAGCCATGGGTGAAGAGGCCGGTTTACCTGAAGAAGAGACTGGCCCCAAGCAGTTATCGTTTAGTTTTGCAAAGCGCAATCAGGTATTGCTTGAAACCAACGAGACACCAGCTGTACTGTATTTTACAGAGAATACGCCATTTGACGTATTTGCCGAAGTTAGGCGCTTTTATGGGGAACCGTTTGTACCTAAAACTATCCCTGCTGACGAGTTTGAAAACCTATTAACTAGTGCGTTTCAACGCGATAGCTCTGCAGCTAAACAGCTAATGGAAGACCTTGGCAATGAAAGCGACTTGTTCGCCCTTGCCGAAGACTTGCCTGACACTGAAGACCTGTTAGACAGTGAAGATGATGCACCTATCATCAAGCTTATCAACGCCATGTTAGGCGAAGCGATAAAAGAGGGTGCCTCGGATATTCACATAGAAACCTTTGAAAACCAGCTTGTTGTTCGTTTTCGCGTAGATGGCGTATTGCGCGAAATTTTGCGTCCTAATCGCAAGCTATCATCCATGTTGGTATCGCGTATTAAAGTTATGGCGAAGTTAGACATCGCCGAAAAACGAGTGCCTCAGGATGGTCGTATTACGCTTCGCATAGCCGGTCGCGCTGTTGATGTTCGTGTTTCTACCATGCCATCGAGTCATGGCGAACGTGTGGTGCTACGCTTACTTGATAAAAATAATGCTCGCCTGAATCTAGAAGATTTGGGCATGACGCTTCAAAACCGAAACCATTTTTCTTCTCTTATCAGAAAGCCTCACGGCATTATCTTGGTTACCGGCCCAACAGGCTCTGGTAAAAGTACCACGCTGTACGCCGGTTTAACTGAAATAAATTCGCGAGACAGAAACATATTAACGGTTGAAGACCCTATCGAATTTGACCTTCCAGGTATCGGTCAAACACAGGTGAACCCCCGTGTTGATATGACCTTTGCCCGCGGGCTTCGCGCTATTTTGCGTCAAGACCCTGATGTAGTCATGGTAGGTGAGATTCGCGACATCGAAACCGCTCAAATTGCCGTTCAAGCCAGTTTAACCGGTCACTTGGTACTGTCTACACTGCATACCAATACTGCAGCAGGCGCCATTACCCGTTTAGAAGACATGGGGATTGAGCCATTTTTGCTGTCGTCGAGCTTATTGGCGGTACTTTCACAGCGACTGGTACGTACCCTTTGCCCGGATTGCAAAAAGCCACATGCACCAGACGCTTCTGAGCTTGAAGTACTGGGGCAGAGTGCGACGAGCGACACCACCATCTATAAGCCGCACGGCTGCGCAGCGTGTAATCAAACTGGTTACCGTGGCCGTACCGGCATTCACGAGCTGTTGTTAGTTGATGAAAAAGTACGTGAAATGATGCACGAAGGTGTGGGTGAACAAGCCATTGAGCGTTATATCAGAACCTCGACCCCAAGCATCCGTGAAGACGGCTGCAGCAAGGTGCTAGCTGGAGAAACTTCTCTTGAAGAAGTGCTTCGAGTGACGAGGGAAGACTAAATGGCGGCATTCGCTTATAAAGCGGTTAATGCCCGCGGTAAAAACACAAGTGGTGTGCTTGAAGGCGATAACGCACGTCAGGTACGACAACAGCTGCGTGAAAAAGGCTTAATTCCGTTAAAAGTAGAGCAAGTTGCAGAGCGCGCGCAAAACGAAGGCAAAGGACTTTCTTTTTCACTGTTTAAGCCACGTATTTCAGCATCGGATCTCGCGCTTCTTACACGCCAAATGGCAACGCTTGTAGAATCAGCACTTCCTGTTGAAGAAGCACTACTCGCCGTCGCCGAACAGTGTGAAAAACCCCGTCAAAAAAATATGATGATGGCGGTACGCAGTAAAGTGGTAGAAGGTCACGGACTTGCAGACGCGCTTGCACAATTTCCTAGTGTGTTTGACGAACTATACCGCGCGATGGTCGCAGCTGGTGAAAAGTCCGGTCATCTTGATACCGTGCTTAACCGACTGGCCGATTACACAGAGCGCAGGCAGCAAACTCGCAGCCAAATTACTCAAGCGATGATTTACCCATCGTTAATGCTGTTCTTTGCAATGGGTATCGTCTTACTGCTTTTAACCGTGGTAGTGCCAAAAATTGTTGGCCAGTTTGACCACATGGGGCAAGACCTGCCGGGCATAACACAGTTTCTTATTTCTGTAAGTACATGGCTTCAGAACTACGGGTTATTTATGCTAATTGGCATAGGCGTACTTATTGTTATTATTCAGCGCGTACTGCAGCAAAAGCACATGAAGCTGCGCTATCACAGAGCACTTTTAACCCTGCCTTTAATAGGCAAAGTGTCTAGAGGCTTAAATACGGCCCGTTTTGCTCGTACCTTAAGTATATTAAGTGCCAGTGCAGTACCGCTACTTGAAGCTATGCGTATTTCAGGCGATGTACTGGAAAACCAGCATATTAAAAATCAAGTAGCCGATGCGGCAGTCAACGTTAAAGAAGGCTCCAGCTTGCGCGCCGCGCTAGACAACACGAAAATGTTTCCGCCAATGATGATGCACATGATTGCATCAGGTGAAAAATCTGGCGAGCTACAGCAAATGCTAGCTCGCGCTGCAGATAATCAAGATAGGGAATTTGAAGCGCTTATTGGTGTCTCACTTAAGGTATTTGAACCCTTACTTATTGTATCTATGGCAGGTATTGTCCTGTTTATTGTTATGGCAATATTGCAACCAATTTTAGCATTGAACAACATGGTGAATATTTAATGAAAACACTTAATCGCAGTTCTGGTTTCAGTTTGATTGAAGTCATGGTCGTACTTCTAATCATCGGTATTATGGCCTCGATGGTTGCACCACAAATTTTGGGTAATCAAGAGGAAGCACAGCTTAAAAAGGCCGCGGTGGACATTCAGCAAATGGAAAGTGCGCTGGAAATGTACAAGTTACGCAACAACCGCTTCCCAACCACTGAACAAGGTCTGGACGCGCTAGTAACAGCGCCGACTATCGACCCAATCCCACGCAACTACCCAGAAGGCGGCTTTATTAAGCGTCTACCTGAAGACCCATGGGGCAACCCGTATGCGTTAATTAGTCCGGGAGAGCTTGGCGTGGTGGATATTTTCTCTAATGGGCCAGACGGTGAACCGGGTACTGATGACGACATTGGTAACTGGAACATCAACGAATACTTGAACTAACCTATATGCGCTACCGCGGCAGTACATCGGCTTATAAAGCAGGCTTTACCTTATTAGAAGTCATGCTAGTACTGCTGCTTATGGGCTTGGCGGCGGGTTACGTTATGTTTAACGCCTTCGGCGCAAGTAAGTCAGACCTATTAAAAACCCAAGCCCAACGCCTGCAGGTGATCATTGATATGGCCAGCGACTTCGCGGTGTTAAATCAACAACAGCTGGGCGTGCGTTTTGAAGCCGACAAAAACGAATACTACTTCGTTTACCTAGACGACGATGATGAGTGGCAGCGTATTGAAGGGGAAAAAACCTACGAGCCCTACACGTTACCCGAACCTTTTACCTTCACGTTGAATTTAGATGACCTCCCCTGGGATGTTGAAGATAGACTCTTTGACAGAGAATTATTCGACGAGAACCTAAGTGTTTCTGACGAAGGCGTTGAAATAGGTAACGAAGAAGAGAAAAAGCTGCCTCCGCCTCAAGTGCTGATTATGTCGAGCGGCGAAATAACACCTTTTACCCTATCGTTTAATTATGAGGGCGATGACGGCGACGACCCTGTCTATTACAGCTTACAAAACCAAGACTTACCGCCTTTAGTGCTTGAAGGTCCCCTGGAGCGTCCATTATGAACGCGCCCACTCTAAAAGCACCTTGTATGAGAACAAGCTCGGTAAATTCTTCTGGTAAAAGCAGCACGTTTAACCAACCCCATAACCAACGTGGCTTGACCCTACTTGAAGTTATGGTGGCACTGCTTATTTTCGCACTAACTGGCACCGCAGTGCTTAAAGCCGCTGGCGAGCACTTATCTAGCGTCGGCCAAATAGAGTCTGTTACTTTTGCCAATTGGGTGGCAAGCAATCGCCTTAACCAGCTTCAGCTTGATACCACCTGGCCGCCCAAAAATAATTTAAAAGGCACCATGGAGATGGCTGACCGCACTTGGTACTGGCAACAAACCGTCGCGAAAACCAACGATAACGACTTACGTGCAGTTACCGTTTCGGTAGGCGAAGATGAAAGCTACGAAAGTTCAGTGACATCGGTTACCACTTTTGTGGCTAAGCCAACGGCGGGGAACTAGTATGCAGCGCGGATTTACGCTTATAGAAATACTGATTGCCATGGCCATATTTACCCTTATCGGGCTGGCATCAACGGGCTTACTTACCACAGTTATCGACAGCAATGATATTTCTGAAGAGCGTTTTGCTAAGCTCCAATTGCTACAGCGGGCCATGATCACGATTGAACGAGATCTTCAACAAGCTGTGCCTCGCGCTTCTCGTGTAAACGGAGAAAAGCAAGATGTAGTAATGGCAGGAGGAGAAACCGAAGATAGCGATGATGATGGTATTGGTTTTGTAAGAGGCGGTTGGCACAACCCGCAATTAATGCTGCCGAGAAGTACTTTGCAGTTTGTTGCCTACAGGCTTCAAGAGAACAAGCTTGAGCGACTTTACAGTAATTACGTGGATAATGTTATTGGCTACGAGCCGAAAGTACGAGTGCTGCTAGAAGACATAGAAAGTTTAAAAATAGAGTTTCTCGCCACCTCGAACAGCAGTTCGTTGGATGATGACGAAGATATCTCGTGGAGTGAAAGTTACAAAGGCGCGGCGTTACCGCGGGCTGTCGCCATAGAGTTTGTAAGTAAAGACTTTGGCAAAATTCGAAGGGAATTCACCTTAACTACGGGTGAATCGTCATAATGCCATACACAAGAAGACGCCTTTTAAAAAAACATACGCGCGCCAAGACTGAGACGTGTATGCCCCAGCTGTCTAGCCCACCCGCTAAACAAAAGGGTGTGGCACTTATGATTGTGCTTATGATTGTGGCATTGGTGGCGGTGCTGGCTACAGAAATGGGCACGCGATTGCAGCTACAAGTGCAGCGCACCATGAATTTAAAAGACAATAATCAGGCTTATTGGTACGCCATGGGCGCCGAAGCTTTTGCACGTAAGTCAATTCAGTCGCTGATAGAGGAAAGCCCAAATACTATTTCTATTGACCAACCTTGGGCACAAGAATTTAGCTATCCGTTAGAAAACGGTGGCTTAACGGCTAATTTGGAAGACCTTCAAGCTTGCTTTAATCTTAACGCAATAGCATCGGGTAGTGCTTCGAATAACGCAAACAGTGCGTCAAGCAATACCACCGAAGCCATGGAAGCCTTCCACACTATGTTACTCTCGCTAAACGTTGATGGGTTAGACAACTTTACCGCCGATACACTGCGCGACAGCTTAGCAGACTGGGTTGATGAAGATGACAGCATGCGTCCCTATGGCGCAGAAGACAGCGAGTATGAGTCAAGAGAGTTTCCATATCTTGCAGCCAACGGACCACTGGCATCGAAAAGCGAATTGCGTATTATTAACGGAGTATCGCCTGCGTGGCTAGACGATTTAATGCCTTTAGTTTGCGTGATCCCAGATTACAGTGAATTGAAAATAAACGTTAATACGTTAGAAGAAGAAGATGCACCACTACTAGCAGGCCTAACGGGGCTTGATATTCAGCAAGCTGCGAGTTTACTCAGCAGCCGCCCGCAAAACGGGTGGGATGATGTGAATGCATTTTTGAATGAGCCGTCTATTCAAGCGCTTAACCTAACAAGCTCTCGACAGGATTGGTTTGCAGTTAAAACTGAATATTTCATGTTGCATACAAAAACACAATACAACAAAGCAACCTTTAAGCTTTCCACCGTGTTTCATGCAAGCGCCGATAGTGGCGTTAGCATTGTGAATCGCGAGTTTGGGGGAACCTATTAATGGAACAATTATTGGTGCGTTTAGGCGCCAACTATACCGACCCGATAAGCTGGCTCGTTTATTCAAAATCTGAAGACGAGATCATTGCTTCTGGTGAACTACCTAGTGCAGAAGACTTATCTACGCTCACTGAGCGCGCTGGTCAGCGAAGCGTTATCGCTCTAGCACCAAGCAGCGAGATATTGCTTAAATGGGTAGAACTACCGCCTAAAGCTGGGCGTAAAATTATCTCAGCCATTCCATTTATGCTAGAAGACGAATTGGCTACCGACATTAGCCAGCAGTTTTTCGCCATTGGCCCTAAGCGCGGCGACAAACAAGCTGTTGCTGTGGTTAGCCATGAAAAAATGGAGCAGTGGCAAGCCTGGCTAAGCGAAGCAGAGTTATTTTGCGACACCATTATTCCTGATGTACTCGCTGTTCCAGTAACCGATAACGGCTGGTCGGTACTGACCTTAGGTGAGCAACTACTGGTTCGCCAGGACGAATTTAAAGGTGTTCAAGGTGAACAAACCTGGTTGCTTCCTACATTGGTGCACTTCACTGCGCAGCAAGAAGCGCCTGTGACCATTACGAATTACGCAGGTATTGATTTAAGCAGTCTGCCGAATATTGAAGAAGCACAGGCCCCACTTGAATTGCCCATGCAAGTATTGGCTAAAGAGGCCATGCAAAGCAGCTTTAACTTGTGCCAAGGTGAGTACAAGATTAAACGTAAGCGTAACGGTGTGCTAAGTCAGTGGCGTGTAGCCGCTGTACTCGCTGTACTTGCACTGTGTACCAGCTTAGTAGATAAAGGCGTTACTCTTTATCAGCTAAAGTCTCAAAACCAAGCACTTAGCAGCGAAATAAGTAGCGCAGTTAAAGCCGGCTTTCCCAACATTGGTACCTATCGCAACGTACGGTTAAAGCTACAAAGCGAGCTTGCCAAGTTAGAGCAGGGCGGTGGGGATGCTTCCATGCTTATTATGTTAGATCAGCTCGCACCGGCTTTTTCAGCCACCGACGTTAAGCCACAAACATTGCGCTTTGACGCTACCCGCACAGAAATTCGTATTCAGGCGCAGGGCAAAAACTTTGAAGCCTTAGAACAGTTTAAACGCAGCGCTGAAAACGCGGGTTTTGTGGTTGAACAGGGTGCGATTAATAATCGTGACAATGGCGTTGTGGGTACAGTTTCAGTAAGGAGTACGTTGTGAATGCGCTTTTAGAAAAATACAAAGCCCTCACTGAACGGGAACAAAAATTAGTGCTCATTTCTGCAGTGATGGTAGTGATAGCACTGTTTTATTTTGCAGTATGGTCGCCACTAAATGCTGCGCTAGACAAACAAAAACAACTGCTTGATAACCAGCAGTCGCTTCTAGTTTGGGTAAAAGACAGCGGTGCACGCGCTCAACAGTTACGTCGTAGCACGGGCAACAAACGGGCGTTTTCAGGGTCGTTACCGCAAGCGGTGAACCGAACTACTGCCCAGCATGATATTGCAATTTCCCGTATGCAGCCTCAAGGTGATGAACTGCAGGTATGGGTAGACCAAGCGCCATTTAATGCGGTTCTAGAATGGCTTAAAGCCATGGAAAACATGGGCGTAGTTATTCTTCAAGCCGATATAGCTGAAGCAGATGCGCCGGGCTATATCAAAATTCGCCGACTACAGTTAGGTAAAGCATGAAGTCGAAAGTTAGTTGGATCATAGGCGGAATTCTTGCCTTCCTATTGTTTGCTATTGCTTATATGCCCGCAGTGCAGGTTATTGGTCGTGTAACACTGCCGAATAATGTCTCTGTAAGCGGAGTAAGTGGCACCTTATTTTCTGGTAAAGCACAGACCCTAGTGGTGAACGGCTTGCCTATTAACAACCTGAAGTGGGAACTCAGCCCAGTTCACATGTTATTAGGTAAAGTTAAGCTAGACCTTAAAGCAGGTAATATCCGCGATAAAAACGACATCGCGTTTGAAGGGCCTGTTACCACAGGGCTTTTCAGCCAAGATACGATCAACACCGAGAACTTTACGCTGTATCTGCCTGTAGATAGAGTACTTGCACAAGTTCGCCTTCCCTTACCTGTCAATGCAGGCGGACGCTTTAAAGTCTCATTAAATGATCTAACCTTTGGTCCAGCGTGTGAGTCGCTAGATGGTACAGGAGACTGGTTAAACGCGACGGTTGCGGGAACCCAAGGGCCCATTGATTTCGGTACTTACTCAGCGAAACTTCGTTGCGAAGGGAAAGACATTGGCATCATGGTAAGCGAGCCTAACTTGTTAAGCTTATCTATGGACGCGGTTATTCCTACCAATATGAAAAATATCCGCGTTAGCGGTAAATTTAAACCCGACGATAGCTTGCCCAACGAAGTACACCAAGCGGCTCGCTTGTTTGGCGCGCCTAATAGCAGCGGGTATATCCCAATAAAGCTTTAATGTGCTAAACCCATTTAATATCACAGAAGACGCCCTGGTTTTTATACTAGGGCCACTAGGAAACACACTCAACAAAGGATTGTACAATGAACAAACCTCTTTTAGCTGGCGCTGGCGTGACTTTAGTTGCGCTTGGTATTGCCCCTTACTTTATCGGTTCTAGCGTTGAAGATAACGTTAACGCTGCAGTAAACGGAATAAACGAACAGGCTGTATATTCAGCCGAAGTCCTTTCGTATGACAAAGGCTGGTTCTCAACAAAAGCGGAAATCAAACTTGCTATAGACTTTCAAGCGCTTTTCAACGCCCAAAATGTCGACGCAGTGGAAATGCCTTTAGACGAAAACCCTAACATTACCGCTACTTTGGTCGCTCATCACGGTCCTGTGTACTTTGGTGACGGCGTTGGATTAGGGCGCGTTCATTATACAGTGTCGATTGATGGCGATGAATTAAGAGAGTACGTTCAATGGGATGGGCAACAGCCCATCTATCACAATGAAGGCGTGGTTGGTCTATTTGGCGGCCTAAGTTATGAAGATGTAATTCCCGCCCTTAGCGCTACTAATGAGGAAGAAGGCTTTACCCTGCTGTTTTCCGGTTATACGGGTGAAGCGAAGCCTGATGGCGGGCAAACCTTATATACGTCCTCGGGCGAGTCGCTAAGTATTAACGCCGATGAGTTTTCAATGAAAATGGCTAATTTATCTATGGATGTAGCCTATGACGGCAGCATGATGGAAGCTTTCAAGGGCGAATTGTTTGAATCTAAAATTGAAGCGCTCATCGAAACCATGGAAGTATCTGGTCTTGAAGCGGGCGCTACGGTGCAGCTAGAAAATATTGCACTTATTACAGACACTAACATTGATAAGGACAACAACACCGCCAATGTGTACGTAGAATACGCCATTGATAAGGTAGAGGGGCCTGAACTTGAAGCCTCTGATATGGTGTTAGGCGTTGCCCTAAACAACTTAGACGTAGACTTCATCAAGGCTTATCAAGACTTTAGCAAAACATCTTTAATGATCCCTCCTGAAGAAGTACCCGCTAAAATGATGGAGTTTGTCGAAGCTAATTTACTTCCACAGCTGAAAGCCGAACCTGAACTTAACATTACGACGCTTAAAGCGACGTTGCCTGAAGGCTCGTTTACTGCCCATGCGAATACTAAGCTAGTAGGCATTGATGCGCTACCGGGTACCATGGAAGATGTGGCTTATTGGGTAACACATCTCATGGCTGATGCACAAATAGTTGCTGATAAGGCCTTTGCGCAAAGCGTAGCGTCTGGTTATATGATGGGTCAATTGATGGCGACACCACAAGCGCAAAACATGTCAGCAGAAGAACTCGAAGCAGCAGTAGAGCAGCAAACTCCTATGATGTTAAGCACCTTTGCTCAGCAAGGCTTGATAAAAGAAACCGAGAAGGGTTACGAGACAAAACTGGAGCTTAAAGACGGCAAAGCCAGCGTTAACGGCACGCCTATTCCACTGCCTTTTGCGCCTCAGTAACAAATAGAACAGTATTTTAAATACCCGAAAAGCCAAATACGGTTGAAAGTACGGTTGAAGGTACGGTAAAAAGTACGGTTGAAAGAACAGTAAAAAGTACGGTTAACACAAAGCGCTATTTGCGCTAAGCATTGACTGACTTAGTTTGAACCAAACATCCCCAAATTAAAAATGCAGAGCCCAAACGCTCTGCATTTTTTTATAAAACCCCACTCTCTACTTAACTTTATACCCGTAAAACCCAAGCCCCTTGCTACAAACTACCATAGCTAAGCTTTTGACTTAAAACTGCGGCTAGTTGTCATCAAGCAGTTCGATATTCATCAATTCTTGAGCAGCGTACACACGAGCTTCAGCTACAACTGAAATGGCCTCGGTTAGCGCGTCTAAGCCCGATTCACTGCGTTTCATAATATGAGATAGCACAATGCGTTTTGCTTTAGACTGCTCGGCAATATCGATAATTTGTGTTGGTGTCATATGGAGATTCTTCGCAACGCGCCCCGCGTTATCGTCAATTGCGTTATGCAGCACTAAAATGTCAGCGTTTTTAGCAAAGCGCGCTAGGTTTCCCTCTTTATCGTTAGTATCACCAGAAAATACCGCTTCACACCCGTTAGCCTTAACCTTCCACGCAAGTGTTGGTATAGGCCCGTGATTTACCGACATAGCTTCAACGCTAATGTCATTATTCACTGCGTATTCAAAGGGTTTCTCTAGTGTGGCTTTTGCAACGCTTTTCGCCGATATTGTGTAATCGTCTTGACCTTCGATAGTGTAAGAAGACAGATATCTAAACGCACCTTCCTCGCCAATTAACGATGATACGTAAGCGTTAGTGGAGGGCATAGTATGGTTACCGTCGGGCCCCATTACCCATAGCTTTTTCTCGCGATTAGTGAAATAACCACCTTTTACGAAGCTGGGTAAATCCGCTGAATGATCGGTATGTAAGTGAGAAAGTAGAATCACATCAAGGGTTTCAAATGACGCGCCAGCGGCGCCGAACTGAACACTGCTGCCGCTGCCAGCATCTACCAACACGCGGGCTTTGTTATTTACCCAGACCAAGTAAGCGCTAGAGGTTCTTCCATCATCCAATTCAGGTCCGCCCGACCCTAACACCTGCACTGAGACTTTGTCATAAGCCATTGAGGCCGTGTTTTCACTCTCTTTGCTTGCTAGTTGCTCCTGTTTAGGTGGGGTCTGATGTAACGATGTAGACGATGCCTGCGCCATAGAAGAAATCGATAAAATGGAAGTCGTTACCAACATGGTTAACGAGAGAGCATGCGCTTTATTACGTCTTTTCTCGCACTTCCCAAGCTTCACGTGTTTCCTATTCCTAGCGCTTAAATCAGCACCGCTTATCTGTCTATGTGAGACCTTCATCGCCATCGCCTTATGTCGTTTCCTAGTAATTTATACATTCATATCACAGTAAAAGACCGGATACCTGCGTGAAATTGTTCAATGAACAGAGGGATATAGGCCAGATGAGTAAAGGCTAAAAGCGAAAGCAAATAAAAAAGCGGGCACATTAGATGTACCCGCTTTCGTTTAGCAATATCAAACAACTAATATTTATTCGGCAGCGTTTTCCGCTACCATAATGGTTTTGATATTTACGAATTCACGCATACCATAACCACCGTGCTCTCGACCATAACCACTGTCTTTCACACCGCCAAAGGGTAGGTTCGGTTGTGCTAAAGAATACCCGTTGATATTTACCATACCGGTATCAAATTCATCTTTTGCTAGGGCAACCGCTTTATCAGTATCAGTACTGAAGATACCGCCGCCTAAGCCATAGCGCGAATCGTTTGCGACTTCCATCGCCTGCTTGTCGTCACGAGCTCGAATTAATGACGCAACAGGGCCAAACAGTTCATCATCATACGCCGGCATACCAGATGAAACATCTTCAAGTATAGTTACTGGGTAAAAGTAGCCGTCAGATTCTGGAATTTCACCGCCTAGGGTAAGTTTCGCTCCAGCTTCTACTGAGTTTTTCACCTGCTCATGAAGTTCATCTCGTAAGTCTTCTCTAGCCATAGGGCCAAGATCAGTGTTTCCATCCGTTGGGTCACCCACTTTAAGCTTCTTACACTGCGCTACGAATTTGTCTCTGAACTCATCATAAACGCTATCGACGATTACGAAGCGCTTAGCCGCTACACAAGTTTCACCATTATTGATAACACGGCCTTGGATACACATTTCTACCGCATGATCGATATCAGCATCTTCAAGTACCAAGAAGGCATCATTACTACCAAGCTCCATCACAGTTTTCTTCGATAAACTCGCAGCTTCTTTCGCAACTTGTTTACCTACTTCGTCACTGCCGGTAAAAGTAACGCCACGTACGTGTTTATGTTTGATTAAGTCGCTTGCCGTACTGCCGTCAATTAATAGCGACTGATATACATTTTTCGGGAAACCAGCATCTTCGTACATCTGCTGAATGGCTTGTGCCATACCAAACACGTTTTTAGCGTGTTTGAGTACTGTCGTATTACCTGCCATGATATTCGATACGCTGTAGCGTATAACCTGATAAAGAGGGAAATTCCAAGGCTGAATGCCCAGAATAACGCCAATAGGTTGATAGGTAATAATCGCACGACCACCTTCAAAAATACGGTGCTCGTCTTCTAAAAATGATGCGCCATGCTCCGCAGTATAGCGACAGATCTGAGCACACAGCTGCACTTCTTGCTTACCCTGCGCCGTCACTTTTCCCATTTCTCGAGTCATTAGGCTGGCAAGGTCGTCAATGCGCTCTTCCATTAAATCTGCAAGGTTATTAAATAAATCTGCTCGAGTTTCAAATGACGTACGGCGCCAGTTCAAATATGCTTCTTGAGAACGTGTTACCGCTTGTTCGGCGTCTTCAGCTGACATCAAATGATAATGATCGATCTTTTCACCTGTAGCAGGGTTGTAGGTATTAATTGTCTCACTCATTGTCACTCTCCTTAATCCGTTTGTTAAAATGAAGGTGCAACTAGAAAGCCAAATTGCAAAAAACTTTTTTTCGCAATATATTCAGCAACATAGAACCACTTAACGGCAAAGATAGAGTCTGAGAATTAAACTGGAATTAGAAAAGATTACCTATCGCAGTAAAGATTTCAGAGCGAACACATCAGGAAAGGAAACGCGGCCCTCAAGAGGTAACATTTGTTCAAGGGCCGATATGCTGTATTTGGTAATGGCTAATTTAGTGAAAGGAAACTTGGCCTGACTAGTCGGTATATAAGTCTGGAAAATGAAACTTCGCCATAGCAAGGGTCAACGCAACTTCGTAAACACTTTGACGCGAAGCATGATTTAGAGTCAGTAACCCTATAGCGCCGCCTTTTTGCTTAATATTTACCGTATCAAAAAGCTTGTCCATAACCGGCCCAAGCTCTTCGCCACGCTGTAGCGCCTGATACACGCTCACTGGAAGGGGTAAACTCGCACTTCGTGTTACCGACCAGTGACCTTCATGGTAAATCGCCACATAAGCAAAGGTTGCAGGGCCATCTTCAAATACATCCACACCACCTTCAATTGCCACATACCATGCGTCTGTAAGGCCGCCCTGATGATGAGCTAGCATGGCCTTCACCCGATTAATAGCACCTAGGCGCGTTTCATCCTCGTTCATGGGCTGTTCGGGCACGCCGCTGGGTACTGCCATACCTTTGGCGTCAAAGTCGTGCTCTAGTGTGTCAGAAAGTGTATTGAGCGCAGCATTTATTTTTACCGGATTCAGCGACCCTACAAAAATTGTGTCAGAAACCATTTGCTTTCGTCCTTTAAAAACGTCCTTTTGCAACATCACCCACTGGGCTGCGTTTAATATCTTCTAGCATTAAACGGTAATCACGTACTGCTGGAAATTCGCTAATATTGCGATTTGGCAAGGTACTATCAGGGTTGTCTACAGCAAGTAAGTGTTTAATACCGTACGTCTGTGCCGCTTTCAAAATAGGCAGTGAGTCATCGACAAATAAGGTGCGGCTATTATCAAATTGCACCCTCTTTTGTAGTCGCTCCCATAAAAGCTGAGACTCTTTGGTAACGCCAAATTCGTGGGTAGAAATAAGGTTGTCGATATGCGCATCAAGTTGGGTATGCTCTATTTTAAGTGCCAGACTGTTTGGATGCGCATTGGTTACTAACACTACTTGCCTACCTGAGTCGTGAAGTGCATCAAGGAAGGGAATGGTATCGTCGCGAAGGGATAGTAAGTGCGCCAACTCTCGTTTCAGCGGCATAAACTCATTTTCTAAGTCCAGTGCTAGAGTTTCAGCCCAGTAGTCTAAGCAGTACCATTGAATTTGCCCAAATACTGACTCATAACGCGCGCTCATTTCCTTTTGACTCTCGGCCTCAGAAATACCTTTTATCTGAGCTAACCGTTTGGGTAAATGGTGCAGCCAGAACTGGTTGTCATAATGAAGATCCAGCAAAGTACCGTCCATATCTAGCAGTACAGTTTCTATTTCATTCCAGGGCAGAAAGGGCAAGCGATTTTCCTTATAATGAAGTAAGCTAAGAAATTGTATACAAGTATGATAACAAAGTTGTAGCGAGAGACATGCCAAAAATTGATCCGAACAAACCGTTACCACACATTCATTCTCGTGAAATCGTTGCGCAAAGCAAACTCTTTAGGGTAGAACGCTTAGACCTTGAGTTTTCGAACGGCGCTACCCGTGAGTTTGAACGGATGGCAGGCGGAAACCGGGGCGCGGTAATGATAGTGCCTATGCTTGATGAAAATACCATGGTGTTAATTCGTGAATATGCAGCCGGCACACATTCGTATCAACTAGGCTTTCCAAAAGGCCTAATAGACCCTGGCGAAACAGCTATTGAGGCCGCTAATCGCGAGCTACAAGAAGAGGCTGGCTTTGCAGCGAACGATCTTATAGAGCTCCATAAGGTCAGTATGGCACCCACTTTCTTTAACGCCAATATGACCATTGTTTTGGCTCGCGACTTGTACCCAAAGCAACTTGAAGGTGACGAACCTGAACCTCTTGAGGTGATTCACTGGCCTTTAAATGAAGCAGATGCTTTACTTGCAAGAGAAGACTTTGTTGAAGCACGCTGTATAGCCGCGCTGTTTTTAGCTCAAAAGTGGTTTAAGGAACAATAAACAATGCCCGATGACGCCCATGCCGACCTACTAGAACTTGCAAAAGAAATTGCCATCGAAGCCGGTGAAGCCGTATTAGAAGTATACGATAAAGGGGAGTTTGACGCTTATCAAAAAGACGATGAGTCTCCCGTTACCAGCGCAGATTATTTGGCAAACGATATCATCAACAAGCGCTTACAAGCCGCGACGCCTGATATCCCAATCCTCTCAGAGGAAAACAAACACGCAAGTTTAGAAGAGCGAAAGCATTGGCCTCGATACTGGTTAATCGACCCCATCGACGGCACCCAAGAATTCATTGCTAGAAGCGGTGATTTCGCAGTAAACATTGCGCTAATAGAGAATAATGAGCCGACAATAGGCGTTATCTTTTGGCCGCCAGGGCAGTCGCTATATTACGCCCAGAAAGGCAAAGGTGCGTTCAAGTCATCACCTGATGGCGATCACCCAATAAGCGTACGCAAGCTAGACGACCCTAAAAATAGTGTGGTGATGATTGCAATAAGCCGTCGTCAGTCGAGAGAAAAAGTGCTCAGCAGAATGTGCGCCAAGCGCGTATACCAAACCCTTCCATTGGGAAGCTGTTCCCTGAAAGCCTGCTTTATTGCCGAAGGAAAAGCTGATGTGTTTATGCGCATCGGTATCACAGGTGAATGGGACACTGGCGCATCGCAATGCATTGTCTCTGAAGCGGGTGGGAGTATTGCCGCCGCTAACTTCGAACCTCTTACCTACAATCAGCGTCATTCGCTAGAGAACCCAGATTTTGTAGTAATGGGCGATCAAAGGGTGCCATGGCAAGACGTAGTCCAGTATGATGACTTCGTAAACCCACATCAGCACTAGCGCGTATTATTTACTTAGCGCAGTGCAATAAACCTACGTATAATAGCGTAGTAATGTTGCTGGGCCACATTACTCTGGTATTGGTTAAATCAAGCCAGATGGAACCAAAAAGTAAAAGGAGTAACCTATGATGACTACACGTATTCGCACGTTATCTGCAGCATTGCTCGCATGTGGGCTAGCATTCCCTGCCGCAGCCGACTGGTCAATAGACGGCGAGACAAGTGCGCTACATTTTCTATCAACTAAGAATGCACAGGTCACTGAAGTACATAAGTTTGATAGCTTTGACGGTACCCTGTCTGATAGCGGCAAGCTCTCTGTGGCGGTAGACTTATCGTCAGTTAATACAGCTATTGATATTCGCAATCAGCGAATGCAAGAGATGCTTTTTAACGTGAGCAAATATGCACAAGCTAAGTTTGAAGCCGATTTACCTGAGTCGATGATGAGCCTGAAAGCGGGTCAAGTCGTTAACGGAAAAGTAGATGGCATTTTGATGTTACACGGAAAAGCCGTTCCTACATCATTCGCAGTTAAAGCGAGTAAAGTAGACGACGATACGCTAACTGTATCTACTACTGCTCCTACACTTATAAAAGCAGAGTCTTTCGGTCTTGCTGAAGGCGTAGCTGCACTACAGAAAATTGCAGGGCTAAAGAGTATCACTACGACAGTCCCAGTGACGTTTTCCGTTACCTTTTCGCAATAGAATACTGCTATTGCTAGCGTCTATTGATAAGAGTTAGGCGGTGGTAAGAAAATAAGAAGCATTAAAAAAACCGCACGAACGTGCGGTTTTTTTGGCTTAAAGGGCTTCTCTCTAAGACTGATGTAGTCTTTTAGGAAGTCTGTAACGCATAGGCAATGGCTTTTGACTTAACGCTTGCTCTGGCATGCTTTGCCACGCATCATCAGGTAGTGCAGGTACTTCCGCTTTATGTTGAGAAAGAGTGAAATACCCCATCGCAACACGTAAACGCTTAAGCGCTTTACACTCATTCACTTCCTGGTCGATAACAAACACTCCAAACTTGCGCATCGCCAAGCCGAACTTATCACTGCTTGTAAGGCGAATAACCGGCGCCGCCAACACCATGCCAACCAATACAGGTAGCAGCCACATAAATAGCGATGGTGTAAAGTAAAAGGTAGTTACACCCCACGCTACGGCTAAACAACTCATAATTTGCGTGTGTTTGATTGCAACAGTCCAAGGTACTTTGCGACCTTCACGCTCTTGCGCTTCCCATTTTACTGAATGACCTATAAAAACACTGATCACAAAATAGCTGTGGTAGAACATCATCAGCGGCGCAATGAGTACGGCCATGGCTAATTCAATTGCAGCTCCTTTAAGTAAAGACCACGCCCCACCAAACTCTTCGCGACGTTTGATTAAAGCTAAGGCAATACCCAAAAGCTTAGGCAAAAATAACAAGGCTGCAGTGCCCCACATGGTTACCATCATCATGTCTTGACGGGCTACCTGCCAACTAGGAAAAAGCTGATACTCAGATACGAAGAACTCTGGCACTGACGTAGCGCGAATTAATGCATCTGCAGTCCCTAGCGCCAACATACAAAATAGTATTAATGAAGAAATGTACGCAAAAGCACCAAATAAAAAGTGCAGGCGGTTCGCCATTTTAAGACCTTTTACCTTTAAAAGCCCTAAATGCTGTATGTTGCCCTGTACCCAGCGGCGGTCGCGAATGGCGTAGTCAACAATGTTGCTAGGCACTTCTTCATAACTACCTGTAGTGTCGGTAAGTAAGTAAGCCTGCCAACCTGCACGGCGCAGCAGCGCAGCTTCAACGAAGTCGTGACTTAGTATTTCGCCTCCAAAAGGCGCACGACCTTCAAGGGTAGGTAGACCGCAATGCTGCATGAAAGGCGCTATACGAATAATAGCGTTATGCCCCCAGTAGTTTGCACTGTCCGTTTGCCAAAACGATAAGCCTGTTGCCAACATTGGGCTATACAGATGAGCAGCAAACTGTACGAAACGACCAAAGAAGGTGTTTTGTCGTACTGGCATAGGAATAGTCTGTACTAAGGCCGTGTCAGGGTTTTGCTCAATACGACGAGCCAGGTCCTGCATACGCTCTCCTGTCATTACGCTGTCGGCATCTAACACAATCATCGACTCGTAATTTGCGCCCCAGCGTTCGCAAAACTCTTTAAGGTTACCCACTTTTCTATGCAGATTTTTCTCGCGACGGCGATAAAACACTTGGTTTGAAAAAGCGCCTAAACGCTTCTTTAACCGCGTAAAAGCACGCAGCTCTGCATCCGCTTTTTCCGTATCACGGGTGTCGCTAAGCATGAAAAAGTCGAATTTCGAACTGTTTTCACTTTCCATCAGCTCGCGAATACAAGCTTCGAAGCCCACCATGATGCGGCGGGTATCTTCGTTATAAACGGGCATTACTACCGCGTGTTTTTGCTTCAACGGCGACGCAGCATCAGGCTTTACCTGGTTTCTTCGTAAGCTCAGTGGATCTATATTGAAAAGCTGTAAAAAGAAACCAATGATACCTGTCCAAAACGCCATGCACAGCCAAGCGAATAGGGTTAATCCTAACCCTAACTGTGCAATTTCTAGGTTCGTAAGGCCGTTCGGTAAAAATATCTCGTATAAACTCCAACCGGCCAATGCCGTGCTTGGAATTACTAGCATTGCCATGATAAACAAACGCATATGCTCTCCTTTTAAGATGAAGTGTGAAGCACGCACAGTGCTGTCACGTTTAACCTGAGGCACGGCTTTAGCCTCGTTCGATACTGATGTATGAGTGCGACTATTTTGGCTGGTAGACATAATTCCAAACCTCGCTAACGCGCTCGCCGTCTTTTTCAATGTAAGCGCGCATATCTACCGTTTGACTTTCATTCGGTTTCACAAAGAAAGAAGCACGCCACTCTTGACCGTCGGCTACCGGATAAAGGCGCTTTTGTGAAATCGTGCCGTTAGTACCCTGTACTACAAGCTTCATAGTCTCGTTATCAAAAGTAATGTCTGAAGGAGCACTGAAATCCACATTGAACTGGCGGGTAGTGTTCAAGCTATCGTCTTTAAATTCATCGCCGGGTAACACAGCCTTTCCCTGACGGGTACGCACTACAGAAGCAAACTCGCTAACAAAGGGGTTTTGCTCTACCGTTTTAAGATCGTAAGAAAAATACAGGGACTCACCCGATTTGAATGGCTTTGCAGGTGTCCAGAAAGCCACGATATTGTCATGAATCTCAGACTTTGTTGGAATTTCTACTACTTCTAAACGGCCTTTCTCAAAGCCTGCTTCCGGGGTAACCCATAGCCCTGGACGTATATGATAGTTGGCCTCTGCATCAAGGTAATTATCCCATTCACCGTCGCGCTGAAGCATGCCAAATCCTTTAGGGTTGGTATCGCTAAGTGACGTTACCTGAAGGCGTGCTGGGTTAGTCAGTGGACGCCAAATCTCTTCACCTGCATGAGTTACCATTAACACACCGTCACTGTCGTGCACTTCTGGGCGATAATCGTCATGACGCTTTTCTGTATTCTCGCCATACAAAAACATGCTGGTAAATGGCGCAATACCTAGCTTATTCACGTCGTCGCGTGCAAATAACCAGCTTTCCACTTTTACGCTGGTATCAACATCAGGCTGGATAACAAACTTATAAGCGCCAGCTACCGAAGGACTTTCAAGACGGGCATAAATAGTAATTGGTTTGCCTTCACCCGGCTCGATAACCCAGAACTCTGTGAAGTGAGGGAACTCCTCGCCTTTCGCCAAAGCAGTATCAATTGCTAGGCCGCGCGCTGAAATACCATAAACTTGATTTTTACCTACCAAACGAAAATATGAAGCGCCAAGGAAAACGGCAAATTCATCTTTGTACTCGTCGTTTTTTATAGGGTAGTGAACACGAAAGCCTGCAAATCCCGACTTTTCATCTGTCATGCCTGCCAAGTCTGCTGCAGAACCATCGTAGTTAAACATGTCACTATTAAATGCTAAGCGCTTAGGTTTATTGTTTTCACCAATGGTGTGAATAGTGACAGGGTATTCGTATAGAAAACCCGGATGAAAAAATTGAAGTTCGTAGTCATTCTCACCGTGCCAAAGACTTTGCTCAGGCTTAAAGCGAATAGAACGATAGGTGGTGTAATCAATTTCTTTTAATTCGCTATTTAACCCGTGGTCGTCTTGTTCATAGCTTTCTGTTGCTGATTTGCGAGCAGCATCAATAATAGATTGAAGAACGGGTGATGCTTTTTGAGGCTGATTGTTGTCATTAACCTCGACAGCGCCTGCTTGGTGAAATGCAAATAGGGCAATAACGCTGGTCATCGCTAAAAGAATGCGCGACAGCTTTCGGTGCTGAATCGCATTAGTTTGTAAATCTTTTCCGAAAATTGAAACTGGCTTAGCCATTTGTCCTCTCCTTATGAAAACAATGGTTATCCAGGTGGTCGTCAATCTCTTAACTTTATCGCTTAGCTATGTATAGCTAGCAACAGAGTATCTGCTGCTTTAAAAGCGATGATGAGAAAAAGTATTCATTGAAACCACTCAAGAAAGGCGCTCTATTCCTTTCCTTATTCACTGGTATCGCAAAAAAACCGAAATCTGTGCCCGTTGGCAAAAGTGAATGCTGGATAACACACAAGTACTTCAGCAAAAGCTGTTCCAACACTAAAAAAGCGGGTTTATTTATTATATTTACATTAATTTACAACAACTTAAAAACACCCACTTTGAAGGTAGTGGGCAATTTCGTTGTTGTAAATTTGTCCGATGAGTTAGCCAAAAGGTTAACTGTTGTTTTTTAGAGACAGTCCTCCATGCCAATGTGTTCACTTTTTAAACTCCACACAGCCTTTAGCTGCTTCAACATTTGCATAGCGCCTCTCCTTACCTTTAATTTCTCTATACTTATTAGATAGATAGCAACTTCTTGTTTGATTTTCAGCTGAGGTTTTTTCGAAGTTGGCAGACGCTTTGCACTTCATGATTTTGATAAATACATCGGACACGATTTCTGAAAAGAAATAATTGAGATGACATAAAGACGTTTTTAGCTTTGTGTTCATCAACAAAGTAACCCACTGCAGAGCGACGTATAAGGGCAGCGCGATGTAGAAGAGCGGCGCATCGCAAAAGCGCTGACTCCCGACTCGCCTTGCAAACTCATTGAACGTTTGCGCTGCAGACGGTGGGCTACTGAAAATACTAAGGAGTTATCACATGCGTAAATCAATCACACTTATTGCAGCGGCACTTACTGCGGCAACAATTCCTCTTACAGCAATGGCCGACAAGCCAGACTGGCGTTACGTAGAAGGTGGTTACACCAAAATGGACTTTGATGACAACGAGTCTTTCGAGCCAGACGGCCTGACCATTAATGGTAAATACCTTTTAAACAGCAACTGGTACTTAAACGGCGAGTACAGCTTCTTTGAAGAAGGTAACTTCGATTTTGATATGCTTACACTGGGTGCAGGTTACCGCTTACCTGTAAATGCCACGACAGATGCCTATTTCGGTGCGAATCTAGAGCGTATTGACGGCGACGTAAACGACGAGACTGGTTACAGCATTAATGCAGGTCTTCGCTCAATGATTACAGAGCAGGTAGAGCTTGCTGGTGAAGTGGGCTATTACGATGTAGACGATGGTGAAGCGACATTCAAAGTAGGCGCTAACTACTACATCACGCCGCAGTGGGCAGTTGGTGCAAACTACAAAATCATTGATGATTTAGACATTATGCAGGTAACTGCACGCTACGCTTTCTAAGCCTTCCTCTCCTCAGGTAGGTAGCCGGGTTGCTCGACCCGGCTTTTTTGTATCTGCATTTCAAGAAGACGTTTATTTTTTCGCTTCGTTTTCTATTCAGCTGTGTCGCTGGGCTCAATATCTTCTTTTCTTTTTATATCCACACTTTCGTGAAGCTCTGAGTATACAAGTACTGCCTCGCCCGACTTTAGCCTGTCTAGCACCTGCTGAACTTTTACTTCTAGCTCAACTTCCTCAGCGCCATAGTCTGTGCCTTCGCGTAATACAAAAGCTTCAGCCAAGCTATAAAGCGTATCGCCTTCTAACGCGTCGATGGGAATTATCATTCACTCTCCTGGGAAAAACGTTTTATAAAACTCAAACCGCACCAATATAATATCACTGCGGTATTAGCGGCTAACATAACCACAGGTTGAGTTTACCGGTAAGGCTTCGCTAACAAAGCGTTTTACGCGCTCGTGTAGCCAAACCTTCGGGTTTAATACAGAGCCTTGCATGAAGCCAACATGACCGCCGCGTTCGCTCAGCTCTACGGTGACATTACGCGCAAGCTCTTCTTCTTTCGGCACAATTAAGTGGTTCATAAAGGGGTCATCGATGCTATGCAATACTAACGTTGGGCAGTGGATGGCGCTTAAAAAGTGATACGCGCTACACTTTTCATAATAGTCTTGCGCATCTGCAAAGCCGTGCAGGGGAGCCGTGATCTTTTCGTCAAATTGAGTAAAGCTAGTAATGCCTTCTACATCACTTTTTGTAAGCTGAATAAGCTTACGATAATCAATGTATTCCATCTTCTTACGCAAAGTATCTTTCATGCTAGTAAGTAAATACTTTTGGTATACCCGCGAAAACCCCTGATTAATTGACTTTGCGCACTCAGATAGTTTAAGTGGAGAAGAGATGGCCACAGCCGCCTTCAGCCACTTTTGTGCCGGGTTTTCACCCAACAGTTTCAATAGCATATTACCGCCAAGCGAAAAGCCAATAGCGACTTTGGGAATACGAGGAAATTTATCGTGCAGCCACTCTAAGAAAAAACTAGGGTCTTCTGTTTCGCCACTGTGATAAGCGCGCGCTTTTAGGTTAGGCACACCGCTACAGCCGCGATAGTGCATCATTACCACCTGCCAACCATTCACAGACAGTTGGGCCATCATATCGTTCGCATAATGCGACTTGATGCTACCTTCCAATCCGTGAAACATCACCACTATCCCTGATGTTTCTTGTGGTTTGGGCCCCCATGCTACGTCAACAAAGTCGTCATCCGGTAAGGTTAAACGCTCCATGTTATAAGAAAGGGGCAAGCGCTTTTGAATAAAACGCGGCCATATGGTTTGCACATGTCGGTTCTTTGCCCATCCTGGCACTTTAAAGCTACTTTTTATTATCTTTCCATGCGATAGCGCTGATTTGCTCATTGTATTTTCTTATTGTGTTTTTACGATAATTGATTAACTACAAGACTCACTAACTGGCGCGCCTCGTTGTTGTCGCGTAACTCGTATGCATTAATGAACGCAGCGATAGACGCGTTAAATATATTCGCTGGCGAAGCCTGCTGACCCAAGTGCGTAACCGCCTGCTCATTAAAAGACGCAACGATGTCTTGCTGCTGTTGCCTTTCAAGCTCTAATTCTTGCGCTTTAAGTGTATCGTAGGTTGTTTGCTCACCACCTTTCTCAGGGCTTGCTGCTTTGCGCTTCTCGCGATGCTGCTTTAACTTTTCATCAGTGTTCGCTGAGGCCGCTATAACCGACTTAAGCTGAGGCAAATTTATAATGACATTATTCTCTAAACACCAGCAAATCAGCAAGAGAACGTTTACATTCACCTTGTGGTTGTCCTGAAGTAAAAGCGCGAGCGGTGCCATATCGCCTTTCGTGTAGCGAGATACGCTGTACTCCCAAAACACACTACTTTTTATATTAGGCGCTGACATTGTCATACTCTTCTCGTTTTTGCTCTATCTGTTCTTGAGCATCTAGCCATGCCATCTCTTCCTCTTCAAGCTGTTGCTTAAGCTGAGTTTGCTTGTCGAGCAAGCCCATGAGTTCTGCTTTTTTGTCGTCGCTGTAAAGCGAGGTATCGGCGAGTGATGCTTCTACCTCTGCCAAGGCGGTACTGCATTTCTCCATGGCTTTTTCGTGTTTTTCGATGGCTTTTTTAAGTGGCGCTACGCTTTGTCTGAACTCGGCTTCGCGGCGCTTTTCTTCTTTACGATCTAACTTGCGTTCTGGCTTACTGTGCGCTCCGGCCTCTTGCTGCGCGCTGTTTTTAGCGTCGCTGTTTGCACTTTTAGCCTCACTGTTGGCCTTGGCTTTTTCTGCCGCCTGCTGTTTTAAAATCCAGTCGCGATAGTCATCCAAATCGCCTTTAAATGGCTCAACTTCACCGCTGTCTACCAAATAGAAATCTTCACAAACCGAGGAAAGTAAGAAGCGGTCGTGCGATACCAGCACCATAGCGCCTTCAAAACCTTGAAGAGCAATATTAAGCGCGTGGCGCATCTCTAAATCTAGATGGTTGGTAGGCTCATCCAGCAGCAATAAGTTAGGTTTTTGGTACACAATTAACGCCAACACCAAACGCGCCTTTTCACCACCTGACATAGGTGCCACGGGCGCCAATGCTTCATCGCCGTTAAAACCAAAACCGCCCAGATAGTCGCGAAGCTGCTGTTCAGTAGCTTTTTCATCAATGCGCTGCAAATGTAAAAGGGGTGTAGCGTTAGCGTCTAGTGTTTCTAACTGGTGCTGCGCAAAATAGCCAATTTTAAGACCTTTAGCGGTATTAAAAATACCCTGCTTGGGCGCATGAACGCCTGCTAACAGCTTAATTAACGTTGACTTACCTTGGCCATTTCTGCCTAAAAGGCCTATTCGACTACCGGGTACTAAATTCAGTTTTACCTGTTGGAGAACGATATGATCACCGTACCCCAGCTGTATTTTTTCCATTTGAACCAGTGGGTTAGGAAGTGCTGTTGGCGGCGCGAAGGAAAAGCTAAACGGGCTAGCCATATGAGCTGGCATTAACGTTTCCATTTTCTCTAGCTGCTTAATACGGCTTTGCGCTTGCTTTGCTTTACTAGCCTTGGCTTTAAACCGCGTAATAAATGAGTTTAGATGGGCTACCTTTTGCTGCTGCTTTTCGTACTCAATGTTTTGTAAGCGTATACGCTCAGCACGCTGGGTTTCGTAAGATGAATAATTACCTGTGTAAGTAACAAGCTTCTGTTGCTCAACACTGATAATTTGCGCCACCGTATTATCGATAAATGCTTTATCGTGAGAAATAAGCAACAAGGTGCCTGTATAGCGTTGAAGCCATTTCTCTAACCAAATCACGGCGTCTAAATCTAAGTGGTTAGTGGGCTCATCAAGCAGCAATAGGTCTGATGGGCAAAGTAGTGCTTGTGCAAGGTTTAAGCGCATGCGCCAACCACCAGAAAAGTCACTCACTGGTGCGCTTAACTGCACATTAGTAAATCCAAGGCCGGAAAGTATAGTCGCTGCACGTGACTCCACATCGTAGGCTCCAGCCTGCTCAAGTTGCCCATGAATTTGCCCAATTTTCACGCCGTCTCCGCTTTTTTCAGCGGCGTCTAGCTTAGCCTGTAAATCACGTAAATGTTTGTCACCGTCTATCACGTAATCTATCGCAGTTCGATCAGTTGCTGGCGTTTCCTGAGCCACGCTCACAATTCGCCAATCACTTGGAACGCTGCAATCTCCGGCATCGACGCTTAGTTCACTGCGCAACAGTGCAAACAGCGTAGACTTTCCGCAGCCATTGCTGCCTATAAGCGCCACTTTGTGGCCTGGAAAAACCTGTGCCGACGCCTCTTCCAGCAGCATTTTGCGGCCGCGAAGTAGCGATACATTTGAAAGCTTAATCATGACTAACCTGTGATAGAACAATCTAGGGCGCGTATAGTATCAAAAACTTAAGGTAAAAGCTGATCAACACATGCCATTTCAAGGTATAATACTGGCGAAATTCCCCAAAGGTGTATGTATGTCAAAACGTGTAAAACGTCGCTTTGTAGCAGGGGCTACGTGCCCAAAATGCCAAGAGCTAGATACTATTTCGTTATATTTTGAAAATAACGTGGAAAAGCTGGAATGCGTCGCATGTGGGTACAACGAAGCGCAAACTGACGAAAAGGTCAGTGCCGCTACTCGCTCCAACGAAAACGTGATTGGTATTTTCAAACCTCACTAACATTCCTACTCACTGTTAAGAAAATCTTACCATCAGGCCTGTGTAACACCTTATCATACTGTACTCAGGCTTTTTAAAACCTTCTCTCGATACCGCGCCAATAGCGACTAACGCCCTTACCGAGGAAAAACGCTCTCCAAGGCATGTTTTTTGTATTCCTTTCTCTAAGGAGTGAATTATGAAACACGCTAAAAAACGATTTTGCTATGTAGTAGCAGGGCTATTGCTCATGCTTATCGCGTTTAGGTTGTACCTTCCTTATGCCGCAGCCACATACATCAACAACACACTAAGCCAATCGGACCAATACAATGGTCGTGTGGGCGATGTTGATTTAATGCTGTGGCGAGGTGCCTACAGCTTAGAATATGTGTTGCTGTATAAAGCGAATGGACAAATAGATAAGCCGTTGTTTAAGGCTGACTATGTGGAGTTTACACTATCGTGGTCACAGCTCTTTAAAGGTGCGGCCGTTGGCAGGGTGGTGGTAAATTCTCCCGAAATTAACTTTGTAGACGGAAACACGGAAGAAAAGAGTCAGTCGGGTAAGAACGAAAATTGGCTGTCTATTGCCGACCAATTGTTTCCTCTGCGTATAGATAAACTCACCATTAACAATGGGAAAATTGCCTTTCACAACCCTGATACCTCTCCGGCTATCGATATTGCGCTGCACGACATTCATCTTGAAGTGAATAATTTGGTAAACAGCGACGATTTATCGGACACCCGCGTGGCCACAGCTACAGCGAAGGGCCAGACGGCAGAGCAAGGTACTATTTCATTAAACGCCAAGCTTAATCCAGCAACCAAAGCTCCTACCTTTGATTTAGACATTCAAGCTGACAACGTTGGTCTGGTGAATTTTAAAAACCTGCTTGATACCTATGCGCCTTTTGACTTAGAAGCCGGAACACTTACGCTTGCTGCCGAGGTCGCGTCTAACGAAGGGCAGGTAAAAGGCTATATCAAACCTATTTTGCATAATGTTGAAGTATTCTCTTGGAAAGGCGACATTGAACGTGACGGAGACGGTTTTATTGAGGGCAGTATTGAAGCGATTTCCGCGTTTGTCACTGAACTGTTTGAAAACCAGAGCCAAGACCAAATTGCCACACGTATTCCTATTGAGGGCGATTTATCTAGCCCAGAAACTCAGACTTGGGAAGCATTTACGGCGATATTAAAGAACGCATTTATTAAAGCGTTTCAAGGCGATGTGGAGGAAAGCGTAGAGCTCGACCGATTGGAGTTAGACAGACTGAAAAACCCTGCGAAGTCTAATTAAAGTCGCTGGTTTTTTTAGCTCTGCTGAGGGCTATTTAACCGCTAAGGGCTTATTTAACGCTGAGGGCTTATTTTAGCGCTAAGGGCTTTTTAACCGCTGAGGGCTTATTTTAGCGCTAAGGGCTCCGCATGAGCCCTAACCGTTATAGCTGCTGTTATAAGATACTTATATGGTACAGCTATCACCACAATCGTTGGCACCCTCGCGCATACCTTCAATTTCTTGGCTTTCTTGCTTGTCTTTTTCAGCCTGCTTTTCGGCTACTGACTGCTCAACTGAGTCAAAATCGATGCTGTCAAACGCATCCATATCAAAATCACTCATAATTTTCTCTCTTAAATAGTAAAAAGGCTTCTCTAACTGAAGCCTTTGTATCGGGGCGCAAGTGTAATTCAATTAAATCGTCAGGATAAATGCAGTCTTAACCTAACTCATAACAAGATAAACTAGTGTTTAACCCGAAGCTTATGCAGCTTGGTTTTATAAACCTTTGATTTTACTAATTTGTCGACTGCCTATGAGGCGCCCCCTTCAAACCACAGGCGCGCCTATGCCATTTAAAGGTGGCTATTATTAATAGTGCGGGGGCGGGGTTTCTTCTGATTGCTTAGCAATATTAGACGGTTCTATGCTTTTAACACGGTCTATTACGTGACTTACTTTAAACGCCAAATCATCAAGTTGCTTTTGCTGTGAAGCCAGCGCTTCATTAAGTGCCTCGATAGTGTGTTCTTGAAAGGCTACTTTCATCTGTAACTCTTCAATATAGCTATTGGCGCTATTTATTTGCTGCTCTAACTGCTCAGCGCTTTTATCTGTCATGTAAACTCTCTATCTCTCTCGTTGCCATTCTTCGGCAAGGCCACTGCTACTTATAGACAATATATTATCATTGGGAAGGAAGCCGACGCCATAAACAACTGCGGTTGGCGGTGAAATAGACTCTCTCGATGCCACTTGAATTGACTGAACTTGCTCGCCGTTTTTCAAATTCCAAAGATAAACCTTCCTGGCTGGCGAGCCTGTTAGTAAATACTGGCCATCTTTTGAAAACTCGACGTCGGTGAAGATTTTTTGTCTTGATGCAAACTTCAGTGAAGTAACGGGCTGCCCGGTTTGTACATTCCACACTTGCGACTTGCTTTGACTGTCGGCAGTAAAAGCAAACCGGCCTTCATCGTCCAACGCAACTTTGGTCACTCGGGTTGGGTGCGTGAAGGTGTGGATAATCTGCCCAGTGTCTGTACTCCACAAATAGGCAATATAGTCATTGCCACCAGTAAGGGCAAACTTGCCATTAGGTGAGATATCAATGGAATTAACTTTTTCCTGATGCCCAAAAAACTCAAGACGGCGAGAGGTGCGCGGCTCAAAATACATCACCTTGCCATTTGAGCGAGCGACGAGTATGCCATTACCATTATTGGTGACTACCACATCGCGAATAGAGGACTCATCTATTCGCCAAAACCCTTCTGGTTCGCCAGTTTCCAAACTCCACAGAGCAAACGCTTCACGGTCGGCAGTTACCACATAGCGCTTGTCTGCACTAATGTGCACTGACATCACTAAGTTGTTACCTTCCCCTTGATGACTCCAATGATAGAGGGGCTCGCTCTGCCCAATTCGCCACACATTGACCCCATTATTAACGCCAGATACCACTGCTAACGTGCCGTCGGTGGATATATCTGCCGCGTATGCGCCCTCTTCTACATGACGCCACTGCTGTATTGGCGTAGTATCAGGGACAGAACATCCCATGGAATTGCCAATAAGTAAGGTGAGTAACACTATTCTATGGAACATTTGAGGCCTAAACATAATCAAATGGGTTTCGCTTTGTAAACGCTAGGTTTAACATAGCATGGATCACGCATCTTTAACTATCGTGCAAACTGCCTTAGATGCAGCAGTATAGACATAGACGCATGATGATAATAATTAATGGAGACGTTTTTATGCAGAAGTCGCTCGTTGCCTTATCTACTATCGCTGCGCTAGGCCTTTTCGCTTGCCAGCCAAACACATCTGATGAGGCCGCTTCTACAAGCGCTGATAGTGCAAAAACAACTGCTGTTGCAGCAGAAGAAATGACAGATACACAAAAGCAAGCTTACGCCATGGGCGCGAGTATGGGTCTGTTCGTTAGCAACCGTGCCGAACAACAAGAGCAGCTTGGTTTAACCCTAGACCAAGAGGCACTACAACAAGGCTTTAAAGACGGCCTGAACGACACCCTTAAGTTTACGCCAGAGCAAATTCAGCAAATCGCTCAACAGGGCGAAGAAGAATTGCGTGCTAAACAGCAAGAAATGGCTGAACAAGCGGCTGAGAAAAACATTGAAGCAGGTCTTGCTTACCTAGAAGAAAATGGTAAGAAAGAAGGCGTGACGACAACAGAGTCTGGTCTTCAATACGAAGTACTTGAAGAAGGCGAAGGCGCAAGCCCAGAAGCAACTGACATGGTAAAAGTTCACTACCGTGGCACCTTGCTTGATGGTACAGAGTTCGACTCTTCTTATAAGCGTGGCGAGCCAGCTGAGTTTCCACTTAATCGCGTAATCGCGGGTTGGACTGAAGGTGTACAGCTAATGAAAGAAGGCGCGAAATACCGCTTCCATATTCCATCAGAGCTTGCTTATGGCGCACGCTCAACAGGCGCGATCACGCCTAACTCAACGTTAATTTTTGATGTTGAGCTTCTAGAAGTGGTTAAACCTGAAGCCGAAGCACCAGCTGAATAAATCAGCGAATTGAGCATAAGAGAAAGCCGACGCATAGCGTCGGCTTTTTTGTTTTAGTGAGTCAGCGTGATCCTTGCTTACCTTTTCCCTACGAGCTAGTGGATTTTCACCACGCGCGTACCCAAATAGTAATGTGGGTTATTCAATATGCTTGGTGCCTCGAATTACACTTTTAAGCATAGCTTAAAGTCGCAAAATTTCACGGCCCTAACAAAGCTTTTTAGGAACAATTAAACCTTAAAAACTAGGGCTTAAAACTAAAGGTTTTAACGGTTAGGCGCGCGTCGTCTTTCCGTATGGACTTTGAACGTCGCAAAGTGATTAAGCAGTGAGTGCCCTACTTTATACATGGCACACGCTAAGATAAGGTATATCACGGTTCGTACACTATTTAAGCGAACAACTATATCAAGTAAGGCATACAACAATAACAGCGCGCCGCTTAAAAACAGCATAAAACCTATGATAGTGCCGCTGGTTTGAAGCGGATCGCTTCCCGACCTTCGGCGGTTCAACACAGGCATTCTGTTACGCATTCATTTCCCCTAATGGCTAGTATGATATTGATACTACGACACTGACAGAAAGGTTTATGTTCAATAATTATTCAATTCGCCTGTTTTGTCACTTTTTACCTTATCGAAAGATTGCGTTTTACCTTATTACCCACATAAAGTAGGGGTAATTAGCTGGATTATTTATAGGACATTGTGAAAACACCGCTTATCACTCGAAAAGGCTATTTAAAGCTTAAACAAGAACTGGATTTCTTGTGGCGTGAAGAACGGCCAGAAATCACTCGCAAGGTAACTTGGGCAGCCAGCCTGGGCGATAGAAGTGAGAATGCTGACTACCAGTACAACAAAAAGAAGCTTCGCGAAATTGACCGTCGAGTTCGTTACTTACGCAAATGCTTAGAGAACCTAAAAGTTGTTGATTACGATCCACAGCAAGAAGGGAAAGTGTTCTTTGGTGCTTGGGTGGAAATTGAAAACGAATCCGGCGCTGTTATGGAGCTTCGCTTAGTTGGCTATGATGAAATATTTGGCCGTAAGGACTATATCTCTATTGATTCTCCCATGGCCCGTGCTCTACTTGGCAAAGAAGAGGACGATGAGTTTATTGTTAAAACTGAGGCGGGTACTAAAGAGTGGTGGATAAACCGTATTTGGTACGACGCAACAGATAAACTTTGAATAAAGAAATGGTCTTCTTAACTACCCAGTTGTAACACAATGATCAGACGACTTTCCCTACACCGCGGTGATATACTCACCGCTCTTATTTTCACTACTAACGCTGTGTATGTAAGCCTGTCACACACCGTTTATTCGCCATTGCCTAACGCGAACTTTTAGTATCTTAGAGCGACTTATGATTACCAATAAAATTGCAGAAGAACTTAGCGTTCAACCCTCGCAAGTAACTGCCGCAGTAAAACTTCTCGATGAAGGGGCAACCGTTCCTTTCATTGCCCGATACCGCAAAGAAGTAACCCAAGGCCTTGATGATACGCAGCTGCGTAATCTAGAGCAGCGCTTGACCTACTTACGTGAGCTAGAAGAACGCCGCGACGTTATTCTTAAATCTATCGAAGAGCAGGGCAAACTAACTGACGAACTCAAAAGCAGCATTGCCGGTGCTGACAGCAAAACAACCCTTGAAGACTTGTACTTACCGTATAAGCCTCGTCGACGCACTAAAGGGCAAATTGCTATCGAAGCAGGTTTAGCGCCGCTAGCCGATGCACTGTTTAGCAACCCTGACACAGACGCTGAAAGCAAAGCGCAAGAGTTTGTAAATGCAGACAACGGCGTAGCTGATACTAAAGCCGCGCTAGAAGGTGCTCGCTATATCCTTATGGAAAGGTTTGCTGAAGATGCCGCTTTGCTAGCGAAAGTGCGTCATTACCTTACTGAAAATGCTCACGTAAAAAGTACGGTTGTACCAGGTAAAGAACAAGAAGCGGCCAAATATAAAGACTATTTTGAACACAGCGAGAAATACAAAAAGGTACCCTCGCATCGCGCATTGGCCATGTTCCGAGGTCGCAATGAAGGCATGCTTCATATTCAGCTAGATGCAGACCCACAATCAGAAGAAAAGGGGCCATCTCATTGCGAACACATTATCGCAAGCCACTACGATATCATGCACCGCGGTCGTGGCGCGGATGATTTCTTAGCTCAGGTTGTGCAGTGGACGTGGAAAATCAAAATTGGTTTACACATGGAAACTGAGCTATTTAGCGCCCTTCGAGAGCGTGCTGAAGAAGAAGCCATTGAAGTATTTGCTAAAAACTTAAACGACCTATTGATGGCTGCACCTGCAGGCGCAAAAACCACTATGGGCCTAGATCCAGGTTTAAGAACCGGCGTTAAGGTAGCAGTAGTAGACAGTACAGGTAAGGTGGTAGCAACCAACACCATATTCCCACACGCACCACAAAATCAGTGGGATAAGTCTATTCGCACGCTAACAACCTTGTGCAAACAATACAAAGTAGACTTAATCAGCATTGGTAACGGTACAGGTTCTCGTGAAACCGACAAACTTGTCGGAGAAATGCTTAAGAACAACAGCGAACTTACAGCACAGAAAATTATGGTAAGTGAAGCTGGCGCTTCTGTATATTCAGCGTCTGAGCTTGCCTCGAAAGAACTGCCTGAACTGGATGTTTCAATTCGCGGTGCCGTGTCTATCGCACGCCGCCTGCAAGACCCACTCGCAGAACTCGTTAAAATTGAGCCTAAAGCCATTGGTGTAGGCCAATATCAGCACGACGTAAGTCAAAGCCAGCTGGGTAAATCCCTTGACCGTGTTATTGAAGACTGTGTGAACGCCGTTGGCGTTGACCTAAACACGGCATCGCCTGCGCTATTAAGCTATGTATCAGGCTTAAATAAAACTCTAGCGCATAACATTGTTAATTTCAGAGACACTAATGGTGCTTTCCCAGACCGTAAAGCACTGTTAAAAGTTGAGCGTTTGGGTCCAAAAGCTTTTGAGCAAGCGGCGGGTTTCTTGCGTATTGTAAACGGCACCAACCCTCTTGATGCCTCTGCGGTTCACCCCGAAGCATACCCGGTAGTCGATAAAATTGTAGATACCACTGCGGTTGCAGTTAATGACATTATCGGCAATACCGAGTTACTTAAAAGCTTGTCGCCAGATACCTTTACCAGCGATGCATTCGGCTTACCTACCGTTAAAGACATCCTTAAAGAGCTCGACAAGCCAGGTCGTGACCCTCGCCCTGAATTTAAAACAGCGGCGTTTAAAGAAGGCGTTGAAACTATTAACGACCTTACGCCGGGTATGATCCTAGAAGGCGTAGTGAGTAATGTAGCTAACTTTGGCGCATTTGTTGATGTGGGCGTGCATCAAGACGGACTGGTACATATCTCTGCATTGACCAACAAGTTTATCTCAGACCCTCGCGAGGTAGTTAAAGCCGGCGATATCGTGAAAGTAAAAGTGCTGGAAGTAGACGTACCGCGTAAGCGTATTTCCTTTACCATGCGCTTAGACGACACACCAAATCAAAGTAATAATGCCGGTGGCTATAGCTCTTCAAGTAAGGGCTCTTCAGGTAGAGGTGCGAATAACCAAGGCTCAGGTAAAGATCAAAACAAAGGGGCTGGACGTGCCAATGGTAAAGCAAATCCGCGCTCAAATAAGGGAGGCGGCAATCGCAACAGCCAGCCTCAAAACAGCGCCATGGGCAATGCCTTTGCTGACGCGTTTGCTAAGGCGAAAAAGTAAACCCTAGCCATTCATTATCGCTTATTTTGTTTTATAAAGGGCTTATCGCAAGACAGGCCCTTTTTTGTTGCTCTTCCATTTATCCTTTCGCTTTTGCTACATTAGTTATGGTGCAATGGAGAGTATTAACGCTCAACAATACTTACGTAAAAAGCATTAATACCAATCCGTATAGATAAAGATACCGAAACAATGAAAAGGTGTGGGTCACACCGAAACCGAAGTTCGTATTTTAGTAGCGTTTAACGAAGGTAATGTTGCTCATTTGACCTCAGCCTTTTTCCAGGCAGTACTTTCGGACGACCATAATGAGTTAACGGCCAACGACCTTTGATGTACGCGTGTTTCATCTAGCTCTACAGCAAAGATCACCTGCCCTAATCAGAGGATGATGTTATGAACTTACCTGTTTCAGAAAGCATGCTAAATGTCAGCGCAGACTACCCCGACCTTCGGGATCGCTATTACCAACCCAACCTCACCCCGCTTAAGCCTTTTATCGACCCGCCGGGTAACTTGGGTATATTGGACCAAGGCAAAGACGGCGCCTGTACAGGCTTTGCCTTGGCCGCCACCATAAATTTTATCTATCGCCAGCAAGGCCGAAAACATACCGTGAGCCCATGGATGCTTTACGCCATGGCAAAGCGTCACGATGAATGGTTGGGCGAAGCCTATGACGGCTCGAGTTGCCGGGGCGCTATTAAAGGCTGGTATAACAGCGGGGTGTGCAGTGACTCTCTGACAAAAGATATTAATCACAGCAACGAATTTGAAATGACCCTCGCCATAGCTAATAACGCCAGTAATCATAGGCTTGGCGCATACTACCGGCTTGAACGGGAAATTAGCGACTTTCATGCTGCACTTAATGAAGTGGGTGTTATTTTCGTGTCAGCAAGAATACATGAAGGCTGGAAAGACGCCGAGGGCGACGCGATAAAATTAAGGCCTGAGCCCATAGGAGGCCATGCGTTTGCCATTGTTGGCTACAACGATGAAGGCTTTTGGATTCAAAATTCGTGGGGTACGGATTGGAAAAAGTCAGGGCTGGCACTCTGGCGATACGATGACTGGGCGTTAAATGTTATGGATGCTTGGGTGGTACAACTCGCACTTCCTATTTCAGGTACGGGTACCTACCATCAGGCTACGCGCTCTATCGCACAGGGGCTGTTCTCTCGCTCTACACCACGAGTAAGTATTCAAGATCACTTCGTCCATTTTGATGACGGGCACTTTGATACTAAAAGTAAATATTGGAGCAACAAAAACCACGTCGATACCATTATTGAAAAGCTCTCTGACAGTAATCATCAGCATGTAATGCTGTACGCGCACGGCGGCTTAAATAGCATTAAAGCCTCGGCTAAACGCATTGCTGCCATGAAAGACACCTTTCTTAAAAACGATGTGTACCCCATTCACTTCATGTATGACACAGGCATGCTTGAAGAGCTAAAGGACATTTTAGGCTTTAAGAATGAAGAAATTAGCACCAAAGTTGGGGCATTTACCGACTACACCGATCGCATTTTAGAATGGGCGACACGTAAAGTAGGCGGCGCACTATGGCGTGAAATGAAATCAGACGCTTGCACGCCTTTTACCCGTACCACGTCCGACGGCACCTACTTTTTGACCCAGTTAGCTGGCTATCTTAAAGATAACCCAAGGATACAACTGCATGTTGTGGGTCATTCGGCAGGCTCTATTTTTCATGCACACAGTCTATCAAGGTTATTCAAAGTTGATGAAAATATAAAAGTAACAAGCCTGCATTTAATGGCCCCAGCCATTAGCTACTCACTATTTAACGAAAAGCTTTCAGAGTTTATAGAGGGAGAACATATCCAGTCGACCACGATTTACAACTTATCCGAAGCATTAGAAAAAGATGATCACGTGGCGCGTATTTACCAAAAGTCATTACTTTATTTAGTATCAAATGCATTCGAGCCTAAACCGGAGATGCCATTATTAGGTATGGCCGTTTTTAATCAGCCGCTGTCTAACGTAACGTTTGAATACAGCGAAGGAAAAGAAGGTGATGCGACGGCAGCTACATCCCACGGTGGATTTGATAGCGACGTAGATACCATGAACTCGGTGCTTTCAGATATCACTGGCGGTACACCTAAATATCCGTTTACAAAGGCGATATTAGATTATTGAGGCTTGCTGATGTGAAGAAGCCTTTGCATAAATGAAAGTGCCGTTCTTGCGATTTAGCTCGCAGTTTTTGGGCTAGATCGTGATTTATTCTGTAAGCTAAATTGTTGGTGTAATGTGAAGCAGCCAGCGCTAACTTAACGCTATTATGCTTGAAGCCGGCTATTATGCTTGGAGAGATATACCTTCTCTTGACGGGGTGTAAGCTTGCAGATAAGCGTTTTGAATGCGGCCTTTTCGCGTTTGCATGGCGTCAGGCGCATTTGCCTCTAACCCCTGCGAAGATATAGCGTTTGCGGGGTTAGACGCACTATCCAATACTTCGTCTGCCGCCGCTCCTATTCTTGGGCCAGTGTTAATTTCGGACTCAGTGATAGTTTCAATACCTGAAACTGTATCGACACTATCAATTGGTGTCTGCTCTGTAATAGATTCCGCTGTTGGTGGGTTATCAGCTTGCGCTTTAGCAATCTCACTTCGCGCCTCTGTCGCTTTTTGAGATGCCTCTGCGGCCACTTTTAAGTCTTGCGAAGAAGGCTCAGCTGGTGCGAGCGCTGCGGCGCGCACCTGTTCCATTTTTTGCAGCGTTTCTTCTGGCGTTTTTTCTTCTGAGACGTCAATAGACACCTCGCCATCAGTAACATAGCGCTTATTATCTGGGCCTGTAGTGTATTCATATCGCGGTGCACCAGCGTACTGCCCACCTGTTGCCGCATGTGCCTGCTCGTGAACTCTCACTTCCTGATCACGGGCTTTTAGTTGTTCAATTTCCGCAGCCTCTTGCTTCTCTTGTTGCTCTTGCTGCCTATCTTTCGCGTCTTGCTTACCTGCACTCTCGTCCTGCGCATTGTCTTTTTCTTGCCCAAACACGTTTTGGAAAGCAGCTTGAAGCTCGGTTTGTATTTGAGGACGTTCGTAGGTGACAGGAGCTGGCGGCTGACCCGGGCTTTTAGCCTTATCAGTTTCAGAACCTAAACCTTTTTGAGAAGCGCCTTGCTGGGAGTCTGATGCTTGGGGAATAGTTTCCCGCTGCACGTTATCTCTACGGGCAGATTCTGTATTTACATTCGCCGTGGGATAAGCAATGGCGTTAAGGATTGGCGTTACTATATTCACCGAACCAGCTCCACTTAAGCCAATACGTCAATGATAGTGCCAAGCATCTCGTCGGCCACCCCTAAAACTTTGGCAGAAGCTTGGGCATTACGCTCGTTTACATTAAGCGCAATTAAGTCGTCGGTTAAACGCGTAGTGCTAGAAGCGGAGTTAGAAGAAGTGTTGTTTGCTTCGCTGCTAGCCACTGTAGGTTGAGCGGGAGCAACAGCATCCTCAGCCGTTCGCTGAGCAATATTTGCCGCTGCCTGCGATACGCCATCGCTTGCACTTTGTAACCCATACTGAGCCGCTGCAAATGCAGAGCCTGCACTTAAACCATCAATATTTGTCATACACTACCCCTAACCTCTCATGTGCAATTATTGACCAATTTCACACAAATGGAAAGACATGTATCACACACTGCCATTAACTTATTGTAAGCAGGCGACTTTTAATTAGCTGTAATGAAAGAAAAAGCTTCAAACCACTGATTAATAGCAGTTTGAAGCCCTGTTAAGGCGTTAGTTCAAGACGCTTTCTGTTGGTAAATTCCCGCAGCAAAACGAAATAGAATATCAGCGGTTTGCTGAGGATGAGAAATAAACGGTGCATGGGAGGCGTGTGGCAGTACGACGGTATCAGCTTGCGGATGGAACTCGCAAATTCGGTCTATACCGCTTGTAGGCACCAAACTATCTAATCTGCCATACAAGCGTAATGTAGGCGTAGTTATGCGTCCTACATCGTGTCGCATGTCTTCAGTAGACAATATACGTAAGCCTTTCTTAAGCGCTTCCTCAGCGGGTTCTGGAAATTGAGTGACCTGCTCTCGTATTGCTTTAATATCTTGCTTTGCTGTTTCACTACCCATAGCCTGAATTGCCAAAAAGCGTTCGAGTGTCTTTTGGTAATTCTTCTCCAGCTGTGTTTCAAACATAGTAAGCAAATCAGCCGCAATGCCTGGCCAGCAAGGTCCGGCTATAAAACGAGGCGTTGAAGCAATAGTAACCAGTCCATTGAGCTTTTCTGGTGCTAATAACGCGAGCTTTTGAGCTACCAATCCACCTAGTGACCATCCAACCAACACGCACTGGTCTGGCAGTTTGTCTACAATAGCTTGGGCAAGGGACTCAACATTGTAAGGTGAAGGCACGATTTCCGCGTTTTCTCCAAATCCAGGAAGGTCGATGGTGGTAACGCGAAAATTATCACTAAGGTAAGGGATAAAGGATGTGAACGCGCCGCTGTTCATACCCCAACCGTGAAGAAATACTACGTCTACGCCTGTACCCTGAGTACGGGTGACAAGCTCGCCATTTGTATGCAAAATTTCCATTTACACCTCCTTAGGCAGAAACGTGTTTTTTAAGGAAACACGAAATGATGAAAATAGGTCGACGTTCGACAATTCAAGGAAGTTGATGGAATCAACACTATGAACCTTTCATGCTTGCTATGTTATCAGGCAAGTCCTACGCCAGTATGTCACTGGTGTGAAGATGACATGTTTTTTTTCGAAGCCTCATTACATGGGAGTAACCTACTTCAATACGGCCCTGTGGCAGGCCACGTCAAGCATAGCCACTACGACGCACTATCCGTGCTCGGGCTCCACACATGGCCCATGTCATCGCTGGTTCACCAGTTAAAGTTTACGCATTCACTGACGGCAGGGAAAGTATTAAGTAACTGGTTTGTCCATAAAAAGCGACAGTGCACTCTATCAGTGCCAGATGTACTGCTTCCGGTTCCAATTAGTGCATGGAGGCTTGCAAAGCGCCACTACAACCAAGCTACGCTTTTGTGTGAAAGCTTAAGCCGCGAATTAGGGATACCCATTAACCAAGCGTGGGCTAGCCGCAAAGGCTTTAGTGTGCAGCACCACTTATCCAAGCTAGCCAGAGCAGAGAACGCAAACCGTGTATTTAATTTATCTAAGCAGTGTATCGATGACGAGATAGCAACGACGCACGCTAATAAAGATGGCAGCGATTTCACCGTGGCGATAGTGGATGACGTGCTTACTACGGGTGTGACCGTAAACACATTAAGTAAAAGACTTAAGCAGCGCTACCCTAATATACAGATTCAAGTGTGGGCAGCGGTATTTACGCCACCACCCAAAAGCAGCTTATTGCTAAAGGCGTAGGGCTAAAAAAAGAATATAGAAAAATGCGCTGTTAGGCGCGGCATGCACCGCGCCTCATAAACTGATTTAACGGATAAAATGCGACTGGTAAATTGCATTAGCTAGCATTTTGTTCGTGCCGTACCAGTAGCCTCTAAATTGCGTATTGTCGGTAAAACCAATGACCACACCACGTCCCATCTTCTGAGTTGTCACCGCGGTCGATTCAGCCATTAGCGCAACCATTCTTTTATCGCTAAACCCTGCCACAAGGGGCTCGTCGGTGTAGCGTGCTGGTGTGACAAACGGCGAACTACTTGCTTCCACGATCATATTGTTCGTTTTAAACATAGGTAACGTGTCATCGCTATAGCCATAAAAAAGTGGATGAGTATTATCAATATCAGCTTCAAATACAGCGCCAGCCACCAACTTTCTGGCATAGAGGGACGAGCCGTCTTCGTAGCTTAAATCGCTTTCATCGAAGGCATTATCTATCGTCTCTCTACTGATAATGTCCGCATCTAGCCACTTGTGTTTAGCGAAGTAACGCAGTGCAGATTTCTGGCCTACAATCACGCCACCGGCTTTCACCCAGTCTTCAATTTTCGCTCTGTCGTTCTCTGTAAAGCGATAGCGACCGCTTGGAAATAGAATGTGAGTGTATGTGATGCTAGGGTCATTAAGCGCACGTAATAGATGTTGTTGCTCAACAATACTTGCAGATAAGCCGACTTTTGTATCGAAGTAGTGCCACATTTCACCTACTTCGTATTCACTCGTCCCTTCACCCCCTACAATTAATACCTGCGGTAAGCCCACTGGCGCCATACTTCGGCTACCTAAATCATTACCTGTCGGCGTTAATCCACTGCGCAAGCTAAAAACAGGTACCTGCAGTTGTTGCTGCGCTTTGCTCAAAATGGCTTCTAAGTTTTCGGGCTGTCCCAAACCTTTAGGCACCACGATACTACCGGGCTGAAGGTCAACGTTTTTGCCATCGTATTTAGTAGCGGAAAACGCTTTTTCACTGCTTCGCACTTTCACACCGGCTTCCAGTAGGGTTTGAAGCATGGCGGGCGCGTAATAGTGCTGCCATGAAAACGCGTAGGCATAAGCGTTTTCATGAATATCGTTAAGTGTTGCTTGTGCTAGAGCAGAGTTGTCACTTAGCGCAAGGCTTCGCACATCGCCCTTGTCTAAAGCCGCGTAGTCCAAGTTAAATGCCATAGCTAAATTCCACGTTGAAACATCATAGAAAGTGTTATTTTCAAATGATGTTTGCGTAGAAAAAATTGATTTTACTAGGCGGTATTGAGGTTGGTTAGTAGGGATAAATATTGCCTTCCCAGCCTTGTAGCTAATCTTGTTCGCATCGAAGTTCTCCGTAAGCACTTCATATAAAATGTGATGCTGCTCAAGTAATGCGATAAATGCGTTAAAACGAGCGGTATCATTCGATGCACTTACCACAAATCCAGCCTGTGCATCTTGCTTGGCCAAAGACTGCGTACTCTTCACAAAGCCCGATTGGTAATCAAGGATTGCAGCCTTATTTGCCAACGCACCCTTAAAGGTACTCAAAGACGTGGTAATTTGGTTCGCTATAGTGTCTTTGAAAGCAAGCTTGCCGTTTATAGAGTCTTGCAGGTGTCCCCGCGAACTGGCCTGTTCAAACAGTATACCCACGCTACCGTGTAAATCTGGATAGGTAGACCCTTTACCAGCGTAGAAATCGTCGAATGCTTCTTCGGTGAAATACAGCTCGCCTTGTTCGTCAAATGCAGCCGCGTGATAATGCGCAAGCGCTTCGGTTAAGGTGACGTTCTCGTCTGGCGTTAAGGGGTTTTTGCGCGAGCGTACGCCGGGCTGAAAGAAATAGGTACTGTCTGTGCCCATTTCATGAAAATCGGTCAGAATATGTGGCCGCCATTTATGAAACTGTTTAATACGTGCCTGCGACTCTGGGTGCGCCAGCAATAGCCAGTCGCGATTTAAATCGAACCAGTAGTGATTTGTTCTGCCTGACGGCCACCCCTCGTCATGTTCACGGTGGCGGCTGTCAGAAACTAACTGCTTGCCTTTGTGCATATTTGCCCACTGAGCAAAACGAGAGAGTCCATCGGGGTTGAAAGATGGATCAAACAGCACAATATTGTTGTTCAACAAGGCATCGATTTCTTCGCCTTCAGCGGCGGCTAAGTAATAAGCCAGCGCTAGCGAAGCATTGGTACCGGAAGGCTCGTTACCGTGAATACTGTAGCCCATGTAAAAAATCAGAGGAGCGTCGTTACCTACTTTTTTGCCACTTTCCATGGCATCAATGTGCTGCTGCCTCATGGCTTCAATGTTGTTTCTGTTTGACGGCGCAGTGATAGTCATGAGTAAAAGCGGGCGATTTTCGTGGGTACGGCCAGTCTCTTCGATGGTAATGCGGTCAGACTTCTCGGCAAGAAGCTGCATATAGTTTACGACTTGGTCGTGACGTACGTGCCACTCACCAATGTTGGCACCAAGTACAGATTCAGGCGTAGGAATAGCTGGGTTGTAGGATACTGTATCAGGTAAGTATGCTGTAACTGGCTGCCCGCCTGTATCAGGGGTAATAGTAACCACTGATGATAAGGCTGGCTGTGCCAATGCTTGCTGGCTGGTCGTCGCCCCAAGACCGATAGAGCCAAGCGCCAGGAATAAAGCGAGTGTTAATGGGTTCTTTTTGGCGGAGTTTTTTAGTTTCGCTAACATAGCGCTTCCCGTCTTGTTGTTATGGTTGAGAGTAATAGCGGTGTACGCCACTCTCAACAAATTCGATTCATTGGAATTATTTATTTAATTAATACCTGACTGTTTTACTCAGGTAAATTTGATACAATAATCTAAATTTTCAAAATATGTAGGACTTGCTGATGATAACTATATCAGAAGAAGCCCAGGCTCACTTCGTAAAACTGCTGAGTAAACAAGAGTCTGGCACGAATATTCGTGTATTCGTCGTAAACCCAGGCACCTCGTCAGCTGAGTGTGGCGTGTCCTATTGCCCGCCAGACGCTGTCGAAGAAACAGACACTCGCCTAACGTTTAACGGCTTCGATGCCGTGGTAGACGAAGAAAGTGCACCTTACCTCGATGAGGCGGAAATTGACTACGTTACCGATCAAATGGGCTCACAATTAACACTTAAAGCGCCTAATGCTAAAGCGCGCAAAGTGGCCGACGATGCCCCTTTAGTCGAGCGAATCAACTACATGATCGAATCAGAAATCAATCCGCAGCTAGCTAGCCACGGGGGTAATGTTGTACTTACCGAGTTAACTGATGATGGCTACGCTATTCTTCAATTCGGCGGTGGCTGTAATGGCTGCTCAATGGTAGACGTGACGCTTAAAGAAGGTATCGAGAAGCAAATGATTGAACAGTTTGCTGGCGAGCTTAAAGGCGTGCGCGATGCAACTGAACACCAAGCTGGTGAGCACTCTTACTACTAAGCGCAATACTGCGCTTATTTAGGTGCACAGTACAATGCTGCCCTTATGCTGACGCAAGATCCACTCAAGAGCTGGCAACGATTCAAAATAGGCTTATCTATTTTCGTTGTCGGCGTCTTGCTGTTGTTTACCCTTAGCGAATTTCATATCGCACTGCGCTACCTAAGCCTTCTTGTGCTATTTCTTGGTTTTGCTATTGCCATGTTTGGCTACTGGGGCATTTTCATTCAGCGCTTCTCGTTTATAAAAAATAAGAAACCGCCGCCTAAGTTCTAGTAATTTCACTCATCTACTTAATTCCAGCCATTTTACTGCGCTAAAGTATGCACAACGAGACACGATTCATAACATTATTTATGAACAATTATGCAAGGGCGTGATTTGTGTTGATTCTCGTAAGGCGTATATTGAAGTAATAAACGCGCTTGCGGCCAAGGGTGCTGAAGGCATTATTCTAGGCTGCACCGAAATTGCGTTATTAGTGCAACAACAGCATACCAAGATTAGGTTATACGACACTACCGCTATCCATGCTAAAGCTGCGGTAGACTTCGCTTTAGGGCTATAAATAAACTAGAGCAGAGCACGAATGACCTAATTTTATAAAAGGGGTTACCCCTACTATTTCAGAGGACACAACTATGTTTAGCCACGTTATGTTAGGTGCAAACGACCTTGAAGCGTCGAAGAAATTCTATGACGCTATTTTAGGTGTATTGGGTTACGAGCCAGGCGTTTTTGATGAATATGGACGTGTGTTTTACTACACGCCCAAAGGTATTTTAGCCCTAACCAAGCCAATTAATGGCGAGGAAGCGACACACGGCAATGGAACAACCCTTGGTCTCGCAGCGCGTACACCAGAGATTGTAGATGAATGGCATAAAGTTGGAAGCGAAAATGGGGGAGTTCCATGTGAAGACCCACCAGGCATTCGGGGAAATAGCGAACGCCAATTATACCTTGCTTACCTGCGAGACCCGTCCGGTAATAAACTCTGCGCCACGCACATAGTAAGAAAATAAA
This sequence comes from Alteromonas sp. PRIM-21, assembly GCF_027563165.1. Lineage (NCBI taxonomy): Bacteria > Pseudomonadati > Pseudomonadota > Gammaproteobacteria > Alteromonadales > Alteromonadaceae > Alteromonas > Alteromonas sp. PRIM-21. The sequence continues at coordinate 132,221 of NZ_JADOEK010000008.1, read as the reverse complement.
GCATTAAGCCTGATTTTATGTCGAGCAGCCTAATAGGTTGAAATAATGCGAAAAAGTATAGGCGTTATCTGTTGGCAGTTTATGACCAAGGCAGGTAGCGTCTTTTCCCTCCCTGCATACACTTCTCTGTATACACTTTCCCACTATACATTTTTGCTAGATGAATTAATCTTAAAGAAGCAAAAGTTCAGCTAACAGATAGCATATGACTCCTGAAGAAACTGGCAAGGCCTACGACACTATTACTCATCGCTGGACTCGACCCGAGTTTAATCAGAAAAATGGCATAACTGCCTATCAAAAAGCTCTGTCGTTTTTGCCGCAAGCCGCACAACTAGAGCATAACAGAGTGCATAGTAGGGCGCCTAAAGAGGGAGAAGCACAGGACCGCGGCTACGCACTAGACATTGGATGCGGCTGTACCAACCGCTTTGTTCCCATTATCGAAAATAAAGGGTTAACGTACGAAGGCATTGATGTTTCTAAAGATATGCTGGCTATAGCTAAGTCGCAGGCACCTGCCCATACCTTTTATTGCGCCGACATTTGCACGTTTACATTAACTAAGCACTATTCCTTCATAAGCGCTTGGGATAGCTTTTGGCATATTCCTTTGACGCAGCAAGAGCCTTTGCTAAAGAAGCTAATGAATCACTTAAACGATGAGGGCGTGTTACTTTTTAGCTGCGGTAGCACGGGTGAAAGTGGAGAGCACACAAATAAGGTGATGGGACCAGAAGTCTACTACGCCTCGCTTGGGCTACATAGATATTTGGAAATATTGATGAAAGCTGGCGGGTTTATTCGCCACGTTGAATTTGATCAGCACCCCGAGCTACACACAATTATCATTGTGCAAAAAAGAACAGAGCAAAAATAAAGCGGAATAATGCATCAGGAAGACTTAAAGAAGCAGCGTGCTAGGCACGTCCTCCCTAAATAAGGTCAACGATACGCTCTAAAAACACTAGCTTTGCGATGCCGCTAGTTCATCGCGTTTATCTAAACGATAAAAACTCCACGCCAGTGTTACGCCGCGAGCGAGTAAAAAGGCGAGTAGGGCATACCATAGGCTAACGTTACCTTGTTCTTGCGTGAGGTACCAAACAGGGAAATACACACCTAATGCACTTATTATCATGGTATTTCGCATTGCACTTGCTCGAGTAAGACCAACAAACACACCGTCGTACAAAAAGCACCAGTGGGCCAACAGAGGAAGCAATACCATTAAACTTAGGTAAGGCTGCGCTGCGTCTACGATGCCACCATGCTCAGTAAGCAGTTCGACAATGGCTTCACCTGCTAACCAGAATATCAGGCTGTAGATGAGGGCAAACAAGCTTGACCAGGCTAACCCTTGGTAAGTACGCCGTTTCACTTCACTGCTATCAGACGCCCCTTTGGCTTCACCCACCAGCGCCTCCACACCATAGGCAATACCATCAAGCCCCAATGCAATTAAAACAAAGAACTGCATAAGTATGGCATTGACTGCCGCCGACGTTTCACCGTAACGGGCTCCTTGAATAGTGAGGAACGCTAGGCAGCCTTGCAGTGCCAGATTTCGTAGTAACATATCGCCGTTTAACTTCATTAGCACCTTACGTGCCGCCCGGTTAAACCAAGACGCACTTACCGCTACACCGCCAACATGTTTAAATGCCACCATAAGCGCCATTATGGCCATAGTATATTCAGCAATAACACTGGCTAATGCCACACCTGCTACTGACATATTCAGTGAAAATACAAATACCACATCAAGTGCAGCATTCAGTAGATTGCCCACAATTTGAATAGTCATAACACTGCGCGTTTTTTGCTGCCCCACTAGCCACCCTACCAACGCAAGATTAAGCATGGCAGCAGGCGCGCCCCATACGCGCACAGAAAAATAGCTTTGAAGGTGTAGGGCTACTTCGTTATTAGGTTGAGTTAAGGTTAACCCTATAGAAAGGATAGGGGATTGAAGAACCAGAATGACTGCACCTAACAATAAGGCCACAGCCACCGTTTGCCACAATACCTTGGCCGATTCTAACCTATTATTGGGCGACCCTTTCGCTTGCGCACTTAAGCCTGTTGAAGACATGCGAAGAAACCCGCATACCCAGTATATTTGCGTTAAAATAAGTGCGCCTACCGAAGCGCCAGCAAGCATAGCAGGTAACGACATGTGCCCTAAAACTGCGGTATCCACTAAGCCCAATAAAGGCGTGGTAACATTCGCTAGGATCATAGGAAGCGCTAGCGCTAACAGACGGGTATGGTCGTCAAAAAAGGAGCGCTGGCTTACTTCGGCACGGGACATAAATGATCTCAGTAAAGGTTGGTTTCGCTATATACTAACAGGCTATGCATCACCATTAGTGAAAGGTGAACTTGTCTATCTGCGTAATAGACAGTTAAGCTCTGCTTCTTGAGAGTTTACCATGCTATTTATTTTAATCAGGCACTCAGTGGATGAAGATATGAAAAACAACTACCTAATTCAAAAAAGAACAAAGCAATCCACGAGTTTGAAAGTTTTATATTCAATGCTTGCGGGCGTTTTCTGTGTATCGTTAAGCTCACCTGGCTTTGCAACTGATTTGGATGCCGATGCTAATAAGGCTCACCACACGCAAGAGCAAGGCGCTGAAACCAGTAAAATGAGTGTTAGCACCATACCTAACGCGTCCATTTTGCTTTATCACCACGTGTCTTCATCTACACCGGCCAGCACTAGCATTTCGCCTGAGGCATTTAAATCGCATATGGAATACTTAGATGCACATCACACTGTGGTGCCGATTCAGGACGTTGTTTCAGCTATACAAGACAACAAAACACTGCCAGAAAAAGCAGTGGCTATCACGTTTGACGATGGTTACGCGAATATCTTACACAATGCTCACCCAATACTGGCTGACCTAGGTTTCCCGTACACGGTATTTATCAACCCCGATGAAATTGGTGTAGGCCCGAAGCAGCTGACGTGGGACCAAGTGATTGCCATGCATAACGACGGTGTTACTTTTGCCAATCACACGCTAGATCATCTTCACATGCTAAACGGTGAGCAAACGATGGGCGAGCGCGCATGGCTGAAAAAAGTGTGGGAAAACGTAGAGAGTGCTGAAAAGAAGATAAAAGACAAGCTAAATATAAGCCTTAAATATCTAGCGTACCCATTTGGGGAGTACAATACAGCGCTTGCTAATAAGCTCGAAGCAGAAGGTTACATTGGGTTTGGTCAACACTCTGGAGCTGTAGGCCCAAATAGCAACATGCAAGCGCTTCCACGGTTTCCAGCAGCGGGGCCTTACGCCAACCTTGCAACACTTAAGACCAAGCTAAATAGCCTGGCAATGCCAGTAACACACAGTACACACGAAAACCCTCGCATGACGACACGAACCTTGTCCTCACCCATAAGCTTGACGATAGACAGTGACGATGTGCGCCTTACTCAGGTTAATTGTTTTTTTGGGGGCGATACTATCGAGACAAATCTTGAAGGTAAGGTGCTTTCGTTCACCTTAGATAAGGCACTTCCCGTAGGACGTTCACGGGTGAACTGTACAGCACCATCCAATACTCAAGCTGGACGGTATTATTGGTACTCTACGCCTTTCTTTGTAGCAGATGAAAGCGGCAATTATCCTGACTAAGTAAATTAAAAGTTTTGACTTGGAATTAGCCTGATGTGGGGCTCGCGAGTTCGCGTCAATGAACTCGCGCTTATATAAGGAAACGTTTACCTAAACGTTACGGGCAAATCTTATAAAGCCTTTATTTATCGACTCTTCTTCAAACCCGTGGTGTTGGTAAAAACGAATAGCTGGCACGTTCGACACTTCTACATCAAGCACAAGTTTACGTTTTTTCAATTTTTCCGCTCGTGCGTGCATTGTATCTACCAGCATTGAGCCTACCCCCGCACGGCGGGCACTCTCTTCTACTGAAAGATGACCAATCATAAGCTCTGTATTGGTGGGGGGTGTAAGGTTTACCGCTACTGTTTGGTTACGCATGAGTACTGTCATAGCTTCATCAAGCGTAAAATATGACGTTATGCTGTCTAGAGTTGCTCTATCAAATGCAGCACCCAGTTTGCTATGCCAAGCAGTTACCACGCCTAGCACTTCGTCACCACTGCATGCCACCCAATGATTGTTGAAGCCATACTGACCGCCGCCTAGTTCCCAAGCATGAGCAAGGTAACCATCGGCTGTTTTATTCTTATTATGTCCAAAAATAGACGTTAATAATGACTGCGCCGCGTTCAATATGAGCGGCGTAGTTTGCGCGGCATCAGATGCCACACCTTGCCTAATTTCTATTTCCATACTACTGCTTCGAGGTAATTATCGGCATATCTGCCAATATTTGCTGAGAATCACTTATCGATAGCTTTCCTGGCTCTCTTTTTGGTTTGAATCTTCCTATCACCCTAGCCTCAGGGTCGACAAGTACAACAGATGCACTGTGATCAACTAAATAGTTGGGGTTATCGGTACTTTCAGCAATAGCATACATCATCCCTAAATTACGTACGAACGGGAATAGCGCTTTGTGCTCTCCGGTAACAGCGATGAACTCCTCATTAAAATAGCTCACATACTCTGAAAGTCTTTCTATTGAATCGCGATTCGGATCAACGGATACAAATACAACTCGAATTGGTTCGACAGTATTTAACGCTTTTAGTTCAGGGTATATTCCGTTCAACTCGGCCATGGTAGTGGGACAGATATCTGGGCAAAATGTATAGCCCACAAATACTAAGCTCCATTGGCCTTTTAGCGAGGAATTATCGAATACGTCACCTTCATGTGACGTTAGTGTAAAAGGTGATAATGCTCTTGGCTCAGGATAAGTTTGAAAGTATTCAGGCTGACTTTCAACACTTGGAGGCGCTATGTAAAGCGCCCCGACAATGCCCGCACATAACGCTAAAAATGCAACAAGACCGACAATAGTTCGTTGGTTCATAAACTCAATGGAATGTAATGATCTAAGAGTAATACTACAAACAATACCATGAGATGAATAATTGAGAACCTAAAAGTTTTCATTGCCGTTTGAGGCTGTGCATCAAATTTTAGCTTTAATGCATAATATAAAAATCCAATATTAAGCACGCTTGAGCCAATTAAATAAATGAGGTCGCTCATACCTGTAAGGTAGGGAAGCAAGCACACAAGCCCTAGTAACACTGTATATAACAATACTGAAGTTTTCGTAAATGACACACCATGGGTTACCGGCAGCATAGGCACCTTCGCTTTGGCATAGTCTTTTTCTCTATGGATGGCGAGGGCCCAAAAATGGGGAGGGGTCCAAGTAAAGATAATTAGTACCAAAAGTAGTGCATGGGCATGTATTTCCCCGGTTACCGCCGTCCAGCCTAAAAGTGGCGGCGCGGCCCCCGCCAAACCACCGATAACAATATTTTGAGGCGTAGCGCGTTTTAAATACATGGTATAGATGAACGCGTACCCGACTAAGCTCGCTAGGGTCAGCCACGCGGTTAACATATTTACAAATAACGCCAACACCACGAACCCTACCACACCTAAGATACCGGCAAACCACAGAGCGTTGTTCACACTGACTTTGCCTTTCGCGACAGGCCGGTTAAACGTACGTGCCATGACGCTGTCTATCTTATGGTCGACAACGTGATTAATGACTGCTGCAGAGGCCGATAACATACCAATACCCAATAAGCCGCAGATGAGTACCGTTGCATTTACCCATGTAGGCGTAGCTAAACACATTCCCACCAGCGCAGTTAACAACAGCAACATAACCACATTTGGCTTAGTCATTTCGTAATAGTCGCGCCACGTTACTATATTGTGTTGGCGGGAAGTACGTGCATGTAAAGAGACCGATTTAGCCATGGAAACCTCCTAGAGCTTTAGGGAGAATGTGCGAGGACGTAGACCCGCTCAAAGGATCTTGAAAAGAGCCGAGTAAAGATGCGTATTCAGATTCGTGTAATGATGTATTACGAGCTTGCTGGTTTCTAAAGGCTTGCTTATTTCTAAAAGCCTGCTGTTTTCTATAGGCGCCTTGCAGCGGTTCAGACACTGAGAATGGCGCTTTACTTTGCTTTTCTGAATTGAAAACCTGATCGTTTTCCAGAATTCGGAAAACGGTAAAAATAAGGTTTAGCAAGGATAGGAGCAATACCGCTGCAACCGCGTTATGCATGACGGCGACAGCCAAAGGCAGCATAAAGATAATGTTACTAAGCCCCAAAGCCACTTGAGTACACAGTGCTACCAGCATAAATGCGCTCACATACTTTTGTTTATTTGTGGCGTTACGGCTAACTAACACGTTTATACCAAGTGCTAACAAGTATAAAAACGTAACAACTGCGCCAAACCTGTGAACGATATGCATAGTGACCCGCTCGCCGTAATCGTGAGCACCAAACTCATAGTTGTCAGCGTCAGGCACACTGAATGCGCCTGCTATATCAATTCTTTCCTGCCAACCGCTTTCACAAACTGGCATTTCCGTACAGGCTAACGCAGCATAATTGGCAGAAGTCCACCCTCCCAGCGCTATCTGTGTCACAAGCACGCCAAGCCCAACAAAGGCGAAAAGTTTAAGGTTTCGCTGAAAGGTTTTGGTTTGAGGTAGGTCGGTAATGCCCTGAACATGCATAGCTGACGCTATGGGCGCTTGTTTAGTTTTCGGTGCACCGCCTGCGGTATTGCGCAAGCGAAGATAGAGAATAAATAGGCAGGATATTACGGAGAAGCCTCCTAACAAATGCCCCATTACGACAACGGGAAGGAGGTTGAGCGTCACTGTCCACATACCGAGGGCTGCTTGAAATATAATGAGCCCTAAAAGCAAAAGCGGCAGTTTAACAGGCGTGCCTTTGTCGCGCTGCCGAACAGCAATAATGGCAATAGCCAGTACACACAGTCCCAGCGCTCCAGCAAAATAGCGGTGAATCATTTCATTCCACGCCTTAAATGCTTCAACTGGACGTTCAGGAAAAGCAGCGTTGGCTTGCAACACCTTTTCCTCACTCAAAGGCACGGTTAAATTACCGTAGCACCCCGGCCAATCGGGGCAGCCTAACCCGGCATCGGTCAAACGGGTATAGGCACCTAAAATGATAACAACAGCCGCTAAGAATATACTGAATAGGGTTAACTTTTTCATAGCGTTTATCCTATGCGTGATAGCTTTAATAGCTTTCTCATGTCCGCCAGCATGTTGCGGCTTTCCATCACCGCGTCTTTTCTATCGTCTTTGATTTCGTAAAAGAGCATGGCGTTATTTTGGGTATCGACGATATATACGCTGCTAGAGGCGAGGGCAGTTGGCGTGGTAACCGGCAAGGTTTCTACAAACGGGTAGTCGGCTAAGGCTGCTATCGCTACCTGATCACTTGAATCACTCGTAACGACCACGGCTTGGGCGCGATCAGACTCTTTACCTAAAGCAAGCCATACCTGGTTAATACTAAAAAGTGCGTTTTCGCACACTGCATCGCACTCATTCGGCATGACATAAAGTAAACGCCATTTGGGCTCTGCATCTTTTAAAAGTGCACTCATGTCGATAGTTGGCGCAAGCAGCTGACCTTTATTAGTAGCGCCTTTGGTAAACCAATCGTTATCAAGTGCAAGTTTCGCCATGACGACAGGCAAAACAAACACAGCTACCATGATAATTAACGTTTTTTTCGAAGCAGCATTACTCATAACTACGTCCTTTCTTATTTATTGCAAAACCACCGATCGCCGCAGCGGCAATGGCTAAACCGAACCACTGAACGGCATAACCCAGGTGCTTTTCGGGAGACATTACAACGGCCTGATGTTCGCGAATAAACGCAGGATCTGGCGTAGTAAGTTGGAGAATAAAAGGTAAAAAATTTCGCTCTAAGGCGTCGTTTAATTCGGGAAATTCGATGTGTTGTATAAGCGCGGGGCTTTGCGCCAAGGCCATGTTGGTTTCTTTAACTAAAGGGTTATCACCCGGCACACTGATGACACCGGTAAAGTCGCGAATTTCGCTCGTAAAGCTTATATCCGGCAAGGTGCGAGTTAAATCTGGTGCGGGCACCCAGCCAAAGTTCACTAAAAGCCATCCGGCATTGGTATATACCGGCGCTATCACGTCAAACCCTACCCGTTGATTGTAAATCTGGTTGTCTAAAAGCAATAGGTGATTTGCATCTAAGGAACCACTGAAAGAAACGGTGATATCTCTTGGATCTGTGTGGTTCAGTGCCTCTTCTAAACTCAAGGTTCCATTACTTTGCTTTTGCGCTATGCTAGCTAAACGTTGTTGCTTTTGGACCATGCGATCAAGTTGCCAGTAACCTAACCCGCACATAATCGCCACACTAAAACCCGTGAGTAACCAAGGAATAACGTGGCGAGTGCGAAAAAGCATGATTATCTCGCACCCCGCAAAATGAGAATAAAAACAGAGGTAAGTATGTTGATAAAAATAGTCCTTGTTGTTTTGGTACTGTACATGATTGTTAATCTGTTCATGGCGATGCGCATTATGATAAAAAACGACACATCTAAGGGGCCAATGAGCAAATATATTGGTCGACGTGTGCTCACTTCTGCCATCATCGTCGTTATCATTCTTATCGCTATTGGTACTGGTTTAATTACCCCAAACCCAAGACCTTATTAAGTTTGGGGCGTTATTTTTAGAGCACGTAAACAAAGATGTAGAGCATGACCCACACCACATCTACAAAGTGCCAATACCAGCTTCCCGCCTGAAAAGCGAAATGGTTTTCTGGTGTGAAATGCCCCTTCAACACTCTAAAAAACAATACAATAAGAATGATGGTGCCAAGGGTCACATGCATGCCGTGAAACCCGGTCAGCATAAAGAAGGTGTTGCCGTAAATGCCCGACTGCAGAGTAAGACCTAGGTCGCGATAAGCATGTATATATTCTTCCACCTGTAAAAACAGGAACCCACACCCAAGTAAAATGGTAATGCCCAGCATTAGCGTTAACTGCTTGCGTTTGTTTTGCTCTAGACCCACATGGGCGAAGTGCAAAGTAATAGATGAAATGAGCAGGATAATTGTATTAATAGTCGGTAGCCCAGCAGCGCTCATTTCTTGCGTAGTAATGCCGCCTGGCGTTGATACCAGCGGCCACATTGCCTCAAAAGTCGGCCACAAGACTTCGTTGGTCATAGCGTTATTCGATGCACCACCAAGCCATGGAACCGAGATAAACCGTGCGTAGTAGAGCGCACCGAAAAACGCAGCGAAAAACATTACTTCGGAAAAGATAAACCAGCTCATGCCTTGGCGGTACGAACGGCCTAGCTGGTCGCTGTAAAGCCCAGCCATAGACTCATCAATTTGGTTTTTAAACCAGCCCACTAGCATAACCAGCAATACGGCTATTCCCGCTAAAAGGATATGACCGCCATAGCCGGTTTCGCCTTTGGTTGCCTGCACCACATAGTTTCCTGCACCTACGGCGATAAGAAATAGAGCAACGGCCCCTACAATGGGCCATGGGCTTTGTGCTGGTACATAGTATTTTTGGTATTCGTGATTCTGTACTTCGGTTTGCATTTTCTTCTCCTTATCCCTTCTGCTTATTCGCCAGTTGATGGTGTTGAAGCCATAAAGGGATTCGGTGTTGTCGTTAGGTCACTGGCTCGCGCTGTGACGTCATAGAGTGTGTACTGCAAGGTAAAAAAGGTTATATCTTCAGGAAGCTGCGGGTCGACGTAGAACTGCATAGGCATATAGGCCTCACTCCCCGCATCAAGTGGCTGCTGATTGAAGCAGAAGCATTCCGTTTTATTCAGATAGAGCGCTGCTGTGCCGGGGGATACAGAGGGAATGGCTTGAGCGACGATATTACTTGAAGCAGGATTTCTCACATAAAACGATACCGTGTTTAGCTCGCCGGGGTGCACTTTCACACGCTTAGTTTCGGCGCGGAACTCCCACGGCATACCGGTATTTGTACGAGTAATAAACTCTACGGTCACTTCTCGCGATTCATCAATCTCAACTGATTGGTAGACGGCTGCCGTGTTCTCGGTTTTGCCATTAATGCCCGCTACGTCACAAAATACGTCATACAAAGGAACCAAGGCGAAGCCAAAGCCAAACATGCCAATGACAATAGCAACAAGCTTGATAACCATTTTGTTATTTGCACTTTGCTGTGACATCACGCAACCTCCGGGTAACTTCAAAAGTGAAGCTTGGTAAACGCTTGTGTAGCCGCTTACCTACTTCACCGTCAGCAATATGTGAATGCCATCCTTACCGTTACTGCCTAGCGCTTTACAAGAATGGCTAATTCACAAACCCCACCTATCGTTACTTCACGACAGGCGGCGTTTCAAACGTGTGATAAGGAGCAGGGGATGGAATTTCCCATTCCAACCCTTCTGCGCCATCCCAAACTTGCGCCGATACCGCTTCACCTTGCTTTTTACACGCTTTAATAAGCAGGGCAAGGAAGATAAGCTGAGATAAACCGAAAGCGAAGCCCCCCAAGCTTATCCATTTATTGAAATCAGCGAACTGTAATGCATAGTCAGGAATACGACGTGGCATACCCGCTAAACCAACAAAGTGCATAGGGAAGAACAACACATTTACCGATACTAAAGAGCACCAGAAATGCCATTTAGCCAAAGTAGTGTCGTACATTTTGCCTGTCCATTTAGGCAGCCAGTAATACACGGCCGCCATAATTGAAAAGACCGCCCCAGTTACCAGAACATAGTGAAAGTGAGCCACTACAAAATAGGTATCGTGATATTGGAAATCCACAGGTGTTATCGCCAGCATTAGTCCTGATAGCCCACCGATGGTAAACAGAACAATGAAGGCAATAGCGAACATCATTGGCATTTCAAAGCTTAGTGAACCACGCCACATGGTCGCCACCCAGTTAAACACCTTAACCCCAGTGGGCACAGAGATAAGCATGGTGGCAAACATAAAGAACATTTCCATGTACACCGGCATGCCCGTGGTAAACATATGGTGAGCCCAAACTACAAAAGAAAGTAGAGCGATAGACGCCGTGGCGTACACCATAGAGGCATAGCCAAACAGCTGCTTTCTAGAAAAGGTAGGGACAATTTGCGAAATAATGCCGAAAGCAGGCAAGATCATGATGTAGACCTCGGGGTGCCCGAAAAACCAGAAAATGTGCTGGAACATAACTGGGTCGCCACCACCTGCGGCATCAAAGAAACTGGTTCCGAAGAACTTGTCTGTTAATACCATGGTCACTGCACCGGCGAGTACCGGCATAACGGCAATAAGCAAAAATGCAGTGATAAGCCACGTCCACACGAATAGCGGCATTTTCATCCAAGTCATGCCTGGCGCACGCATATTGAAAATAGTTACTATCACGTTAATCGCACCCATAATGGATGAGATACCCATAATGTGAACAGAGAACACGAACAGCGCGGTGGAATCGCCACTATAGGTTGTTGAGAGCGGCGCATAGAAAGTCCAACCAAAGGCAGGGCCACCACCTTCCATAAATAGCGAGCTAAGCAGAATCAAAAAGGCGCCAGGTAAAATCCAAAAGCTCCAGTTATTCATGCGCGGCAATGCCATATCTGGGGCGCCAATCATCATTGGAATAAGCCAGTTCGCGAGCCCTGTAAAGGCGGGCATTACAGCACCAAACACCATGATAAGCCCGTGAACAGTGGTCATTTGATTGAAGAAATTTGGTTCTACAATTTGTAGGCCTGGCTGAAACAGTTCAGCGCGAATAACCATGGCCATTGCGCCGCCAACTAAAAACATAATGAAGGCAAACCACAAGTAAAGTGTACCAATGTCTTTATGGTTAGTAGTAAACAGCCAGCGCGTTACTCCTTTCGGAATATGGTTGTGGTGTTCATGGTCATCATGTAGGTGATCGCCCTGTGCGTGCCCACCATTTACTTGACCAATGTGAGACGCAGAGGTATCTGGCGAAATAACTTCAGTTGCTTTGCTCATTTGTCTGCTCCTAGTTTCCGTTTGCCACTGCATTAACGTCTTTGGCTTGAACCATATCGCCAGTGTTATTGCCCCACGCATTGCGCTCGTAAGTGACAACCGCAGCAATTTCTTTAAGGCTCAGCATTTTGCTAAACGCCTGCATAGCTGTGCCCGCCTTACCATGCAGGACAATGTCGATGTGACCTTGCTGATCTTCTAACGCCATCTTGCTGCCTTTAAGTGCCGGAAATACACCTGGTAAACCCTCACCATTTGGCATATGGCACGCTGCACACGTGGCGTTGTAAACGCGCTCGCCTTCTTTCATCAATTCATCCATGGACATATTCATAGAAAGTAGGCGTTGCTCTTCTTCTTTGGCTTTGCGAACAATTTCTTCTTGTTCGCCCATCCATTTATCAAATTCTGCTGGCTCTTTAGCGATAACCACTACTGGCATATAGCCATGGTCTTTTCCGCAAAGTTCTGCGCACTGCCCGCGATAAATGCCCGGCTCATTGACCTTGGCCCATGACTCGTTAATAAAGCCTGGGTTTGCATCTTTTTTAACGGCAAAATCTGGAACCCACCACGAATGGATAACGTCGTCAGAGGTAATAAGAAAACGTACTTTTTTCCCAGTTGGAATGACTAACGGACGGTCAACTTCAAGCAAGTAATTGTCTGTTTTCTGGAATTTGTTCTCTATTTGCTCACGCTGAGTAGCAAGCAGTGAGTAAAATTCCACGTCGCTGTCCATGTACTTGTAGTGCCATTTCCACTGAGAGCCCGTGACTAACACTGTCATGTCAGGCTCAGACGTATCTTCCATTGCAATAAGCGTGTTCGCCGCCGGCACAGCCATAAAAATTAGAATAAGAAAAGGAACAACGGTCCATGCTATTTCAACCTTCACGTTTTCGTGAAAGTTAGCGGGCTTAGCGCCACGAGACTTCCGATGAAGATACATTGAGGCAAACATCACCCCAAACACGACTACCGCAATCCCTACGCATATAAAGAACATCAGCATATGCAGATCATAAACCTGCCCGCTGATGTCGGTGGCACCGCGTCTTAAATTAAGAGAAGAGACTTCTTCACTGACTTCTTGCGCAAGAAGTAACGGGGAAAAAAGCAAAAACGGTATTGTTGAACACCACTTTGCGAAAACGGTCGTTAGTTGTTTCACTCAGCACCTCCGTAATAGCAAGACCAAAAACGCTGATTATTTTGCGCGCTGCCCTACCAAATGGTTTGCGAACGATTGACCCATCACCTCAACTTGTAAAACAAATTTAGAGTCATTGTTATTATTTTGTTAATCTCTGTATAAGAATTGCGCAATAATGCCGTGCCGTCTAGTCTTTTCTATTAAAAATTTAATGAAGAGGTTAATTTTTAATCATTTTATGTGGCAGGGTTGCGTTACAATTTTGGTAGAGTGGGTATTAGGCGTGCTGACGGCGCTTAAAAAATCAAACGCGCATTTTGAACGGGGAGTTGATAAGGATGAAGCTTTATTTGGTCACAAAATCAACAGTTAACACATCACTTGTCGTGTTTTTCAAACAAACTTTCAAATAATAAATGTGCTTTAGCCACTCTATACTCGGGCCAAATAGCGCATATCTTTCATACAATGGTGATGTCATATTTCATAATTTTGAAACATACCAATAAACGCTAAACTAAGAAAATTAACTAAAATTTGGTACTAAAAGACATAAAAAAAGCGGCTAATACGCCGCTTTTGATTGAAGATGCTAAAACCTTACATCCAGTCGGCGTTTCTTATCACACCCACGGCAATACCTTCTATAGCAAAAGGCTCATTAGCAAGGTCTACTTTAATTGGCGAAAACTCTTCGTTTTCAGCATGAAGTAATACTTCACGACCGCGCTTTTCTAAACGCTTAACCGTAACGTCTTCATCCACCCGCGCTACAACTACCTGACCGTTGTGGACATCAGTCGTGCGATGTACAGCAAGAAGATCGCCATCCAAGATACCTATGTCCTTCATACTCATGCCGTTTACACGAAGTAAAAAGTCTGCCTGAGGCTGAAACAAAGCAGGGTCGACTTTGTAGTGAGATTCTACATGCTCTTGTGCCAAAATTGGCTCACCAGCCGCCACGCGCCCGATTAGAGGCAGACCTTCTTCTTCTGGTGCGGTGTCCTCAAGGGGGATATTTAGCTTAATACCACGAGAGGTACCAGGCAAAATTTCAATTACGCCCTTACGCGCCAATGCCTTCAAATGTTCTTCTGCTGCGTTGGCAGAACGAAAACCAAGTTGACGAGCAATTTCCGCACGCGTAGGCGGCATTCCCGTTTCTTGCATGGTTGTTTTAATAAGTTCTAAAACTTCAGTTTGTCGAGCTGTGAGTGGGCGCATAAAAGACCTGTCTGTTCATACAGTTCCTGTAAGTATATACACCTAAAAACAAATAACAAGTAGTAAGCCTTGTGAGAAAAGCTCTAGGTGCTTTTAACATTCTTTATTTCCTATAAAAAATGTAGCCATTTCGTAACCCCATTATCACGAAACTGACACGCTCAACGCTTAGTGTAATTTTGGGCAGATGTTAATTACCCTACAAATAAAACTTAATTCATTAATTACAATGGAAAATTTATGAAACTAACTAAGAAAATACTCACGGTATTAGTCGTCACTCAAGAATAACTTGATTTCGGCCATTCTTTTTCGCCGTATATAGCAGTTTATCAGCTTTTGAAAGTAACCCACTAAAGTCAAGGTTCAAGCTATCCTCAGCAAAAACGGCACCAATACTTATTGTTACAGATATCGTGTCTTTCTTGTATCTAACTTCTGTTTTTTCAACAGCCTCTCGAAGTTTGTTAAATCGCATTTCTTCGTCTTTTTTGTTGTCTGAAATTGCTACTATCGCAAACTCTTCTCCACCAAGACGTGAAACAATATCGGGCTCCACATAATATTCTTCTATTAGGTGGGCTACTGAAATTAGGGCTTGGTCCCCTGCATCATGTCCATAAGTATCGTTAACTTTTTTAAAGTGGTCTATATCGATTACCGCTACGCTCACTCTATTGCTTTGTGCAGAGAGTTGATGGCATTTATCAACAAAAGCTCGCCGATTGTACAGCCCAGTTAGCGAATCAGTCATAGCCAGCTTACGCAACTTCTCTTCAGCTATCGCACGCGCTTCTTCCAGCTCTACCGCATAGAAAAGACCTGCTAATGCGTCTAATAAAGGTTGTAAAAACTCTGCATCATCTAAGGCGTAGGGCTCGAATTTATTGGCTAAACCAATCATGCCCACTACTCTATCTTTAACCTTAATCGGTAGCCCTAAAAACCGACTAATGCGGGGGTGCCCTTGCGGCACCCCTTTTGAGTTTGGATGACTTCCTGAGGTATTACTTATCGTTACCTCACCGGTTAAAATCGTGGTACCAAAAAGGTTATCAAAGCTAGCGAAATACAAGTTCCGCTTTTTGTACTCGTTGTATTGCGTGAAGCTACTGCTGTCCCACACTATTTCAGAAATAGCATGAATAAACAGCTTCGAGGCATCGCCTTCGCCTTTCATTTGCCCAATGAAAGCAAACTGACTATCCGAGATATCAATGAGCTCAGGTAATACTGTTTGGCAGGCCATGGTTAAATCGTTGTTCTGAAGATAAGAGGCACGGGTTTTATTTATAAATTGAAGTAGCTGGGTTTTCTTTTTCTCATGAAGTTCACTTTCCATTCTCTGGGTAATGTCGCGATGAATACCAGCAACGCGAATAGCCTTACCCGTAACGTCAGATTCCACGGTTTTTCCATAGGTTTCAACCCAAACCCACGTGCCGTTAGTATGTTTCATGCGAAAGGTAGTATTGAAAACCTTGCTTTCGCCAATAATGTGTTCATTTAATTGCTTTTCTACTTTTACATAGTCCGCAGGGTGAATTAACTGCCTGAAAAAGCGAGAGCTGGTATCATAATACTCATATTCAAGGCCGACGATATCACACCAACGTTTATTTACTTGGTTTACATCAGCGGCCAAATTCCAATCCCACGTACCCAGTTCAGAGGCTTCCAATAGCAGGCGCATGCGCTGGTTCGTTTTGTGAAGTTTGTCTTCAACATATTTTTGATCGCTGGTATCGAAAAGAAATGCTTGCACTGAATACAGCATCCCGTCTTCACGAAAGCTTGCCGTAGAAATCATGCTCACCCAAATAGTTCGCGTAGGGGTAGCTATTTGAAGGCGGCATGAATGGGTTTCCACACCTTCCATGTGCGCCTGCATAGCAAAAGTAAAGTCACTTTCAGCGTCTTGAGTTAGAACATCGCCAAGCTCTACAGCGCCGCATAGTAAGTCTTGTGCCGATATACCCAATACACGCTCACTATTTTGAGAAATATGAACTAGCCGTAACGACGTAGTATTTCTCCAAGTGGCCAACACTATAGGGGACTTTTCAATTAAACCGTGTTCGCGCTTAAGTGCCTCATGTTCCTTTGATAGAGAAATATGCTGGCTAACAAGCGCACCAATTCTATTCAGCACTTCAAGGTATTGGGCATCAATTTCTCGAGGAACAGTATCGATAAGACATACAGCACCAATAATCTCATCATTAATTTCAATGGGAGTTCCTGCATAAAAGCAGATGTGCGGCTCTCCCGTTACTAACGGATTATCTTTAAACCTGGGGTCTTCATGTGTATTGTTAACAACAACTTGTTTGCGCTCTTCTACCACATGACTACAAAACGCATGCTCACGGCTCACTTTTGAAAGTGTAGTTCCATATCGCGCTTTGAATGTTTCTTCAAATTCACCAACAATTCCTATTAGCGCGATAGGCACTTTATATGCCCCCGCTAACACAACCATAAGATCGTCAAGATCCAACGGCACCTCATTGCTGAGCAAAAAGTCATCAATCGTCTTCAATCGGTTTTGATCATCCACTACAACATGCTCATATTCGTTAATATTTATAAAAATAGTAATAGACACCACTTATAGCAATTTAAATACTGCTAATGTTGCATTGCTCAAAGGGTCAGTGAGGTTTACTCTAAAAAACGCTTAAATACACAGATACTTTTGAACATCTTGAACTAACCGCTAGGTAGGAAGTCTGTAAAACAAGCAAATCAATAACATTGGCTCGTCGCGAGATTGTGACGCGATTGTGTTACACTTCACCCGTTTTTATTTCATAGGATTACATAATTCATGTCGTGGATGCGAAAAGCCCTTTTGTCGGTATTTCATTATCCTGTTAAGTTACTGGTAAAAGCTCACAGTATTCCAGTTAACGTTGAAACCGAATTAGGAATAGATAAGAGCAAGCCTATTGTTTATCTACTTCCCACAAACTCAGTGACCGACCAGCTTGCGCTGAGAATGTCGACCAAATACCTAGGCCTTCCTAGCCCAACAGACACACTTACACTGGCAGGTAGAGAGTATTCGTCTACTCTGTTTTTACGTAAAACCCAGCCTCTTTTTCGCTCGTCAGCGAAGGATACGGGTATTGAAGATGTGTTCACTGACCTTTTCCACTTACACCGAGACCACGAAAACCTCGACCTACAGGTAGTTCCTGTGTACGTAACCTGGGGCCGAGCACCTGGGCGCGGTAAACCAGGGCTAAGCGACTTAATTGCTGATAACGCTGCACCTAGCTGGCTACGTAAACTCTTCATCGTGCTATTTTTAGGCAGAGATAACTTTATCAATTATTCTAAAGCTGTCTCAGCACGCGCTATGTCAAATCAACATGGTAGTGATCAAAGCATTGCTCACAAGCTTGTACGCGTAGCAAGTACTCACTTTCAGCGTAAGCGTCAAAGTATGACAGGCCCTACGCTGCTAGAGCGACAAGAACTCAATAACAGTGTATTGGGTTCAGATGCCGTACGTCGTGCAATCGCCGAAGAGTCGAAAAGCAAAAAAGTCACCCACGAAAAGGCCAAAGAGCGAGCTCAAAGCTATATTACCGAGATTGCGGCTGATTATCGCGAAGGGCTTATCCGCTTTGGCGACAGACTGCTTACTCGTATATGGAACAAGATTTACAACGGCATTAGCGTAGGCCACGCAGACCGCATTCGCGAGCTGGCAGCTAACGGGCACGAAATTATTTATGTACCTTGCCACCGCAGTCATATGGACTATCTGTTATTAACCTACGTGATTTATCACGAAGGTATGGTAACGCCTCACATTGCAGCAGGTATCAATCTTAACTTTTGGCCTGTAGGAAAAGTATTCCGCCGAGGAGGGGCTTTCTTCCTTCGCCGGAGTTTTGCAGGCAACAAGCTTTACACGGCCGTGTTCAGAGAATATTTAGAGCTGCTGTTTAACAAAGGCTATTCGGTAAAATACTACCCTGAGGGTGGGCGCAGCCGCACAGGTCGTTTAATACCGCCGAAAACAGGTATGCTGGCCATGACAATTCAAGCCATGCTTAAAGGCGTTAACCGCCCAGTTAGTATTGTTCCTGTCTACATTGGCTATGAAAATGTGATGGAAGTGAAGAGTTACCTGAACGAACTTAAGGGTTCGAAGAAGAAAAAAGAGTCTAACCTTCAGGTTTTCTCCGCCATTCGTAAGCTTAAGAATTACGGGCATGGATATGTGAACTTTGGTGAGCCTATCGCTCTTAATCAGTTCCTTGAAAGCCATGTGCCGAATTGGCGCGACTGTCGCGATGCCGAACCAGAGAAGAAGCCTGCTTGGTTAACGCCTGCCGTTAATCAATTAGCTAACAACGTCATGACGCGCATTAACCGCGCTGCGGCACTTAACGGCATGGCATTAGCTTCGCTATGTCTACTGTCTTCTAAAAGGCAGACTATGAGTGAGGTTGAGCTTAAACAAGCCATGGATGACTTCATGAACTTGTTCAAAACAGTGCCCTTTAGCGATGACGCCACTATCCCAGATTCATCAGCACAAGAATTGCTTCGGGATACATTAAAATTAGGTCGTTTTGACGTTAAGGAAGACGATTACGGTCGTTTGATAAGTCCTCAGCCTAAATCTGCTGTATACCTGACCTATTATCGCAACAATATTTTGCATTTGTTCGCCATACCAGGTCTTATCATGGCGTCTATCTTCGCTAAGAAGGGCGCAACCAAGAACAGTATTTTCCAACTGATTGCAGCACTTTATCCTTTGCTACAAAAAGAACTGTTTTTACATCTAACACAAGATGAAGCGCTTGCGCATACTGATGCGTTGATCACCGCGATGTTAGACAACGGACTGCTGCGCCAAAAAGACGGTGAGCTTTTACCACCAGATGCACACTGCAAGCAGTTCCATTCTGCTTGGTTATTAAGCCGCTGTATGCAAGAAACATTGCAGCGTTATGCCGTAGTGCTGACGATTCTTGATAAAGAAAAGGTGATTAGCCGCAGTGCATTAGAGCGAGAAAGTAAACAAGTCGCTGAGCGCTTATCAGCCCTTTATGGCTTAAGCTCTCCTGAGTTTTACGATAAGAACGTACTTTCTAGCTTTATCGGCGCACTAAAAGATAACCATTGGTTAGATTCAGAAAAAGACGGCTGCTTAAAATACTCGGAAGAGTGTGAAGCCTTGCGAGCTGACGTGATGGCGCTGATATGGCCTGAGATGATTCAGCATTTGGAAAATGTTGCGCTTAACTCGGCAAATTAGCGTTGTAAGCAACAAAGACTATCGCTTTGTTAAAGGCGTAAAAAAACCCATGCATCCGCATGGGGTTTTTATTGGCCGTATTCCTAACTTATACCTATATTTCGATAGGCACTCAGCCAGGCCTCCATAGAGGCTGATATAGTAAAGTTGAAATAGTGCCGCTTTGTATCGCTCCTCGGTAAACCTGCGCTTAACGTGAAGCAATACAAAGCGAAAAAAGGTTTAAAACGAGCTAAGTTTCGCTTTTGAATGTATAGCTATCAAAGGCTGCTGTGCATAGCCGACAAAACGTTATGCTGGTTGCGACAGAAAAAAGCGATACGCAGGGTTATCCGTTACTTCTTCTACCTTATAGCCCAATTCAGCTACATGCTGGTTAAAGTCATCCCGGCTTTCTGGCGCAATGTCAAAACCAACCAATACCAAGCCTTCCGCAGCTCCGTGGTTACGATAGTGGAATAAAGTAATGTTCCACTGCTCGCCCAATGTATTTAAGAAGTTTAGTAGTGCACCTGGGCGCTCCGGAAATTCAAAGCTGAACACCTGCTCGTTTAAAATGGTCGGCGGGCGGCCTCCTACCATATGCCGAACATGAAGCTTTGCTAACTCGTTATCAGTTAGGTTAACGCAGTCATATCCTTTACTTTCAAGGTCACTTTGAAGGGTCGCGAATTCTTGTTGACCGCCTTTTAGCTTAACTCCAACAAAAATATGCGCTTCGCTCTCACTTGCATAGCGATAGTTGAATTCAGTAATCGCTTTTGCCCCAACGCATTCACAAAATTGTTTAAACGCGCCTTTAGTTTCAGGAATTTTAACGGCAAAAACGGCTTCTTTTTGCTCGCCTAATTCACAGCGTTCAGACACATAGCGCAGGGTGTGAAAGTTTATGTTTGCGCCACATAAAATACCGCCTAGCTTTTTACCTTTAAGGTCATGTTGCTTGGCATATTTGCGAATTGCCGCTACCGATAATGCACCAGCAGGCTCGGCGATAACGCGAGTATCATCGAAAATATCTTTTATAGCCCCGCAAATCTCATCATTGCTAACCGTAATAGTTTCATCAACTAAGCGGTTACACAGGCGAAAAGTTTCTTGCCCCATTACTTTCACAGCCACGCCATCGGCAAAAATACCTACGCTTTCCAACTCAGTAGGCTCGCCTTGCGCTTTTGCTTTAATGAAACAGGCCGACTCTTCTGACTCAACGGCTACAATCTTAATACTGGGTTTGAGTTGCTTTAAGTACACCGCAATGCCCGCGGCTAGACCGCCACCGCCAACAGCAATAAACAAAATATCCAGGTTTGGGTTTTGCTCTAACAGTTCTCGTGCAACAGTACCTTGTCCGGCGATTACATCGGGGTTATCGAAGGGCGGAACAAAGGTATACCCGTGGGTATCACACAATGCTTTGGCATGGTTGCTTGCCTGGTCGAAGCTGGTGCCATGCAAGACTACATTTACGTTATCACCACCGAAACGACGTACAGCGTCCACTTTAATGTCAGGGGTGGTTTCGGGCATCACGATAGTTGCTTGAATGCCCTTCATTTTTGCACTGTATGCTAAGCCCTGGGCATGATTACCCGCTGATGCGCCAATAACGCCAGCTTGTAACTGTGCTTCACTCAACGAACAAATACGGTTGTAGGCGCCGCGCAGCTTAAAGCTTTTTACTGGCTGCTGATCTTCTCGTTTCAAGAAGATCTCGTTGCCAAGCTCCGCTGAAAGCAAAGACATATAAGACAGCTCACTGGCCACCGCCACATCGTAAACGGGAGCGAGTAATATCTTTTTCAGATACTCGTGGTCGCTAACGTGCTCGTTTTCCATTACAAGTCTTCCAACTTAGTGACATCGCGCACCGCACCTTTGTCGGCACTGGTTGCCAGCGCTGCAAAGGTCTTAAGTGATGTAGACACTTCGCGTACACGATCTTTCGGTTTCCAAGGCTTATCGCTTGCTTCCATTTTTGCACGGCGCTCGGCAAGTGCTTCATCAGAAATAACGATGTTGATGCTTCGGTTAGGGATATCTATTTCAATCTTATCACCGTCTTCAACTAAGCCGATGCCGCCACCGCTGGCAGCCTCTGGTGAACAGTGACCGATAGACAAGCCACTTGTACCACCACTGAAACGCCCGTCGGTTACTAGCGCGCAGTGTTTACCCAGCCCCTTCGATTTCAAATACGACGTTGGGTACAACATTTCCTGCATGCCTGGACCACCGCGAGGGCCTTCATAGCGAATAAACACGACGTCACCGGCTTTTACTTCGTCACCTAAAATACCTGCCACCGCATCATCTTGGCTTTCGTAAATACGGGCAGTGCCGTTGAATTTTAGAATGGACTCATCCACACCTGCGGTTTTTACAATGCAGCCATCTTCCGCCAAATTGCCATAAAGCACCGCTAGGCCACCTTCTTGGCTAAATGCATTCTCGATAGAGCGAATGCAACCATTTTCACGGTCGGCATCGGCCTCATCCCAGCGACAATCCTGGCTGAAGGCTTTAGTAGTGCGAATACCCGCAGGACCTGCACGGTAAAAGGTTATCGCGTCTTCGTTTTCAGGGTTAGTGATGTCCCACTCGCTGATAACCTCAGTAAGCTGCTTGCCTAAGACGTGATTAACATCGGTATTTAGTAAGCCTGCCTTGTTCAACTCGTTCAAAATACCCAGTACGCCGCCGGCACGGTGAACGTCTTCCATATGATATTTAGGGGTAGAAGGCGCCACTTTACATAAGTGAGGCACTTTGCGAGACAAGCGGTCGATGTCTGCCATAGTAAACGGCACTTCGCCTTCCATTGCCGCTGCTAACAGATGCAAAATGGTATTGGTCGACCCACCCATGGCAATATCCAAGCTCATGGCATTCTCAAAAGCTTTAAAGTTGGCAATGTTCCGCGGCAATACGCTTTCATCATCATCGCCGTAGTAGCGCTTACAAAGCTCTACAATTTGCTTACCGGCTTGCTTAAACAAACCTTCACGGTCAGCGTGAGTGGCCAGCATAGAGCCATTGCCCGGTAGTGATAGACCTAACGCTT
This sequence comes from Alteromonas sp. PRIM-21, assembly GCF_027563165.1. Lineage (NCBI taxonomy): Bacteria > Pseudomonadati > Pseudomonadota > Gammaproteobacteria > Alteromonadales > Alteromonadaceae > Alteromonas > Alteromonas sp. PRIM-21. The sequence goes on along the minus strand of NZ_JADOEK010000008.1, from coordinate 109,483 downwards.
CAGTTAAGCAGTTCATTGAGTTTGCAGTAAACATACCCGAACATGACCCACAAGTAGGGCAGGCAGAGCGCTCAATTTCGTCAGTATCTGCATCGCTCACTTTATCATCAGCAGCCGCTACCATGGCGTCAACCAAATCAAGCTTAATCAGCTGGTCTGAAAGCTTGGTTTTACCCGCTTCCATTGGGCCGCCAGATACGAATATAACGGGCACGTTCAAACGCATAGACGCCATTAACATTCCCGGGGTGATCTTGTCGCAGTTAGAAATACATACAATGGCATCCGCGCAGTGTGCGTTCACCATGTACTCCACTGCATCAGCAATGATTTCGCGAGACGGAAGACTATACAGCATGCCGCTGTGACCCATTGCGATACCGTCATCTACCGCTATAGTATTGAATTCTTTGGCGACACCACCGGCTTCTTCCACGCTGCGCGCTACTAGCTGACCGAGGTCTTTGAGGTGAACGTGCCCAGGTACAAACTGCGTAAATGAGTTAGCAATAGCAATAATAGGCTTGCCGAAATCAGAATCTTTCATTCCGGTTGCACGCCATAGCGCACGAGCGCCGGCCATATTTCTACCTTGTGTGGTAGTTGCAGAACGTAACTTGGGCATAAATCCTTCCCGTTAATTTTAGGTGCTAGGGTGTAATGCTAGACCTTTATGTGAAACTTAAAAACAGTGGTAAACCAGTAATGCTTTGGCTTGTCTTCCATTACGCGCTGTTTTACTCAAAATTGCATGTCATACTGATGATGTATTAAATCATCTTAGGTCGTTCAAACGAAGGGCGACAAAGCCTTACTGCTTACAGATCAGTAGCGCTTTGTTTTATATGATATCTTTGACTTACAATGCCGTATTCCTTTGGCATTATAAAAATGAAATGTTGTTCGTTAGGGGTTATGGCTTTTCCCCTACACGCAATGCGCGATAAGTCGCGAATTGGTATTGCGCAAAGAAATAGCATGAAACACACGGTTTGATCAAGTTTTTTGCGGTAGAAATAGCGGGTTATTAAGAGTAGTAAAAGGGTAATAAGCATGTTCGATTGGTTTCACTGGTTAAACCTAGCAGGCGTTGCCGTGTGTGCAATTTCAGGCACCCTTATGGCTTATCAAAAACGTATGGACGGATTTGGCGTGGTAGTGCTTGCCAGTGCTACAGCCATTGGCGGCGGTACCTTGCGAGATGTGATGCTAGATGTACCCGTGTTTTGGATTGCCGATACCGATTACTTGTACACCACGCTAATTGCCGCCTTTATACCCATTGTTTGGCTACGAATTAGCCCACGCTTCCCTTTTCACTACCTGTTGATCGCCGATGCTTTTGGGCTAGCACTTTTTAATGTAGTAGGCATAGAGAAAGCCTTAGCCAACGACACAGGCATGGCAGTGGCGGTAGCAATGGGCACCATTACTGGCGTGTTTGGCGGCTTGCTACGAGACGTTATTTGTCGAGAAGTACCTCTGGTACTAAACGGCGAGCTTTATGCGATGACTTGTATTGCTGGCGGTATTGTATATGGCATCGCACTTGAATTTAACCTTGCTACCCAGTGGTGCGGTATTGCAGCCCTTGCAACCACCGTATTGTTTAGACTAGGCGCCATGCGCTGGCATTGGCAGCTACCTGTATTTTACAACGATCATCATTAGCATCTAACCTTCGTTGCCGAGCAAGGTAATCAATGGCCTAGCTCGGTGAGTATTGGCGATAAATCCCATCGTTAGTACAGTTACATCTTCATTGCATTCTCTCTAGAGTTTATGCCCAGTGCGTTGACTATTTAGCCGCACTTAAGTTTTGAAATTTCAATTAGGCGAACAATGAGTGTGTAAGAGAGGGTGTTCACAATATGGGAATGGCTGTTGTTAAAACCTTTGCAGGGCAGGGGGTGTCTGCACCAGAGGTAAGTGTTGAAATTCACTTGGCGAATGGCCTACCTGCCTTTCAACTGGTCGGTATGGCGGAAACCAGTGTAAAAGAAGCCCGTGAGCGGGTACGCAGCGCGCTGATTAACAGTGGTTTCGAGTTTCCTGCCAAACGTATAACGGTTAATTTAGCGCCGGCTGATATCCCAAAGTTTGGCGGCCGGTTCGACCTTCCTATTGCCGTTGGCATTTTAGCAGCATCGGGTTACATTTCAGATATTAGCTTGCTTAATATTGCCTTTGTGGGCGAGTTAGCGCTAAACGGTGAGATTAAACCGGTTAACGGGCTTATTCCTGTAGTGATGACGGCAGCGAACGAAGATATAGCCCTTGTGTATCCGGGAGATAACGATGTTGAAGCAGCCCTGGTTTCCCACGCCACACGCTTCCCGGCCTTCGATCTTCTATCTGTTTATGAACACCTTACCGGTAACAAAAAGCTCGCCAAAGGTCAGCCTTTCACTGCTCACTCATCACGCAATTCCCCAACTGGTTGGGACGATATTATTGGTCAAGAGCAGGCTAAACGAGCCCTAATTATTGCAGCTAGCGGGGCTCACAATCTACTGATGGTAGGTCCGCCCGGCACAGGTAAAAGCTTGCTTGCCAGCCGAATGTTGTCGCTATTACCGGATATGAGTGAAGAAGAAGCCTTGGAAGTCGCGGCTATTCACTCAGTGAAAGGCGAAAAGCTAAATGCTGAACGTTTTCTAACCCGCCACCTGCGCTCCCCCCATCACACAAGTTCTGCGATAGCGCTCACTGGCGGTGGTTCTAACCCTGTGCCGGGAGAAATTTCGCTGGCCCACAACGGTATTTTGTTTTTAGACGAGCTCCCCGAATTTGGCCGAAAAGCGCTGGATGTATTGCGCGAACCGCTTGAAACTGGCGACGTGCATTTATCCCGAGCATCAGGAAGTGCAACCTACCCCGCAAATTTTCAACTCGTAGCCGCCATGAACCCAAGTCCTACTGGGGATATTGACGACAACCGCCTGACACCCCAGCAACAGCTTAACTACTTAAACCGTTTGTCAGGCCCGCTGCTAGATAGAATAGATATACAAGTCGAGGTGCCTAGACTACCAGACTACGACTTGCCAGAGCGGGGCAATAGACCTGACGACTCGTTACATGACATGCGGGAAAGGGTGATAGCTGCACGGCAAAAACAAGAGTCTCGACAAGGCAAACCCAATGGCGCTTTACACGCAGGAGAGCTTGCCGACATCTGTTTGCTAGATGACGCAGATCTCCTATTTTTACAAGCAGCTGCGAAACAACTTAATTTATCTATGCGCGTATTTCACCGCACGTTAAAAGTGGCTAGAACCATTGCCGACCTTGAAGAGGAAAAAGCCGTATCTAGGGCTCATATCGCGGAAGCGCTGGGCTATCGAGCTCTCGATAACCTTATAAAGCAGCTCAGTGCTAGCTAAGCGCAACTAATAAAATAACTTACCCTCGGGAATGCAGGTTTAGCTGCATAAAGGCATTGATAAGCGGTTCGTTTTGCTTATCTTGTAAACAGCATAGGCCAAGGGCATAAGGCTCGATATCTTCAACCTGAATTTGGGTTACCGCATTAGCCATACTGGAGTGATCGAGCACTACCTTTGGCACAAAGCCTACACCACACTCTAGCGCTACCATGCTTACAATAGCTTCGTTACCGCCTACATAGGCATACACGTTAGGCCGAATACCGTGCTCGGCAAACCAGTGATAGGCGGTGCGTCGAGTTGGCCCGGTTTCAGGCATTATCACCTGATGCTTGGTCCAATCTAGCTGACTTAGCTGAGTAAGTCGCCATTCCCTTGGCGCAATAAGAACCAAAGGCACGTTATCAAGGGCGGTGAAATGCAGATCTGTCGGCATGTCAGGGGTATAGATAGCAATAGATAAATCACACTGCTTACTTTTAACTTTCTCTATAGCAAGGGCAGGGTCACCGGTTATTAAACGTATATCGACCCCAGGGTGTTGTTGCCTAAACTGCCTTAGCATAGCGGGCAAATGGCTTTGACTGGCAGTTACCGAGCAAAATACACTTAGTTCCCCCTGAAGTGCATCACTATCTTCTTTTAAGTCAATTTTTAATTGCTGCCAATCAGCTAGCGCTTGTTTTGAGAAGGATAGTAGCTTGTGCCCACTATGGGTGAGCGCGACTTTGCGGTTATCCCGTTTAAACAAGGTACAGCCTAACTCGTCTTCAAGACGCTGAATTACACGGCTTAACGTAGATGGCGATACATACATGGCCTCGGCGGTGACGCCGAAGTGTAGGCTGGTAGCCAGGTGGTTAAAGAGCTGTAAACTGCGAAAATCCATATGCATTTCACTTTTTGCAATATTATCTTGCAAATATATCATTTTCCAAAACAAAAGAAATCTTTTAGTCTCACTACCAAGTCGTCATAGACGAGGTCTGTCAACGCCAAGGTCGGTGTTTGATATTGACAAAAATGAATGTTGTTCGGAAATTTTTATGGCTAATTATTTCAACACCCTGTCACTTCGCCAGCAGTTAGACCAGCTTGGCCGCTGCCGTTTTATGGCACGCGATGAATTCGCTGACGGTTGTCAGTTCTTAAAAGGCAAGAAAATTGTCATTGTAGGCTGCGGCGCGCAGGGCCTTAACCAAGGCCTGAATATGCGTGACTCAGGGTTAGATGTTTCTTATGCGCTGCGTCAGGCAGCGATCGATGAGCAACGCGACTCTTACAAACGCGCTTCAAGCAATGGATTTACTGTTGGTACATATCAGCAGCTTATTCCAGAAGCTGATGTAGTTTACAACCTAACACCTGATAAGCAGCACGCAAGTGTAGTAGAGGCAGTAATGCCGCTTATGAAAAAAGGTGCAACCCTAGGTTACTCACACGGTTTCAACATTGTTGAAGAAGGTCAGCAAATTCGTAGCGATATCACAGTAATTATGTGTGCGCCGAAAAGCCCTGGCTCAGAAGTACGTGAAGAATATAAGCGTGGCTTTGGTGTGCCAACACTAATAGCTGTGCATCCAGAAAATGACCCTGAAGGTAAAGGTTGGGATCAGGCTAAGGCACTGGCAAGTGCAACTGGCGGTGACCGCGCAGGTGTACTTGAGTCTTCATTTGTGGCTGAAGTTAAATCTGACCTTATGGGTGAGCAAACCATTTTATGTGGTATGCAACAAGTTGCAGCAGTACTTGCGTTCGAGAAAATGGTTGATGACGGTATCGACCCAGGTTATGCAGGTGCGCTTATTCAGTACGGCTTAGAAGCTATTACTGAAGCACTTAAGATTGGCGGTGTAACTAACATGATGGACCGTCTATCAAACCCTGCAAAAGTGAAAGCGTTTGAGCTTTCTGAGCAATTAACTGATTTACTTCGTCCGCTATTTGAAAAGCACCAAGACGACATCATCAGCGGTGAATTCTCTCGCACCATGATGGAAGATTGGGCAAATGGCGATGCGAACCTACTTAAGTGGCGTGAAGAAACCGGTGAAACCGCGTTTGAAAACGCACCAGCTTATGAAGGTGAAATCAGCGAACAAGAATTCTTTGACCACGGCATTTTACTAGTTGCCATGATCAAGTGTGGTGTTGAGGTTGCGTTTGACGTAATGGTTGAAGCTGGAATTCTGCCTGAGTCTGCGTACTACGAATCACTGCATGAAACACCGCTAATTTCTAACACAATCGCACGTAAGCGTTTGTATGAAATGAACGTGGTTATTTCAGACACAGCAGAATACGGAAACTATTTGTTTGCCAATGCAGCAATTCCAATTTTGCGTGAGAAATTTATGCCTACCATCGATACCAGCGTTATCGGTAAGGGTTTAGCTTCTGCTTCTAACCAAGTAGAGAACAAACGCCTTGTTGAAATTAACGAAGCCATCCGCTCACACGGTGTGGAATCGGTAGGTAAGACCTTGCGTGGCTACATGACTGATATGAAGGCCATTATAGGTTAGGACAGTTTCTGTCGTTAGGTGCTTAACTAAGCCCTCTTGCCCGACCATTTTGGTCGGGCTTTTTTATGCCTGTAACTCAGTGAGTCACATATCCTTTTACAGCGAACTGTTTAGCTAACTCAAAGCAGTTACTAACAACCACTTATCTCTTTAAGAAACACCCACTTCTCGAACACGCTCAGCGAAGCGAACTGATGCGTAAGCTAATGCAAAAAAGATAAGAAAGCCCCAACCGATGGGCATCAAGTTTCCATTCAAAAAACTATCAACGATCAGAGCAACGGGCACCGAGAATAAGCTTGAAAAGCAACCAATAATTGCAGCACCTAAACCTGCCATATCGCCAAGAGGCTGCATGGCCATAGCGTTTAAGTTACCAAACAGTATGCCCACAAAGAAAAAGCCAACGAACATGACGGCCACGGTTGGAATTAGTGGCGGCAGACCATCGTACGCAAACAGCAATGCTAGATACACCACCGCAAACCCATTTACACCTTTTAGCGCAAATCTACACAGCTTGCGCATGCCGAAACGCATTACCATTTTACCGTTGAAGTAAGAAGCAAGCCCGATAGAAAAGGCAAGGGTAGCGAAGATATACGGGAACCACTCTCCAACATTGTAAAACACGGTAAATATAGTTTGTGACGCGCTTAAATACGCCAAAAACGCCCCGAAGATACAACCCATAGCAAAGGTATAACCCATAACTTCTGGATGGGTCAGAATAAACTTTGATGATTTAAAAAAGTGTGCCCGCGAGAATTTTCTACGCTTTGCACGAGGCAAGGTTTCGCCTTGACGAGAAAAGAACCAAATCCCCGCCATAGTAGCAACTAGCAGAAATAGCGTGAATATATGGAACCAAGATGTCAACTCCATCACAGTTTGCCCAATAATTGGGGCCAACATGGGCACTAAGATAAACACCATCATGATAAACGACATGACTTTTGCCATGGCATCACCTACGTAGAGGTCACGTATAATTGCCATAGAAGCTATACGAGGGCCAGACACCCCAAACGCTTGAATAACCCGCCCCACCAGCATGGTCTCTAGGTTGGTAGCCAGCATACACACAAAGGTACCAAGAGCAAAAATACACAGCCCGACAAGAATAGTTAAACGACGACCACGGCTGTCTGAAAAAGGACCAAAGAACATTTGCCCAAACGCCATGCCTAAAAAGAACACAGTAACAATTAAATGGGTCTGATGCGCCTCTTGCACATTAAGTGACTCACCAATTTGAATAAGGGCGGGCAACATAGCGTCTATACTAAGTGCCACCAGCGATGTCATGGTCGCCATCAAAGCAACAAATTCAACAAGGCCAAGGGCGGGCTTTTGCACAACTGCAGTATCATCAGATACGCCATTAGATGTCTGGGGCATAAAGTCTCGAATATGAAATTAAGTGAGGGAATTAAAAAAGGCGCGAAACCGTCGCGCCTTAATTAGTATACCTGAAACCTGGTTAAAAAGCCGTCAAATTTGGCTATCTTATCTTAAATACTATTACCTTTAACGAGTGTTATTCCTCTGACAGACTAGCTGTCACCGCCTCGCCGTTCTTAGTCGGTTTTAAGTATTGGTCTAAAAATATATCCATTTCTTTAAAGAATAGGTGGCGATTGCGCTGAATAGAAAGGCTATGGTCTCCATTTTCAAGCTCTACGTATTTAAAAACTTTGTCGTAGTCTTCTAACTCATCAGCCATGTAGCGACTATGAAGGGGTGGAACAATACGATCTTCTTCGCCATGCACAAGTAAGATAGGCGTTTTAATTCCTTTCGCGTTGTAATAAGGCGAGCGCGCTTCTAAATCATCGTAGTCGTCACCAATTTGATTTTTAACAAATTCGTTATTCAGGAAACGGCGAGAATGAATGATGACGTGCTTAAGCGAACTGACACCAGCAAAACTTACAGCGCATTGAAATAGTTCAGGGGTTTTAACCGTTGCCATCAACGCGGCATAGCCACCATAACTTGCGCCAACTATGCACATATTATCTTGCTCTGCGTATCCCTGTTCTACCATCCAACCTGCGGCGTCAGTGATATCGTCTTGCATAGCTAGGCCCCATCCTTTCATTTGGCTTTGCGCAAAACTATAACCATAGCCTCTTGAGCCTCTAAAGTTTGGCCTCAACACCGCGTAGCCTTTCGAGGTGAAGTATGCAGTCCAGTAGTCGAAACCGCTGAAATCTCGAGCCCCCGGCCCGCCGTGAGGATGAATAATGGTTGGGAAGGGCCCGTCCCCCTTAGGAAGGGTTAAATATGCTTCAATCTTGATACCATCTCTGGCTTCGTACTCAATAAGTTTATGCTCGGATAGTTTCGTCGAGTCTATTTGGCTGTATTGCTCAAATAGCATGTTCAGCGTGCCTTCCTTGCGATTACCCAATAAATACACACCGGGCAATATGTCAGACTCAGAATAAACAATATAAGTTTGCTCATCGTCACTGAAACTAACTAACGTGTTGTTATAATCAGGAAGGCCCTGGTCGATACCGTTTTGAAGTGCAACATAGCGTTCATCCCAATAAAATCGGCCATCATGACGCACGCCGATAGCATCTCGCGTAACGGGTGAATAAATAAGGCTGCCGTTGACGTCATAGCCTTCGTCGGCATATACCTCAGTTCGTTCGTTGGTTTTAAGGTTTAAGCTATATAATGCGCGATAGTCGCCCTTGTAGCCTTTGTAATAAAGAATATTTGGGTCTTTAGCAAAGCCCACTGGATATTCGCCCTTCTCCGTCATGGCGTTATAGGCAAACAAGGTTCGCCAGCCATCTTCTTCTTTTAGGAAGACCTCGCGCTCACCGCTATCATAATTAAGTGAAACGCCAATACGAACGTTACTTTGTTGATCGGTAAGCCAATCTCTAATGCGCTTTTTACCGCGCATAATGCGACTTACGCCTCCTGTGTTGACATTGACTTTATACACTGAAGGTAAACCTAGCACCTCGGCATCTATTGCTATAAGTACATGATCTGGGTCATCAGGTAGCCAATCGATAACGTCATCTTGAAATTGGGGAATGTGGTTAGGATTACCGGCCCGACGCTTAATTCGTTCCCATTCAACCATATTAAACGCGCCGCCCTCGCCATCGAATTTGATACTTAACAAGCGGGTGTCATACACTTTTGTGGTACCTCGGCGAGTTTCATAGCGCGCACTAACCACGACACGTTCATTGTTCACCCACTTGTACCAATTGATCTTTACACGTTCATTGTCAGAGCGAAGTAGGTAATGCTTTTCACCCTTTTCCAAATCGAAGGTGGCGAGCATGGCAAACGCATCTCCTTGTTCAACATTTTGAACAAAGGCGATTTTTGTTCCATCGGGTGACAAAGATGGCGTCCAATAGGTTGGCAGCGAACTAAACGCATCGTAGGCATTTTCCTGAGTAGTCGACTCAGCGCTTAACGTAGTCGAAATAGCTAACAATAGTAGGGCAATAAGCGTAGCTGGTGAGAAAGCCTTTTTGTAAGACATAACATTCCCTTGTAATTTTTTATTATGGGCTGAACTTAGCTAATGAGTAAACCTCAAAACTATGTTAATTCGAGTATACAAATTTGTGACCAAATGTACAAAAAACCGACCCCTGCGGGTTAATATAGATAATATTGACGCAATAATTTGATCTCTCGTCGTACTTTGCGAATACAAAATGCAGATATGGTACTATTAACCACAGATATAATATGGATTTTACCCTAAACCAGTAAGCTTCTAAGCCCAGCGTTACCTTAAGGATTTAGTCTTTTCATGCCTTCAACTTGGAGCGGGCTTGCCACTTTGCAAGGCCTATTTTCCCGACAATTAGTGCGCAAAATATCCAAAGCATGCTCTTTATTAGCTAAGGCGTTGTTGTGCGTGCAGCTGTGCTTGCTGTGCACGGTATCTTTTGCTCAAGAGTCAATTACCTACGATGTTCAAGGTGTAGAAGACGCTAAGCTACGTAACAACATCCGACTGCATTTAAGCGGACTTGATGTCGAAAAAGCACTACTAACTGACCCTTATTGGCAAGACGAAGTGGCAGAAGCGGTGGCGACGGCAGTACAACCCTATGGATTTTACAACAGTGAAACCAAGGTACGCATACAAGAAGGGGACAAGGTCACAGTAACGGTTGCGTTGAATACTCCTCTTACTATCAACAAAGTTACCCGAGAAATCATTGGTGCTGGACGTGAAGATAAAGCATTCAGAGAGCGTTTTAACTCACTTAAACTCAAAGAAGGTGATGTGTTAAATCAGACCATCTATGAGTCATTTAAATCTTCCATGTTTAACTACGCCCTTTCCAACGGTTATTTTGATTATTTCTGGCAGGCAACACGGCTAGATTTAGTACGTGACGAAAAACAAGCAAACGTGCTGCTAATTGCGCAAAGCGGACCTCAATATAAGTTTGGTGAACTCAAATTCGTAGGTGATGATAAAGCTAAAGCGATTATTCAGCGCCTAAAACCTTTTAAAACTGGCGATGCCTATTCATCATCAGTGTTAGGCGATTTTAACAGACGTTTGAATCAGTCGGGCTATTTCAACCGAGTCATAGCAAGGCCGGTAGTCAGCGACGCAGAAGGCTTACTGGTTCCTATTGAAGTCTCGCTTCAACACAGACCTACCGATGCATTCAATGTCTCGGTCGGTGCGGCTACTGATACAGGTCCGCGAGTACGTTTAGGTTGGGAACGTCCTTGGGTAAATGACAAAGGGCACTCGGTTTCATCAGATATTTTCATTTCAGAGCCTGAACAGTCGGTTACCGCCGACTACCGCATTCCAATGAAAAATATCACTCGCGACTATGCCAGTATCGAAGCGGGCTACCAGTTTATTGAGTACGCCAATACGTCATTTGAAAGCGAAACCCTTTCTTTGTCAGCACATAGATACACGCAACAAGATGGTTCGCCCTGGCAACATGATTATTCAGTAACCTACCTTAGAGAAACTTACGATCAGGGGGACCTTGATACCAATACCACCTCGTTAGTTTTACCTGGCTACTCAATAACCTACCGTGATAAAGACGACGAGCTCAACATTGGCAACGGCACCTATGTTCAAGCGCTGGCTCAATACGGCAAAGAGGGTTTTGGCTCAGATATTGATTATGCTAAAGCGGCCGTTGAAGCTATGTTAATTCGTACATACGCTAATAAGCATAGAATAACCTTACGCGGGGAAATTGGAGCAATTAAAACAAACTCTTTCGATGATGTGCCTGCTTCGCTTCGCTTTTACGCGGGCGGCGACCAAAGCGTTAGAGGGTTTAGCTATCGTGATTTGTCGCCGAAAGCAGAAGTTATTGACCCAGAGACTGGCGAATTTGATGTTGAATCTATTGGCGGAAAGTACCTAGTCACCTCAAGCATAGAATACGCTTACTCAATTGCAGACAACTGGCGAATAGCCGCTTTCTTAGACGCGGGTAAAGCTGCAAACGATATAAGCGACTCCCTCGCTTATGGTATAGGCCCAGGGGTTCACTGGCTGTCACCTATTGGCGCTGTAAGAGTATATTTAGCCAGAGGGCTATCAAAACAAGAAAATGCTTGGCGTATTCACATCATCTTGGGGCCTGAGCTATGAGAAAACGTACAGTTTCTGCCATCTTGCTCTCGCCTGTACTGCTATTGGTTGCCATTTATGCGCTACTCATCAGCCCGTTGGGCGGTCCAACGGTAAAACTTATAGCGAACAGCTTTGTTACAAACCTTTCCATTGATGATATTGATGGCAGTTTTGCCGATACCCTTGAAATACACAATTTACACTGGGAAAACGCGCAGTGGCGCGTGGCATCGCAGTACGCCTATATTGATATAACGTGGCGTTGTCTTTTTGAACCAAAAGTCTGCGTAAATGAACTCACGCTTGAAAATGCCACGTTAACGCAACTCGCTGCTGCTCCAGAAACCGTTGAAGAAACCAACACTGGCGATGAATTTTCTTTGCCTATTCCCATTGAAGTAGGGTATCTAGCGCTTGCCAATATTAACGTTGAGCTTCTTACCACAACCGTTGAAGTGGATAAGCTAGAGCTTGCAGGTTTCAGCGGCGACCAGACGCTGGCTCTTGACAGTTTAGCGACAAAAGGGGTTCGTATAGCCCTGTTAGAACAAAATACAAAAACAAGCTCACCAGCAGCAAATACGGCCTCTCGAGCTCAGCCTTCCACGTCAAAACAGACACCTAAACAAAGTGCTGAAAAAACAGCAGGGCAAGCGACACCAGATGAAGAAAGCGCCTTGCCTAAGTCATACTCGCTTAGCTACGAGGTGCCTGAATTACCAACAATCACCGCTCCAATTCCCATATCGTTTGGTACTTTATTGGTTGAAGACTTAAACCTTACCCAAGGCGATAGCACACAACAAATAGCATTGATATCGCTGCTCGACGCACAGTTCAAAGGCAGTGATATTGCCATTGAAGAAATGGTTGTCGCGCATGAACAAGGGGAAGTAAAAGCAAAAGCGAGCGCCACCCTTAGCGGGAACTTCCCGCTAAGCATTGCAGCTAGAGCAAAGACAGTGCTTGATGATGCTCCCCTTACCGTAAACTTAAACGCATCGGGAGCACTTGATGATTTGGCCCTTTCCGTCAACACAAAGGGGGCTGTAAACGCCGACGCTATTTTGGCGGCAAACATTCTTAATACCGAATTCCCCATTGAATTCACTGCAAAGTGGCAAGAACAACCCATTCCAACAATGGAAAACGCCATATTAAAAGCAGGTACGCTGTCACTTGAAGGCACTATGGGCGATTACCAGCTAAAAGGCGCCGGTGCAGCAATCTTGCCAGACATAGGCAATGTGCCTGTATCACTGGATGTTGTGCTTAAAAAGAACAATATCTATGTCAATCAGGCGAATATTGAGGCGCTAGAAGGTAGCTTAGTCAATACGGGTACCCTTTACCTAAACGAGAGTATTGCTTGGGAGGGAAAAACCACGCTTTCAAACGTGTCTGCACAGCGTTTCAGCGCTTACGCACCTGAGAACTTAAGCGGCGAGATAGAGAGCATTTTACAGTACTCAGAGCGTGGCGGACTGCATATGAGCTTTAAAGATATGCAGGTATCTGGCGTGCTACAAGGTGAACCACTAGAAATAAAAGGCAACGCCGTGTATGCCGGCCCCAGTGACTTATTCGTTACTAACGTAAACATCGTGCAAGAAGGGGAAAATGAAAAGAACGTTATTCGAGCTATTGCACAAGTCTTAAACAAGCGTCATTTAAACGCCGATATTACTATTAACGCAAACACAATAAATAATCTTTACCCAGAAGTATCCGGTGCGATAAATGGTAAAATATCTGCCTCTGGTCCGTGGCAAAATCCACGTGCTAACGGCACGTTAGATTTATCCAACATCACTATATCACCAAATTTAAATGCCTCTGCTGCGCAGCAAGGACCGTTGAGCGGCGAGATAACACTAGATGGCACTTATAAAGATCACCAAGCACAGCTAAACCTTTCGTTACCCGATAATCAAATTGCCTTCAGCCTTAACGGTTCATGGGCAAACAATCATTGGATAGGTGAGATAAGCGATACCCAGCTAGAGCTTGCTAATATGCAATGGGCGTTATCAAGCCCGTTCACACTTGATATAGGCACCGCGCCTGCGACTGCCAAAATAGGCCAGCACTGCTGGACATCACGTCGCGAAGGAGAGCTGTGCATCTCGAACGTGAATTATCAAGACAGCAAAGCAAGTTGGGATATTAAAGCAACGTCACTACCTGTAGGGCTGTGGGCGAATGAATTAGTGCCGACCATGGTTTCAGCGCCTTCTGAAGCTACATTAAGTATTCAAACAAAAGGCAGTTATTCGCAACAAGATCCTATCGATGCGACTTTTACTGCGTCAATGAGTGCAGCCCCGTGGCAATTAGGTGAAACCAGACCATTAACGCTTACCATTAACTCATTTGAAACTAGCGGTAAAATAAAACAAGGGCAGCTGGAGTCAACCTCACTGATCTCCAGTCAAGATATCGGTGATGCAACACTCACGTTAAACACCCGACCGTTTGAAGAGGAAATACCTTTGGACGGTAAGTTGGTCATGGAGGGACTTGATGTAGCGCCACTGAAACCTCTTTCTCCCGCTATTCGCACCTTAACAGGGGTGCTTAACGGTAATATTACTCTTAGCGGATATGTCAATGACCCATCCCTAAAAGGCGAGCTTACCGTTTCTAACGGCGCAATAGATATTCAAGATACGCCTGTCACATTAGCCGACTGGAACCAAAAAGTAGTGCTTAGCGACCAAACTGCAGCGCTTGATGGCAGTTTTATACTCGGAGGAGGTAAAGGTACGCTAGAAGGTGAACTCGACTGGTCATCAGAGCCTAGCGCTAACTTTAAGTTAAAGGGCAATAGCTTTGAAATAAGACAGCCAAACATTCGTCTGAAGGTATCGCCTAATATTGATGTTGCCGCAACTAAAGAGAAGGTCGATGTAACGGGCGATATTAATATTCCGTGGGCCCGTATTGAAGTAGAGTCCTTGCCTGAAAGTGCAGTTTCACCGTCAAAGGACGTTCACTTGCGCGGAGAGCCAGACAAAGAAGAACCGCTGGATATTGTTCATGCATCTGTGTTGGTTAATATTGATAAAAACAAAACAGAAGAGGTAAAGCTTGAAGCCTTTGGCCTTACGGCTAGCCTATTCGGCGGTATACGCGTGAACACTCAGCCAGCGTTAGTTGGCTATGGAGACCTGCAAATAATAAACGGTCGCTACAGCGCCTATGGTCAGCAGTTGATTATTCAAACCGGCGAAGTGCAGTTCAATGGCCCAATCGATCAGCCCTTGTTGCTGGTAGAGGCTATAAGAGACCCAGATAAAACCGATGATGATGTGATAGCAGGTATTCGTATTGACGGGGCTGCTGACGCACCGAGCATCAACCTTTTCTCTGAACCCTCTATGGACCAGCAGGGCGTATTATCGTATCTATTAACGGGGTCTGGGCCAGATTCAGGCAGTTCAGCAGATCCTAACTACGCAGCACTGCTATTAGGTTTTGGGCTGTCGAACACGGAAACCCTTACCGGGCAGTTAGGCAGTGCTTTAGGCATTGATGACTTTAGCTTGAGTACCAATGAAAACTTGCTTTCTGTTACCGGCCAAATCAACGACCGGCTTTCGGTGGAATACAATGTGGACGTAGGTATAAAAGATAACGATGCCAATAGCACCTTGAGACGTCGACAACTTCCACCTGATTTGGCACTTAAATATCAGTTACTACCTAGCCTGTATTTAGAGGCAATCCAAACCACACTGGAAGACCAATCAGAATTTGCGTTAGACCTTTATTATGAGTTTTTTTTAGGTGATAACAGAACTCGCAAAAGCGATAACGGTGATGATGACAGTGATGATACCGATGAGGTTGATAATAATTCAGAGTCATCACAGAGAAGCAACGCTGAAACCTCAAGTTCCAGCAAAGACAGTTAAACGCACTGTGTTAATGCAGTGTATTAGTTAGGCTCTATTTTCTAGCGCTGCTGCGCCATACTTTCTAGCGTTTTGAGCTGCCGCTCGAAGCGCTTTTGCCTTTTGTGTGCCCATACATACCAAATCAACATTCCGATAGTCATTAAGACCATTACAATGGACATCTTAATAATTTTTTCAGGGGTAAGATCGCCGAAGAAATAACGCTCTAGAATAAAGGCAATGCCAAAAACTACGGCTACCCAGGTTGAGTGTTTGGTAATGAATGCGATTTTTACATTGTTTTTAATTTGTTTAGTGAGTCGAGTAAGGTGATTTGCTGTCTGGCTGTCTTTGTAGAAAGCCGCCACCCGTCTTAGCCACAATTGGTATATAAGTAATGGCAGAGAGGTGACCAACATAAAAAGAAACATCATTTGTGCTACAAGCGTCATATTTCCCCAATACTTGTTTAGAACGTAAATAGCGGGGATAACCATTAAGGAGTCAAATACCATATACCAACGCTGCTTTGTTCGTTGACTGCGCAAACTGGACTTTACTTCCTCAACATCGATAGTCGTAACTGGCTGAGTTTGCCATAGCGCAGATAGGGCCTCGTTTTGTTCGTTACCTACTAATATTGGCGGCGTCTTTTGATTTTCTTTATCTGAATTATGCATGCGGTTGCTCCTGCATGATACTTTGCTTGGCGCGTTTTAATATCACACCAACATGATTCTTAGTTAGGCCACATACGTCTGCTATTTCGTCGTAACTTAAGCCTTCAAGGGAAAGGGTAAGCACCTGTCTTGGTTGCAGAGGTAACGCTCTGACAGCGCGCAAAAGGCGTTCTAAAGACTGGTGTTGGCTAGACATTTCTTCTGGGGATTTTGTGTTACTCGCGTACCCGTCAGAGCCCGTATCATCGTGGTCGTATTGATGGGTATCAATACGCTTCACTTGACTTGCTACGTGAGTCACAGCGCGGTTGTGAGCAATTTTCAAAATATAAGTTTTTACGCTGCTATCGCCTTTAAAGCGAGACAGTCCTTGCCAGACTGCAACAGCAATTTCTTGCAATAGCTCTTGTTGCATCGCTTCGTTTGCCTCATAGCTGTTAGCTACACGGCCAAGTAGTGCTCCGTATTGCGCAAAAACATCTTCAAAACCCTGGCCCAAGGTCACATCCCTAATAGCAAAAACTGTTGTTATTTTATTGTGTTACTTCTATCAGTCTGCCCATACCAGTTTTTATTACAAACTTTTTTCGATGAAGCTGTAATTTTTTTGAACAACGCCCGACTACTGATAATAGAAATGAAAATAGAACATGCCGTATTGAGAGATGCAGGCACTTCTTTAAATGCTTCGACCTTAAATGAGGAAAACACTATGTCTACGTTAAGTTTAGTTTTGTTGATTGGCAGCATCACGTCGCTTGCGCTTTTTGCAAGCTACCTAGACGCAAAGTTTCAGTGGCGATTGAACGACTGGATGAACGGCGAGTGCAGTAACCCTTTTGTAAAAGCCGTTACTGACAAACAGCAGCAGCGTTTAGAAGATAAAGATGCGCAAATTAAAGCCCTGATGGCGCGCATTGAAACCCTTGAAACCATTGTCACTGAGCCTGCTTACGAGCTAAACAAGAAAATCAATGCGCTTAAGTAAACGATTTCTCTAGGGGTTGCTGAATTAATGTATAGTAAAGTTCAACAGGCACTAGCTGGATACGGGTGGGCGACGCATAAAGCGGGGCACTTTCCCCATTGCAATAGCGTTACCCACCAGCACAATCACGACGCCAAGTACGGATAACACACTCCAGGTATAGCCTTCAAAAAACGTTGAAATAACAAGTGCAACCATGGGGTATACCAGCACCACGTAGGCTGCCTTGTCAGCGCCCATCTGTTTTAAGAGCTTCATGTAGGCGCCAAACGCAAACACAGAACCAAAAATAGCCAAATAAACAAGTGATAGATAAAACTCAATGTGGGTAGGTATTTTCAATTCACCAGGCATAGTCAACGAGGTGATGAAAAGCAGCGCCATGGCGTAGCTCATGGCATAGAAATTCATCTGTATAACAGGCGTGCCCGAGGTCAAAATACGCTCGGAAATAACGTTGCCCGTTGACGCACAGAAAAAGCTGACAAACGCGATGGCAAGACCGGTGGCTAGAGCCGCGTCCATGGTTACTTTTGAAAACTCAGGCACAAACAAACACACAATACCTACTAAGCCAAAGGTGGCCCCAACCACTACTTCTTTTCTAATGGGCTCTTTTAGCCACCACCGGCGAAGTACAACGTTAATGTAAATAATGCATGAGCTCATAAGTGCTAGCAGCGCACTAATGATATGCGCTTGCGCAATATACAGCAGCGTGTAATTTAAGCTGTATAAGAAGAGCCCTACTGCCGCCATTTTCACATGAACGTGTAAGGGAAGTTTTAGCGGCAAACGTTTAATAACACAGTATGCCCCCAAACACGCCGACGCTAAGAAGTAGCGAAGCGCTATGGCAAACGTTTCTGATGTGTGTCCGATTTGATAGGTTATTGCTATCCAGGTTGAACCCCAAATTAGGCAACAAAGAGTAAATAAGGTCGCGTTGTTCATAACTGCGTTTTAACCTAAAAACTCTGTTAAATGGGCAAGGGCTTTATCAAGCAGCTTTTGCCTGGCCCCATTCCCAATCCACGCATTATGTGGCGATACCAGTAAATTAGGTAAGGGTTCTTTTAGTAATATGTGATCCACAGGCGGTGGCTCTACGCTCAGTACGTCTAAACCTGCACCACCAATCTTGTTGTGCTTAAGCGCATGGTAAAGCGCCTTTTCGTCAACCAGTCCGCCACGAGCGGTATTGATAAGAAAAGCTGTTGGCCGCATCAATGACAGCGTATCTGCGTTAATAAGCTTTTCGGTGTCTTCAGTAAGCGGGCAATGAAGGCTTATCACATCGGCATCGGGTAAAAGGGAAGTAAGGCTAGGGCGAGGGTCGTCTTGTTTACCGGGGCGAGCAGCAATACTCACTTTCATCCCCATAGCTTTGAACAATGCTTCTACACGCTTACCAAGTTCGCCGTGACCCACGATCACCGCGTGTTTACCTGCAAGCTCGATCACTGGGTGATTAAGTAAGCAAAAATGAGAAGAAGCGGACCATGCCTGCTTATCCATATCACGTTGATATGCCACAAAGTTCGTA
Source organism: Alteromonas sp. PRIM-21 (assembly GCF_027563165.1). Lineage (NCBI taxonomy): Bacteria > Pseudomonadati > Pseudomonadota > Gammaproteobacteria > Alteromonadales > Alteromonadaceae > Alteromonas > Alteromonas sp. PRIM-21. The sequence continues at coordinate 90,833 of NZ_JADOEK010000008.1, read as the reverse complement.
GCCAAATTCAGCAATAAGGTTAACGCGTGCTGCGCCACACTATCAGTGCCGTAGCCCTCTACATTTTGAACGGAAATACCCGCTTGCTTACAGTAATCATGATCGATATTGTTCATACCAGTGGCCGTTACACCAATATACTTAAGCTGCTCTGCCAGCTTTAAATCTTCGGCGTTTAGCACAACTTTATTTACTAAAACCGCATCGGCTGCTCGAATACGCTCACCAACCTCTTCAGCATCAGTCTGCTGATAAAGTGTGACGTCGGCATTAAGACTATCGAGTACAGAAGTATCAAGGCTCGATAAATCCATGGTTTCAGCGTCTAAAAAGACAACTCGCTTTTTTTGCCCGTTGCGCGACGATTGTGTTTGGTTATCCTCAATTTTACCGTTCGAAGTATTGTGTTTTGTCATTGTCGATAGGCCTACATTACTTCCACAATAGATTCTAACGCTGCTTTCACGTTTACAGGAATGGGAATAGCTTTATCGGTCTTCCTATCAACAAATACATGTACAAATTGACCATGCGCCACGCGTCGCTTATTTTCGCCGGCATACACAGACAATCCATAGGTCACTGAACTTCGGCCAATTTTAATTACCCGCAGTCCAACAAAAATGTCTTCAGGGTATGCCGCCGGAGCCACGTACTGGCATTGACTACTTACCACATACGCAACGGTTTGCCCGTTGTGTATATCTAAATTGCCTTTTTCAATCAAAAAGCGGTTTACCGCGCTATCAAAAAAACCGTAATACACAACATTGTTGATATGACCGTATGCATCATTGTCTTGCCAGCGGGTGGCAATAGTGACGTTATAAGGGTAATCGGCAAGTGTCGGTGTAATATCAGTCATGATCAATCCTTGGCATATACATTTAGGTGAGTGTTGTTGCCCAATCAACACAAACAGTGAACATATATAGCGCCTAAGCGCTATATCGTATTTTATTGTTTGTGCTAAGAATAAAGCACCATATCGTCACGGTGAACTGCAACATCGCTTGTTTCATAACCTAACACATTGGCGATTTCTTTCGACTTTTTCCCTTTTATTAGGGTTAAGTCTTTTGCGTTATACAAGCAAAGGCCTTTAGCGATGACTTCTCCATCGCACATCACTTCAACGGCATCACCTTGTTCAAATGAACCGGTCACGTTCAAAATGCCAGTGGGTAATAGCGACGCACCTTTGCTTACCAGCGCCTCTTTCGCACCGCTATCTACCTCGACTCTGCCAGCAGTTTTAAGGGTGTGAGTAAGCCAAAGCCTTCGGGCGCTGGCCGGCGTGCTGCTAGCAGTAAATAAAGTCCCAGGTACCTTGCCTTCAAGTAAAGCATCGAAGGTTTCGCCTTTTCGCCCATTAACAATAAGGGTTTGGATACCACTGCTGGTGCACTTATCCGCCGCTTCAATTTTTGTACGCATACCACCTGTACCTACCGCAGTACCTGCGCCCCCCGCTAGTCCGTAAATAGTACGGTCTATTTTCTCCACCTTCGGAATAAGGGTCGCAGAGTCATCTTTTCTGGGGTCTGCAGTAAATAAACCGTCAATATCAGAGCAAATAATTAAGGTATCAGCCTGCGCGACCAATGCCGTGTAAGCCCCCAAATTATCGTTATCGCCCACTTTAAGTTCATTAACGGCGACTGTGTCGTTTTCATTCACGATAGGTAGTGCATTGTGATTTAAAATTTCACGTAACGTGTTTTTGATATTTACGTAGCGCGTTCTATTGCGTAAATCATCTGCGGTTAGCAATACCTGCGCACATGGGAAATCAAAAAAGCGCTGCCAGTTGGCCATCATTAGGTTCTGCCCGATTGCAGCCATGGCCTGCTTCTCCGCAATAGAAGCGTTGTGGCGAACTTTAACTTGGCTACGACCAGCAGCGACACTGCCAGATGAAACCAAAATCACTTCTTTGCCAGCCTCTCGGCTTGCGGTAATAAAACGAGCAAGAGACAAAAGGTAGCGTCCGCTACACCCATTGCCTTCGGGTGCAATAAGGGCACTGCCAACTTTAATAACAGCACGTTGCCAATTAAAACAATTCATAGGGGGGAAGAAAAAAGATAACAAGAGCTTAAGAATACGACAGTTAAACCGTATAACAAAACGTTCTGTTACAGTTTTTTTGCGTTAAAACATGGTTAGTTTACGGTCAAAAAATTGGATTGTGCGGGCCATACTTATATACTAGCAAGTGTTATCTTATAACAATTCTAACTTACAAGTTGCAAGGAACCTGCATGAGCACCGCAAAACGACACTTTTTCTGGCTAGCGCCAGTACTGTCTATGCTGATTTCTCTTCCTAGTACCGCCGCTATAAAACAAACAAAAGGCGACTTTGAAGATAAATTCCGTCAGCTAGACGAAGTACTTCCTACTCCCAATGTTTATCGCAACGCCGCTGGTGAGCCTGGTCATCAATACTGGCAACAGCAAGTAGATTACGATATCGACGTAAAGCTGCTTGAAGACGAGCGCCGTATCGAAGCAAGCGAAGAAATTACGTATTACAACAACTCGCCCGATACCCTTAAGTACCTTTGGGTTCAACTTGATCAAAACAAGTTTCGTGACGACTCAATGTCTGCGCTTACTACCACTTTCGGTGGCATTGGTAACCGTGGACCAGGCACGCAAGCCGCAAGTGGCAATACGCCCGCTAAATTAAGCATGGGCGCACTGCGCCGCCAGCAGTTTGTTGAAGACAATGAACTGGGTTACACCATTTCTCGCGTTGAAGACAAAGCGGGCAATGACTTACGCCACACTATTGTGGGTACCCTAATGCGGGTTGACCTAGCTAAGCCACTAAAGCCGGGCAGCAAAGTAACCTTTGATATCGACTTTGCCTTTAATATTGTTGAAGAAGATGCGGTTTCAGCACGTGCAGGTTACGAGCACTTCCCAGATGATGAGCGCGAAGGCGGCAACGATATTTTCTTGCTAGCTCAGTGGTTCCCTCGTTTGGCGGCTTACACCGATTACGAAGCATGGACTAACAAAGAGTTTATTGGCCGTGGTGAGTTCACCCTAGAATTCGGTAACTACGAAGTAGATATCACGGTTCCGGCTGATCACATCGTATCGTCAACAGGTGTGCTTCAAAACCCGAAAGACGTGTTAACTAAAACACAACGGGATCGACTGAAAAAAGCAGAAAAAGCTGATCGTATCGTATTTATCGTTACTCCTGAAGAAGCGATTGAAAACGAAAAGGAAGGCACTTCTAGGCTTAAGACTTGGACCTTTAAAGCGGATAACGTACGTGACTTTGCTTGGGCTTCGTCGCGTAAGTTTGCATGGGATGCACGTGGCTATCAGCAAGGTGGTGACACTCAGCCGCTTGTAATGGCAATGTCCTTCTACCCGAAAGAAGGTGGTGAGCTTTGGCAGAAGTATTCAACAGAGTCAATCATCCACACTATGGATGTATACAGCCGTTTTAGCTTCGATTACCCATACCCAGTAGCGCAGTCAGTCAATGGTCCAGTTGGCGGCATGGAATACCCCATGATCACCTTTAATGGACCTCGTACAGAACTTCGTGATGACGGTTCACGCACCTACTCGCTAGCTGAGAAACGCTTCCTAATTGGCGTAGTTATTCACGAAGTTGGCCATATCTACTTCCCTATGACGGTAAACTCTGATGAGCGTCAGTGGACGTGGATGGATGAAGGTCTTAACAGCTTCCTAGATGGCGTTGCCGGTCGCGAATGGGACCCAACGATTCCATGGGGTGTAGAGCCGCGTGATATCACAGGCTACATGAAGTCTCAGACGCAGGTGCCAATTATGACGCAGTCTGACTCGGTACTTCGCCTAGGTCCAAACGCATATACCAAACCAGCAGTAGCGCTAAATATTCTTCGTGAGACGATTCTTGGCCGCGAACTGTTTGACTTCGCGTTTAAAGAATACGCGCAACGCTGGATGTTTAAACGTCCAACTCCATCTGATTTCTTCCGCACTATGGAAGAGGCCTCGGGTGTAGACCTAGATTGGTTCTGGCGCGGTTGGTTTTATACCACAGACCACGTAGATATTAGCCTAGACAGCGTACACAAGCTGCGTTTAGACACTGAAGATCCAGATATCGACTTTGCTCGTGAGCGCCAAGCAGAAATGGAAAAACCTAAGTCACTTACCGATATTCGCAATAAAGAAGAAGGTAGAAAACTGTGGGTAGACCGCTTTGAAGATATCAGCGATTTCTACGATGAAAACGACCGCTATACCGTAACCAACAAAGAGCGCAACAAGTACAAGAAGTTCCTTGATAAGCTTGAACCTTGGGAGCGTAAAGCCTTTGAACGTGCGGTAAAAGAAGACAAAAACTACTACGTGCTAGATTTTAGTAACAAAGGTGGTTTGGTAATGCCGATTATTCTTGAGCTAGCCTTTGAAGACGGTACGAAAGAAGAAATGCGCATTCCGGCGGAAATCTGGCGTCGTACACCTAAGGCCGTAAGCAAGCTTATCGTGACTGACAAAGACAAAGAGCTGGTAAGCGTTACGGTTGACCCACATTGGGAAACTGCGGACGTAGACGTGGAAAATAACCACTACCCACGCCGTATCATTCCTTCTCGCATTGAAGCGTATAAGAACAAGCCGCGTAACACTTACGAGTACCGCGACCTTATGCACGATTCAAAGACCGAGCTAAAAACTGACGACGAGGATAAAGATGACGAATAAGTTGTCTTTATCCCGCCTGCTGCAGAGCTCTCATGCTCTGCTTGCAAGCGTTAGTGGGTTGGCTATTGCGGCTGCGCTATTTGTTAGCGCGATGTCGTTCAGCACAATTGCCCAAGCGCATCAAATAAAAGCAGCGATAACAACGGTACTGTTCAACCCCAGAACAGAAAATATCGAAGTGATGCACCGCTTTAATTTGCATGATGCTGAGCACGCGGTTAAAGCCTTATTCGATAAGCATGCAGATATTATGGATGACGTTAAAACGCAGCAACAATTTGCTGATTACGTTGCCCATCACTTTGCGATTTTAAATGCGGCAGGCGAATCGTTAAAACTTGCAGATGTGGGCTTTGAAGTTGAGGGTAAGCACTTTTGGGTTTATCAGGAAACTGCTGAACCGCCTGTGCTAGAAGGTATTAAAATTCGCCACGATGCATTACGCGACTTATGGCCGAAGCAAGTGAATACGCTAAATGTAGAAGGCAAGGGCGATATTAAAACCCTAACCTTTGCTGATAGTGTAAATCTGCTGGAAGTGAGCTTTAAAAGTCAAAGTAGCGACCATCATTAACATTTAGCGGTTAAAAGTTATTAAAGCCCACCGGCTTTCACTGTTGAAGGACTGTGAATGCCGGTGGGCTTTTTTGTATTACTTTGTATCAAAGGGCGCTCTAATAATATGTAGTGTGAGACCGAAGTCTTATAGTCATAGCTGCAAGCATGCTCTACCTTATCAGTAGACAAATACGTTACTCACACCTAGTTAACGAGGTATATCATGACCAATAGCGCTACAGCACCGTTGCCTTCACAGGTCAAGAAAACCCAATCAAGAAGCGAGCGCCGCGCAAGAAAAATGCGTACTGCTAATGCAGCAGTGCGCACTGAGCAAGAGCCAAATGCTAGCTTATCAAGTGATAAAACCAGCAATGCGTTCGCTGATAAGAAAAATATCATGTGGGTGCTGTTGAGCGGTGCCATGGCACTGACATTTATCGTAATGCTATTTCTGCCAGATACAGGCATGGGCGGGGGCCTAATATCAACTTATTCTGCAATGCTATGGTGCGGATTCTTTGGTGCTGCGCTTTGGCGTTACAGAACAGCAAGCGGCTGGGCAGGGTTTGCTTATGGCAGTGTTATAGGTCTAGTGCTTCAATTTATTTCTCAGTTCATCTAAATATATAGCACTGTGTAAACCGCGCACTTATGCAGTGCTCAATCTTATTTTTAAATCTCTGCCTGATTCTATAATCTTAACCTTACTATCAAGCTACCCAATGAGATATTTGGAGACTTACGGCTCTTATACCCGATCCAGCCGCCGTACTTAAATGTATAAAGGGTCAGAGTACTTTTTAAGTTATGCTTTAAACGATAAATATTAATGTCCCTTTCCGTCTTCAATAAAACAGAGTGAACCTATGGCAGAGAAGCCAAATAAATCTTCCGAATCGCCGCCCCGTTCGAGCAAGGCAGTACCCTCGTCTCGTTTATCTCGTATAGGTCGCTTAGGCACGTTAGCAGGTAGGATAGCAGGTAATGTGGTTTCTCAGGGTGCTGGCCAGTTGCTAAAAGGTGAGAAGCCGGTCTTGTCTTCGCTGCTTTTAACACCAAAGAATATTTCAAATATTGCCGATCAGCTTGCCAGTATGCGTGGCGCCGCTATGAAGCTTGGACAACTCATTTCCATGGATGCGGGTGACTTTTTACCCGAAGAACTCGCCGTCATTTTAGGACGTTTACGGGACGATGCTGACCCCATGCCCAAGGACCAGCTAATAGCCACGCTAAATCAGTCTTGGGGCGACAAATGGCAAGATGACTTACTTTACTTTTCCTTCGCCCCTGTTGCCGCAGCCTCCATAGGCCAAGTTCACAAAGTTATTACTATGGACGGCAAAATGTTAGCGGTAAAAGTACAGTACCCAGGCGTGAAGAAGAGTATTGATAGCGATGTGGATAACGTAGCAACGCTTATAAAGCTTACTGGCTTGGTGCCAAAATCATTAGATATAGGCCCGCTGTTGCAGGAAGCCAAAGCGCAGCTTCACCAAGAGGCGGATTATGAACGAGAAGCCGATATGCTTAACCGTTATCGCAACCTAGTTGAAGCCACTGATATCCGAGGTGAAGAACAAAGCGCGTTTATTATTCCAAAGACCTATTCACCGCTTACCACAAGTACGGTACTAGCCATGGACTTTATCGAGGCGAAAGATTTGGATGTGCTAATTGATGAACCTCAAGAAGTCCGAGATGCCGTGATGACAGCGTTAATGACGTTGTTTTTTAATGAGGTTTTCCACTTTAAGCTGCTTCAAAGCGACCCTAACCTAGCCAACTATCAGTTTAAACCCGATACCAAAGAAATTGTGCTGCTAGATTTTGGTGCCACTCGCGAAGTGCCTGAAAATATATCTCAGCAATACCAAGCTTTGCTTAAGAGCGCCGCAGACAATGATAAAGCACTGATGCAGCAAGCTGCATTCAATATTGGGCTTATTGATGACAGCCATTCTCAGATGCAAGTAAATGCAGTCATAGATATAGGCATGGAAGCCTGTGAAGCCATTCGCTTTGAGGGGGCTTATGACTTTGGAAAAAGCGATTTAATCGCAAGGCTTCACGAAAAAGGAATGGCGCTTACAATGGAACATAACTTTTGGCACACACCGCCCGTCGATGCGCTCTTTATACATAGAAAGCTCGGAGGTTTATTTTTGTTAGCGAAGCGGTTGCAAGCCAAAGTGGATATGCGCGAGGCCGCAGGCAACTGGCTTTGCTCTTAACAAGGTTTGGCCCCTTCTTACGATGAATCCTACCGCGCTTTATGCAGCTTGTTTGAAAGTGGGATTATCGGAAAAGGACGAAGACTCTACTTAATGCCTTCGCCTAATTTTTACACTTCTAATAGCACTGAGCCGGTAGTATTGGGTAGTTTGCGTTGCGTTTAATAGGGCAGTTCCATACTAAAAGGTAGGGCCATCTGCTCTTTACTTTTCGGCGGGTTGCCTATCATCTCATCGTACGGTGTATCGTGCTTCATTACAGCCTGTTGAACGCGACAATGGGCGAACGCTTCACGTATGTGCCCGGCACTAAAAAAACGCATTGGCTTGTCTTTATTGTCGTAAAGCATACCGCTTTGTTTATCGATAGTTAGATAAACCAAATAGACGTTCATTTCATAAGACTGAACTTCTAAGTAATCGATAACCGTCGGCGACTCTTCAATATCCCGAAAATAAAACTTATGCATTTTCCTACCTCATGAAATCAGCGTGCGCATTACGCTCGCCCTGCTTGGTGTTATTTATATTGAATATAGCCAGGGCGAAATAATGACTTTTATACGCTATGCGAGGTTTTCAGGTTCATTCAGAAGATGAAGTGGGGGGCGGTGATTTTTATGTCGCACTGCGTTGGCTAAAACCAACAACGAAGCAATAGAAAAAACGGTGTACACAAGAGCAGCTACCCCCATTCCCGTTGCTATCCATAGGAGTGGGAAAACTAGCAACCGAGGCCCTTCTACAGCAAGTGCAACTTTTGCTCTCGACAAGATAAAGCCATTTTGTATGCCCATAACAACCACGGTTATTACAGTAATTAGTTGATGATGCGGTGGCAGACTATGCATATTCCAAAATAGGTAAAGCATTATCCCTAGTGCAATAACGTATTGTATAGCAGTGTACCGTGTAACGGCTCGGTGTAACTTTGGATGATATGATTTGAATTTACTCACGCTTACTATCCTACGAGGGCACATTTAGGTAACACTGGGACTCAAGGACTCAAAATGTTAGTTAATTACTGTAAATAGCAGTGCTCTAGCATTTGCTTTTCAATGATTAATCAACACATTAGTACACAAAGCCCCAAATGTTAAACAATTGTTTTAAAAATTACTTTCACATTTACATTATATGGCGAACTGGAAGATCGAAAAAATGGGGAGTTCCCACTAATTTTTGGTCGAAAACAAATCGGAAAGTGTCTTTTAAACGTTAAAATCTGTTCAAAATAAGGAATTTGGATTTTGAGGGAACATTTCTCTTGATTGATTTTCTAATTTTGGGTGTTATCTCTGGTAGTATTACCGAAAGGATATTTTTGTAGCGGAGTCATTATGAGCGAATCGTCAGAAAAGAAATCGTTAGGCCCACATTTTATTATTGTCGGCATCCTTCTTATCGTTATTCTGGCTGTAGTTTTTTGGCCAAGTGACGAAGAGCCTGAGCCAGTCATTACGCCTGAACCTGAAGTGACCGAGCCTGAAGTCACAGCGCCGCAAGAGCCAGAGATTTTTGAGCCTACCCAGCCTGCGCCCACCGTTGAACTTGAAGAAAAAGACGACGTTGAACCATTGCCAGAACCCGTTGAACCAGATCCAGAACCACTCGATACAAGTGACCCAGCAGTCAAAGCGTCATTGATTGAGAGTTCGTCTGCAGACGAAGAAACCGTAAATCGTATGCTGGTTAATGAAGGGCTTATTCAGCGCTTTGTAGTCTCTGTAACTAATCTAGCGAACGATGAGATGGCACCAAACCATCAACTACTTACGCCGCCAGAACAAAATTTTCGTGTTTATTCTCAAGCAGGAAAGCAGTGGATTGACGCTGCAAGTTATAAACGATATACGCCTTATGTAGATATGCTGGAGTCGTTCGATAATGAAGCGCTGCTAAATATCTACGGTATTTATAAAGACGATATCCAAGCGAAGTTTGCAGAGATTGGTAATCCAGACCAAGACTTTAACAGCGTATTGCTAGAGGCCATAGACCAGTTACTTGATACACCAGAAGTACCGGTTCCTGTTGAGGTGTATACAGATTCGGTAGCTTATAAGTATGCCGACGATCGTTTAGAAAGCCTCAACGAGCCACAAAAGCAGCTACTGCGTACCGGGCCAGACAATATGCGTCGTATTAAAGCAAAGCTACGCGAATTGAAAGTTTTGGTTGAAGAGCGTGGATCTAACTAAGTTTCAACAACAACTTAAGGGCACGTCTTCAAAAGCGCGCCCTTTGCCCCCCGTCGACCAATGGAATCCAGATTTTTGCGGTGATATTAATCTGACGATAGCCCTTGATGGCCGATGGTTTTACGAAGGCAGCCCTATCGGGCGGGCAAGCCTGGTCGAGCTTTTTGCCTCTGTACTGAAGCGAGAAGGCGATAAGTACTTTTTAGTCACCCCTGTCGAAAAGGTAGGGATCACTGTTGAGGACACGCCCTTCCTAATCACCCAATGGCATATAGAAAGAAATGAAGGCGGCGAAGCGGGTGAAGTTGAGATAGAGGTTGAACCAACTAGTGACTGCACCTATGTCTTTACTACGCAAACCGGCGACACTATTCGCTTAGAGCGCGAAGATCAGCTAGAACTTCGAGTTCCCCCACAAGCTATTCAAGACCCACAGGCAACACCTATTCCTTACACTCGCGTTCGTAGAAACCTATGGGCAAGGCTACATCAAAACACTTATTATCAGCTGTTAGAACAAGCCGAAGAGTCATCGGATGGTTCGAATACGCAATTTAGTATTCAATCTAGCGGTACGACCTTCGTATTGGGTGAAATACTTCAAACACCCTAATTCGCGTTTTCTACTCTTACGTTACTTATGGTTACGCTACTAGTCTTTCACCGCTATTTTGCGCCTGTAAGTTGCGCCTACTATTAAAATACGTATCTCCATCAAGATGTCATTAAAAGCACTTTATTTTGCGTTATCTCGTTGTGTGCATTACATTCGATGTAGTCTATAAAACAATCAAAAGAAGACCTACATTATGAAAAAGCCTTTGATCACCCTTGCGATTACCAGCGCACTAATCTCATCACCTTTTTCTACGGTTGCCGATACCCTCATACACGCGGGAAAAGTGTTTACTGGCACCTCAAAATCACTTCAAGAAAAAATGACCATTGTTATTGAAGGCAACAAAATAGCGGAGATAAAGAAAGGGTTTGCTAAACCACAAAAAGGCGACATCGTCATCGATTTAAGTGCTTCAACGGTTATGCCCGGTCTTATGGATATGCATGTTCATTTATCGTCGCAACACGGCGGGCCGCAAACCTACTTAGAACGTTTTTCCCTTAATGAAGCCGATTACGCATTGCGTGCAGCAAACTACGCAGAAATAACCTTAGATGCAGGCTTTACCACAGTGCGTAATCTTGGTGATGGCTATAACGAAACAGTGGCTTTAAGAAATGCTATTGCGAAAGGCTATGCTACCGGCCCACGTATTTACACGGTAGCTAAATCTATTGCGACTACAGGCGGACATGCTGACCCAAGCAATGGTATGTCTCACTTACTTCGACCAGATGTAGGCCCCAAACAGGGTGTAGTTAACGGCGAAGTGGAAGCCCGCGAAGCGGTACGTGCCCGTTATCAAGATGGTGCCGACCTAATTAAGATTACTGCAACTGGCGGCGTACTAAGCGTGGCTAAAAGTGGCCAAAACCCTCAGTTTATGACCGACGAATTAGAAGCAATTGTCGATACAGCAAAAGATTACGGTATGACGGTGGCAGTGCATGCTCATGGTAAAGAGGGCATGAAACGCGCAATAGAAGCAGGAGTGGATTCTATTGAGCACGGTACCTACATGGACAATGAAATTCGCAAGCTAATGAAGAAACACGGCACCTATTATGTACCTACTATATTGGCTGGGAAGTTTGTAGCAGATAAAGCCAAGATTGATAGTTTCTTTCCTGAGCTCGTTCGCCCTAAAGCAGCAGCCATCGGCCCCTTAATTCAAAATACCTTTGAACAAGCGCACAAAGCGGGCGTAAAAATTGCTTTTGGTACAGACAGTGGTGTATCGGCCCATGGGGATAATGCACAGGAATTTTCTTTAATGGTTGAAGCAGGAATGAAACCTGCTGACGCGCTACTTAGCGCTACCGTTAATAGTGCAGATTTATTGGGCATAAGCGATATTCTCGGCACGTTAGAACAAGGTAAGTTAGCAGATATTGTTGCTGTTCAAGGCGACCCGCTTGACGATATATCGCTTATGGAAAGCGTGTCTTTTGTGATGAAAGACGGGGTAGTTTACAAGCAGTAAAACAATAAAAGTGGTAGAGGTTACATGGCACTAGGTAAAAAGGTTAAGCACAAAACCAAAAAGCTTATCGATTCCAAACATATGTTAAAGGGTATTACCTTAGCGTCATTTTTAGAATCGACCATTGTTCCTATACCGCTTGAAGCCGTTATGGTGCCGTTAATGCAAGCTAGACGAGAGTCGCTCTGGAAAATTGCATTAATGGCTACCGTGGGCTGTGTGATTGGCGCTGTTTTCGGCTATGCCCTTGGCTATTACCTTTTCGACCTTGTTGGTCAGTGGGTTATTGATACCTTTTTTAGTCAAGATCAGTTCGACAGCGTTAAACAACAAATGCAAAACCAAGGCTTTTGGTTTGTGATGACCCTAGGCATTGCGCCTATTCCTTTTCAAGTGGCCATGTTAGCTGCCGGCGCCACCCAATACTCACTTCCGCTTTTCCTTTTAGCTACGGTCATTGCCCGCGCTATACGTTATTTTGGCCTTGCAGTAGTGGTATATTACGCAGGTGACAAAGCAGAGCAACTTATAAAACGCTACAAGATGAAAGCCGTGTTTGCTATCACGCTAGTGGTAGTCTTACTATGGTGGCTGTCTAATATGTTCTCTTAATTAAAGAGTCTTTCGATTTGACGGCGCTAAAGCTATCAAAATAGCATCGACCAAATCGTGCGAGGCCCCCCTTAAATTCCCAAATCAAATTACGCTGATAGATTTTTTGAACTTTACATTTGATAATGATTCTTATTTGCACTAATGTAATAAAAAACAGGAGGTGCTTATATGAATGTTCAACGTTTATGCCCAGTTTACAGAAAGTGGCTACAGCTAAACCCTTCAAGCGCACGAGAGCATCGCTTAGCAATGCAGGCACAGACGCAGAAAGCCCATCAACAGGGTGAATTAGATTATGCCAGAGAGTTGGGTTATCAAACTTTTGAAGCCGCGAAGGCCATTCTTAATGCGCTGCAGCCCATATCCTCTCAAAAAGTAAACGCGGTGCAAGAAGATATACTCGCGTTCGGCACTATGGGCATGTACTTATCTTCTTTACTTGCTCAAGAGCACAAAAGACAAGAATCTCACGCAATTTTGCAGGAGTGCCAACAGCAGCTAATTGCCATATTGCCTTTGCATGCCACTAACCCGTCTGTATGCCGGCTTATATCCGCCATTCAGCACACGCTTGAGCAAACCTACCAACCTCAATTTAGCAGACAGCTTGCTTCTGCAGCTCTGCATTAAATCAAACAGTTGAAGGAGCAAATGATGATGTCGAAACAAATCCCAAATGAAGACGGCTTTGTCACTTTGAATATCAGAACGTCTGCACTACAGCAAATGCTTAAAGGTGAAGTTCTGCATATGACAGATGTTCACTGCAATTGTGCTCACAGCAAACGTACGCTTCAAAACTTGCTGCTAAAAGCCGTTGCAGACAGTTCAGAACGTTAACCTGAAACGCTAGCTCGCAAGCGTAAAATACAGACAGGAGCAAAACGGAACATAACTTGATACAGGATAAATAACTAAGTCGTTTTTATTTTGCAATTAAGCTATGAGAGGACACCGTGGAACCTTCGTCTAAATGGAAAGAGATAACCGCTAGAGCGGGATATAGTGCCAAAACCGTCATGTACGTTATGCTTGGTGTCTTCATTCTTACATCTGTATTTACTGCGCTTAACCGTGAAAAAGCCTCTCAGTCCAATGTCTTTCTTACACTTAAAGAACAACCACTCGGACAGATCTTATTAGGCATTCTTGTTCTTGGCTTAGCATGCTATGCCTGCTGGCGTTGGCTGCAGATTTTCATTACTGAAAAATCAGATGATGACAGTTGGCTCTTTCACATTATAAACAAGCTGTTCTTCTTTATATCAGGCGCCTTCTATTTTGTTGCTGCTTACGCAGGGGGTAAAACCTTATTAGAAGTACAAAGTAGCTCTTCATCCCAAGGAAGTGGAAAGAAGGTGAGTGAATTTTTAATGCAATACGAATGGGGGCTGTTGCTTGTAGCCGCAATCGGGCTTTGCATCATCATATTTGCCGTTGTGCAGTTCAAACATGCTTACACTGCAGACTTTTTAAAGAAGTTTTCACTACACGCTTTAAATCAGCGCATTAGAAAGAGTGTGAAAGTAACTGGTCGCTTAGGGTATACCGCAAGAGGTGTCGTTTATTCCTTAGTAGGTGGTTTTTTTATTCTTGCCGCCATATTGAGTAACCCATCACAAGCAGGTGGATTACAAAAAGCACTAGAAACCTTAATGAAGCAACCCTTCGGCCCTTATCTAATTGGTGCAGTGGGCGCAGGCTTTGTTATGTTTGGCCTTTATTGCGCGCTGGAGGCGAAATACAGAAAGGTAGAGTAGGAAATTTAAATGGAAGGCGCTATAAGCCTAAATTTGGATGATAAAAGGGCGCTTAGGCGCGCCCTTTTTTAATAACATATTGGTAAGGCAGGGTCTCTGTTTGAGACGCTACCAATGTATGGTCCATAAAACGGCAAAAGCTAGGAATATCTCTTGCCGTTGAGGGATCGTCAGCTGTGACCGATAAGGTTTCCCCATCGGCCAGCTTACGAATATTTAAACGCACCATCATCACCGGCTCTGGGCAACGTAAACCTAGTGCGTCTAAATGCTGACTTGCTGCGCTAAAGGCGCTATCAAAATCAGACGCCATAGTTTTCACGGTAGGCATTAATGGCATTGATTTCATTTTCAAAATCGCCTTTCTCAGTCAGATAAGCTACCACATCGGCTAGCGATACGATAGAAATCACCTGAGTGCCAAAATCACGTTCTACTTCTTGAATAGCTGACAGTTCACCATTACCGCGCTCTTGTCTGTCTAATGCGATCAATACGCCAGACAAACTTGCCTGCTGCTGTTCAATTAATGTCATCGATTCACGAATAGCGGTACCCGCGGTGATTACGTCATCCACCAGCATAACCTTGCCTTCTAGCGGACTGCCTACCAAATTGCCGCCTTCACCGTGAGTCTTCGCTTCTTTACGGTTGAAGCAATAAGGTACGTCAAGGTTGTGGCTATCGGCCAGTGCGACGGCGGTAGTCGTCGCAATAGGAATACCCTTATACGCTGGACCAAACAGTACATCGAACTCGACACCTGCATCCATTAGCGCATCAGCGTAAAAACGCCCTAGCTTGGCCAAATCGCCGCCGCGATTAAACAAGCCTGCATTAAAAAAATAAGGGCTAACGCGGCCAGACTTTAAAGTAAATTCGCCAAATTTTAGTACGCCACGTTCAATGGCGAACTCGATAAAATCACGCTGAAACGCTTTCATGATGACCTCTTAATTACTAACTAATACGTAGGCGTTAAATACGCTTAATTGCCTCGCTTACGCAAGCGCCGCTTTTTGAATATCGAATAATTCGCGTAAGCCGTGCTTACCAATTTTCAACAATTCATCAAGCTCTTCAAACGAGAAGGGTTCACCCTCAGCTGTACCTTGAACTTCAATCAGTTTACCGGTCTCGGTCATCACAATGTTCATGTCTGTTTCTGCTTCAGAGTCTTCGGTGTACTCAAGATCAGCGATTGGCGTACCCTCATAAATACCCACCGAAAGTGCAGCAATCATGTGCTTAAGCGGATTAGTTTTGATAATGCCTTTTGCACGCATATAGGTAAGCGCATCAACAAGAGCTACGCATGCTCCGGTAATAGATGCCGTGCGTGTACCGCCGTCAGCCTGAATGACATCACAATCTAGTGTAATTGTATTTTCACCTAGAAGTTTTAAATCAATTGCCGCGCGAAGTGAGCGCGCAATTAGACGTTGAATCTCTAGCGTACGACCACCTTGCTTACCGCGGGCCGCTTCACGACCGCTACGTGTATGGGTTGCACGTGGAAGCATGCTGTACTCTGCGGTAACCCAACCTTTACCTTGGCCTTTCATAAAGCGTGGTACACCTTCTTCCACCGTCGCATTACACAACACCTTAGTGTTACCAAACTCTACTAAAACAGAGCCTTCTGCATGGCAAGTGTACTGGCGAGTAATAGTAACAGGGCGAATTTGACTGGCGGTTCTGCCGCTTGGACGCATAGTGTTCTCCACAACGTAAATGCTTAAAAAAAGGGTAGCGTTTCACAGGTTTTTCTTACGACATAGGAATAGAAAGCTTAATGCGCGGTCAAACCCTGTAAATTCGATGTAGCTACGAAATTGCGCTAAGTATAACGCATTACCCGTGACCGATAAAAACGAACTTTACATGTTTGCTTACTGAATTGCCTAAATGTGCGCTAATATACGAAATACGAGAAAACCTGCTTTAGATATTCACGTATACAACACGACGTTCGGGTTGTTTTTGCAGGCTTTCAGTTAAATTTAAAGGATATTTATGATTTACAGCATGACAGCGTTTGCGCGCGTAGAAACGAAAAAAGAGTGGGGCTCAGCCGTATGGGAAATACGCTCGGTAAACCAACGCTTTTTAGAAACGTATTTTCGCTTACCGGAACAATTCCGCTCGTTGGAGCCGGTTTTGCGCGAGCGTTTTCGTAAAAAGCTGGCGCGAGGCAAAGTTGAATGTGCACTTCGTTTTACTGCTAACGATGCTGCTGTAACCAAGTTAAGCCTAAACGAAGAACTGGCTAAACAAGTGCTTCACGCTGCCGACTGGGTGCAGTCACATGGTCAGTCTACCGGCGTTAACCCGCTTGATGTTTTGCGCTGGCCTGGAGTGATTGCTGCAGAAGAAACTGATATGGATACCATTCACGGCGACGTAATGGCAGCGTTCGATCAAGCGTTAAACGACTTTATCAGTGCTCGCGCTACAGAAGGCGAAGCCCTTAAAGGTATGATCACGCAGCGCTTAGATGCCATTGAAGTTGAAGCAGAAAAAGTAGCCGCGCGTATGCCTGAAATTATGGTGTGGCAACGAGAAAAAGTGCAAACCCGCTTTGAAGAAGCAAAGGTAGAGCTTGATGCAGGCCGTTTTGAACAAGAAATGATCATGCTAGCGCAAAAAGTGGATGTTGCCGAAGAACTAGATCGCCTAAACGCCCACGTTAAAGAAACCCGCAACATCCTTAAAAAGGGTGGGGCTGTGGGTCGCCGTTTAGATTTCATGATGCAGGAATTTAACCGCGAGTCGAACACGTTAGGTTCAAAATCTATCAGTACTGACATCACACAATCGGCCGTTGAACTTAAGGTGTTGATTGAGCAGATGCGCGAGCAAATTCAGAATATAGAATAGGTTCTTGGGTAAAAAGCTACCCGACCAAAGACGTCTAAAAAGCCCTGTTATTTGCTTGTAAAAACAGGGCTTCTTTATTTTCCCCGCTCAAACCGGTTTGCAGATAGTGCCCAAAATCATCTTAAAAGGGGAAGTTTTGCCCAATTAGCGCATCTTGACAATTTTTCGCGCATAAAAATGTAAAATTCCACACTTTAATGCGCGAAAAAATGTGGGATAAGTTATACTACAGGCAGTTAACAGTCTCAATTGACGGGAAATGACAATGCAGCGCAACCTACTAGACGCTCTCATAGCATGGAAAAATCAACCTGTGCGTAAGCCATTATTGATCGATGGTGCAAGACAAACAGGTAAAACCTATCTGCTGCAAGAGTTATTTGGGAACACCTTTGCCAACACCCTTCGTATCGACTTCCTCGAAAACCCTACTTACAAAGAAGCGTTCGATGGCTCGTTGTCACCTGACGAGCTAGTAATGAACATTGAGTTGTTAACCAACCAAGTGTTCAATCCAGAAACAGACTTGTTGATATTAGATGAAATTGGCGAATGTGAACGAGCCGTCACTTCGCTGAAGTATTTTGCCGAAAAAGCACCGTCCTATTTTGTCGCAGCCATCGGCTCTAACATTGGTTTGCTTAATACCTTCCCTGTAGGCAAGGTAGAACAATACAATTTACGACCACTGACCTTCCAAGAATTTGTTTACGCATCCAACGAGCAAGCACTGATCAAAGCGTTTGATAGTCAAGTAAGCACACCGGCAGTACACACTAAATTGATGGATAAACTTACCGACTATTTTTTTACCGGCGGTATGCCGGAAGCCGTTTCTGCTTGGTATCAGTTTAAGGATTCAAGCATTCTAGAGCGTGTTGAAAAAGTCACAAAAATTCATGCCGACTTAGTTGAAGGTTATCGTCGCGACTTCGGTAAGTACGCGGGCAAGGTCGATGCCACACTGATTGAATCGGTATTCAATAGCATTCCAGCGCAGCTATCACTTGTCAGCGATGATTCGGTTAAACGCTTTAAATTTAAGCATGTGCATAAGCGTAAATCTCGTTATAGCGATTTTGAAACCGCGATCCATTGGCTTAACTGTTGCCGCTTAGCTTTGCCAAACTACCCTATAGAAGGATTGCCGAAATCTCCGTTGGCGGCCTATAAAAAAGAAAATATGGTTAAACTGTTTCTTTTTGATGTGGGCCTGCTCAATCATATGTTAGGCAGCAGTTATAGAGAGATTAAGCAACAAAACTATGAATACAAAGGCTATGTAGCTGAAAACTTTGTGCAACAAGAGTTCACTGCTATGGGCGTTGACCCAAGCTATTCGTGGAATGACGCCCGCGCCGAAATCGAATTTATCTTGGCGACCGATGTTGGCGATATCGTCCCTGTTGAAGTCAAAAGTGGCAAGCGTACAAGAGCAAAATCGTTGGCATCCTACATTGAAAAATGTAATCCAAGTAAAACTTTTAAGTTGACCGGTACACAAGGTTCTTCAGCGTTAGAAAAAACCAATATCGTGATGCCCTTATATTTCACGCAGTATTTACCTGAGAGATGGTAAAAGCGAGTTGCTAGGCTCACTGTTAACGCGCGACCTGCCGCCAACAACTAACGCTTCTAATAATTCACCCCAAATACTGTGTTAAGAAGGACTCGTGCGTGGGAAGTTTAGCTACGTGGTTATCCACCTGCTGCTTTAACCCTGCCATAAACTGCTTAAGTGACTGTTCACTCATCTCATCGGCTACGCGGTGATATTGCTTGGGCGTCATGCCTTGGCCCATCAATACTTGCGTCCAAGAATCGACGCGGAAGATATCTCCATCATCTAAAAACACACGGCCAGACTCGGCGAACAAAGCTAATTTATGCTTAAGTGACGGCGGTACGTCCATGCGTTGGCACTGTTGCCAAAAAGGGCTGTCTTCGCGTTGTGTAACCTTGTAATGCATAACAATGAAATCGAGTATGGCCGACATTTCGCTATCGAACTTGTTGTTGTATTCATCGATTGCGCTTTGGGTGATGCCATCAAAAGGGAATAAACGCATTAGGCGTATAAGGCCGGTCATGATTAGATGAATGCTAGTCGACTCTAGTGGCTCAATAAAGCCACTGGATAGCCCTAACGCTACGCAGTTTTTATTCCAACCACGTCTGCGCTTACCGGGCGTAAAGCGAATCACTCTCGGCTCATTAATTGGCGCACCTGTCACCTGCGATTTAAGTGTATTAATGGCGTCCTCATCGCTCATAAAGCGGCTACAAAATACCAATCCGTTACCCATTCGCTCTTGAAGTGGAATTTGCCAGCGCCAGCCCGCTTGATGTGCCACGCTTTTGGTGTACGGCACAGGTGGCGCAGTAAGCTCCGTTTGCATGGCAACTGCTCTATCACAAAATAAATAATGCTGCCAATCGTCGTATCCAGTATGAAGAGCTTGTTCAATAAGCAGGCCTTTAAAGCCCGTACAGTCTATAAAGAAGTCACCGTTTATTACTTCTCCGCTTGCTAATTGAAGGGACTGTATGTTGCCTGATTGCGGGCAAACATCGACCTTTTCTATATCTCCTTCCTTGTGCATTACCCCAGCTTCGCAAGCTAACGATTTTAAAAATCGACCGTAGGCGACGGCATCAAAGTGATAAGCAAAGTTGAGCGGCATAGCTTCTGATGTAGCAAATTTATTCTGCTTAGCGGCAATCAGTTCAGGGCAATAATCACCAAATTCCCCCCCGAAACCATATTCTTTAGCCCTTAGCCAAAAATGGTGAAACTCTCCTGCCCAGCATTCTCTTCCGGTAATGCCAAACGAGTGGATATAGCTGTGACCCTGTTCACGCCAGTTTTCAAACTCTATACCCAATTTGAACGTGGCTTGTGTAGCGCGCATAAAGGCTTTTTCGTCTATACCTAGCAACTTATGAAATGTTCTAATCGGCGGAATAGTGGCTTCGCCAACGCCCACAATACCAATATCTTTTGATTCGACTAGCGTAACCTTTATCGACTTACCCAAAAGCCGAGACAGCGCCGTGGCCGCCATCCATCCTGCAGTACCGCCACCGGCAATAACAACGTTCTTAACGGGCGTTTGATTGTTACTGCTATCTAAACCCGATACGGCCATATGAGGTGTCCTTTTTATCTGAAGAGGTATTGTTGTTTAAATTTGTAGCGCGATCACCTTCACTTGAAGCGCAAGCGTTGCCATAGTCCTGACGTTGAGTATGCGAGTGAAGGTGTTTCTGCTCATTGTAATAGCGATTTGAAATATCTTTGAGCAGCGCATTATTAGTTGGCAGTCCCTGCAAATAGGTATTTTTAGTCTGTTGTAACGTTTCACTAAGATGCAGGGCCTTACGCTTATCTTTTTCGTTTAAACGTAGTGGCGGCCCTAACGTAGTAAAGCCCATCCCGTACAAAACATATTGGTAGCTAGCAGAGGGAAAAATCTCTTCGTTCTCGATAAGATCTAAGCGTGAAGGACTTTGATACTTCCACAGTTTAAGCAGCTCAGCGAGTGAGTCAGGAATTGAAGCATCACTTCTCTGTGCTACCCAATAAGGCTCTTCTCTATCACTAAGAACATAATGTAGCTTCAAAAAGTCGATGACTCGCTCCCAGCGGTATTCAAAACGCGTGTTGTAGCGTTTACTGACTATTTCCATGTGATCTTTATTATGCGGAAAGGTTTCACATAGCATACGTAAGCCAAGCTCAACCATTGCAATAGCTGATGCTTCTAGCGGCTCAACAAAACCCGAAGACATACCTAAACTTAAACAGTTCTTTACCCAGAACTTTGACCTGTAGCCCGGCTCAAAAGAAAGTGTGCGAAAGGCAAGTTCATGCTCATTTGCATCAGAATAACGTTCACAAACATAGTCAATAAGGACCTGCTTTGCCTGTTCTTCATTTGTGAATTGGGAAGAATAAACCAGGCCAGTACCTCGCCGGTGCTGCAATGAAATATCCCACGTCCACCCACAGGTTTGTGCAGTAGCCACAGTGGTACTTTTTATTTCGTTATCATTGTCTGCATAAGGCACTTGCAAGGCTATGGCTCTATCGTTAAGCATGGCGCACTTAACGGGTACCCACGGAACCTTAAAATGTTTATCAATAAGCAAACCGTTGTTACCGGAACAATCGATAAACAAATCGCCAAACACCTCTTGCCCACATTCTGTTACTACTTTTTCAATGTAGCCATTTGGATGTGAAGTGACCGAGGCAATATGGCCTATAACGTGTTCAACGCTCAGCTTGTTTACACAGTGCTTTTTCAATAAATCAGCGAGCTTTGTGGCGTCAAAGTGGTAACCGTAATTAAGCACATGAGCATAGTCGGGCGTAGCAATTTGCTTTGGCGCCTTGCCTGCTGCACACATTGTCGATTGTAGAGAAAAGGCGTCTTCGTATGGCATGTCGGACGCAAAAGCTTGCCAACAAGCATGAATATCAAGTTCGTTGTAGCCCGTTGGAATAGTAAATGGATGATGATAGTGGTGCCCGCCTTTACGCCAATTAACAAAGCTAGAGCCTTGCTTGAAAGCACCTTGGCATAGGGTTAAAAATTCAGATTCATTAATGCCAATATCCAGAAGAGTATCGCGAAGTGACGGCCATGAACCTTCACCAACGCCGATGGATGACACAGTAGGAGATTCAATAAGGGTAACCGAGTGTTTTTCGCTAAGCTTCGCTGCAAGAACGCCAGCACCAAGCCACCCTGCAGTACCACCTCCAACAATGACGACCCGATGTAGGCCGCATTGGTTTTGTGAATTACTCATAAAACGATAACCACGCTATCTTGAAAAGCTCTGTTTCTCTCACGTGCGGAAGCTTTTTGTACACTATTCAAACAGCACTATGACAAAAAAGCCCGCTAAAGCGCAACCCTAAGCGCTATAGCGGGCAAACACACCCTAATTTTTAGAATGTATATCTAGCACTTAGCGCATACCTTGCGCCAAACTCATCCAAGTTCCAAAGCATTGCACTGGTGCGCCCATGTCGACGAATATTTTCTTCAGTAATATTAATACCTTCGAAGGCCACCGTTAAATCTTCGGTTATATCGTAAGAGATACTCAAATCAATTTGTGAATAAGCTTCGGTATAGCCCGGTTCATTAATATACTGAGACGTAGTGTCTAAGAACTTGTCACGCCAGTTGTATGCAATACGAGCTTGCAGCGCATCTTTTTCGTACATGAATACTAGGTTTGCAGTGTCGCTTAATCCCACTAGCGCGAACTGAGTAATTGAGGGTGCTGCTTCATTGTCAAACCCGATATCACCTTTAACAGACGTGTAGTTCGCTAACACACCAAAACCACTGTCGCCAAAGAAGTGTTGCGCAGCTACTTCAAAGCCATAGATATTTGCGGCTTTGTTGTTCACTGGCTTTGAGTTGATAAAAGTGATGAGAGGGTCGTCGCTGTTCGGTAGAATATCGAACTGCTGCTCAAATTGTTCATCGGTTAATGAGTCATATTCAATACCGTTTTCTATGGCAGCAACCATATTAAAGAGAGATGTATCGTTTACCGGAATTCCACGGGCTTCTAACTCTGCACGCGCAGCTTCTGCGCGAGGGCCATTTGTCACATCTCTTAGGCCGAATACGTTCTCTTCAACTTGTTCATTACCTATGAAATTTTTCACCCGCTTGTCGTAAAAGCCCACCGATACATAGCTTGTTTCATCAAAATAATACTCAACAGATAGGTCTAAATTATCAGACTCAAGCGGTATCAAAGATGGGTTACCAGAACTCGCCGTTGCAGTAATACTATCGGTAAGCAGGGTAGGTCCACTTTGCGGCGACACTGACGCAGCAGCACTTAGATTGTTATAGGTAGGGCGCGCGATTGTTTTGCTGTAAGAGAATCGAGCAATCACATTTTCAATCACTTCAATATCGAAGTCTAACGCAGGAAGCACATGGTCATAGCTGGCTTCCACTTCAACGTCTTCCATTTCACTACCGAAGCGTACATTGAAATCGTTATTTCCTTCCCATGCTATACCGCTGGGCAAACTAATATTTGCAATTGAAGTAACATCGGTATTTTCGTAGCGTACACCGGTCAGAAGGTTATACTCCATTCCGTTTAATTCGCCCGATAAGTCTAGCTCGAAGTAAACGGCGGTAATATCTTCTTCAATAGTTCTGTTGGTAGCAAACGGGTTGTTAGCAACTAAGTCAAAACCATACTGCTGCGCTGCAAATGCACCAATCTCAGCCACGCTCCCAGTAAAACCTTGAGAAAACATACCATCGGTATTGAAGTCATCAAATTCGCTTGCTAAATCGAGCGGAGTTAGCGAGCCTGAAGGTAATTCACCTGGGTTTTCTATTCCCCAGTTACCCATAGTGTGGCGCGTTAGTGACTGAAGCGATGTACTTTCCATAGAACGCGACTCTATACCAAAGTTAATGCTTCCTGTGTCCATGTTATAAGACCCATCAAGACGGGCTTGAGTAATTTCAGTATCTTGCGATGAAAAGTTCATATCCAAAATTGACGTGCCCACATCATCTTGATCTAACACGCCGTTACCGTTCAAGTTGTCCCGCGCGGCATCGTCAAAATCAACAAACATAACAGGAAAATCGCCGCTAAAGTCGACGCCTTGCCCTTTAACCACATTTGCACCTAGCCCTAAGTTTGTCCACGTCCCATAAGGGGCATCTGGGCGGCCTTCAGCTGACGAGTTATGAAGGTCAAAAACCAGCGTAAAGTCATCGTTAACGAAGTACTCAAGGTTTAGGCCAATCGATTTATTTTCGTTTACTTGGTTAAGTTCTTGTAGCGCTAGGCCTAAATCGCGAGGAAGCAAATCCCGGCGCTCTTGTGAAATTAATATTGGTGTTTTAACTGCTTCATCATCGAAAGTTAGCTCAGCGAAATACCTATCGTCCATCCAAATTGACTGTTCAGCACGCGCTTCATAGAGATCTTGTTTCGAATAAGTATAATCAAGCGTAGCCGTCATTTTTTCTGAGGGCGCAAATTGGAACGTTAGCTGTGCATTGGTTCTCTCACGCTCTCGGTCTGCCATGTAGTAACGAAGGTCAGAAGGAATAGCAAACAGTTGTCCCATAGCTGGCGCATTATTTAATACAACAGGGTCACCGCTGTCTGGGTTCGCTGGGTCTGGAGATTGAGGAACAGTTCCATCGAAAGGATTTACTCTCCATTGATTAACAAATGCACCTTGTGCTGCACTGTCGCGCTGCTGGAAAGAGCCCGTAAATGTCACGCCAAATGTATTGTCGTCATTAAGATAATTAATAAACCCTGACAGTTCCGGCGTAACATCATCGCCCACGCGATTTGTGGTATCGTGCAAGGCTTTAGCACCAACACTAGCAGTTATGCCGTTGTCTGCTGCATCAAATGGGCGAGCAGTTCGAATGTTAACCGTTGCACCTATTCCTCCCGTTGCAATACTAGCTCTGCCGGTTTTATACACTTCCACAGCCCGAACACTTTCAGAAGCAAGGTCAGAAAAATCGAACGCACGAGAATTTGGCGTACCGCCGCCTCCAGGTAAAGCAGAGCCTGGCATGGTCCTACCGTTTAAGGTGACCATGTTAAAATCAGGTCCAAAACCACGGGCAGTGACTTGGCTACCTTCACCATTATTTCGACTAATTGAGATACCTGTTATCCGCTGAAGGGATTCAGCTAAGTTTGTATCTGGAAACTTTCCGATGTCTTCCGCTGAAATGGCATCGACAACGCCCGACGAGTCACGTTTTATTCCCATCGACTCTTGAACACTGCTTCTGATACCGGATACCTGAATCACTTCAATATCGCTGTCCGAATCTTGTGCGGCGACCGGTGACATAACGCCACTGCTTAATGCGGTTCCCAGTATTAACGACAAGCTTGTTGCGATTTTACTTTTGTGTGGTGTTTTGTGTGTCACGATCGCTCTCTCTTTCATCTGTTATATAAGTGTGTTTGAACCTTTAGCGCCTCAGAAAGGGCTTTCTCAAAAAGCGAGCAAAAAAACCTCGATAAGAAAGCGCTTTCCGAACATTAATTCAACAAGAGAATTAGATCAACACATTTTTTACAATAATTTCACAGAGAGTGTGCTTCTCTAAACTAATGAACGATGAAATTAAAATAAAAAAGACTTTAAATTCAAAGAAATAACATAAAAGATCGCTTTTGACTCACTATTTTTTATATATGTCAGATAATTGACCATCCCTAGATCTGTTAACTTAAAAATGACATTATATCGAGAAAGCGCTTTCTAATTGTTTTTTATTTGTGCTATAACTCACCTCTATTAAAAATTTATCATACTGCTTTCCTGCGCAATATGGTCTTTGCGCAGGAAGAAAAGAGGTTATCTATTATGCACAGTATTTCTCTGCCCGCAGACAGTCCTTTGTTAAAGCAATCATTTCTTTATGGAACCGCTACCTCAAGCTTCCAAATTGAAGGTGATGTAGAAAATCGCTTAGAGTGTATATGGGATAGATTTTGTGAGCGTCCTTCTGCAATTGCCGATCATTCAAATGGCGATGTGGCCTGCGACCACATTGCGCGTTGGAGAGAAGATTTCGAGATTCTGTTAGACCTTAATGTAGACGCTTACCGCTTCTCTATTTCTTGGCCTCGCGTCATGACGCAAAACGGTGAGTTAAACCCTAGAGGCGTAGCCTTCTACAAAACATTAATTGATGCCCTAAACGAGAAGGGCATTAAGCCATTCGTAACACTTTATCATTGGGATCTGCCGCAATATTTAGAAGACAAAGGCGGATGGCTATACAGACAAACGGCTTATGAATTCCAAAACTATGTGGATAAAATTTCCCGTGCTCTTGGTGAAAACGTTTTTTCTTACGCCACCTTCAATGAACCATTTTGCAGTGCTTATCTCGGATATGAAATTGGTGTACATGCGCCGGGCAGGACGGGAACGAAGAATGGACGCACTGCAGCTCACCACATTTTGCTAGCTCATGGGCTAGGTATAAAAACACTTCGAGAAAACGTTCCAAACAGTGAAGCCGGTATAGTATTGAATTTCACGCCATGCTACCCCGCCACACAGAAATCAGAAGACTTATTAGCCACCCGCAAAGCTGATGAATATATCAATCAGTGGTATATGCAGCCAGTGATGGAGGGAAGCTATCCTGAAGTCTTATTCGAGCTAGACGAAGCAGACAGACCACCGATAGAAGCAGGGGATTTGGATATTATTTGCCAGCCTATCGACTTCTTAGGCGTTAACTTCTACACGCGTTTACACTATTCAGCGCCAAAGGAAAAAAACGCATTATTTTTCGAACACCCTCACCAAGGGCCGTTAACCGATATTGGGTGGGAAATCTATCCAAAAGCACTTTATGATTTACTTACGTCATTAAATGAACGGTACACGCTGCCACCTATTTTCATTACTGAGAACGGCGCTGCTATGGCAGATAAATTAATAGATGGCGAAGTTAACGACGTCGACCGTGTTAAATACTACCATGAGCATTTAAATATGGTCCATAAAGCAGTCAAAGAAGGAGTGAAAGTGAGCGGTTACTTCGCATGGAGCCTCATGGATAACTTTGAATGGGCAGAAGGTTATGAAAAACGATTTGGCCTAGTTTACGTTGATTTTGAGACCCAGAAGCGCACACCAAAACTTAGCGCAAGTGTTTACAAAACTTTGCTAGCAAGTCGAACATAGTGATGTTGGAAAAAACGATGGACCATAAACTGACTATAAAAGAAAAAATAGGTTATGGCATGGGCGATGCTGCTGCTAACTTAGTATGGCGAGGCGCGCTCGCCTATCTTGCAGTATTCTATACCGACACCTTTGGTATTACTGCGGCCGCCGCTGCCATGTTGTTCCTCGTGGTTCGTCTTTCAGACGGCGTTTCCGATATCATTATGGGAATGATTGCCGACAGAACACAAACCAAAATGGGGAAGTTTCGGCCATGGATACTAGGCTCTACGCCATTTCTTGGCCTTTTTATGATCCTTTGTTTTACTACTCCAGAACTTTCTTACTCTGGCAAGCTGGTTTATGCCTACCTTACTTACATCGGGCTTACACTGGCGTATACGGTTAATAATGTGCCTTACTCAGCGTTAATGGGTGTAATGACTACCGACGATAGGGAACGAACAAGTCTATCTGGGTTTCGCTTTGCTGGTGCTTTTTTAGGTGGTTTAGTAGTTATGGGCTGCTTGCCCATGCTAGTAGATTGGTTAGGAAAAGGTAACGATGCTACTGGCTATCAGTATACGATGTGGCTATTTGCTGCCTTGTTGGTTGCGTTAATGTGCATTACCGTATTCACCACAAAAGAGCGTGTGACCATACAAAAATCATCTCAACGCTCTCGCACTTTGTCATCTGAACTTTCTGATTTAGCTAAACAGCTGCCACTAATTTTGATTCCACTTTCAGCGATAACAGCCTTTTTCTATTTCCGCGATATACTAACTGGTGTGATTTTTATAGCTGTTATGGTGTTCACCTCCATCGCAATTAAACAGCTAACTCGTCGCCCAGAATCTATGAACACCCGCTCACAGCAGGATATTATCGATTTACTGTCAAACAAACCTTGGTTGATACTATTGGGAATGGGTTTTTTAACCATGATGTTTAACGGTATCAAATATGGCGTTATTGCTTATTACTTTAAATATTATATGGGAAATGAGCTACTCACAGGGTACTTCTTCATTGCTCTACTCGTGGTATCCATTTTTGGTGCGCTAGCTACGGCTAAGCTATCTTCAATAATGGGACGAAAGAAGCTTTTTATAGTCGCGCTTTTAGCGAGTAGCTTACTAACCTGTGGCATTTACTTTGTGCCCCAAGGTGATGTGATCGGAATATTCATTCTTGGCTGCAGTGCCGAATTTTTTGCAGCTATTTTACCTACCTTATTTTTCTCTATGCTGGGCGACTCCGCGGACTATAGTGAGTATAAAACCGGACGTAGAGCTACTGGTCTTGTGTATTCTGCAGGCTCATTTGTACAAAAGACCGGGGGCGGCTTTGCCGGTGCTTTAGTACTATTGGTGTTGGGCAGCTACGGTTACAACGGACTCGATGTCAATACTATCAACCAATCTCTTCCTGGTATGAAGTCATTGATGAGTTGGATACCTGCATTATTCGGCTTCGCTGGAGCAGCACTTATCTGTTTGTATCCTTTAAATGACGAGAAACAGCGAGAAGTCACTAAAGCTTTGCTTACTCGACGTAGCGAACAACCGCCGATAACGGCATAATACAAAAACGTTAAGTGATTGATTTAAGAAACGAGGTTTTTACACGTGCCTACCATTTACCAAGTTGCCGAGCGCGCAGGTGTTTCTCTATCTACCGTATCCCGCGTTTTAAACGGAAAAGCCTCGGTAAATAAGGTGCTGCGAGAACGGGTGGAAAAAGCGGTAGAAGAATTAAACTACCGTCCAAATTCTGTCGCCCGCTCTTTGGCTAATAGCCGAACAGACAGCATTGGTGTGCTTGTACCTGAACTAAACGCTCCTTTTTTTGGCGACTTGATGCAGGCAGTAGAATCAACGTTACGAGCTGCTGATAAGCACGTCATCATTACTGTAGGGCGAAACTGCTTAGAAACTGAAAAAGATGCGGTGGAATTCTTGATAAGCCGTAATTGCGACGCACTTATCATGCACGCCGAGGCGCTGTCAGATGAATACTTATTAGAACTTAATCAGTCCAAACTTCCTATTGCTTTAGTTAACAGGCAAGTCGAGGGTCTCTCTGAAGCGTGCACTACGCTGGATAATGAAAAAGGGGGATATCTTGCCACCCGCCACTTACTCGAATTAGGCCATAAAAATATTGCGTATATATCAGGTCCAATAGAAAAGCGGGACGCCAAACTGCGTTTGGAAGGGCACAATCGTGCGCTGTCTGAAGCTGGACTTTTAGTTAACTGCGAACTCGTTTTTGAAGGCCATTATACTGAAGAAGACGGAAAGCTTGGATTATTGGAACTGATGGCTCGAGACCAACCATTTACCGCATTAGTATGTGCTAACGACTGGATGGCGTCAGGAGCGATAAGTTGCGCCCGAGATTTGGGTATGAGTCTTCCTCACGACCTATCAATTGTTGGTTTCGATGACGTCGTTTTCGCACATCATGTATTTCCCCGACTTACGACGGTAAGTAACCCTGTTGCTAACATGGCCGAGATGTCAGCGAAATACATTTTAAACAAAGTTTATGGGCAAGCTAATGACGTTAAACTGAGCTTCGAGCCCACGCTTATACTGCGAGATTCTACAATGAAGTATGATGGCTAAGTTAAGTTGGAAACTTTAGCTGCTGCAGAACTATAAGAACTATAAAGGAAAATCTATTTATATCATGTAAATAGAACCAATCTGAACCATGGCTTATATGGTTTGGGAAAATAGTGTATAGAGCCTGTTCCATGTGGAACATGGCAAAACGTCAGCATCGTTTATAAGTATCGGACGCCTCCGAACTATATAAATTCCCTTTGTGATCTAGAGCGTATTTACGCCTGCTAATTAGACAAGCTAAGCTCTAAGCTACATTTATCTTTCAGTTAAACTACAAATGAATCACCTAAGGCGTTAGGTTACCGAAAAATAGAAGTTTACTTCCGATGTAGGCACGGTAGATTTATCAGCATAACGCGGAAAGTTTGGGAAAAAATCATGAAACATTTTTTGTTGGGTTTGGTATTGCTTTGTTTAGGGGTAGGAACAAAGGTCAGTGCCAATACTGCCGAGGTCACTGTAAATCGAACCCTTGATGCGCTGCATCACAATGCGTCCGTTGCTAACTTTAAAGCGTATTTCAGCTTGTATCACGAAAATGCCATATTTATTGGTACTGACGCGTCGGAAGTTTGGGATAAAGAAACGTTTAAAGCCTATGCGAAACCCCATTTCGATAAAGGTACGGGATGGACGTATTACCCTAGAGATAGACATATCTATTTTTCGCCAGACCGCAATATAGCTTGGTTCGACGAGTTGCTAGACAATAAGAGTTTAGGCGAGACAAGGGGGACTGGTGTTCTGATAAAAGTTGGCGAGGATTGGAAGCTAGCACAATACCATCTAGCTATACCCATTCCTAACTCAATAGCTGACAGCGTTGCCGAACAAATTAAAACAATGGACAACGAAAAAGCCCCGCTTTAATACGGGGCTTTTAGCGCTTTCGCTTACGTACTAGGCATTAAGTATTAGATTGGGTAAGCGGCTGAATTTCCATCTCAACGCGACGGTTCATAGAACGGTTTGCCGCACTGTTGTTAGGCACTTTTGGCGAGTATTCGCCCATGCCCACAGTGGTAATACGTGTGGGGTTAACTGAGTAGTTAATCAGTAAGTTTTTAACTGCACCTGCACGACGCTCAGATAAAGACTGGTTATACTGCTCTGACCCCGTATCATCAGTGTGACCTTTAATCATCAATACGGTTTTTTCGTAGTTGTTTACGACTTTAGCAACATCTTGAAGCACTGGGTTAAAGTTAGGGCTAATGCTCGAGCTATCTGTGGCAAATGTAATATCACCTGGCATGATCAATCGCAAATTATCGCCCTCACGAACCACTTGAACACCAGTATCAGAAAGTTCGCTTCGAAGTTCTTCTTCCTGTTTATCCATGTAATTACCAATTGCACCACCTGCGATAGCGCCTACCGCAGCGCCCCACGCATAGCGACTTTTATCGTTATCGCCAGTAGCTTTACCAAGCAGTGCGCCTACTACAGCGCCGATTGCAGCGCCTTTTTGCGTATTGTTAGGGTCATTTGCACAACCAGCCACCGTTAATGATGCAGCAATCAAACTTACAGCAAGAGTCTTTTTCATAACTTCCTCTTTTTCGATTAAAAGCCCTGTATTGAGAAGTACCAGATGTCCATTGCCACTCTCAATAGGCTTTGTATAAAAACTTCTATTAATTACTTAACCTTATACTCAAGTTTAGCAATTAACGTTCCACTCATTATTTTCGAGATAGGTAGCAGGGTATTGATACTACTATCTATATTTAAAAATTAAAAAATTATTGCTGTTAGATCAGTGATAAACGACGAGTCCTTCTTATCCTGATTAGCTAATCTCGATAAATTCTAAACGACACATTCTGAACCCAAGCTAAACAGATGCGTTTATTTTTGTAAAATGAGAGAAAAGAGATGGAGCGACACAGTGTAAACTCTACACTGTGTTGCCAATAGGTAACGTTTTAACCAACCGAAACAGAGCGCTCAAAGAATGCATTTACGTCTATTTTGTAGTCTGAAGCGATAACAGCCTTTGTGATGCTTACGGTTTTATCTATAGATAGGTCAATATCTTTTGGTGTTAAATAATGACTGTTACGGACGGAATAGAAAACCTTTACCAATGGTGTAAGAGGTGAACCTTTCTGTTCCAGTACCATAGCTAGCCTTTCATTAGACAGTAATACTAGGCTACCTACGGGATAAACACCTAAGCATTTTATGAATTGCTGAACAAGCGACTTATCAAGTCGGGTGGGGGCATCATTCATTAAAATAGAGAATGCTTTTTGGCTAGACATACCTGCTTTGTAAACCCTATCCGCAGTCAGCGCATCGTACATATCTGCAATAGCCAACATACGTCCGGCTTTGCTAATGTCGTCACCCTTGGTTCCGGCTGGGTAGCCTAGACCGTCTAAACGTTCATGGTGTTCACTAATCGCCTGTATAAGCGGTTGCGCTATGTCTGTTTCTTTTAGATAGTCTACGCCGTGCTTTACATGCCCCTTCATAATATCCATTTCGCTATCTGTTAAGCGACCTGGTTTATGAAGTATTTCATCTGGAATTTTTATCTTGCCTAAATCATGCAAAAAACCCGCGTAAGAAAGATCTTGAACCTCTTCTTCTGACATACCTAAAAACTTGCCAAAATTCGCTAACAGAATAGCAACGTTAAGGGAGTGTTCTAGTAAGTAATCATCTTTTTCGCGAATTTTAGTTAAGCAAAGCAGCGCATCAGGATTTCTATCAACTGACTCCACCAGCTTGCTCGAAAATGCTTTTGGAATGCTTGCATCAAAAGGTGTTTCCTTTTGAACACTAGCAAGCAAAAGCTTTTGAATCGCTTTGCCTTGTTCGTGAAGTTTAGATGCCCTCGTTAGCTCATTTTCAAGGGAAACTTTTTTAGCTTTTTCAGCCTTATTCGAATTATTCGGCTTACTATTGTCCGTAGAAGAAGTTGAATTATTACTAGGATCAAATGCTTTCTCAGTATCGATAGCTAACGTTTTTACGCCTTGCTTTTTCAATACATTAACGACATCGTTTGATATAACACGCCCTTGGCTTTTAACTGTTAAAGTACCTTTTTGCTCTAGTATTTGATGAACAAACATACCCGGTATTAGCTGATCTATCGTAATCTTTTTAATCATTCTAAATGCACAACACTATTTTCCAAATGCAGTTCGGTGCTATTAAGGAGTCTCATAACTGCAAACCCTAATACTCTAACTCTACCAGTATAGTGTGTAAATCTGGCATCCATGCGAATTTTCTCATATTGACCCGGTTATTTTTAACTACAACACCTTCCGCTGTTAAACGCTGTCGTTGCTCCTCTGCTTTTTCCGAGCCAGCAGGAAAAGCAATTTTTCCGTCACTACGTAATACTCTATGCCAGTTACAGTCTATATTTATCTCTCTTAAACATTTTCCCATCATTCTTGCTCTGCCAGGTAACCCACATAAATCAGCGAGTTGGCCGTAACTAATTACATGTCCTGATGGTACGTAAGAAAGCGTTTTCTCTACTCTAGATTGTACGGCTTCACCTGCCATGTTGTATATTATCCTATCTGGTAAATTGCGCTGTTAAATAGGTGATTGCGATAAATGAACGCAGTTAACATTGTAAAAAAAGGTAGAGAAATTAGGTAATGCGCCTTTATTGTAAAAAATGTGGATACCCCGAAGTAACGTGTATCTGCGCCCATATTAGCACCGTGAATACGTCGTTGAATATCATCATTATTCAGCATGAAAAAGAAGCCTATCATGCGAAAAATACTGCAAGGCTAATTTCTTTGTGTATTCCAACAAGTCGTATTGTTCTTACAAATGATGCGCAAGCTATGGGTAGCTTGCCCAACGAGTGCTCTCTAGAACATACAGCACTCATATATCCCAGTGATACCAGTATGCCGATAGAAAGAACTGCACCAGAAAGACTAAAGCAATTGTCTACCTTGTTGTTAATAGACGGCAGTTGGAAACAGGCATTCGGCATAGTTAAACAACATCCATGGCTCGCTACTTTGCCTACATTTCACTTTTCATCGGCGCCAACGTCTAATTATGCAATCCGCCACACAAAATTAGACTACGCGCTCTCTACACTCGAAGCGACTGCCTATGCGATAAGTTGTTTAGAAAAAACCGACGTATCTGCACTTCACGAAGCACAGTGTGCCTTACAAAATCATTGGCAAGGGCCAAAGTCCCATAGAAGACAAATCTAACGATTAGAAGGCCACAGGCCTTTCTAAATGTTCATTGGTATAAAGCCTTTGTGCTCTTTAATTAAACTTATCCAATGGCGAATAGCAGGGTACGCCGACAAGTCGAAGCCGCCTTCATGAGCTACATGGGTATAAGCAAACAGTGATATATCAGCTAAGCTAATGGTATCGCCTATCAAGTAGGGTGTGTTGTTAAGTTGATGTTCCATTACCTCAAGCGCTCGGTATCCACCCGCTTGCTTAGACTCATATTCCGCTTTTCTGTCATCAGGCAACCCTAAATAGATATTGATGTAGCGGGCAACGGCGATATAGGGTTCGTGGCTATACTGTTCGAAAAACTGCCACTGTAACAGTTGCGCAAAGTGATAGGGGGAAGAGGGAACGTAGGGCGTATTAGAAGCAAGGTAATGCATGATAGCGTTTGACTCTGACAACACCCTTCCGTCATCGAGTTCAAGTATGGGAATTTTACCGTTAGGCGTTTTTTCAAGAAAGGACGGCGCTCTGGTCTCCCCCTTCATAATATCAACATCAACCCATTCACAGGCTTTGCCTAATAGAGAAAGAAGCAATTCGAGTTTATAGCAGTTTCCAGAACGTTTATCGCCGTATATTCGCACAGTGGTAATCTCAATACAGTTAGGTAGAAGGCAACATGCAAGTGTTCCAGCTTAAGCTCGCTGATTCACTTAGCTACATTAACCTTTATCTATACACGCAGTAAAATTAGAATTGCAGTATTTTTCTTTCAGGCCAAGTAAATATTCTATTTCTTTGCTTCTTTCTGACGTCACGCTTTCTTTGATTAGGCGATCTATCCTTCTATCTAAATCGCTCGCCAGTAAAAGCTTTGTCTTACCTAATCTACGATAATAATTGATTAACGGCGAAACGAGTAGGAGTGTTAAAAACAGGCATAATGAAGATATAAAAACCATATCAAACAGATGAACCGATAAATTTATCCAAAATACGGGCATTATCAAGAACACCAATAATGTTGTGGCTATAGTGATAGCGGCAACGGTTATTACACTTTTATACATCCTTATTTTAACAATAAGCTCCATTCCTTCAGTATTAAGAAACTTCCTAAGATGCCGATTCACTGTCGTTATTTGAAATATAAATAGGGACATGAGTAACCAGAAAGGTATTGCGCCCACTGCAACGATAAAAACTTCTTTCTCGTTAATTCTTGAGATAAGTCCTTCAGTTACCATGTACAAAATAGGCATTATAAAACCTAAGGACACTGACCAAATTAGGTGTTTTTTAAACTGCTCTGACAAAGCTTTTCTATGTCGCCAAAAATCATGACGTCGTTTAGTTAATTCAAGGATAAGCAAAAGATGCTTGGCAACACTCTTTTGAATGACTCTAATAGATAAAAGAAACGCGCCACTAAGCAGTGATGTTCCGATTGCAGTATTAAAATCTCTCTGTGCATCCAGAGAGGCGATATCTAACTGTATGGTGCCGCCAATAATGTGTAGTACGATCATGGAGGTTACGAGTAGTACCGGATACGTTAAGTTTTCTAGTAAGTCAGTTTTTTTCATAAGAAAAATTAGGTACGGCTTTTATCAATGCCCTTTGAAGCTGGGGGAGAAAATTAAAACCATACCCCAAGATATAGTTATTAATAACACGCAAGCAATAAACCTTATTTTATCTTTAACCCCGAATAGGTTCATCGATAGCGAGTTTATCCTTTCTAAGTCTTGCTGGACTAGCACTAGCGTTTCTGAAGATATCTCTTTATTTACTAATACATTAAGTTCTTCGCACTTTTTATTTTTACCTTGAAGCCACTGAGAGTGTAATTTTAGAACAGGATGAAATAGGTAAAACGCGATAATGGATAAAAACAGTAATGTCATAGCAATATCTAAAAAAGGAACGTTTTTGTTAACCCAAAATATTGGGAAAAGAGAAAATGCTCCAATGGACAAAGTCGCGTTAATTAAGGATAAACGGGCCAAAGAGGAGAGAGAGTTTAAATAGTCAATGTAGTTCTCAGTCTGACTTAGTACGTACTTTTTTAAATAGTTTACGTTTGACGTTGATTGAATTAAAAAGAGAAAAAACAAAAACCAAAAAAGTACTGCACATCCTGTAATCACGTATTGATACCACTTTACCTCGGAAAAAAGGAGGTTTTCTATAATTACGTACGTTACAGTCGCAAAAACAGCAGTAATGAGGCTATTTATGATGTGTAGCTGAAATTTTGTGAAAAGTTTTTGCCTATGCTGACTCAAATGACTCAACTGATTTGTTTTTACCAACATTGAGATCAGAGTGCTTAGTACATTCTTATGATTCAATTGTAAACAAAACCAAAAATACCCTGAAAGCAAAGTCATGCCAATTGCTGAGTTAAAGTCTCTCTGTTCGCGAACGCTTCCGTCACTATCCAGCGCTAAAGCACCACTAACGTAGTGTACAACTAGAAGAACAACAACCAATAAGAATGGATACAATCCTATAAATACACCGTTATGCGCATTTGAATATGGATTTAGTTTCATTATTTAAATAATTATTTAAAGGTAGCTCTTCTTGCTTTCAATAAATTTTATAAACTCGAAAGAAGCATACCCATGGGCTACTGATAACAACACAACCTTAAGCGTTAAAGCCTGCGTAAGCAATATAAATAAACGTAAGGGGATGTGAACGTTTACTTTTCGTTCGACAATAAAAAACCCGCCAGTTGGCGGGTTTTTTCAAAGCTGTGCTTTTTACTTGCGTAACTTCTGAATAAGACGAAGTTGTGCAATTGCTTCTGCAAGCTCGTGAGCTGCTTCTGCATAGTTAAAGTCAGCGCCTGGATTGGCGATGTGCTCTTCTGCACGTCGTTTGGCTTCTTGTGCTGCCTGCTCGTCAAGATCTTCAGCTCGAACCGCGGTATCAGCCAGTACGGTAATGTTGTTAGGCTGTACTTCTAGTACACCACCTGCAACATAGATAACTTCTTCTTCACCGTGCTGTTTAACCAAACGCACCATACCAGGTTTAATAGCAGAGATAAGTGGCGCGTGACCTGGGTTAATACCCAATTCACCTTCGCTACCTGTCACCTGAATCGATTCAACGCGTCCTGAGAAAATCGCTTTCTCCGCGCTTACTACGTCCAAATGTACTGTCATTGCCATGTGAACCTCCTGATTAGGTACGTTAGCATGATGCTAGGCTAGCTAATGCTAGCCCCGCTATTATGCTTTCTTGGCTTTCTCTAGCGCTTCTTCGATAGAACCAACCATGTAGAAGGCTTGCTCTGGAAGGTGATCATACTCACCGTCTAGAATGCCTTTAAAACCACTGATTGTGTCTTTTAGAGAAACATATTTACCAGGTGCACCAGTAAATACTTCTGCTACGAAGAACGGCTGAGATAGGAAACGCTGAATCTTACGAGCACGTGATACTACTTGCTTGTCTTCTTCAGATAGTTCGTCCATACCTAGGATCGCGATGATGTCTTTCAGCTCTTTATAACGCTGAAGAACAGTCTGTACGCCACGTGCTACGTCGTAGTGCTCTTGACCGATTACTAGTGGGTCTAGCTGACGAGACGTTGAATCTAGTGGGTCTACCGCAGGGTAGATACCAAGAGAGGCGATATCACGAGAAAGTACTACCGTTGCATCCAAGTGAGCAAAGGTTGTCGCTGGAGATGGGTCAGTCAAGTCATCCGCAGGTACGTATACCGCTTGGATTGACGTGATTGAGCCAGTCTTCGTTGACGTAATACGTTCCTGAAGTACACCCATTTCCTCTGCAAGAGTAGGCTGGTAACCTACCGCAGATGGCATACGACCTAGAAGTGCTGATACTTCAGTACCTGCTAGAGTATAACGATAGATGTTATCTACGAAGAATAGAACGTCACGACCTTCGTCACGGAACTTCTCAGCCATCGTTAGACCGGTAAGTGCAACACGTAGACGGTTACCCGGTGGCTCGTTCATCTGACCGTATACAAGCGATACTTTATCAAGTACGTTTGAATCGTTCATTTCGTGATAGAAATCGTTACCCTCACGAGTACGCTCACCAACACCTGCGAATACTGAGAAACCGCTGTGCTCGATTGCGATGTTACGGATAAGTTCCATCATGTTTACGGTTTTACCTACACCCGCACCACCGAATAGACCAACTTTACCACCCTTAGCGAATGGACAAACCAAGTCGATTACTTTGATACCAGTTTCTAGTAGTTCTACCGAGCTAGACTGATCTTCGTAGCTAGGCGCTTCACGGTGAATAGACATACGCTCTTCTTCACCAATTGGGCCTGCTTCGTCGATTGGGTTACCCAATACGTCCATGATACGACCTAGTGTTTTCGTACCAACTGGAACCATGATTGGATTACCGGTATTTTCTACTGTAAGACCACGTTTTAGTCCGTCAGTAGTACCTAGTGCGATGCCACGAACAACACCGCCACCTAATTGCTGTTGCACTTCCAGGGTTAGACCTGACAAGTCACCTTCGGTAACTCGTAGTGCGTCATAAACTCTTGGTACCGCATCTTGTGGAAACTCAATGTCCACAACGGCGCCAATGATTTGGACGACCTTACCTTGACTCATAATTTGTCCTCGTTATCTCTTTTAAACCTTTGCCTACACCGCTGCGGCACCGCTAACAATCTCACTGATTTCTTGTGTGATTGCAGCCTGACGCGCTTTGTTATATACCAGTTGTAACTCATCAATAAGGTTACCGGCGTTGTCGGTTGCTGCCTTCATGGCAACCATTCGCGCAGCTTGTTCTGACGCCGCGTTTTCTACAACACCCTGATACACCTGAGACTCAATGTAACGAACCATTAGTGCTTCCAAAATTTCTTTTGGATCTGGCTCGTAGATGTAGTCCCAACGATGTTGATATTCTTCGTCTTCTGACTTTGGCAAAGGCAATAACTGATTGATCACAGGTTTCTGTGTCATGGTGTTAACGAAGTCATTGTATACCAAGAATACTCGGTCAATTTGTCCTTCGTCGTACGCTTTAAGCATAACGCGTACAACACCCACTACATCGCTCACAGACGGCTTGTCACCTAAACCAGATTCAGCAGCAAGCAACTTGCCACCAAAGCGGTTGAAGAAACTGCACGCTTTAGAACCTAATGCAGCGAAATCCACTTCTACACCCTGTTCACGCCATTTTTTGACGTCTTGGGTGACGAGCTTAAATTCATTGGTGTTCAAGCCACCACATAAGCCTCGGTCAGTGGAAATCACAATGTAACCGACGCGCTTGACTTCACGCTCTTCCAAATATGGATGGCGATATTCAAGGTTACCGTTTGCAATGTGACCAATCACTTTAAGCATATTTTGTGCATATGGACGGCCAGAAGCCATACGTTCCTGCGCCTTTTTCATTTTAGACGCAGCAACCATTTCCATCGCACTGGTAATCTTTTGAGTATTTTTGATACTCCCAATCTTACCTTTTATTTCTTTACCGCTGGCCATGACTATCTCTCCGATTACTCAACGAATTGCGCTGGTGGTTAAACACCAGCACCATTGATTACCAAGTTTGTGTCGCTTTAAAGTTTGTTAAAGCGTCGTTCAACTTAGAGGCAATCTCGTCGTTGTAGTTACCTGATTCGTTGATAGTCTTCATAAGGTCAGCGTGTTCGCTGTTCATGTAAGAGTGAAGAGCGGCTTCAAAATCTAGGATTTTGTTAAGCTCGATACCCTTAAGGAAACCTTTTTCTACCGCGAACAGAGATACACCCATGTTAGCAATTGATAGTGGAGCGTACTGCTTCTGCTTCATTAGCTCAGTTACGCGCTCACCGTGCTCAAGTTGCTCACGAGTTGCATCATCAAGGTCAGAAGCAAACTGCGAGAACGCCGCAAGTTCGCGATACTGAGCTAGGGCTAGACGGATACCGCCACCCAATTTCTTGATGATTTTAGTCTGTGCAGCACCACCAACACGAGATACCGAGATACCAGCGTTAACCGCTGGGCGGATACCTGCGTTGAACAAGTCAGTTTCTAGGAAGATCTGACCATCGGTAATTGAGATTACGTTAGTTGGTACGAATGCAGATACGTCACCAGCTTGCGTTTCGATAATAGGAAGCGCAGTCAATGAACCTGTCTTACCTTTCACTTCGCCATTAGTGTAACGCTCAACGTATTGCTCGTTTACACGTGCAGCACGTTCTAGTAGACGTGAGTGAAGGTAGAATACGTCACCTGGGTAAGCTTCACGGCCTGGTGGACGCTTAAGTAGTAGTGAGATTTGACGGTAAGCAACAGCTTGCTTAGACAAATCATCATATACGATTAGCGCATCTTCACCGCGGTCACGGAAGTATTCACCCATAGTACAACCAGAGTAAGGCGCTAGGTATTGAAGCGCTGCAGACTCAGAAGCAGATGCTGCAACCACGATAGTGTGGTCAAGGGCACCGTGCTCTTCTAGTTTACGTACTACGTTAGCGATAGTAGACGCTTTCTGACCAACCGCTACGTACACACACTTAATGCCTGTACCTTTTTGGTTGATGATAGCGTCAACAGCCATTGCTGTTTTACCGCACTGACGGTCACCGATGATAAGCTCACGCTGACCACGACCTACTGGGATCATGGCATCAACTGACTTATAACCAGTTTGTACAGGCTGGTCTACTGATTGACGTTCAATTACGCCAGGAGCAATTTTTTCAACTGGCTCGAAACCAGCTGCATCGATTGCGCCTTTACCATCAATAGGCTCACCTAGTGTGTTTACAACACGACCAAGAAGTGCGTTACCTACTGGTACTTCAAGAATACGGCCAGTAGATTGTACTTTATCGCCTTCTTTCAGGTCCGCGTAAGGACCCATAACAACTGCACCTACAGAGTCTCGCTCAAGGTTTAGTGCAATTGCGTAACGGCTTCCAGGAAGCTCAATCATTTCACCCTGCATTACATCTGCAAGGCCATGAATGCGGATAATACCGTCAGTTACTGCGACGATAGTACCTTCATTACGTGCTTCACTGCTTACATTGAACTGTTCAATTCTTTTCTTGATCAGTTCAGCAATTTCAGTGGAATTAAGTTGCATGCTCTTATCCCCGTTATGCTTGCAACGCGTCTGCTAGACGGTTCAATTTCGACTTTACGGAACCATCAATTACTGTATCACCGGCATTTATTACCATTCCAGCGATCAGGGCAGGGTCCACGTTACAATTAAGCTTCACTTTACGTGCCAAACGTTTTTCCAAAGATGCTACCAATTCATTTGTTTGGGCATCAGTCAGCGTAGATGCTGAGGTTACGTCCACTTCTACTTCTTTATCGTAATCCGCTTTAAATGCGTCAAACAAAGTAGAAATTTCAGGCAACGCGGCTAAACGTTTATTCTCAGCCAGAACCTTTACTAGGTTTTGACCGTGTTCGTCGAGTTGCTCACCACACACATTGTTAAAAATGTCGGCTAGCGTATCAGCGGCGAT
The DNA here is from genome assembly GCF_027563165.1 of Alteromonas sp. PRIM-21. NCBI lineage: Bacteria > Pseudomonadati > Pseudomonadota > Gammaproteobacteria > Alteromonadales > Alteromonadaceae > Alteromonas > Alteromonas sp. PRIM-21. The sequence continues at coordinate 49,672 of NZ_JADOEK010000008.1, read as the reverse complement.
AGCACCAGTTAGCAACTGGTGCATATCTTCATTTACTGCTACTTCACCTGCAAAGGTGAGCATTTCTTGCCATTTTGCAACGGCATTTTTCTCGACAGCAAAATCGAAAGCAGCTTTAGCATAAGGACGAGCAACAGTAGTCAATTCAGACATGGCTCATCTCCCAATTAAAGCTCAGCGACAAGTTTTTCAACAATGTCGTTTTGTGCGTTAGCATCGATTTCACGTTGTAAGATTTGCTGTGCGCCAGCTACTGCAAGTGCAGAAACCTGCTTGCGCAAATCTTCTTTGGCACGATTGCGTTCAGCTTCAATCTCGGCATAACCAGAAGCGATAATTTTTTCGCGTTCCGCATGACCTTTTTGCGTTTCATCGTCAACCAGTTGGTTGGCACGCTTTTTAGCCTGCTCGATAATTTCAGCTGCTTGCGCTTTCGCATCTTTCAATTGCTCAGTAGCTTTCGCTTGAGCAAGCTCTAGGTCTTTCTCTGCACGTTCAGAAGCTTCAAGCCCATCGGCAATTTTCTTCTGACGTTCTTCAATCGCTGCCATTAGTGGAGGCCATACATATTTCATGCAGAACACCACGAACACAGCGAAGGCGATTAATTGACCAATAAAAGTGGCGTTAAAATTCACAATCGCCCCTCCTCTTAAAGTTCGCTAAAAAAGTGTTTAGTAATATTAGGCACCAACAGCGAACAATAGGTATAGAGCGATACCAACACCGATCATCGCGATGGCGTCGATAAGACCCGCTACGATGAACATCTTAACTTGTAGTTGAGGTGCTAGTTCAGGTTGACGAGCAGCAGATTCTAGGAATTTACCACCTAGTAGACCGAAACCAATAGCGGTACCTAGGGCACCAAGACCAATCAGTAGTGCAACAGCGATGTATAACATTTACGTCTCCGATTTAAGTTAAATTTAAAGTTAATGTTTAAAAGTCAAACTCTGTAAAAACGGTGCCGATTACAAATTAGGATCGACACCCGTTAATGCTTAGTGCTCTTCACACGCTAGGCTTAAGTACACGATGGTTAACATCATGAAAATAAACGCTTGAAGCGGAAGAACCAAAATATGGAATACAGCCCACATGAAGTGCAGTGGAAGCTGGAAGTAGCCAATCGTTGCAATAAGAATGAAGATTAGCTCACTTGCGTACAGGTTACCGAACAAACGCAGCGCTAGTGAAAGCGGACGCGCTAGCAAAGTAACGGTTTCAAGAATGAAGTTCACCGGAATGAAAATTGGGTGACCAAAAGGCTGCATAGTTAGCTCTTTCGCAAAACCGCCGATACCTTTCATCTTGATTGAATAGAAAAGAATAAGGATAAACACGCCTGAAGCCAGAGCGAACGTTAGGTTTAGGTCAGTAGTTGGAACTGCCTTGTTATAAACGTCGTGCGGATCCATACCAAAAGCTGCTTGGCCAATAAGACCAGATACCCATGGGATTAAATCAACTGGCACCAAGTCCATAAGGTTCATTAACAATACCCAAACGAAGATAGTCAATGCTAATGGTGCGATGAGCGCGCTCTTACCGTGGAAGGTGCTTTTCACGTTGTCGTCAACGAACTCGACTACAAGCTCAACAAACGCCTGCATCTTGCCAGGTACGCCCGTTGTCGCTTTTGATGCAACGCTTCTAAAAATGATTAAGAAAAGAAGACCAAGACCAATAGACCATGCCAGTGTATCAACATGCCATGCCCAAAAACCGGCATCAGAACACGCTTTATTAAAAGCAATTCCGTTGTCAGTTGAGCACATGGTGGCATTGGTCAAGTGGTGCTTGATGTATTCTGAGGTAGTATATTCAGATGCCATTGTTTAACCCAAGTTGTAAAGTGTAAAAATTTGGTGACTGGTTCTTATATCTCATTCGGTCGAACACATGGTTTTCGTTATCGCAATGCCTTGCATTGTCTTTATTGTTTCGTACCGTAATGAAACATAGCTAACCCGTGGCTAGCTGTTGTAATCACAAATGCCATGAAAATTTCTAATGGCGTGGCGTTTAAACCTTTAAAAGCAATTACAAATAAAATGATTGTCAGTGCCAGCTTCAATTTTGAGCCTTGGCTAAAACTTCGTGCAACAAGGTCGTTTTTACTTGCACCTGCGTATCGAAACGCGAAAGCCATAAAAACACTATTGGGCAGGATACTGATTAAAGCGCCTGCCGCTGCCGACATAGCGGAATGACTTCCTCCTGCGGCGCCTGCGATGACCGTAACGAATAGGGCCGTGACAGCCTGAAAAAGTAGCCCTTTTTTTGCGAGTTTTAACCCGCGTTTTGCTAACTTGTTCGTCACTTTTACTCGCAGCTTGTTCACGTCTTACAAAAAGCGTCAGAAGTATACTGTTTTACCGACAATTTTCAACAGTACAACGCTTTTTGAAAGTTATTCTGAAAATTTTCTATTGCTATAACCGGAAAGGATAGTGTCCGCTGTTAGTGACGGACAGCATTTCAATTGCGGGTCGGCAAGGGAACCACTTCGGCTGTTATCAACATAAACTATTGAATTTTAGAGATAATTCCATCTAATTGTTCAAGGTCGCTAAAACTTATCGTTAGCTTACCTTTGCCTTTAGCGTTATGGTCGATGACCACAGGCGTGCCTAAATTTTCTGAAAGCCGAGTCATAAGATTTTGAACATCAGGATCAACTTTCTTCTCAGGCTTTGGTTTAGCGGGCTCTAATAGCTTTTTCACAAGCTTTTCGGTATCGCGAACGGTTAACCCTTTGCCTGATACTACTTGCGCCGTTTCTGACTGAGTTTCACCTTCTAGCGCTAACAGCGCTCTAGCATGACCCATTTCAATGTCGCCATGTTCAACCAGGAGCTTCACATCGTCGTTCAAATTGTTTAGACGAAGTAAATTTGTCACCGTGGTGCGTGATTTGCCCACTGCTTCGGCTACCTCTTGATGAGTTAACGCAAATTCGCTCATTAAACGGTCCAGAGCCTGTGCTTCTTCCATTGCGTTAAGGTCTTCACGCTGAATATTTTCGATAAGAGCAATGGCAACGGCGGCTTCATCAGGTACGTTTTTGACTAAGCACGGCACTTCGTCTAGTTGTGCCAGCTGTGAAGCGCGCCAGCGACGTTCACCAGCAATGATTTCATAACGGTGTTCGTCGACTTTTCTAACTACGATAGGCTGAATAATACCTTGAGCTCGAATTGACGAGGCCAATTCTTCTAATGCCTCAGGCGACATGTCTTTACGAGGCTGATATTTGCCTGGCACTAAGTATTCAATAGGCAGTTTACTTAACTCACCGTTGGTTGAATTTACCTCGGCGACATCTTGTTCTTTCTGAGCAGATGATTGGCTGGTTGCGAGTAGCGCATCTAAACCGCGGCCAAGGCCTCTTTTACGTGCTGACATAGTGTCCTCTATGGCATGTGCTGATGGTATTCAGCTTATTGTGTTTAACTAGCTTTTGCCTGTTTAGGCGATGTTTTGTCCCTACGGCGCAGTATTTCGCCGGCCAATGCTAGGTAAGCTTTAGCACCGGTCGATGACTTATCATAGTACATCGCTGGCGCACCAAAACTTGGCGCTTCAGCTAAACGAACATTGCGCGGAATAACCGTACGATAAACCTGTTCACCAAAATGGCGCTTCAACTGTTCTGAAACGTCGTTAGCTAGGCGATTGCGCGGGTCGTACATAGTACGCAATACGCCTTCAATCTTCAATTCAGGATTCACCACTGATGCCAATTTTTGAATAGTATCCATAAGGGCCGTAAGCCCTTCAAGTGCATAGTATTCGCACTGCATAGGCACCATTACCGAGTCAGCTGCAGCTAAGGCGTTCACGGTTAACTGGTTGAGTGAAGGCGGGCAGTCGATAAAAACAAAGTCGTAATAGTCCATAACTGGCTTTAGCGCATTGCGAAGCCTTACTTCACGGGCAAACATTTCCATCAGCTTAATTTCTGCTGCGGTTACATCACCGTTCGCGGCGATGAGATCATACTTACCGCTTGTCGCTTTAACGATAACGTCGTTAATCGGCTTTTCTTCAATCAACAATTCAAATGCCGTAGACTCGACGTCGTATTTATCAACGCCGCTTCCCATGGTGGCATTACCCTGTGGATCGAGATCAATTAGCAACACCTTGCGTTTGGTTGCTGCCATTGACGCTGCCACGTTAACTGCGGTGGTTGTCTTCCCAACACCACCTTTTTGATTCGCGATCGCGATTACCTTAGCCACGTTAGATCCTGTTTTCGTCTTTTTCTATTTTTTGGCTATTTCTTTTTAAGCCAAACCAGATGTCTTTCGCCTACTAAATTTGGCACAGTGAGGTTTTCTGTCTTACTCACATGGAAGTGATCGCTCACTTCTTCTATCTCATCTTTTGGAAACTGACCTTTAAGCGCCAAAAATTGCCCTTCAGAATCTACCAGATGCTGACACCAGTGCAACATATCTTTTAGCGAAGCGAAAGCTCGACTTAGCACAATATCATAAGGCGTGTCGCCATTATGCTCCTCTACGCGGCTTTGTACTGGAGTTACGTTAGTTAACCCAAGTGTATGCACACATTGCGTCATAAATCGTACACGTTTACCTAATGAATCAAGCAGCGTAAAAGATTTATCTGGAAAAGCGATGGCTAAAGGCATACCTGGAAGGCCAGGGCCTGTACCAACATCAATGATATTGTCACCCTCAAGAAAAGGGACAATCGCTAACGAGTCCAGAATATGTTTTACCATCATTTGCTTTGGATCCCGAACGGATGTGAGGTTATACGCCTTGTTCCATTTATCCATAAGCAGCACATAGTCGACTAACTGTTGATGTTGCTTGTCACTCAGATCAAGTGAAAGAGCATCAAGTCCAGAAACCAAAATGGTGTGCAATTCTTGCTGTATCGTCATTGAAAAATCTGTCTGTTCGCGTTGAAGTCTTTATCTTAACTTAGTCTTTAACATAAATATTAGCGGCGAACCGCAATTTGTTTTATGCATTTGTCACACTTTTACCATCGCTGATCAATGCGACTTATTCACGTACAAATCAAATGTACTTTGAATAAAAGCCGCATGAGGCTAGTAAAGAGGAACAATAGAACTGTATGAAAAGCGCCTAGTTTTTCTAGTTTTCGCATAGTTTAGGCAATTATAACTAGCATAATACGCGAATAAATAGGAAAAACTAAGCGCTGCGAATAGCTTGATGAATCAAGCGCGTGTTTTACGCACTAATTTTCTCTTGCTTGCGCAACATGCCGTGTTTTTTAAGGTAAACCAGCAGTAAAGAGATGGCCGCCGGGGTAATACCCGAAATACGCGATGCTTTACCGATAGTTTCCGGTTTGGCTTCGGTTAACTTGGCTACAACCTCGTTCGACAAGCCGGAAATCTTGCTGAAGTCCATATCAACCGGCAGCAGGGTATTTTCGTGTCGCTGCGTTTTCGCGATCTCATCCATTTGTCGGGCAATGTAGCCAGCGTACTTAATTTGAATTTCCACTTGCTCCGCGGCGATCGGATCTTCAAGACCAGGGCCAACACTTTCAATTTCCATTAACTGGCTGTAGGTCATTTCAGGTCGGCGGATCAGCTCTTCAAGAGAATGTTCACGACTCACCGGATTTTTAAGCATGGTATTGAGTTCTGGCGTTGCCGCGTGATCAGGGTGGATCCACTGCCCGCGTAAACGCTGTAGCTCACTTTCTACCGCTTCCATCTTCTCGTTGTACTTCGCCCAGCGCGCATCATCAACAAGACCAATCTCTCGGCCCATTGCGGTTAGACGGCTATCGGCATTGTCTTCGCGAAGCAGAAGTCTGTATTCAGCACGGCTAGTGAACATGCGGTACGGCTCTTTCGTACCCATAGTAGCTAAGTCATCGATAAGCACGCCCATGTATGCTTGGTCTCGGCGTAAAATCATCGGGTCTTTTTCTTGAACCTGCAGCGCTGCGTTTGCGCCAGCAACCAAGCCTTGCGCACCGGCTTCTTCATAGCCAGTGGTACCGTTAATCTGGCCAGCAAAGAACAAACCTCGAATAAACTTGGTTTCCAGCGTTTGTTTTAGGTCGCGTGGATCAAAGAAATCATATTCAATGGCATAACCCGGGCGAACAATGTGCGCATTTTCAAAACCTTTGATCGAGCGGACAAGGTCCATCTGCACGTCAAATGGTAAACTGGTTGAAATACCATTTGGATAAACTTCAATACTGTTTAAGCCTTCTGGCTCAACAAAAATTTGGTGCGATGTCTTGTCTGCAAAACGGGTGATCTTATCTTCGATACTTGGGCAATAGCGCGGTCCAATACCTTCGATAACACCAGTGAACATGGGTGAGCGATCTAATCCACCGCGGATAATATCGTGAGTTTTTTCATTGGTATGTGTGATGTAACACGGGATCTGGGTAGGGTGCATACTTCTATCACCCATAAAAGAGAATACCGGCGTTGGATTGTCACCAGGCTGAGGTTGCATCACAGAAAAATCTAATGAGCGTGCATCAAGTCTTGCTGGCGTCCCGGTTTTTAAACGCTCAACGCGAAATGGAAGCGCACGAAGTCTTTCTGCAAGAGCAATAGACGGTGGATCGCCCGCACGACCGCCACGATAGTTCTCAAGACCAATGTGAATGGTGCCGCCAAGGAAGGTGCCTACTGTGAGCACGACTGACTTAGCTTTAAATTTCAGCCCCATTTGCGTAACCACACCACAAACCTGATCGTTTTCAACAATAAGATCATCCACACTTTGTTGGAATAACGTCAGGTTTTCTTGGTTTTCAACAATGTCACGAATAGCATTTTTATACAGCGTGCGATCAGCTTGTGCACGAGTAGCGCGTACTGCTGGGCCCTTTGAAGAGTTCAATGTTCTAAATTGAATTCCACCTTTGTCGATGGCCAGCGCCATAGCGCCGCCTAACGCATCGATCTCTTTTACAAGATGGCCTTTACCGATCCCGCCGATTGCTGGGTTACAGGACATCTGACCGATCGTTTCGATATTGTGAGTTAGCAAAAGCGTATTTGCTCCCATGCGAGCAGCTGCAAGTGCCGCCTCTGTACCTGCATGTCCACCACCTACAACGATGACATCAAATGCTTCAGCATAAAACATGGTTAAACCTCACTATTAACTTACGATAAGCCGATTAAAAACTAATTTTTCTCAAGTAAAGACTGTCGAAAAAAGGGCGCGTATTTTATCTGACTTATTGGATAAAGAAAATGATTAAATTTTCCTCAAAACCTGTTTTTGAAAAGGTGTGATCGGATTATAAGATCTTAAGATCTCTTTTAGATCTGTTTATTTTTACTTTTATTAGGATCATGAAGATCTGTGGGTAACCGATCAAAGGATATAAAGATCATCAAGTTACGCGATCAATAACATTGGGAAACCCCGATCCATAACCCTACTTCAAACTTGTGTATAAATAGCCTTTTTATCCACACCCTGATTTGTTTTAAAAGTTATACTTTTTTGGATCAAAGCTTATACACAGTGGTTTGTAGGATCCTATCCACAGGGGTGATCAAGATGTGATCCAACTGGGGATAAAATGTTTGCTATTTATGTATTATGATCTAAAGATCGTGTAACTGCGCGTGTTATAGCGTGATCTTATTGTGGAGGAGATCTTTTCCAAAAGCTGTGATTAGATCGCCAGATCTCGTTAATGTGTCTTTTAATAAAAGTGCGCAATTTTATAAACAACGAAATTATTTTCTTCAAAATTAGCTATTTCTCTCAATAAAAATATCTGCACTGCCCAAAATACAGTCACATTTTAAAGCAGAATATGAAGCAGTAAGGTGATTCAACGGTATAAATTAACGGGATCGATGTGTGTATCTACGTTTTGGAACAGCATTATGTGATTGAACGACTGGACAACAGATTGATTGATCCAATCTCAATTAATACCAATCCGCATAGATAATTACCCACTCAGAAGGCGCTGGCGAGTTTCCTAACGAAGCGTGGGAATGCGGATTCGTATAACACAAACTGTAAAGAGAAGAAGCGTTTCAAAAGGACAAAACGAAGAATGGGCAATTGATTGAAGAGTGTAAACCAGGTGCTGTTAGCGCACCTGGTTAGGTTGATAGCGTGGCTGTGCTACAGAACCTTGCATATCCTCTTGTTCGATAGTTAGGCCTTCACGGCGGCTTGGGCCTTGGAATCGAACCTTGTAAGTGTCGTACTCTTTAATCGATTCGAAACAATAACGACCAAGGGCATTTTCTAGTTCGGCTAAGTTGTGATTAGTGATTAATATACAGTTTTTCTTGTTCACTAAGCGCTGTCTGAGTAAGTTCCCAAACCAACTCTGTGCGTTTTTCTTAAGTGCTGATTCGTTAACACAGACCTCATCTAAAATAAGCAAATCCACGTCTAAAAGTTCTTGGTTAATTTCTCTGAAACGCTGACTAGCATTATCGGTTGCAGAGAAATCAAAAGAAAAATTGCGCATTTCGAGCAGAGTCGAAAGCTGACGGTATAGCACAGAGATCTCATATTGCTCGATAAGTTGATGGGCAATAGCACCTGCAATATGAGATTTACCACGACCATAATCGCCGTAGAAAATCATCATATGAGAGCCACTTTGGCGCCACGCTGGATCATCATGAGCAGCAATAAACGACTGTGCAATAGAAACCGCTTCTATCACATCATCACTGTCTTCCACCAAGTTGGCAAACGTCCACTTCGGATTTAAGTCAGAACGGCCATGGATAGCTTCTACACGCGCTTTCTTACTGCGCTGCTGTAGTTGTGATACTTCCTCGTTAGCTTTCGCTTCATACTGCTTGCGCAGCGTTTTGTAGTCGATGTACTCACCATTGGGATCGACATCTTTTTTAAGCGCTTTAGCAAGATTAGCAATTTTGTCAGTTATACGATCCATAATGAATTAACTCTTCTTTGTTGCGGCATACTTTTCAACCAGCTTTCTTGCATTATCATCTGCTTCTATGCCGGCTGCAACTTTCACTTGCTGCGTTCCTACCACTTTTGTTGGAGCATAGCCTGAAGCCAAGCGCTTTCTCTTGATATTGTTAGCGAATTTTTGCGTCCATTGAAATTCACTAAACACAGAACTCGGTCTTCCCAACCAGTAGGCGATGAATTCACCCACCTCATTATCATCGAATGTTTTGTCGATAATACCAAGTAGGGAGGCCATTTCTTCAAACAGCGCTTTATTAGGCGTCCAATGTGGGCTCATGGCACTATGACGAGCATGAAGCTGTTCAAAGTCTGACTGCGGCTCGCTTAAAAGCGGAAGAAGAAGGGTTTTCCCATTAATTGTGTGTTCAAGGTCAAGCTCAAGGGGCAGGGCTACCAAACCCACTTGTTCTAGCTGTCTTACTAAACTGTTGACCTGGCGGCCACGCTGATATGGTTCTTCTTTGGCGTCGCCGTTTAGTAAATTTAATAGCTGCTTGTAATCAATAGGCGCGGACGATGTGGTCGCTGAATTCGCATTTGGGCGAAGGCCCAGTAAATAAAGGACCCTACAGTCGTTAGAAAGAGGGGACTGTAGTGCAGCGAGTTCAGCTTGGGTAAGATTGCTGTTCATAGTGCAATGTCCACATTGATGGTGTTGTTAAGCATTTGCCAGCTTTTCTTCAAACCATTCTACTGCAGCATCTTCAGGAATAGGATGTTCAAGCACATCGATGTAAAGGGCATCAGTGATTAATGCACCACCAGCGTTTTTTATGTGCTTCTCCATTTCTTTCGCACCGAAACAAAAGGTGTCGTAGCTGGTGTCGCCCAGACCAATAACGTAGGCGTTAACTGAGCTTAGATCAGCATTTTCTAGCTGTTTTGCAAACGGTTGGATATTGTCAGGTAGTTCACCTGCACCATGGGTCGACGTACATACGATCCAGTTTGAGTCCGTATTGATCTCTTCTAAACTCGGTTCAGCATGAATAGTGTAGGTGTGCCCGCTTGCATCAAGTTTTTCTGCAATGGCATCTGCCACGTACTCTGCGGCACCTAACATGGTGCCAACAATGATTTCAAAGTGCTTGCTCATTAATGGGTTACTTCTCTATTTACAATTGTCGTCTTAACGCAAGTAAGTCTTATCCGTTAGGTTATTTACCATCTTACTTAACACTTTATTGGTTACGCTACTTGCCGATACAGAACGACGAAAAAATCTTGCCAAGGAGGTCGTCGGATGTGAACTCACCAGTTATCTCACATAGCGCCTGATGAGCCAAACGTAACTCTTCAGCCAATAATTCACCGGCCATGGCGTCATGTAGCTGCTGTTCGCCTGTGCTTACATAACTGTAGGCTTGGTCGAGTGCGTCTATGTGTCGTCTGCGCGCAATAAATTGACCTTCCGTTGTAGTGTCAAAGCCCATAGTTTTTGCCAGATGTGCTTTTAGCGTGTCGACGCCGCTACCTTCTTTAGCAGATAGGTTGATCACTGAGATATCGCCTTGTTTGGTAGCAACCGTGCTTTGTCCTATATCTAAAGTACTAAGGTCAGCCTTATTGCGAACTACGGTAACGGGGATGCCTTGTGGCAAGCGCGCCATAAATTCTGGCCAAATTTCATAAGGGTCAATAACTGACGTTGCGGTAGAATCCACAACAAACAACACATGGTCAGCTTCGTTAATAGCTTGCCACGCACGCTCAATGCCTATTTGCTCTACTTTATCTGGGCTTTCACGAAGACCTGCAGTATCGATAATATGCACCGGCATACCATCAATGTGAATGTGCTCTTTGAGTACATCGCGTGTAGTACCGGCAATATCAGTAACAATAGCGCTGTCCCGTCCGGCTAAGGCATTTAGCAAACTCGACTTACCCGCATTAGGGCGCCCCGCAATCACCACCTGCATACCCTCACGCAACAAGGTTCCTTGCTTGGCTTGCTCGCGCACTTTAGTAAGGCTCTGCATGATGGCGCTTAAATCACCCGATACTTTTCCATCAGACAAAAAGTCGATTTCTTCTTCAGGAAAGTCAATGGCGGCCTCTACGTACATACGAAGATGTACAATTTGGTCAGACAACGTTTGGATTTGTGTGGAAAACTCACCCTGTAGTGAACGCAGTGCACTTTTCGCTGCCTGTTTCGAGCTTGCATCAATTAAGTCGGCAATTGCCTCTGCCTGTGCAAGATCTAACTTATCATTCAAAAAGGCCTGTTCACTGAATTCACCCGGGTTGGCCAAGCGAGCATGACCTGTAGCTAGTACAGCATCAATCAGCATATCCATCACTACCTGACCGCCATGGCCCTGTAATTCAAGTACATCTTCTCCGGTAAATGAATTTGGGCCTTTAAAAAATAGGGCTATGCCTTGATCTATTACGCTGTTATTGGCGTCAATAAACGGTGTATAGGTTGCAAGACGAGGTGTGAGCGCGCTAGGTACTAATGCCTCAGCAATAGCTTTAGCTTTTGGGCCTGATACGCGCACTATACCCACGCCGCCACGACCCGGGGCCGTTGCTTGTGCGGTAATGGTGTCGGTAGAAAGGGTGAGTGATTCCATAAATTAGTCGCGGAAGTTCTTAAATTGAAAAGGTTGACCTAAGTTCGACTCTTTAACTAGCGCAATTGCCTGCTGTAAATCATCACGCTTTTTGCCTGTTACGCGAAGTTCTTCGCCTTGAATAGCCGTTTGCACTTTGATTTTGGCGTCTTTGATAAGCTTTACAATTTTCTTTGCTGTTGGTTGCTCAATACCTTCTTTAAACGCAATGGTTTGGCGATAAGTTTTACCGTGAGCGTCATAAGGCTTCACATCCATCGAAGAGGTGTCTACATTGCGCTTAGACATCGCCGTTCTAAACATACTTTCCATTTGCTGAAGTTGGAATTCAGCTTCGGCTTTCATAACCACGGTTTTATCTTTGTACTCAAAGCTCGCGTCAATGCCGCGAAAGTCAAAACGCGTTGATAGCTCTCGGCTTGCGTTCTCGGTGGCGTTACGAACTTCTTCCATGTTGATTTCTGAAACAATATCAAATGATGGCACAGGTTAATCCTCTATCTTTTAAGACAAAACAGCCCGCATAGGCGGGCTGTATAATTTATTGATCAGCGTGTTATTTACTGCTGATGCCCCGCTTCTCCATGGAAGCATAAATCATTTTGGCTTGAACCAAGGTAATCACGTTACTTACTAGCCAGTATAGTACCAGACCTGCAGGGAACCACAGGAAGAAAACACTCATTGCTACCGGCATCCACTGCATGATTTTTTGCTGCATTGGATCAGTAATGGTGGTCGGCTGAAGCTTTTGCAATAGGTACATACTTGCGCCTGTTAGAATAGGCAGTACAAAGTATGGGTCCTTTGTAGAAAGGTCAGTGATCCAAAGCACAAAGTCTGCATGGCGTAGTTCAACACTTTCCATTAGTACCCAGTAAAGGGCTAGGAAGATAGGCATTTGCAGAAGAAGGGGTAAACAGCCGCCCATCGGGTTTACTTTTTCTTTGCGGTATAGCTCCATCATGGCTTGTGACATTTTCTGTCTGTCATCGCCAAAGCGGTCTTTAAGTTGTTGCATCTTAGGCGCTAGGTTGCGCATGCGCGCCATTGATTCATATTGTTTCTTGGTTAGCCAATACATTGCGCCTTTCACTACAATAGTGATAAGGATAATTGCCACACCCCAGTTATTAACTAAGCTATGCAGGAAGGTAAGCAGGGCAAACAGCGGTTGTGAAATCCAAAATAGAATGCCGTAATCAACAGTCAGGTCTAAACCGCGAGCAATATTGGCAAGCTTATCTTGGTCTTTCGGGCCCATGTATAGGGTAGACGCAATCGTTTTAGTTTCACCAGGAGCAACGCTTTCAGAAGGTGATAACACACCAATTACTGCGTACTGATTTTTTAAGTTACGTGAATAAAGCGTATTGGTTTGTTCTTGTGAAGGTACCCACGCTGACACAAAGTAATGTTCAAGCATGCCAACCCAACCCGCTTTTGTGGTTTCGCGAAGGTTGTCATCTTCAATCTCGTCAAACGAGTACTTCTGGTAGCGATCGTCTTCTGTTGAATAAGCAGCACCACGGTACGTTGGCATAAACATGTTACCGTCGTCTTCAAACTCCATCACTTGCTTAAGCTGTGCGTACGGCTGAACCGTTGCTGCGCTGCCGGTACCATTTTCAACACTATAACTTACGTTTACGTCGTAGTGACCTTTAGTGAAAGTGAAGGTTTTGGTGATAGCCAAGCCCTGATTATTTTTCCAAGTAAGAGGAATAACAAGGGTGTCGCCCGTCATTTCATAGAATTCATTTTGCGCGTTGTAAACAGGGCGGCCACTGCTGCTTGCATCTGGGCCCTGTGCGCCAATAAGACCGCTTTGGGCAACATATAGACCGTTCCCAGAGCGAAGCAGGCTGTAAGGAATGTCTGAACCTTGCTCTACTGGAAACTTAAGTAAGTCTGCTGATACTACATCACCGCCTAACAAATCGATGCGTAAATCAAGCGTATCGGTTTTTACTTCAATAATACGGTTTGTGTTTTGCGCCGCAGCAATAGGCTGTGCAGCGGGCACGCTATCACTGCTAGGTACATCTTCACTACCATTGTCATCAAATGAAGGTACACCTTGTGATGTTTCTTGCGTTTGTTGTTGCTCAACAGGCACAACTGGCTGCGGCCCATAATCTTTTTGCCATGATTGCCAAAGCAAAAAGCTAACTAGCGCTAGGCCAATTATCAGAAAACTACGTTGCGATTCCATAGAGGTCTCTTTATTTTGAGTGTTTATCTTGTTGTTTTTCCGGCACTGGATCATATCCGCCGGCATGCAAAGGGTGGCATTTTAATATGCGTTTAATAGATAACCAACCGCCTTTTACTAATCCGTGTGTTTTTAATGCGTCTATAGCATACCAAGAACAAGAAGGATGGAAACGACATCGTTGCCCTAATATAGGGGAAATGAACCATTGATAAAATTTTATCAAGGCCAAAGGCACAGCAATTAAGAGTTGCCGCAACGCTTGTTTAATTTTTTCCATAGCTTGTCCAATGTAGCGAAAACTTCTTGGTTGCTAAGGTTGTCAGCGCCTGACTTGCCAATAACGATAATATCGACATTGGGTAAGTTGTGCTGCTTATGCCGAAAACTTTCTCTGACTAATCGCTTTAACCGATTTCTATCGTGAGCTTTACGAATACGTTTTTTAGCAAGCGTAATACCCAAACGAGGATTAGAGAGTGTATTTTTTCGAGCTAGAACAGTAAAAGAGGGGGATACAGCAGGGATTGCGTCATCAAACACATAGGTAAAGTGGGTGGGAGTTAACAGACGCAACTCCCTTGAAAAATTATTCTCACCCACTTTTGGCGTCTTTCTAATTAAGCAGAAAGACGAGCGCGGCCTTTTGCACGGCGAGCTGCTAGTACTTTACGACCATTTTTAGTCGCCATACGAGCACGAAAACCGTGAGAACGCTTGCGCTTTAGATTGCTCGGTTGAAATGTTCTTTTCATGACCAAAGTCTCACTTATATTTAGTTAAACATAGGCGTTTTTGGTAACACATTATACTGTTGCCAGAACAATGTGGTGTTTTCACCAGAAAAGCCCATCGAAAAAGGACGCTGAATTCTAGAGATCTCGGGGCCTGCTGTCAATGGATATTCTTGCTTTTCGGACGAATAAGTGAACAATTTATGCTGTTTTTTGAACGATAACACTGTTTTTTACACAATTTACTTGTGAATAACGCATAAATTTGACTCAGGTTATCCACAGCGGATTGTGAAAAACATAACGTTAGATATAAATTGCAAGGTGATCTAGCGGTTTTCTTAGTGAAATTTAGAATGATTTTTTCTTGTTATAGTTAGATTTGATCTAAAGGTTAATGTCCATTAATTCAACGACTTAGGTTTTTGATCGAAAAGATCGATCGGGATCGCCATTTACATTGTGTTGATAACGTAAGATAATCCACAGCGATTAAAACGAAAACTTAAATTTCTCGCTGCTACTCTACACCTCCAACGCTATTTTCTTCTAATGGCGCGCTTCAGTGCCTGCTATTCTATGCTTGGCTTTCAAAAGGGTGGTTTTTTAGCGAGTTAAGGGAGCTAACAACGTACCATGTCCTTGTGGAACCAATGTCTTGAAAGACTGCGTCAAGAACTACCTACGCAGCAATTTAGTATGTGGATACGACCGCTTGTTTGTGAAGAGCAGGGCGGTGTTGTAGCACTATATGCTCCCAATCGTTTTGTGCTTGATTGGGTAAGAGACAAGTACCTAAATAATATTACTGCTCTGCTAAGGGAATTTGCTGGAGCCGATGCACCCCAGTTGCGTTTAGAGGTGATGAGTCGCAATAGCGTAAATCGCTCTCAGCCGACAGCGGGTAATGCCGCTGGTTCAGTACATAGTACAGATGGTGGCAGCTACACCAATAATACTACTACTGTGAATTCACCGAATCAGGCGTCTAATTCGAATTACAGCGCGCCACAATTTACTAACCGCAACGACGAGACCCAGGTTCAGCATTCATCGTATCAGCGTCAGCCTACCTTACCTCAAGAGAGTAATGCGGCGATGGGGTCTAACGGTGGTGATCACTTAGGCTATAAAGATCAGAATAAGGATCTTAGCGCTTATTCACAGCAAGCTGATCAGAATAATACAGCTGCAAGAAATGTAGATCCTAATGGTCAAAATCATTACGGTAATCATGCGCCACGATCGTCAACGCCGCCAAAGGTGATCCCGATCCCTGAAGCGATGAAACATAAGAGTAATATTAATCCGACGTATCAGTTCGATAATTTCGTCGAGGGTAAATCTAACCAACTAGCACGCGCGGCGGCGACTCAAGTTGCCAATAATCCCGGCGGCTCTTATAACCCATTGTTTATCTATGGTGGAACAGGTTTAGGTAAAACTCACTTATTGCATGCGGTAGGCAATGGTATTGTGGCAAACAATGGCGATGCCAAAATTGTTTATATGCATTCTGAGCGCTTTGTACAAGATATGGTTAAGGCGCTTCAAAATAATGCTATAGAAGATTTTAAACGTTTCTATCGAAGCGTCGATGCGCTACTTATCGATGATATTCAATTTTTTGCAAATAAAGAGCGTTCGCAGGAAGAGTTTTTCCATACGTTTAACGCTCTTTTAGAAGGTAACCAGCAAATTATCTTGACCTCTGATAGATATCCCAAAGAGATTGACGGGGTAGAAGATAGATTGAAGTCGCGCTTTGGTTGGGGCTTAACAATTGCTATTGAGCCACCTGAACTAGAAACTCGTGTTGCAATTTTGATGCGTAAAGCAGCTGAAAACCGCATACATTTACCTAATGAAGTAGCGTTCTTTATCGCTAAGCGGTTACGCTCGAATGTACGTGAGCTAGAGGGCGCTTTGAACCGAGTTATTGCAAATGCGAACTTTACGGGCCGCCCAATTACTATTGATTTCGTACGTGAAGCCCTACGCGATTTATTAGCGCTTCAAGAAAAGTTGGTAACCGTTGATAATATTCAGAAAACTGTTGCCGATTATTATAAGATAAAAGTAGCTGATATTTTGTCTAAACGCCGTAGTCGTAGTGTAGCACGACCTCGCCAAGTAGCGATGGCGCTGGCTAAAGAGCTAACTAATCACAGTTTGCCTGAATTAGGTAATGCGTTTGGTGGGCGGGACCATACTACCGTTTTGCATGCGTGTAGAAAAATAGAGCAGCTAAGAGAAGAAAGTCATGATATAAAAGAGGACTATAAGAACCTCATTAGGACTTTGTCTTCCTAACAACACGACTTTAGAGGCGAGATAGCACTGCGATGAAATTTTCTATAAGCCGCGAACAATTTTTACAACCCCTACAATTAGTGTCAGGTGCTGTTGAGCGTCGACATACGTTGCCAATTCTTTCTAACGTTCTTATTAAAGTTAGTGAGGACGCACTTTGGCTTACCGGTACAGATTTAGAGGTCGAGCTAATTTCTAGTGTAAAGCTAGAGGGCGAATTCACCGAAGGTGAAATTACTGTTCCAGCTAAAAAGCTGTTTGATATTATCCGTGGTATTTCTGAAGGAACAGACATTCATTTTTCTTTGGACGGAAGCAAAGCGCTTGTTCGCGCGGGTCGAGGTCGCTACACACTTTCTACGTTATCTGCTAACGACTATCCAAATCTTGAAGATTGGGAAGGCGAGGTCGAATTTGAATTAACGTGTAGTGACTTGAAACGTCTCATCGACGCAACCAGCTTTTCTATGGCGCAACAAGATGTGCGCTACTATCTAAACGGTATGTCTCTTGAAACGGAAGAGAATATTATTCGAACCGTTGCTACTGACGGTCACCGTTTAGCACTTTGCCGTTTAAACTATGAAACTGCGTTACCGGCTCGCCAAGTGATTATTCCTCGTAAAGGTGTATTAGAAATTTCTCGTCTTATTAGCGAAGATGACAAATCGCTAAAAGTACAAATTGGTGCTAATCACCTACGCATATTTTCAAACGATTTTATTTTCACTTCAAAATTAGTAGATGGTAGGTTCCCAGACTATCGCCGTGTCTTACCTCAGAATGGTGACAAGGAAATTATTGCGAGTAAAGCGGTCCTAAAAGATGCATTTTCACGGGCTGCAATATTATCTAATGAAAAGTTCAGAGGTGTACGATTAAACCTTTCTTCTGCTGAACTTAAAATAACGGCAAATAACCCAGAGCAAGAAGAAGCAGAAGAAATCGTTGATGTTCAGTATCAGGGCGATGATTTAGAAATAGGCTTTAATGTTGCCTATCTCATTGATGTTTTAAATGCGTTAGGCTCTGATGGCGTAAAAGTAAGCCTGTCTGATTCAAATGCGAGTGCGCTCATTGAAGATGATGCTGATGATGCCGCGTTATATGTAATTATGCCAATGCGACTATAGTTTTCTCTATAAAAGTATTTGCCCCTTTTCTTATAACGACTTTATTTTGTTATTTACATATCCAATCCAAGAAGCGATAAGTTTAGTTATTTATCGCTTCTTTTTTATCTTTAGTGTGGCCTCATGAAACTGGACCGAGTCCAGATTACTCAGTTTCGTAATCTTACCTCCGTAACGCTTTCTCCTTCACCCTCCTTAACAATAATTAAAGGTGCGAATGGCAGTGGAAAATCATCACTAATTGAAGCGCTTTACTATCTAGGTTTTGGTCGTTCTTTTAGAACGAATAAACACAATTCAGTTATTCAGAACGGACAAGACAGCTTTAGCGTTTTTGCTTCCTGTAAAACTGAAGCCGAAGAAAACTTGAAGCTCGGCTTTCAAAGAAGTCGAAACGAAACATTTATCTGTAGTATTGATGGCGCACACTCAAATAAACTGTCTGATTTAGTCAGCCTAGTTCCTATTCAACTTTTTACGCCACAAAGTACAGACCTCATAATAGGCTCGCCATCTGAACGTCGGCGTTTTTGTGATTGGGGGTTGTTTCACGTGGAACATCAATTTCAGTCTCTTGCTAACCAGTTCAGTAAGTTTTTAAAACATAGAAACGCACTATTGAAACAGCAAGCAAGCTTGTCCGCACCACAAAACCAGTATTGGGAAACACAGTTTGCCGAGCTTGGTGAGACTTTAACTTTAACACGCCAGGAATACGTCGATAGGCTCACACCTATTTTTAAACAGTATGCAGAAGAATTTCTTCCAAACTTTGACGTGGAATTAAGTTACTATAAAGGGTGGGAAAAAGATGTCGCTTTATCAGAAAGCTTAGTTAAAAAGCGTGAGTATGATGGTAAAATAGGACATACCTCTTCTGGGCCTCACAAAGCTGATTTAAGGCTTAAAGTGAACGGGGTAAGTGCTCAGGAGCTTTTATCGAGAGGTCAGCTTAGAATGGCTGTGGCTGCACTACAAATGTCACAGACAAAGCTATTCAACTCGGCAACGCAGCGAAAAAGTATATTCCTACTTGATGATGTAGGTGCTGAGTTAGACGCAGATAAAAGAGAACAATTTATTGATGGGTTGCTCGAAATGGATACGCAGGTTTTCGTTACTGCAATAGAGTCCACGCAACTCGCATTTATACAAAAATACAACGAAAAGAAAATGTTTCACGTGGAACATGGAAGCGTGAAAGAGGAGTAAAAGCTAGTATGTCAGAAGAGAACAACTACGACTCGTCCAGTATTAAAGTACTTAAAGGATTAGATGCAGTAAGAAAGCGTCCTGGTATGTATATCGGTGATACTGATGATGGTACCGGACTACACCACATGGTATTTGAGGTGGTCGATAACTCTATCGATGAAGCACTGGCGGGACACTGTTCTGAAATAACTGTGCAAATCCATAGTGATGGATCAGTTTCTGTGTCTGACGATGGACGTGGTATCCCTACAGAATTACACCCCGAAGAGGGCGTGTCTGCAGCCGAAGTGATAATGACGGTACTTCACGCAGGCGGTAAATTTGATGACAACTCATATAAAGTTTCCGGTGGTCTTCACGGCGTAGGTGTATCGGTAGTAAATGCACTTTCTAGTCGCCTAAAGCTACGCATTCGTCGCGCAGGCAAAGCCCATGAGCAAGAATACCAGCATGGTGTTCCACAGGCGCCTCTCGCAGTTACTGGCGATACAGACAAAACGGGAACAATGATTCGTTTCTGGCCAAGTTCGGATACGTTCACCGATACACTGTACCATTACGATATTCTTGCTAAGCGCCTTCGCGAACTTTCATTCCTAAACTCTGGTGTGTCAATTCGTTTGAAAGACGAACGTGACGGTAAAGAAGACCACTTCATGTACGAAGGTGGTATTCAGGCCTTTGTTGAATATTTGAATGAAAAGAAAACGCCTGTACATCAAAAAGTGTTTCACTTCGCAAGCGAGCAGGAAGATGGCATTGCTGTAGAAGTTGCAATGCAGTGGAACGATAGCTTTCAAGAGAACGTTTTCTGTTTTACTAACAACATTCCACAGCGAGATGGCGGTACTCACTTAGCAGGCTTCCGTGGAGCGTTGACGCGTACGCTGAACAACTATATGGAAAAGGAAGGCCTGAATAAAAAGGCGAAAACCAATGCCAGTGGTGACGATGCTCGTGAAGGTCTTACAGCTGTAATTTCAGTAAAAGTGCCTGACCCGAAATTTAGCTCACAGACAAAAGATAAGCTTGTATCTTCTGAAGTTCGTCCTGCAGTTGAATCTGCGATGAATGAAAAACTCGCCGATTTCTTATTAGAAAACCCAGCTGAAAGTAAGATTATTGCTAGTAAGATTATTGATGCTGCGCGAGCGCGTGAAGCTGCCCGTAAAGCTCGTGAAATGACACGCCGTAAGGGCGCGCTAGATTTAGCTGGTCTGCCAGGTAAGCTTGCTGATTGCCAGGAAAAAGATCCTGCACTAAGCGAACTATACATAGTGGAGGGTGACTCGGCGGGCGGTTCAGCTAAGCAGGGTCGTAATCGTAAGAACCAAGCTATTTTGCCGCTTAAAGGTAAAATCCTTAACGTAGAGAAAGCACGTTTCGACAAGATGCTTTCTTCACAAGAAGTTGCAACGCTTATCACGGCATTAGGCTGTGGTATTGGTCGTGACGAATATGACCCAGAAAAGCTACGCTATCACAGCATCATTATCATGACCGATGCTGATGTAGACGGCTCTCACATTCGTACGCTTCTTTTAACTTTCTTCTATCGTCAAATGCCTGAAATCATCGAGCGTGGTTATGTCTATATTGCGCAGCCTCCGCTTTATAAAGTGAAGAAAGGTAAGCAAGAGCAGTATTTAAAAGACGATGACGCTTTGACTAATTACCTTACAGGTATCGCTATTGATGGGGCATCATTGCACACGAGCGATGACGACCCAGGCATCAGCGGTGTAGGGCTAGAAAACCTAGTTAAGCAATATCAGTCAGTAGAGAAAATGATTGCGCGTATGAAGCGCAAAATGCCTTCAGCTATTCTTTACCGCATGCTGTATACACCTACGCTAAATCTAGAAGACTTAAAAGACGAAGCGGCTCTAGAGCACGTAGCAAAACACTTCGTTGAACAGTTAACAGAGCGTGAAAATGATGGTGCTACATACCGTTATGAAATTCGTACTGATGCTGAGCTGAGCGAATACTACATCACGATCATCATGCGTATGCACGGTATCGATTATGAGTACATTATCGACCATGAATTCATTGAGTCGTCTGAGTACCAGCGTCTGAAAGAACTTAACTTAGCTATTAATGACATGATGGGTGTAGACGCTTACATTAAGCGTGGTGAACGTAAACAGCCAGTAGAGTCTTTCAAAGACGCTTTAGAGTGGTTAATGAATGAAGCGAAACGTGGTCAATACATCCAGCGCTATAAAGGGTTAGGCGAGATGAACCCAGAGCAGCTTTGGGAAACTACCATGGACCCTGAAAGCCGTCGTATGCTTCAAGTTACCATTGAAGATGCTATTGGTTGTGACCAGTTGTTTACAACGCTAATGGGCGATCAGGTAGAGCCGCGTAGAGAATTTATCGAAGCGAATGCGCTGAAGGTAGAAAACCTAGACGTGTAGTAGATTAGCCTTTTGAAAAAAAGCGACCACTTGGTCGCTTTTTTTATGTCTAGAGAACGAGAAAACGCGATATAAAAGACAGTAACGTTATAGTGTGTTCACCGTAATGACGTAATGAATTAAATAATTAATGATATACGTTAAAAAATGCCGCTGTAATGCGGCATTCGTTTTAAACTTTGGTCACTACCAATGCGACTTCTCCCGCACTAGCAGGGTTTACAGTAAAGCGGTAAGTACCTGTAGTAGAGGGGGTGAATTGTAAGTTCTCTGAGCCTTGCTCACAGACTAAATAGGCGGTAGAGCCTAGCATTACCGGCTGGCCTTTATATTTGCCTCCACAGCTCTGTGAGGGCGTCCATTTTGCATCAGACAATCTGAAATCGTAAGGTTGTCCATCGGCAATCAGTTCAACATCTACAGTCCAACCCGAATCTGATGGTTTGAACTTATAGCTTGGATCCGCTTCCCACCAATTAAACACGCCTCTTAAAAACATGTTTTCAAATTGAATGCGTGGCACTTCCGGTGCTATTTCTGGGATCTTAAAACTTCCACTGCTTGAGCACGCCGACAGGGCTATGCACATAGAAGCAATAGTTAGTAACTTTTTCACAGTTTCTCCCTTTATAAAAAAGCCCAACGTAAGGGTTGGGCTTTCATTTATTGCAGCATTAAACTGCATTAACGTTAACTAGCCTTATGACTTCGCAAGAATTGAAATATCTGCGGTAGTAAGGAAAAGTTGCCTTAAAAGCGATAGCAAAGCAAGTCGGTTATTCTTAACTGCTTCGTCATCTGCCATAACCATTACGTTATCAAAGAAGTTATCGATTACATTACGTAGCGTAGCAAGTGCCGACAAAATGCGTGTGTAATCATGCGAAGGTAGCGCGTTATCCACTTCTTTTTGTGCGGCTTTTAAGTCAGCATAAAGCGCTTTTTCAGCATCTTCAGCTAAAAGTGACTCATCAATGTTAGCCGAGTTAGTCACATCTACTTTTTGCTTAGCAAGAATATTTGCTACGCGCTTGTTAGCGGCGGCTAAGGCCTCTGCCTCTTCTAATGCCTTGAATTTATCAACCGCATGGACACGAGCTAGATAATCAGATGGCTTAGTAGGGCGACGGGCTGCTACGGCTTGAATAACGTCAATGGCGATGGCTTGATCTTGTAGGAGGGCATTGAAGCGACCTAATACAAAATCAACAACTTGCGTTTGTGTTTCAGCATTTGTTAATTTATCGCCATATACTTCGATTGCTTTGCTTACAAGTGTTTCAAGGTCTAAAGGCAGCAATAGCTCGGTAACAATACGTAAAACACCGATGGCTGCACGACGAAGCGCAAATGGGTCTTTATCACCTTTTGGCAGCTGGCCAATACCGAATATACCAACTAGTGTATCAAGTTTGTCAGCAAGGGCTACTGATGCGCTTACGCCAGAACTAGGAAGGGCGTCACCAGCAAAACGCGGCATGTATTGTTCATACAGTGCTTCAGCAACAGGCGCATCTTCACCGTCGTTTAGCGCATAGTATTTACCCATAACGCCCTGAACGTCTGGAAACTCCATAACCATATTTGACATTAAGTCGGTTTTAGCTAGAAGACCAGCTCGTGCAGCTTGCGTTTCATTCGCATCTATTTGCGAAGCGATAAACGCCGATAGGGCAGAAATACGTTCAGACTTTTCTTTAAGCGTACCAAGCTGCTTTTGGAATAACACGGTTTCTAAGCTTTCAAGGCGGCTTTCTAGCGTTGTCTTTTTATCGCTGTTAAAGAAGAACTCTGCATCGGCAAGGCGAGGGCGGATAACCTTCTCATTACCTGAGATAACTTGAGATGCGTCATGGCTTTCAATGTTTGTCACAAACAAGAAAGTATTAGAAAGAGCGCCATCACTATCAAGCAGCGGCACATACTTCTGGTCGTCCTTCATTGTGTAGATAAGTGCTTCTTTCGGCACTTCTAAGAAACCTTTATCGAACCCTGCTTGCAGCACTACAGGCCACTCTACCAAAGAAGCAATTTCTTCCAGCAGTTCTTCGTCGTAATCTGGCTTAAGCGATAAGTTTTTGGCTGCGTCTTCTAATTGCTGACGCACTTTATCTTTACGCGCCTCAAAATCTGCCAACACATATTGCTGCTCTAATGCAGAGGCGTAGTTGTCAGCATGATCAAGCTCAAAACGACCTTCGCCGTGGAATCGATGACCTTGAACAACGCGGCCGCTTGTTAGGCCCAATACTGAAACGTTAACCACTTCGCTTCCATAAAGCACACAAAGGGTGTGCACAGGGCGAATAAACTGAGTGTTGTAGTTACCCCAGCGCATAGGCTTTGGAATAGGTAACTTGCTTACTGCTTGATTAATCAAACCTTCTAACAACTCAGCAATAGTTTGACCAGGCACATGTGCTTTATGAAGAAGCCATTCACCTTTATCCGTAACCAAACGCTCTGCGTCAGAAACGTCTATACCGTTACCGCGTGCCCAACCTTGAGCTGCCTTAGTGGGGTTGCCATCAGCGTCAAATGCCGCGGATACTGCTGGGCCGCGCTTCTCTACCACTTTGTCAGCCTGACCTTCAGCAAGACCTGAAACGTAAACTGCTAAGCGGCGAGGGGCTGCAAACCAGCTAACTGAGTCAAAGCTTAAGTCAGCTTGGCTAAGTGCTGCTTCAAATTGTGTGGCGAAGGCTTCGCCCAAAGACTTAAGTGCTTTTGGTGGTAACTCTTCAGTACCTAATTCAACTAAACAATTTTCTGTACGCACGCTTATGCCTCCTTGTTACATAGTGGGAAGCCTAGTGCTTCACGTGCTTGGTAATAGCTCTCTGCACACGCTTTAGCCAGCGTACGAACGCGAAGAATATAGCGTTGGCGTTCTGTTACTGAAATAGCATGACGTGCATCAAGCAAGTTAAATGCGTGAGATGCCTTCATAACCTGCTCATAAGCAGGTAGCGGAAGGTTGTTCTCAATTAGCTTTTTACTTTCGGCTTCACACTCATCAAAAGTTCTAAACAGGGCTTCCACGTTGGCGTGTTCAAAGTTATACGTAGATTGTTCTACTTCGTTTTGATGGAATACATCACCATAGGTGACTTTACCCATTGGGCCGTCAGTCCATACTAGGTCATAGATACTATCTACACCTTGAACGTACATAGCTAGTCGCTCTAAGCCGTAGGTGATTTCACCAGTAACAGGCTTACATTCAAGGCCGCCTACTTGTTGGAAGTAGGTGAACTGAGTCACTTCCATACCGTTAAGCCATACTTCCCAGCCTAGTCCCCACGCACCAAGCGTTGGTGATTCCCAGTTGTCTTCTACAAAGCGAATGTCATGAACCAGCGGATCAAAGCCTAACTCTTTCAAAGAGCCCAAGTACAACTCCTGAATATTATCAGGTGAAGGCTTAAGCATTACTTGGAACTGATAGTAATGTTGTAAGCGATTTGGGTTCTCACCGTAACGACCATCGGTGGGTCTACGGCATGGTTGAACATAGGCGCTACTCATTGGCTCTGGACCTAAAGAACGTAGGAATGTCATAGGGTGAAAAGTACCTGCACCCACTTCCATATCCAGAGGCTGAATAATAACGCAGCCCTGACGCGCCCAATAATCTTGAAGCGCAAGGATCAACCCTTGAAAGGTTTTAATATCGTATTTCTGCATACATCCGCTGCTTATTAGTTAACTGACTTAAAATTGAGGTGGGATAGTATACAATTTGTGAGGCATAGTATGTAGGTGTAAAGGGTGAAAAAACGTCACGAATACAGGCAATATGCCACTTCACAACAAGGATTTAATCTTAAGCCATGACCAATCAATTAAAAACAGCACAAAACAAGCCATTACACCGATGCGGTTGGGTGAGCAATGACCCTATTTATCTGGCTTATCATGACAACGAATGGGGTGTACCTGAGCTAGATAGCCGAGCGCTGTTTGCTAAATTATGCCTAGATGGTCAGCAAGCAGGCTTGTCTTGGTTAACTATCCTTAAAAAGCAGCAGAATTTTGAGCGGGCATTTCACCAGTTTGATCCTGAGAAAATCGCGATGATGGGCCCTACTGATGTCGAAAGGCTAATGCACGACAGCGGTATAATCAGAAACAAGCTCAAAATAGAGTCTGTTATTAAAAATGCTAAAGGGTATCTGGCCATAGAAGAAACACAGTCATTTAGCGAGTTTATTTGGCAATTCACAGGCGGACGTACTGTGATAAATGCTTGGGATAACTTTAAGCAGGCCCCAACCTCTACCGACGCATCGAAAGCGATGTCAAAAGCATTAAAAAAGCACGGGTTTAATTTTGTAGGTGAAACAATTTGCTACGCTTTTATGCAGGCAGTGGGAATGGTAAATGATCACGAAGTAGGGTGTCACTGTTATCAGCGTACCTGTGACTTAGCGATAAAGTGATATGGTAAGGGACACAACATTGAATATAGAAATTAATTCATAAAAAAGACCGAGCACCTAGTGATGTTCGGTCTTTTTTATATATGCCTGACGCTAAAGCTTTTGTTTTTACGCAATAGCGTTACATTCTTATTGAGCGCTTATCAAGGTTTCACAGTAGGTTTTAAGCGGTGGCAATTCATCCAATACCTTAGACTCGTATTCAGACTCAATTTGCTCTCGTGCGATATCCTGTTTTCTTCGCTCATTTTTGGGAAGTTGTTGTCTTGCCTCTAAAATCGCAAAGCCACTAACTTCGGTGAAAAGTGCGTGAACTTGCGGATACTGCGCTTTAAAGTCAGGTGGTGAATTAATAGGAAGGGCGTTAAGCAAATTAACGATGCGAATAACACCTTCTGATAAATCACATTGTTGTTGTTCCATTGCTTTAGCAATCACTATGATGCTATCGGTGATATTAGCAATGCGAGATTGCCTTGCGGCTTCCTGTCGAGCTTTCTGCTGCTTCAGCATAAACAGCAGTTTGCCTGCGTAAAAGCCAAGCCCAACAATAATGAGTAGCGCAATGCCTGAAAGTACTGCCCAAAGCATAACGTTTTCCTGTTTCTATTAATGCTTGAAGTCGTCGATGTTAATAGCGTCTAAATCGTTAAACGGATCCATATCGTCGTCTTCATCATCCTCTTCCACTATACCTAGCAGATCACAAAGAATACGATGGCGCGCCATTTTTTCATCTACGTATGCTTGTTGCTCGCGAGTAAGCGGCTTGTCATCATCAAGCTTATCAAGTAAATCTGTTAAGCGTTGGTCTGCTTCTAGAGCGGCCAACTCTTGGGCTGGAGTAGCGTACTTTTTCTTTTGAGCAGGGGTTGGCGTTACTGTTTTTACAAGCTGAACAGGCTTCTTACTGCCGTGACGAGGATCTTTCTTCTCAGCACTCTTTTTGCCAGTTACTTTTTTCTGTTCAACATTGTGACGACTACCTGCAGGCTTGCCCTTGTGCTTTTTAGGGCGAGGCGAGTCTGATTTACGGTTTTCGCTAGGTTTAAAGTCAGGGTCTTTACGAACGCCGATTTGACCGACTTTACGTGATTTCTTTGAACGTGCCATAATTTCCAAATAACAAAGAGAGTGAAAAAACAACGCTATTATAGCGCGAATTAGTGTCTACGTATTGATCTTTGGGTGTGCGGTTAAAAATCAATACACCATAAAGGTAGTCATAGATAATCTATTTTAGCGCTTCTTCAATAGGACAACGTCATTTGCTGGAAAACTCACGTCATAGCCGTCTCTTTGCGCTAGGTAGTGAAAGGTTTTTTCGCTGAAGAAGCTTACATGTGTGATGTCGTTTTTATAATGCCAATTTGCAAAGCGGGCTTTATCGAGCACGCGTTTTGTCATGATGGCAAGAACCCCGCCAGGGGCAACAAGTTTGTTGAACAGCGCCCATTCCACGTGTGGGGCGTGAAAGTGTTCGATAGCCTCAGTACAAGTTACCATGTCGTAGCTTCTCTCAAGTACCTCTAAGGTCGGGGCATAGAAGGGGTCGTATGTACTCATATTCACCCCTTCATCTGACAGCATGCTTGCGAGAACAGGCGCCGGGCCACAGCCAAAGTCTAATCCAGATAGCGCTGGCGCGTTACTCGCTTTTATAAAAGGTGAAAGCGGCGTTAAAACCTTTCCTAAAAACTTTCTATATCCTTCATCTTCGAAGCTGTTTTCGTGAAGGTCATATTCCTGTTTTTCTATTTCTTTTGACGGCAGGAATGCAGGTGAAACATAAACAAGGTCGCATTGATTACAATGAAGGTATTCCCGCTTTTTATCAGTATGGTAGTGAGACGATGTATTAGCGCTTTGACATAAAGGACAAGACATAAAGGGCGGATATTAATAAAGGGGCTAAAAAAGAAAAAGGTGATGGTTTTCACCATCACCTTACATTGTATGAGTGTCAGATGACACCTCTCCCGTTATACACATCTATGTGTAGCTGGCTTCCCTAGCTGTGCTCCCCTTATTTTTATTTTTAGCAGAGCTGTATTGTTGTTTTTGGCCCTCGTGGCTCTTTATCCCGTCTTCCATGCTGCATTTTTATTATTATTCTTGTTATTTAGCTTGTAGATTTTCAAAGGCACCTACAAACTACGCCGTTAGATTACACGAATAATTTTAAAATACAACTTTTTCGGTAACAAAAATTTAACAACAATGTGTGAAAACGGTAAGGCTTAGTGTAAGCCTGCGATATAGTAAGATAAAATTTCGATATCTTCGTCGGTTAATTTCATCGCAATATCACGCATCATGCCATTCATATCGTTGTGGCGTTGACCAGAACGGAAAGCTTTTAGCTGAGATGCAGTGTAGGTAGCATGCTGTCCGCTGATGTCAGGGAAGCCTGCTAATGCCATACCGTTACCTTTAGGTCCATGGCAAGCGATACATGCTGTTACGCCACGTGACTCGTCACCACCTTGATAAAGTGCGCGTCCAGCTTCTACATATTGCTCAGGCGTTTCGCCCGCTTTAGGCTCTTGGCTTGAGAAATAAGCAGCTAGGTCTTTCATGTCTTGCTCTGATAGGGGAGCAGCCATGCCGTTCATCACAGCATTGTTACGACCTTCCTCGCCACCCGTTTGAGAGGCAAGTTTAAATTCGGTTAATTGCTTAACAATGTACTTCTCATGCTGGCCAGCAAGTTTCGGGTTCATGTCAATCATGCTGTTGCCATCAGGGCCATGACAGGCTGCACATACTGCAGATTTCGCTTTACCTGCCTCGGCGTCGCCTTCTGCCATAGCAGTTGCGCTCAAACCCAAAGACATACACACCAACAAACACAGTTTTTTCATAATAAATCTCTTAAATGGATCCAACGGCTCGCGTGATATACGTGATATCATGCGTATTTTACACATTTAACGCGTCAGAAAAACCTATTCCATGATAAAACTATGGTTTTTAGCTGGTTTATTCATTAAAAAACTGTAAACCGAAGGTTGAGACGCATGTGGAGGTAAGTCTAGATGTCGTATTACACCAAAGCAAAATTCTTTACGAGTGCACCTGACATTCGTCATTTAAAGAATGACAGCGGTATTGAAGTTGCGTTTGCGGGTCGCTCGAATGCGGGCAAGTCGAGTGCGCTAAATACACTAACCCGTCAAAGAAACTTGGCGAGAACCAGTAAAACACCAGGTCGTACTCAATTAATCAATGTATTTGAATTAGAGGAAGACTTGCGCCTTGTCGATTTGCCGGGTTACGGATTTGCTAAAGTCCCGGTTGCGATGAAAAAGAAGTGGCAAGCGTCATTAGGTGAATACCTTCAAAAGCGTAAGTCGCTAAAAGGCTTGGTGGTACTAATGGATATTCGTCATCCTTTTAAGGATTTAGACCAAGACCTCATTCATTGGGCTGTGGCATCAGATATTCCAGTACTCGCGCTTCTTACTAAAGCCGATAAACTCAAAAGCGGAAAGCGCAAAGCACAACTATTAATGGCCCGTGAAGCTGCTATGGCATTTATGGGTGATGTGACGGTACAAACCTTTTCATCATTAAATAAACATGGTTTACCGGAGCTAGAGCGTATCTTAGATTCATGGTTTGGGTTGGACAAATCAGTTGATGAAGACACATCCGATAGTGAAGTCCAGTAAGGTTAACAGTGAATTTCACTTGTGCTGACTTAGTGTATTTAGTGGGAAAACTAGATGCGCTAAAAAAAAGAACGCCCCGCATAGAGCGAGGCGTAAACTGAGAGAAAACACATAAAAACCGTAGATATAGAGTAGCAGTAATCAAAGAAGTTCAGGAAAAATAGAAAGAAAAATCACTTAAATTGTTATGTGTCTGATATTTAAAGGTTATTTGTTTTCTACAGACATAAAAAAACCCCGACAAAACTGTCGGGGTTAAAGCAAAGGTTTGAAAACAGCTTTCTCACCTCTGTACCCTACATGTGTAATATTACAACAAAGCACAGAAAAGGCAAGGGCGTTATGTAATTAAATTACCAAATTTAATGAAAATGAACGGCCTTTTAATGTGAAAACTGTAATCTAATTACCAAACTAATGAGCTTCATCCCAGTTTTCGCCCACGCCAGCCTCAACAACCAGTGGTACATTAAGCGTAGCTGCGCTTTCCATAAGTGCAGTAATAGTAGAGACATAGGTCTCAACCTTGTCTTCTTTTATTTCGAAAACCAATTCATCATGCACTTGCATCATCATGGTTACATCGTCAGATGCATTTTTTCTGATCCAGTCGTCAACTTTAATCATGGCCATTTTAATAATGTCTGCCGCCGTACCTTGCATTGGCGCATTGATTGCTGCGCGCTCCGCACCTTTGCGGCGTGCGCCATTACTGGCTTTAATATCAGGCAAGTATAGCCTGCGACCAAATACCGTTTCTACATAACCCTTTTCTTTTGCACTCTCACGAGTAGAGTCCATATATTCAAGCACACCAGGGTAGCGCTCAAAGTAAAGGTCCATGTATTTTTGGGCTTCATTGCGTGGAATATTAAGTTGTTTAGATAGTCCAAACGCACTCATACCGTAAATTAAGCCGAAGTTAATCGCTTTCGCACTGCGTCGCTGCTCGGTCGTTACCTCATCAAGCGGTACGCCGAATACTTCCGCAGCGGTTGCTTTATGAATATCTTTACCATGAGCAAAGGCATCAAGTAGGCCTTTATCGCCAGAAAGGTGCGCCATAATGCGCAGCTCAATTTGAGAGTAGTCAGCTGCGACAAACTTATTTCCTTCCCTTGGAACAAAAGCCTGACGTACGCGACGACCTTCTTCATTGCGAATAGGAATGTTTTGTAAATTAGGATCGGTTGAAGAAAGACGCCCTGTTGCCGTTACCGCTTGATGATAAGACGTATGCACCCGACCTGTACGATGATTGATCATCTTAGGAAGTTTATCGGTGTAGGTATTCTTTAGCTTAGTTAAGCCGCGGTATTCCATGATCTTTTTAGGCAGCGGATACTCAAGCGCCAGTTCTTGAAGTACATCCTCAGAAGTAGAGGGCGCGCCTTTTGGCGTTTTCTTGATAACTGGCAGCGACATCTTTTCAAATAGAACATGCTGAAGCTGTTTTGTTGAGCCTAAGTTGAACGGCTCGCCCGCTTCCTCATGAACCTCACTTTCTAACTCGGCAATACGACTAGCAAGATCTTGGCTTTGTTGATTAAGTCTCTGGCTGTCAATCAGTACGCCTTCTTGCTCCATGCGAGAAAGAACGCACGCAAGAGGAACTTCAACGTCTATCAACAAGTTTTTAAGTTCCGGAATATCTTTTAACTTTGTCCAAATAGCGTTATGTAAGCGAAGCGTAATATCAGCATCTTCTGCTGCATATGGGCCTGCTTCTTCTAGGTCAATTTGGTTAAAGGTAAGCTGTTTTGCGCCTTTGCCAGCAATTTCTTCAAAGTGAATGGTTTTATGACCAAGATAAGCTAGAGCTAGTGAGTCCATATCGTGGCGCTGGGCGGTGCTGTTTAGTACATAGCTTTCAAGCATGGTGTCAAAGCCAATGCCATTTAAGGTTATGTCATAGTTCGCTAATACATTTTTATCGTACTTAATATGCTGGCCTACTTTGATAACCTTGTCTGATTCCAAAATAGGTTTTAATGCCTCTAGTACAAACTCACGCGATAGCTGTGCCGGCGCATCGGGGTAATCATGGGCTACAGGTACGTAAGCTGCTTCACCTTCTTCTATACAAAATGAAACGCCAACTAATTCGGCATCCATGTAATTAAGGCTAGTCGTTTCGGTATCAAAGGCAATTAACTCTGCTTTCTCAAGCTTAGCGATCCAAGTGTTAAAGCGCGCTTCATCAAGCACGGTTTCGTATTTCGATTTGTCGATATCTACCGAAGTACTTTGCTCACTTTCTTGTGCACTGCTGTTATCTTCACTGCTAGTCGTTTCACTATTTGAGGTATCACCGCCCGCCATAAGCGCGCTTACTTCTGTATGCCAGCGTTTAAATTCATACTCAGCAAATAGATCGCGAAGTTGTTCGTTATCAGCTTGGCTAGGCATCAAGGCTTCAACATCATACTCTAGGTCAAGATCGATGCTAATAGTGGCTAGGGTATAAGAGAGTCGAGCTTGCTCCTCGTACTCCTGCATTTTAGCCGCCATTGACTTGCTACCTCTAAACGATAGATCGGCGATTTTATCCAAATTCTTATAAATATCGTCGATACCGCCAATACCATTAAGTAAGGCTTGAGCACTTTTATCGCCTACACCAGGTACGCCGGGTATGTTATCTACCTTGTCGCCTTTTAGTGCAAGAAAGTCGATCACAAGCTCTGGTGGAATGCCAAACTTAGTATTTACACCTTCAACGTCCATTACCTGATTGGTCATGGTGTTGATCAAGGTGACATGTTCATTCACCAATTGCGCCATGTCTTTGTCACCGGTGCTGATAAGGGTATCAATACCTTTCTCTGTGGCATGTTTGGCTAATGTACCTATAACGTCGTCCGCTTCTACACCCGACTCGACAATGACAGGTAAGCCCATTGCCTTAATGATGGTATGTAATGGTTCGATCTGGCTTCTTAGCTCATCCGGCATAGGTGGACGATTCGCTTTATACTCTTTGTAGATGTCGTCGCGAAAAGTTTTTCCTTTAGCATCAAAAATTACCGCCATGTGCGTAGGGTTGTATTGCTTGATCAAGCTTTTGAGCATGTTCACAACACCATAAATGGCACCGGTATCTTGGCCTTTTGAGTTCGTTAATGGTGGTAAACCGTGAAAGGCACGAAAGAGATATGACGATCCATCGACAAGAATAAATGGAGGCTTTTTAGAATCTGGCATAGCGGGCGATTTTCCAATATACAATATGAGCGCAAGGATGCCACAGGCTAGGGCAGATCGCCATATCATGAAGGAAGATTAAAGGTGACAGCCGATCATATTTTGCCTGTGGATAACTTTGTGATCTAAAGTTTCAGGCACAGTGATCCGGATGATCTTTGTCAAGTTAAAGATCACCTTCTAAATCAAGAAAAATAAGGGAATGAGACTAAGGTGTGAAAACAGCGTACCTGCTACTAATCATTCCATTTTGTGTGGATAACTTGGTGTACGTTTATTTTTGGTTTAACCAAGTTGGTCAAGTAATGTAGCATAACCGTTAACATTGTATACACGTATTTATAAGAACTTTTTTTGTACACTTGTGTGTTTAATAGCCAAATTTTGAATAAGTAGATGGCATAACGTCTAGGAGGACAATATGAAACAAGTAGCCGTTATTTTAAGTGGTAGTGGTGTGTTCGACGGGGCAGAATTACATGAGGCGGTATTAACGCTTTTAGCCATTGAGCAAGAAGGGGCGTCTTATCAATGTTTCGCGCCTGATGTAGAGCAACTTCACGTGGTCAATCACTTAACTGGTGAAGTGGCGGAAGGTGAAACCAGAAACGTATTGGTAGAGTCAGCCCGGATAGCCAGAGGCAATATAAAGCCTGTCACTGATTGTGACGTTAATGCATTTGATACACTTATATTGCCCGGCGGCTTTGGTGCGGCGAAAAACCTATGCACCTTTGCTGTAGACGGTGATAAATGTACCTTTAATGAAGAGGTTCTTGAGGTCTGTAAGGCATTTGCACAAGCTAAAAAACCTGCAGCTTATGCGTGTATTGCACCCGCATTAGCCGCTAAAGTGTATAGCAACAAGACTAAGCTAACTATTGGCGACGATGAAGCCACGGCTTGCGGCTTGAATGCCTTAGGTGCCACCCATGTGGAGTGTCCGGTAGATGAGGTTGTGGTGGATAATGATGCAAAGCTGGTAACCACACCTGCCTATATGTTGGCCCAAAGTGTTAGTGAAGCGAATGCGAGTATTAGCAAAATGGTTAAGACTGTACTTGCCATGAAATAGAAAGCTTGGGGCTGGCTTTTTTGAACCGAAAAGTTAAGCTTCATTCTATATAATTAGCTTGATGTTGTGGGGAGACAAAGGTTTCCCCTTAGTGATTATAGTCCTATAATCAAAACCCTATACGAAACACATTGAGATTACCTTTTCTGTTTTAGGTAACGACGTTTGTTTTTTGAAGTCAGTTTAAAAAACATTAAAACTAGGGCACTTAAGCCCTTATGCGCGCTATAAAAATAAAGGCATAATAAACAATGCACTACCGTGCCATCATACGAATACTCGGGTTACTAATAGCGCTTTTTAGCGTAACCATGATCCCACCAGCTATTGTGTCGTTGATATATCAAGATGGTAGCGGTCTTCCTTTCACTCTCGCTTTTATATTCTGTGTCATTGGCGGCATGGCCTTGTGGTATCCCAATCGTCAGCAAAAAAATGACTTAAGAGCGCGAGAAGGTTTTTTAATAGTCGCGCTATTTTGGTCAGTACTGGCAAGCGTGGGTGCAATTCCACTTATCTTGCTTGAGCAACCTAGCATGACAGTAACCGATGCTTTTTTTGAATCGTTTTCTGGCCTGACGACCACAGGTGCTACGGTTATCGAAGGGATAGATTTTCTTCCTCATTCAGTGCAATTTTACCGTCAACAGCTTCAGTGGCTAGGCGGTATGGGTATCATTGTACTAGCCGTTGCCATATTACCTATTCTTGGTGTTGGGGGCATGCAGCTGTATCGAGCTGAGACGCCGGGCCCGGTTAAAGATAATAAGATGACGCCGCGTATTGCCGATACGGCAAAGCACCTATGGTATATCTACCTAACTATCACCATTGCGTGCGCGGGGGCATATTGGCTTTCAGGTATGAATGTATTTGATGCTATTTGCCATGCATTCTCAACCGTAGCCATTGGTGGGTTTTCTAACCATGATGCGAGCTTAGGGTACTTCAACAGCCCCATGGTAAACGTGGTTTGTACAGTCTTTTTACTTATTGCTGCGCTGAATTTCTCGCTGCACTACGCCGCGGTAAGTTCACGCTCAGTGAAAGGCTACTTTAAAGATCCAGAATTCAAAGCGTTCTTTATTATTCAAGCGTCGCTAATTAGTATTTGTTTTCTAGTACTAACTCTATCAGGCTACTATAGTTCCGCTGAGCAAGCCTTAGATCAGGCTATGATTCAGGCCGTGTCCATTAGCACGACGGCCGGATTCGCCACTACTGACTTTTCTGTATGGCCTACCTTTTTACCCATAATGCTTATTTTTTCTAGCTTCATAGGCGGTTGCGCCAGCTCCACAGGTGGTGGCTTAAAGGTTGTACGAGTGTGCTTATTGTTTTTACAAGGTAAGCGTGAAGTAGATAGACTTATCCACCCTAAAGCCGTGTACAGTGTAAAGTTTGGCGACCGCGCCATGCCGGACAGAGTGGTAGAAGCTGTATGGGGGTTTTTCTCGGCTTATGCGGTAGTATTTGTGGTAATAATGATAGGTCTAATTGCTACAGGTTTAGATAACCTCAGTGCTTTTACTGCAACGGCGGCCATGCTAAATAACTTAGGCCCAGGCCTAGGCAGTGTGGCAGCAAATTATGCCGATGTAACTGATGCCGGTAAATGGATCCTAATAACGGGTATGGTGTTTGGTCGACTAGAAGTCTTCTCATTACTGGTACTATTCTCGCCTACGTTCTGGCGAAGCTAATATCTAGAATTGAAGGCTTTGCTAAATCTTACGGTTTAAAACCAGCTAAAAAAAGGGCGATATTCATCGCCCTTTGCCTTATAAGTCTATATTCGAATCGCTGTACCCGAATACCTTTGCGAAGCTTTAAAAGAGCGGGGTATAGCGCTAGCCAAAGAAAAATGCACTGGGCTGGAACAGCTTTTCTACATCATTGATGTACTTCTTATCTACCAAGAACAAAATGACGTGATCGTTCGCTTCTATCTTAGTATCACTATGGGCGATAATTACCTGTTCGTCGCGAACAATAGCACCTATAGTCGTACCAGGGGGTAGCTTGATGTCGCCAATTTGCCTGCCAACCACTTTAGATGTGTTTTCATCGCCATGGGCAATAGCTTCGATAGCCTCTGCGGCGCCACGACGTAATGAGTAAACGTTAACAATGTCACCACGGCGTACGTGCGTAAGTAGTGCCGAAATCGTGGCTTGTTGTGGTGAAAACGCAATGTCTATCTCGCCTCCCTGAACGAGATCTACGTAAGCACTTCGCTGAATAAGCACCATGGCTTTTTGCGCGCCCATACGCTTTGCCAGCATGGCCGACATAATATTCGCTTCATCGTCATTGGTAACTGCAATGAATGCATCGACCTGTTCGATATTTTCTTCGCTAAGCAATTCAGGATCAGACGCGTCACCACTGAAGACAATGGTTTTATCTAAGTTGGCAGATAGATATTTTGCACGCTCTGGGCTGTACTCAATAAGCTTAACGTTATGATTGTGTTCAAGCTTCTTCGCTAACCCTGCGCCAATTAAACCACCGCCGGCTATCATAATGCGTTTGTAGCTAGACTCGAGCTTTTGAAGCTCACTCATTACTGCACGAATATGCTTGGTGGCGGCAATAAAGAACACTTCGTCATCTGCTTCTATAACCGTTGTTCCCAGTGGACGAATAGGGCGGCCGCGACGGTAAATTGCTGCAACCCGGGTTTCCACATTAGGCATGTGATCTTTAAGCGCAGATAACGCGTGGCCTACCAATAAGCCGCCGTAATAGGCTTTAACGGCTACCAAGCTTGCCTTGCCTTCTGCGAACTCAACAACCTGAAGGGCACCGGGATAATCGATAAGGCGTTTAATTGCTTTGGTTACCAGTTGCTCTGGGGCAATAATGTGGTCTACCGGAATGTCTTGCTGCTTATATAGCTGCTCTTGATAAATAATGTATTGTTCTGAGCGTACACGGGCAATTTTTGTGGGCGTTTTGAAAAGGCTATAGGCAACCTGACAGGCAAGCATGTTGCTTTCATCACTATTGGTTACGGCTATCAGCATATCAGCATCTTCCGCACCGGCTTTGCGCAATACATCTGGGTGTGAACCCACACCTGTAACAACCTGCAAATCAAGGCGGTCTTGCAGCGCGCGCAGAATAGTGGGGTCAGAGTCAATAACGGTAATTTCGTTATTTTCACCTACTAGGTTTTCAGCAAGAGTTCCGCCTACTTGTCCGGCCCCTAAAATGATGATCTTCATCGTTATTATTTTGCCTTCATATCTGTGCAGGCCATAACTATGTAACCTGCACAACTATTAAACTCAGTCTACCGACTTTACCAGCCTCGCATAATAGAAACCATCCATTTGTTGTTCCCCTGGCGTTATCTGACGTCCAGGTTTATCTATGGTTTCTGTTTTCACTACAGGCGATAACTTGGCATTTGGCGTGTCGGCTAGAAACTGCTGTATTTGTGCCATGTTCTCTTTTGGTAAAATTGAACAGGTTGCATAAAGCAAGGTACCGCCTGGTTTTAATAGGCCCCACAGCGTATCTAATATACGGCGTTGTAGCTGCGCTAAATTGTCGATGTCATTGGATTTTCGAAGCCAGCGAATATCTGGGTGACGACGTATGACGCCAGTAGCAGAGCAGGGTGCATCCAGTAATATTCTATCGAATGGCTTTCCATCCCACCAAGTTTCTGGGTTAGCGGCATCACCCTGCTTAATATCCACGACGTGTTTAAGACGCGTCATGTTTTCTTCTACGCGTTTTAGGCGTGTAGCATCGGCATCAAGTGCCAACACGTATTCAGTATCCGGGGCGCATTCAACAATGTGCCCTGTTTTTCCGCCTGGTGCGGCGCAACAATCTAAAATACGCTCATTTGCTTGCGGCTGTAAGTAGTGTGCGGCTAATTGCGCTGCGCCATCTTGCACCGCAAAGTGCCCTTTATCAAAGCCAGGCAGAGCTGTAATGTCTTCACGTTTAGTCAGAATTACTGCATCTGCGTGATTGTCGCTAAGGGTATATTCTACGCCAACACTATCTAGCGCCTCGGTAAATGCTGCCAATGTTGTTTGCAGTTTGTTCACACGAAGCCAGATAGGAGCCATAGTGTTAGTTTCGCTACGCACTTGGTCTGCATCGGCGCCATAGGCGTTTTCTATTGCCTTAAACAGCCACTTAGGTAAACCGCTGTTTATAATGGCATCGTCTACATTTTTGTCGGCAAGGTTCTCTCGCTGAAAATTGCGTAATACCGCATTCACCAAACCTTTAAGCGCTGCTGCGTTTAAATAAGACGCTGCAGCAACTGTTTCACCTACTGCAGCGTGATTGCTAACCCGTGAAAAGTTAAGTTGGTACAAGCCAAGAAGTATAAGGTGTTCAATAACCTTTTTATTTCCTTTTAAGGGTCTATCTAACAAAGAACGCAGCCAGTGCTGTAAAAGAGGAAGGCGACGCATTACCCCTAACGACATCTCTTGAATCCATGCGTTATCTTTGGCGTTGTGTCTGCGTTGAACGCGTTCTAGGCATTCACGCGATGACTTGCCTTGTTCTAAAATTTGATAAATGACCCACGCACAATCTGCGCGCAGGTTTTTTTGTTTGGGAAGGGGTAATGGTTTCACGTTTAGTCCGCTTGTGTCAGACAACGGCCCACTTCAAACCACGTTTGGCGAGCGTTGATAACGTCTGACGCTGGTAGCGCCTTTTTACCTGGAATTTGAAGTGTTGTGATGCAAAGTGCGTCGCGCCCTGTTGCTATGGTTATGCCTTCTTTATTAGCACTAACGATCGTACCTGGCTTAACCTCTTTATCTAGTGTAACAACGGTAGCTGACCACACCTTCACATTTTGATCTTCTACCTTCATCCACGCTACTGGCCAAGGGTTGAAGGCACGAATGTTTCGTTCTATTTGCTTGGCATCGTCTGCCCAATTGATAAGCGCTTCTTCTTTAGAAAGCTTTTTCGCATAGGTGGCCATAGCGTCATCTTGTTTCGTAGGCCTATAGCTTTCAAAGTTGTCGACAACTTCAACTAATGCTTTTGGTCCTAGTTCTGCAAGCTTGTCATACAAAGTGGCGCTAGTGTCTTCAGGTGTAATAGGTAATGTGGCGATGTGCAGCATATCACCAGTATCTAAACCTTCATCCATTTGCATTATGGTTACACCTGTTTCAGCGTCACCCGCCCATATAGCGCGCTGTATTGGAGCTGCGCCGCGCCACTTTGGCAAAATAGAACCGTGGACATTAATACAACCTAGCTTAGGAGCGTTAAGCACAGCAGTAGGTAATATTAGGCCATAAGCAACCACCACCATTAAATCGGCATTTAGCAAGGCTAACTCTTCTTGTGCTTCTGGCGCTTTTAACGACTGAGGCTGATACACAGGAATGGCATTTTCTTCAGCTAGCACCTTAACTGGACTGGCTGTGAGTTTCTTACCACGGCCAGCGGGCCTATCAGGCTGAGTGTAGACAGCAATAACCTCGTGCTCACTCTCTAACAACGCCGATAGATGTTTAGCTGCAAAATCCGGAGTACCGGCAAAAATTACTTTTAATGGAGTTGTCACGTTATTCCCTAGGCTTTTGCGGCAAGACGCGCTTCTTTCTCAAGCTTTTTACGAATACGTTGGCGCTTAAGTGGCGATAAATAATCGATAAAAAGCTTACCTTTTAAATGATCGAGTTCGTGTTGAATACAAATAGCCAGCAGGCCTTCGGCATCTAACTCAAAGGTCTCGCCATTCTCATCTAACGCTTTAACCGTTATTGCTTCAGCGCGCTCAACCTTGGCGTAGTTACCCGGTACAGACAAGCAGCCTTCTTCGCTAATTGTGGAACCATCTTTACGAATAATTTCAGGGTTAATAAATACGCGAGGCTCGTTTTGATCTTCCGATACGTCCATTACAACAACTTGAACGTGGCGGTTAACTTGCGTCGCTGCAAGGCCAATACCGTTCTCGTCTTTCATGGTTTCGAACATGTCCGATACCAATTGTTTAATTTCGTCGTTAACTTCTTCTACGGGTTTAGCTACCGTGCGAAGACGTTCATCAGGAAAACTTAATACGTCTAAAATTGCCATTTCTCGCTTACTTCACCTTTTCGCTGTATAAATTCATATACGATCTAATTGCCAGCACGCTTTACAGTGCTTATTAAGTTACTATTCTAACGTATATCGGGTGGTTTCGTGCAGTTTTTTGCCTAAACCCTACAAGAATACATACTTCTGCCGATATAGTGCTATTGTCTGAAAAATCAACAATAAATGACAGTGAATAATTTGCAGGTGGTCAATTTGAAAAAGCGATTAACATACGCGCGTCGTGCAGCAATATTTATTCTTGGAGTGCTTTTGTCTTTGCCTGCATTCGCGCTTCAATTAAAAGACACTGCGCCAGAAACCTATACGGTGAAGCGTGGCGACACCCTATGGGAAATTGCGAATATTTTTCTTAACGAGCCTTGGCTATGGCCAGAGCTATGGCGAACGAATACGCAAATAGATAACCCTCATCTTATCTATCCCGGTGATGTCATCGTTGTAGGTTTCATTGATGGTCAGCCTGTTTTAAGCGTGAAGCGCGACAAGCTCGCCTACAATCTGTCTCCGTCTACCGATAAGCGAATAAAGCCAAAACCTGTCGACGTCCTGTCTTGGACAACTATCTCTCCTTTTGTAAGACAACATATGTTGCTAGACGAAGACGACTATTCAGCCTTACCTAGACTCCTAGGTAATCAAGACGGAAATGTAAGGTTTGCTTCAGATGACTTTGTGCTTAGTCAGCAACAATTCAGTACTGACGACCAGTACAGAGTAATTAGAAAACACGCTACTATCAAAAACCTAGATGGAGAAACGCTAGGCATTCAGGTCACCCATATATCCAATGCTTCGTTGGTAGAGAAAGACCAAGCAGACGATACCATGCTGCTGTTTATTGATGACGCCAATCAAGAAGCAAAACGTGGTGACAAATTGATGGCCGGGGGCTTTACTCATCCAGAAGGTTTCGAGCTTACGCCGGCTACCTCACAACGAGGAGTAGTAGTAGGCGACTTGCATGATCACGACTTACTTGGCAAATATGATGTTGTTATTGTTGACCTTGGCGCAATGGATGTAGCGCCAGGCACAGTACTGGGGGTGTATGCTCAAGGCCCAGCCATTATCGATGAAGATAGCCCGCGTTATGTTGATGAACCCGGTGCTAAAAACGGTGGTGAGTGGTTTATTGATACGGTAGCACAGCCCGCACTCAAAGTAGGTGAGGTGATTGTTTTTAAAACATTCGATGCGGCAAGCTATGGATTAATAACAAGAGCGAATAAAGGAATTAAGCGCGGCTTTATTGTCGCTAAGCCTTAGACGCTGTAGGTTTCATTGTCGCTCACAAAGGAGCGACAATGAAACAGTACACTTCTCAATCAAACAGCGAGCTATTCGCATGGGTGGCACTGGCATCGGCTCAGCGCATCTCCCCTAAGACCTGGCTACAGACTCTTGAACATTATCAACTATCTCCTGCTGATTTAGCCGGTAATGCATCATCGCTTCCCGACGCTGTGAAACAGCTGGCAGATCAAATATCAAAGCCCCTTATTGATGCTGCTTTCTTATGGCAACAAGCGGCTGATGATAGACACATTATTTCCTATTCGTCTTCATACTACCCTCAATTGTTAAAGCAATTGGACAGTCCACCTCTAGTACTATTTGCAACGGGTGATAGTAGTTTGCTGCGAAGCCCGCAAATTGCCATTGTGGGCAGCAGAAGGGCTAGCATACAGGGTAAGCGTATCGCCAGTGAATTTGCATTAGGGTTGTCTAATAACGGGGTTGCCGTAACAAGTGGCCTTGCTATGGGCATTGATAGTGCCGCGCATCAAGGCGCTTTGTCGGGAAGTACAGGAACAGTCGCAGTGATGGGCACGGGGCCTGAAAAGGTCTACCCCGCTAAAAATCGCAAGCTTTACGAGGCAATAAATAATGACAAGGGCGTTACCGTCACAGAGTTTTTTCCAGGGCAGGGGCCTAAACCCTGGCACTTTCCCCGCAGAAACCGAATTATCGCTGCGTTATCACTTGGAACCTTGGTGGTAGAGGCAAAAATTAAGAGTGGCACCTTGATAACTGCGAATTTGGCCGCAGATATGGGGCGAGAAGTATTCGCTGTGCCTGGTAGTATCTTTCACGCGTACTCTGAAGGCTGCCATTTGTTAATCCAACAGGGCGCCAAATTAGTAACTAATATTAACGATATTCTTGATGAAATTGGTCTTCAGCCTAAACAACTGGGCTTGGATGTTAACGAGCAAAACGAAAAAAGTGCAGCGAATAACTTGGCAACCGATAAATTATTAGCTAGTGTGGATTATGACATCACCGCTATTGATGTTATAGCCCAGCGCAATGCCTTATCAGTATCGCAAGCAATGGCATCATTATTAGAATATGAGTTGCGTGGTTTAGTAGCCGCTGTCCCTGGTGGTTACGTTAAATTGAGGGGAAAATAATATGTTCGATATCCTCATGTATCTGTTTGAAAACTTCATACACAGTGAAACGGAAATTCGTGTTGATCAAGACGAGTTGACGGAAGAACTTGTGCGCGCAGGTTTCCATCACGATGAGATTTATAAAGCCCTCGCATGGTTAGAAAAGCTAGCGGCTCTGCAAGAAACGGATATAAAACCGTATTTTTGTAAAGGGATTAGCACCAGCCTAAGTCGTATTTACACCCACGAAGAACAGATGCGTTTAGATGTAGAATGTCGTGGTTTTCTTATGTTCTTAGAACAGGTTAATGTACTAGACGCGTCTACGCGTGAAATGGTGATAGACCGCGT
The DNA here is from genome assembly GCF_027563165.1 of Alteromonas sp. PRIM-21. Lineage (NCBI taxonomy): Bacteria > Pseudomonadati > Pseudomonadota > Gammaproteobacteria > Alteromonadales > Alteromonadaceae > Alteromonas > Alteromonas sp. PRIM-21. Next base: position 6,823 of record NZ_JADOEK010000008.1, on the reverse strand, counting down.
TATGGAAATCGATTCCAATGAGTTCTGTTTAGAAGACCTCAAGTGGGTTGTGCTAATGGTACTATTCAACGTACCTGGCAAAGAGAAAGCCTACGCGCAAATGGAAGATCTTTTGTTCGAAGAACCAGATGGCGTGCTGCATTAATGCAGTCGTAGTCACTGGTACTTAAATCTTTACTTACAAAATGCGCTGTGAAATTACAGCGCGTTAAGGCCTTAACGTCTAATACATGTCTAAAATAGACCACTCACTTTTTTCAGCGCACGAGCATGCTCTAGATGATAATTTCGGAGACTGCCCCGAGTGCGGCAAGCCCCTTCATATAAAGAACAGTAAATCAGGCCCGTTCCTTGGGTGTACGGGCTACCCTGAATGCAACTTCAGTAAGCCGCTTCACGATAAACAAACCACTATTCTTAAAACCTTAGATGGTATAGCTTGCCCCGAATGTTCTTCTGACCTTGCTATAAAAAAGGGGCGGTTTGGTATGTTTATTGGCTGTACAAATTTCCCTACGTGCCATCACATAGAGCCCATTAAAGAAAAAGAAGACACCTTGGTAGATTGCCCAAAATGTAAGAAAGGGCATTTGATCTCGCGTACTAATAAATACGGTAAACAGTTTTTTGCGTGTAATCATTATCCACAATGTCGATATGTGCTAAATTTCACGCCGATAAGTGAAAGCTGCCCAGACTGCGGTTGGGGAGTATTGATAGATAAAAAGGGGCAGCTACAGTGCCCTCAGCCTAGTTGTGGCTTTAAAAAGTAGTTATATGATTAACTAAACGAACAACTAAACCAAGAACTATACAAAGAGATCAAAACCATGTCTGATACCCAAAATGGGAACGTGAATACGTTTACACCCGTTGAGGCTAATACATCTGAAGTAGACCCTGTTGTTGCCGCTTTTGAAGCGGGAAGTTTAATCGTTTATCCAACCGAAGCGGTGATGGGCATCGGATGTGACCCAGACAATGAAGCAGCGGTAAATGCGCTGTTAGAGATAAAACAGCGACCAGTAGAAAAGGGCGTTATTTTAATAGCTGCTAATTACAGTCAGCTATTGCCCTATGTTAACGACAATGCCATACAACCACATCGTCGCACCGATATTTTCTCAAGCTGGCCTGGCCCGAACACTTGGCTATTACCTAAGTCGTCATCGGCGCCTGTTTGGTTAACCGGTAAGCATAGTAAAATAGCAGTGCGCGTAACTAATCATCCAGTAGTAGTAGAGCTGTGCAATAAGTTAGGGAAGCCACTTGTTTCTACAAGTGCTAACCTAACCGGTCAACCGCCAGCCACCACTACTGAAGAGGCAAAAGCCGTATTCGCTGATTCCGTTTTCTACGTTGACGGTGCAGTAGGTGGTGCAACTAAACCCAGTACCATTCGCGATGGTGACACAGCAGAGGTAATAAGAGCATGACATCAGCAGAATTACTGGACGGTAAAAATGCCGCTGAAGTAATAGAACAAGTAAAAAGCTATCTACTAGGGCTGCAGGACACAATCTGCCAAACCCTCGAGCTCGCCGACGGAAAAGGTCAGTTTGTCGAAGACAGTTGGCAGCGTGAAGAAGGCGGCGGTGGTCGCTCTCGAGTCTTAAAAAACGGTGCGGTGATTGAGCAAGGCGGCGTTAACTTTTCACACGTGTTTGGCAGCCAAATGCCAGCATCAGCAACGGCAAATCGTCCTGAGCTTGCGGGCAGAAACTTTCAAGCAATGGGCGTATCACTTGTTATCCACCCACATAACCCGTATATCCCGACGTCACACGCAAATGTTCGCTTTTTCATTGCGGAAAAAGAAGGTGAAGCACCTATCTGGTGGTTTGGTGGTGGTTTTGACTTAACGCCGTTTTACCCGTTCAAAGATGACGTTGTGCACTGGCATGATACCGCAAAGAAATTATGTAAGCCGTTTGGCGATGATGTGTACCCTAAGTATAAAAAGTGGTGTGACGATTACTTTTATTTAAAGCATCGCAACGAAACCCGCGGCGTGGGAGGGTTGTTCTTCGATGACCTGAATGAGTTGGGCTTTGAACAGTCATTTGCGTTTATGCAGGCGGTAGGCAATGGCTTTATTGATGCTTACGTTCCTATTGTAGAACGCCGTAAGCAAACCGATTTTGGTGAAAGAGAGCGAGACTTCCAGCTATATCGCCGAGGTCGCTACGTTGAATTCAATCTAGTATTCGACCGCGGTACCCTGTTTGGATTACAAACCGGAGGGCGCACAGAGTCTATTTTAATGTCGATGCCGCCGTTAGCCCGCTGGGAATATTGCTATACGCCCGCACCGGGTAGTGCTGAAGCTAAGTTAACTGATTGGTTAAAACCTACTGACTGGTGAATTTAATTTAGTAAGGTCGCTTTTACCGATTTATCTGACGTCATTAATAACGAAAACGCCGTGCGAGTTGAACACACGGCGTTTTTTGATCTGCATCAAGTCCGAATATCATCTTTGTTTCAGTGAGTTACCAAGCTTGCGCTGGATCAATGTTTCTCTTAACCAAGGGCGTAAAGTAGCGCCATCTTAGTTAAACACAAAAGAGACACATCATGCGCAAACACTTTTTATCTGCATCTGCACTTTGTCTTACAATTGCTGCACTTTCACCTCTAGCTAGCGCTCATCAACAGGGCGATTGGATTGTCCGTGGCGGTCTAACTACCGTTGCTCCTGACGAATCTACTTCTAACATTGTCGCTGGTGGAACAGACCTCGGTGTTGCCCTTAATATTGATAATGATACCCAGCTAGGTTTGAACGTTGCGTACTTTATTACCGATAATATTAATATCGAGCTGCTTGCAGCAACGCCTTTTAAGCACGACGTGAACTTTTCTGTTGCAGACCCTCTTGGTACAGGGAACCAGCTTGGTGAAGTGACGCACCTTCCTCCTACATTAACCGCAAACTATTACTTCAACGACGCAAGCTCTGCATTTCAGCCGTACATTGGTGCAGGTATCAACTATACCTTTATCTTTGACGAAGAGTTTACGGGCGCAAATGAAACTGCGGGCTTAAGCGACCTATCGCTTGATAACTCATTTGGTGTATCGGCTCAGGTTGGTATGGACTATCAAATAGATACTAAGTGGCATGTGAACGCATCGGTTCGTTACATAGATATTGATACAGAAGCCACCTTCAAAGTGGGCGATGCTGCTGGAAAGGTTAGTGATATTGAAATAGACCCTTGGGTGTACACGATATCGGTAGGCTATACCTTCTAAGGCCTAAACCTAACAGTTGAAGCTTTCACAATTGCACTACTTTATACGCCACGAAGAGCGTAGACAGTAACAGGGGACTTGCGCGTTAAAAGGTTATTCCTTTCAACGCGCTTTTTTATTTTGTATTCACCATGTGATTGGCAAGTTGATCAAGTGCATCAAGTAACTGTTGAGCTAAAGCGATATCTTCTACCGTTTTAAACATGGCTTTGCGCATACAATACATCCACTGCGCCTTTAACTCTGGTGTTACTGTGTAGGGAAGGTGGCGTGCACGCAAACGGGGGGGGCCAAATTGCTGCTGATAATCGTCAGGACCACCCAGCCATAAACTCAAATATAAAAAGAATACATGACGAATTCTGTCTAATGGCTGAGGGTGAATAGCAAGTAGTTCATTTGCAAGTGGATCGGTCTCCATAATGTCATAAAACGTATTTGCTAATTCTCGTACTTTCTCCTCTCCACCTATACGCTCATATGGTGTACTCTGCGAAGCACGACTATCGCTTTTCTTCTTTATATTAAATAAGTCTCGTATTCCCATGAAAAAATTCGCTGTATTCGGAAATCCTATTGCACAGAGTTTATCACCAACTATTCATCAAATGTTTGCTGATCAAGTTGGAGAAAAGATTTCTTATGAAAAGATACTTGCGCCTGAAGATGGTTTTGTTGAAGCGGCCAAAGCGTTTTTAGCTCAAGAAAACGCTGTAGGCTGCAATGTCACCATGCCTTTTAAGCTTGATGCCTTTAACTTAGCACAAGTAGATGACCAAGCAGCTAAAGATGCACAAGCTGTTAATACGTTAATGAATAGTGACACTGGTGAACTATTAGGGTTCAACACAGACGGTGTTGGACTAGTAAATGATTTACTAAATAGTGGCGTGAAAATTAAAGATAAACGCGTATTGCTTATCGGTGCCGGCGGTGCAGCCCGTGGTGTTATTTCTCCGTTATTAAAAGCGGGCGCTGCTTCACTGACTATTGCGAACAGAACGAAAGCAAAAGCTGACGAAGTCGCAAGCGCCGCGTCTAACGCAAAAGTGCAGGTGGTGCCTCTTGAAGATATCGCATCGATAGCACCTCATATTATTATCAATTCAACAGCCGCTAGTTTAAATAATGAGTTGCCGTGTAGTTTGAACGATGGTGTTTTACAACACTGTGAAGTGGTTTACGACATGGTTTATAAAAACTCGCCTACGCGCTTTATGAGAGATGCGGCTGAGCTAGGTGTTAATACGCAAATAGATGGGTTAGGGATGCTAGTTGAGCAAGCTGCCGAAGCATTCTATATATGGACACAAAAGCGACCTGATACCTCGGACATTGTGAAACAGGTTAGAGATATTGTTGAGCAAAGTGAGAAGCGAAACTAGTTCGCTTCTTCTAGGTACTCATCTTTTAATACTACATAGTTCACGGCTGACTGTTTTAGAAATGCCATTTCAGCGTCGTTGAGTGGCCTTTTCTTTTGCATGGGGTTTCCTACATAAAGAAATCCGCTCTCTAATCTTTTGTTTGGCGGTACTAATGTACCTGCGCCAATGAACACATCGTCTTCAACAACGACACCATCCATTACAATAGCGCCCATACCGACCAGAATACGATTACCTAATTGGCAGCCATGCAGCATACACTTGTGCCCAATGGTAACGTCGTCACCAATAATAAGTGGAAACCCATCAGGGTTTTTCTCTGATTTACGGGTAACGTGCAAAACACTGCCGTCTTGTATATTACTGCGAGCGCCAATACGAATCTTGTTCACGTCACCGCGTGCAGCAACCAATGGCCAAATACTGGCATCATCTTTTAATACTACATCACCGACTATTCTTGCCGAGTCATCAATATAGACATTCTTTCCTAAAGTAGGTGAGACACCTTTAAAACTATCAATTGGTTTATGCATTGGCGCAACTCTTATTTATTACTGTTTTACTGTGATGATTCTTCTATTCCTACACGTGCCTTTATTACTTTATTCTTTTTAGTATCTTCACGTATCGCTTTGCTTCTCTGTAGCATTTCAGGCGTAACATATCCGCGTTTATGGTCAAGGTGTATGCACACAGCTGAATAACGTATGCGTTTAGCTTTTAGGCCATAGTTAACTAATCGGTCGCCAAATTCGCAATCTTGACCACCATATTGCATAGTTTCCTCAAAACCGTTTACTGCCAGAATGTGCTCTTTGTAACATGAAGCGCTATGTCCATTCCAAGTCGGGCGAGCCGGGCTTATCTTATTTAAAAACTCTGCCCAGGCTCCTCTTGCAGTGAGCTTCATCGTTTTATGCGTCTTTTTTAAACCTTTACTAACTAACCAATCCACATTGAATGCTCGCTGACTTACGATATCCTCACGTGTGATTGCTTTACTTACACTCATGGGTAATTTGAAATACCCACCAGAAAGATAGGTATTTTTCTCTGATAGTCTTAGATGTTGCTCTACAAAGTCGTTTCGAGGAATGCAGTCGCCATCTGTGAAAATTAAGTATTCGCCCTCAGAGGCTACAATAGCTTTATTAAGAATACGGCACTTTTGGAAACCATCGTCTTCTTGCCAGACGTGTTTGATAGGTATATCTGTTTCTTGCTTGAGACGTTGGATAAGTGCTTTAGTGTCTTCACGAGAGCCGTCGTCCGCAATAACAATTTCGAAGTTATCTGCGGTTTGTTCGAAGAAACCCCATAGTACTTTCTCTAACCACGCGGGTGAATTATAAGTTGTAAAAATGACGCTCGTTTTCATAATGCGTGATAGACCTCTATATAGTGTAGTTAAGCAATATTGATAATACGTATCCAACTCCCCGCTAACAGATGCTTATATACTGACAAAATTGAAAGCAAGTATCGGCAGGTTATTTCCCGTAGTTTATCTAAGTGTAGAGAGTAATGACACTGTCGCTGTTAATCACTATGAATCATATTATTGGTTAAAAAGGATTGTGGCATGCGTATGGAGTTATTCTTTTTAATTAACTTAAAACTAATGTGAGTATCCGAACAAACATATATAACGGTTCGATAAATACGTTCTTATAGCTTAATAGATACAAGTGGTTTAGTTTGAGGGCTTTAAATTGTTTAAATAAAGCGCATGTTGAGGGTAATTTAAGCGTTCAAAGCCAATATGACACTTTTTTTAAAATAAGTGTTGACGTGAGCGCTCATTTCCCTAAAATGCGCATCCGCTTCGGGGGAAAAGCAAAACAGCAACCCTCCTAAAGTAAGTCTCTACTACCTATATAGGCCAGTAAAGACGGGAGTTTAGAAGAAACGCTTCAGAAAATAAATTTTCAAAAAGTGTTGACAACGAAAACTTCCAGCGTATAATGCGCACCTCACTCGAACAGGGTGAGTCACTAAGAAGCAACGGCTTCTGGTGAATTGCGACGAAGTCGCAACGTTCTTTAACAATTTAGACAAGACAATCTGTGTGGGCACTCGTTAAGAGTGTCACAACGACGATTCATATTTCGATATATTTAATTGAAGAGTTTGATCATGGCTCAGATTGAACGCTGGCGGCAGGCCTAACACAT
>NZ_JADOEK010000044.1:0-522 GCF_027563165.1 Alteromonas sp. PRIM-21 | reverse complement strand
CGGGTTTCTCTTTGGTCTTGTTGCAGTGTACTTCTTGATAAAGTGTGATGGGCCGACCTTTCAGAGATATTGCCGCGCGTAAAAGAAAATGCGCTTTACGGTCGTCTAAATCTGACCAATCAATTGAAATAACAGGACGTGATGTGCTGCCGCAAAATAGTTGGCATATAGATGCATAAATAAACGGCGTTTCACTTAATAAATGCGGGTTCGAGAGCAAGCGGTCGGCACGTTTAATTCGATGTTTTTCAAAGGCTTTAGTGTTGATCCCTCGACCTATGCTGGTTACTGTTGCAGCGCTTCCATTAAGCAAGCTTTTGACGCATGCCGTTACCGCATCCCGACGAGTTTTATGCATTTTATAGCTGACAAGCGATACGACATTGTTCACAATAGATAGGGCATTCATGGCTGTTTGGTCTCGGTGATGTTTGGCGATTGATCTGATCACCAAACGTCATGAATGTTCCTATCTTTTTTTATCTCACTGATATCGTTCTATTATTTGTGGGGATACCTCAG
>NZ_JADOEK010000007.1:0-230692 GCF_027563165.1 Alteromonas sp. PRIM-21 | reverse complement strand
TGCCCTATCAATTAAAGCTTCATAGTAATGAATATTTTAGCAAGTGTTGCAGCAGTTTGCGCAGCGTCAGAGTGCAACTTTAATTGACGCTCAAGAAACGGTTTAGTTGCCTCAATTTTTTTGGTCTCTGCTAAAGTATTTTACATAGTAATAAACTGTAATACCCCCATCCAAATGTAGCAACGGCCCCTAATATTAAAAATAATTTTATCCACCCATTAAGAGAGCTTGGAGTTTTCATTGTTATTTCTTGATTCCTTTACTTTCACAGTGAGCCACAAAATGAGTGCCTTGTTAGATTTAAAGTGCCTGAAAAACTTTTTTAACTTGAGGCAAAAGGTCTACCGCACCTGAACAGCCGCAAAACTTTGCCCAATTAATGTGGGCTGTTTTTTCATCATTTTGGAGATACTTTTTGAACAGGAATTCGAGAGACATTTTTGGCACGAGTTTGACTTCGATAGGCTCGTATTTCCGGTTAAACCTGAAAGCCACAACATCTGTACACTTCTTCATTTTCGTTGGAGTCAGGGTAACGCGCGGGGTTTTGCATTAGTACCCTCTACTCGGAAACGAACCTCTATTAACCTTCCGTCTTTACACTTTATATCATAGCCAACACTATCCACTACATCACCATTCACCACTGTAGCGATAAGCATTTCTGCAAAGTGATCTGAAGTAACTTCTCCGATAGTTGATAGTATTTTCTTATGATATTTCACTAATTGTTCCTTGTGCGACGAATAGAGCCTAGAAGCTTGTGAGCGAGAATTCACAGTGATTTCTTTATAAATGCATTAATGTCGATTCAACTAATATATGGTATTTAACATGAGTTTAGAAGTTATTCCATGAGCAGCTAACCTCCATTGTTTACGCGCACACGTCACTTCCGCTATTTGCTCTTTTCGGCCGTCAATCAGTTGCGGACAAGCCGAGCATGTATGACTCAGTACAGATTAAAAGTGATAATGACTAACACAAAAAAGGCCGCAAAGCAGCCCTAAACGTTTTTCGATCTATTCAGTCCATTTATCATTAGCTTCCAATTAAAAGTAGCGGCGCTTAAGCCCGAACACATTCTCAAACTCGTATTCGTCTACTTCTTCAGAATTTATGAAGTTAGTAATCTGAACTTCGAAAAGCAGAAGCAACAAGAGCTTTCGCCAGGCTCAAGATACTTTCTCCTGAATTCTTCAGGCAGTTGCTCCCTAAGCCAATCCGATAGAACAAGTCCGTCGGTGACAAATACTTCATTCTTATGTTCGTAGATATAGTTCAGAGTTTCTAGATTGAAATACCAACAAACACTAAACTTTTCAGGCCATTCGGTTCGCGTACTGCGTTTAAATTGATGTATGAACGTGATTTGCAGATCAGAGTTATTTGTCTTCTTAGACATAGTTAAGTCCTCAGTTGGTAAACCTCAGAGATAACTAGTTTGGTATAAGGACAACTTTGCTATTTCAGACCTGCATAAATCTTGCGTACCAGCAAAATAGTCCGATTTAATTGCATGTTGAATTAATAAAACAATGATGGAAATCGTGAGACTGACGACTACTGTATAATGTGACAATTGAGGATGGGATGGTGTTATCAATCGTGTAAGGTGAATGCTGATCCCCCGTTTATGGGGTAGAGCCCTAAAAAGTAACGTAAGCTATTGAATGGGGTGGAATAAGTTGGTCGGTGTGAGAGGATTTGAACCTCCGACCCCTGACACCCCATGACAGTGCGCTACCAGGCTGCGCTACACACCGACCGAAAGAGCGAGTAAGTCTACTCAAATTTGTTCACAATGCAACGAGAATTAGCAATAAGCCTGTTTAAGCGCTCAATTGCTAACCACCTTAGCAAATTTCTGCATTAAAACACCTAGTTGCCGTTTTTTGTTATCAGGCTAACGTAACGTAGCACACTGCAGTTACAACTAAGGCCACCAGCACGTTCAGCATTATTCCTTCTCTTGCCATTGTTTTAATATCGAACTTTTCAGTTGAGTACGCAATGGCGTTAGGCGCTGTTGCTACTGGCAGCATAAAGGCACAACTTGCGCTTATGGCCGCCGGTATCATAAGTAATTTAGGGTCAACGCCTACCGCTAAACCTGCTGCAGCCAATATTGGCATTAGCAATGTAGATGTTGCTGTGTTTGAAGTAATTTCCGTTAGGAAAGTCACGAATAAGCAAATACCCAGTACTAGCAATAACACAGGCAAGGTAGCGAGCCCAGTTAACCAAGAGCCCATTAACACGCTCAAACCCGACGACATAAACGCTTTTGCAATACAAATTCCACCTGCAAACAGCAGTAGCATTCCCCAAGGAATATCGTTTGCCGTTTCCCAATTAAGTAGCTTGTCGTTGTTGCCTTTTGCGTCTACTTCGCCGTTGTCATTGCCACTATTGGTAAAAAACATAGCGGCAACGCCTGCAACGGCTATGGTGCTATCACTGATGGTGGTTACGCCTATCCAAGCAGTCCAAAAAGGTCTGAATATCCAAGCCATTGCTACCGTACCGAAAATGGCAAGCACGCGCTTTTCTGCTTTAGTCCATGCGCTAGGTACAGGCAAATCTATGTTGCCCACTTCTCTAATTCCTCGCGCTAACCACAAGGCCATAATAGGCACACCTAAAACAACAATCGGTACACCAGTTTTCATCCATTCAATAAAGCTGTATTCCATACCTTGTGTTTCTTCATACACGCTCATGAAGATAATATTAGGCGGCGTGCCAATGGGCGTCCCTACCCCACCCAAACTTGCCGAATAAGCAATACCTAGAATAAGGGCCACGCCAAATCGGGGGTTATCGACCGCATTGATAATGGCAATGGCCATTGGCAACATCATTAACACCGTGGCGGTGTTACTAATCCACATACTAAGGACGGCGGTGGTGAGCATAAAACCCAGTACCAGTTTAAGCGGGCTGCCGCTGCCTGTTACCCGCAGCATGTAAATAGCAAATCGCTTGTGTAAGTTCGCACGTTCAAGTCCTTTTGAAAGCATGAAAGCTGCCATTAATAAAATAATGACATGACTTCCTAAGGCAGATGCAGCTTCGCTATGCGACAGCACGCCGAATAATGGAAATAACGCAAATGGCAGAAGCGAAGTAGCGGGAATGGGGAGCGCTTCGGTTACCCAAAGTATTGCTACAAAAAGGGTGATCGCAGCGGTAAATATAATTTCGCTGGGCTGATTTACAGCCCACAAGCCCATGCCACTAAGAACGGAGGCGATAAACGCGAAAAGAATAATAGTATTCTTACGTGTTGGCTTTCGTTGTAGAGTTTCTGAAGAAGGTTCAGAGTTTGTGTGCATTGCGCTTCCCGTTACTAATCGCTTTATTATAAGTGCTAGGGCCTTAGCTATAGGCCCTAATTATTGCTCTTATATTTTCTATCAGTAATTAGCGGGAAACGCACGAGGCTTTTCCAAAAAAATTTTTTTAGGTTGTTTTACTTACTTTCGTCGTCTGACGAAATACGGCTGGCTACTGCACCGGCTTGATCTTTATATTTCGCATCAACTCTGGCGTTATAAGGTTTTTCAGCTGGGGCTGATAATACTTCAAAGCTTAGTGCGCCTATTTTCATCTTAGGGCGAAGCGCTAAAGGTAATTTACCGCTGTTGTAAAACTCAAGAACGATGTTACCAGACCAACCTGGGTCGATTCTATGCGCCGTCACGTGAACCATTAAGCCCAAACGCGCCAGTGAAGAGCGCCCGTCTAGCCAACCAACGATATTATCCGGCAGCGTTACTGACTCGTGAGTAATGGCCAGTGCTAATTCGCCTGGGTGTAAGAAAAAGGCTTTACCTTCTTCTAGTTCAATTTCGTCGCTCATTACGTGGTCCAGCGCTTCTTGTACCTGCGCTTTTGGCCCACTTAAATCGATAAACGGTGCTTGATGGTCTTCAAACACACGAAATTTGTTACCAAGGCGGATATCTACCGTTACGCCGCTAATCTGATCATAATTAGGTGTAGGCTCAATTTTTATTTTCCCATCTTGAAGATGTTGGTAGATATCGCGGTCGCACAAGCGCATGGTGTATTCCTCATTTCGTTAGGCCGCTATTATGCGTATGTCACCGCATGCATTCAACTGCTCAAAGGCTTGTTTTATCTGCTTTTGCGCAATTTTTATAAAGTTTTAGTCAATTTTGAATTTAAGCGCCAAAACTTGCCTCTATTTTTCCTTGGTTCAGCATCTAACTAGGCTTTAAACTAAACATTCAACACTATTGTGCGTCACCTGTTATTACTTAACCCACTCTTTCTCAATCTTTCCCCTTTTTCAATCTTTCCCAATAATGCCAATTGGGTCGCCTTTGATGTGTTTAACCGCCCCTTTGCGTGGTTCAACGGTAAGGGCTAATTGCATAGACAATGCCCGCGCAGCTTCACGGTAGCTTTCACTTAAGGCACTGTCAGGCGAGGTTACTAACAAAGGTGTACCTGCATCGCCATGTTCGCGGATATGAATATCAAGCGGTAGCTGCCCTAACAGTGGCAAACCATGGCGCTCAGCCAGTGCCTCTCCTCCGTCTTTTGCAAATACATAGTCTTTGGTGCCGCATGCTCTGCATTGGTAATAGCTCATGTTCTCGATCAGCCCAAGTACTGGCACATTGACCTTTTCAAACATGCTTATGCCTTTTTGGGCGTCGGCTAGCGCTAAGTCCTGCGGCGTAGTCACTACCACAGAAGCGGTTAGGGGCACTTGTTGTGCCATAGTAAGCTGAATGTCGCCGGTACCGGGTGGCATATCAACAATTAAATAATCGAGTACAGGCCACAAGGTTTCATCTAATAATTGCTTTAACGCCCTGCTTGCCATGGGTCCGCGCCATACTGCCGCGTCTTCTTGTGGTACTAAATAACCGATAGAGTTTGCTACCAGCCCATGTGCCATAAGCGGCTGCATGTGCTTATTGTCTTCACTTTCAGGGTGTGCGTCAGGGTTCCCCAACATAATAGGAATAGATGGCCCGTAAATGTCAGCATCTAAAATACCTACTTTCGCGCCTTCTTGCATAAGCGCAAACGCAAGGTTGATACTGGTTGTAGACTTACCCACACCACCTTTGCCCGAAGCTACCGCTATAATATTTTTGATATTAGTAACAGGGGCTACTTCAGTTTCGCCACTGGCAACGTTTTGCTTAAAATTAAGCTTATCGGCATCTAGCTTACCTTTGAGCTGGTTAAGCACTTCTTGGTTAAGCGTATCTAACTGTGTAGCAATGCAAAATGGCAAAGTAACCGTAACGCCTGCATCTTCATTTTCTGGCTGACTAAAAGCACACCAAGGTAAGGTATCGTCTACGTCTAGCGAGAAATACTTGGCTAAAATAGCAGCAACCTTTTGCGTTAGCGGCTCTGCTTTGCGAGAAAAGAACATAAAATGCCTTACTAGTAGTAGAATTGTGTGAATTACGAGATGCAAAAAACGCGGTTTTCCGCTAGTATTTGCAGCCATTTTGAAACGCAAAGAATCAATAACGTCATTATGTCAGAAAAACGCCGAATTCTGGTAACCAGTGCGTTGCCATACGCAAATGGTTCTATTCACTTAGGTCATTTGCTAGAACACATTCAAACCGACATCTGGACTCGTTTTCAGCGCCTTCGCGGAAACGAATGTTACAGTGTTTGCGCCGACGATGCACACGGTACACCGGTTATGCTTAAAGCCCAAGAGCTTGGCATTACACCAGAAGAAATGGTGGCTAGAACCCGTGCTGAACACCACCAAGACCTTGTTGATTTTCACGTTGATTACGACAACTACTATGTAACCCATTCGCCAGAAAACAAGGCATTGTGTGAAGAAATTTATACTCGTCTAGATAACGCGGGTTACATTAGCAAGCGCACTATTAACCAACTGTTCGACCCTGAAAAAGAAATGTTCCTGCCAGATCGTTTCGTTAAGGGTACCTGCCCAAGCTGTGGCGCAGAAGATCAAAACGGCGATAGCTGTGACGTATGTGGCGCAACGTATAGCCCTACTGAAGTTAAAAACCCGCGCAGCGTGGTGTCTGGTGCTACACCAGTACTACGTGAGTCTGAGCATTTCTTTTTTGACCTGCCAAAATTTGAAGGCATGTTAAAAGAGTGGATCCGCTCGGGTGCCCTGCAAGAAGAAATGGCAAACAAGCTACAAGAGTGGTTCACTGAAGGTCTTCAGCAGTGGGATATCAGCCGTGATGCGCCTTACTTCGGTTTTGAAATTCCAGGTGCACCTAACAAGTTCTTCTACGTGTGGGTAGATGCGCCTGTTGGCTACATGGCTAGTTTCAAAAACTTCTGCGAACAGAACAACCTAGAATTTGACGATTTTTGGAAAGCAGACTCAGAGGCTGAGCTTTATCACTTTATTGGTAAAGACATTACTTATTTCCACTGCTTATTCTGGCCTGCCATGCTTGAAGGCGCGGGATACCGCAAGCCTACTGGCGTAAACATTCACGGTTTCGTAACCGTAAACGGTGCGAAAATGTCAAAGTCGCGCGGTACCTTTATTAAAGGCCGTACTTACCTTGACCATTTGAACCCAGAATATCTGCGTTACTACTTTGCCTCTAAGTTGGGCGACGGTGTTACCGACATCGACCTAAACTTTACTGACTTCGCACAAAAAGTGAATTCAGACTTGGTAGGTAAAGTGGTTAACATTGCAAGCCGCTGTGCAAGCTTTATCACTAAGCGTTTTGACGGAAAGCTGTCTGAAAACGTGATTGAGCCAGAACTTATTGCTGAGTTCCAAAACGCATCTGAAAGTATTGCTGCACTATTTGAGAAGCGTAAGTACCACCAAGCTGTGCGTGAAATTATGGCCCTTGCTGACAAAGCAAACCAGTTCATCGACAACAATGCACCTTGGGTAACGATTAAAGACGAGACTAAGCAGCAGTTCACACACGATGTGTGCTCGCTAGGTATTAACATGTTCCGTCTGTTGGTTATTTACTTAAAGCCTGTACTACCGGTACTCGCAGAAAAAGCAGAAGAATTCCTAAACGACTCGTTTGACTGGAATTCACTGCAAACCCTATTGAAAGGCCACGCCATCAACAAGTTTAAGCCTATGATGCAGCGTGTAGAAATGGAGAAAATCGACGCCATGGTTGAAGATTCAAAAGAAAGCCTAGCGCCAGCTGCACCGGCTATCGACCCAGACAGCCCGCTTGCTAAAGACCCTATCAGCGACACTATCTCGTTTGATGATTTCGCGAAAGTAGATCTACGTATTGCCCGTATTGCTAACGCAGAACACGTAGAAAAAGCAGACAAGCTTTTACGTTTAGAGCTAGATTTAGGCGGCGAAACTAAGCAAGTCTTCGCTGGTATTAAGTCGGCCTACTCGCCTGAAGCCCTGATCGGCAAGCATACTGTAATGGTAGCGAACCTTGCACCTCGTAAGATGCGTTTCGGTTTAAGTGAAGGCATGGTGTTAGCCGCAGGCCCAGGTGGCGACGAGCTATACATTCTTGAGCCGCACGAAGGTGCAAAGCCTGGTATGCGCGTTAAGTAAGCCATTAAAAACATGAACTAAGGTTTAGGACTGGGTTTAGGCCCTCCCAAACAACAAAGCCACGGCGGGGTTAAACCTTTCGTGGCTTTTTTTATTGGCTCGTACATTCAAAAATGACTAGCTTCAAAATTAGCGGCCTGAACGATTCACCGTAGACGTTCTTACACTGGCCCCCACCGCCGAAAAACGTGGCTTTAAACTGCGCTTAGGTTTTATGGCCGTCATAGGGATCACCCGCTTTTTCGCGAGTATTACATATACCGCGCTGCACCAAGGCAAGTAAGACGCTAAATAGTGCTGAAGCTTAGCGGCCCCTTTCCACCGCTGCTGAAAAAACAGCGTAGAAAACAGTACCTGACGCTGCTCAACAATTTCAAAACCAAGTAACTGAAGCCAATCTTTAATGCGATAGGATGTAAAAAAACGTGCATCGTGCAAAATATTTCCGCGCTTAACGGGCAAGAACTTGGCGATACCGGCAAGACTTAATGGGTTAAAGCCACTGATGATGACATAACCGTTTTGCGTAATAACACGGTCTACCTCTCTTAATATCTCGTGAGGGTCTTGAGCGAAATCTAACTCGTTAGCCAATAGAAAGCCATCAATACTATTTTCAGAAAAAGGTAAGGAATGCGACTGTCCTACAATGGTATTTTCTCTGCTAATGGTTGATTCGCGGCTTTCGTCCTTTGATTGTGAAGGTGCAACATTATTGTCTGTGGTATTAATAGATGCAGTGTTGTCGTCTGACTGGCAGCCAAATTGATTATCAAATGGCACTTGATTGATGTGGTGCCTAATAGGGCTAGTATTTAAATTAATCACGGCACTTAAAGAGCCTAGCTTAGCAAAGTGATACCCAAATATGCGCTCAGCATAATCGCTACACACTGTATTTACGGCATCGCGGATATGCTCACCTGCGGGGAAATCATCCCAGCTTGTCGGGTAGCGAGGCGGTTTGGCTCTAAAGGCCGATCTCATTAACACTGCGCGCTCTTAGGTTGCTCTGCTGTTCACAAGTCCCTATAGTAACGCATAATTCTACCTACACAAGCAGGTACTCTTATGACGGCAGAAACGCTTCCTTCAGATGTAACAATTCATCCTATCCCCGCTTTTACTGACAACTACATTTGGTGCATTCACAACGGTAACAGTGCTATAGTCGTTGACCCTGGCGATGCTGAACCTGTATTGGCTTTTCTTAAAACCAATAAATTGATACTTAGTGCGGTTCTTATCACCCACCATCATAGAGATCATACTGGTGGCATTGCTAAGCTAGTATCTACCGTACCGGATTTACCGGTAATAGGCCCAAGAGGCAACCATATAAGAGGCATCACTAAATCAGTGGCGCAGGGCGACACCGTTTCTCTTCCCGTATTCAAAATGGCACTTCAAGTTATGGAGGTGCCGGGTCACACGCTAGATCACATTGCGTTTTTTGGTCATGGCGTACTATTTTGTGGTGATACGTTGTTTTCCGCTGGCTGCGGACGTTTATTCGAAGGCTCGCCAGAACAAATGCATCATTCTCTGAATAAGTTAAAGCGATTGCCTGACACTACCAGGGTGTACGGCGCTCACGAGTATACGCAAGCAAATGTTGCATTTGCTCTTGCCGTTGAGCCCGATAATTCGGCACTAAACGACTACGCAGAGTGGGTCAACGATAAGCGAGAACAGAATCAACCTACTTTACCGAGTACCCTTAAAGAGCAAAAAAGCATAAACCCATTTTTACGAGCTCATGAACTTTCTGTAAAAACTGCTGCCGAAGCCTATTGCGAAAATAACCTGGCTGACGATGTAGCGGTATTTGCTGCAGTTCGCCGCTGGAAAGATGAGTTTTGATGCAAAAGTAAGCCGATTATCGTAATATTGCCGGTTTGCAGTGCTCCAAGAGGTTTCTTCATATATGCAGTTGAAGTTTTTCCCTCTATCGCCATTGTTGTTGGCGATAGGTTTAACGGGTTGTCAGATAACAGATAATAATAGTGACAATGCGCAATTAGAAAGTAACGAAAATGCTTCGCTAGAAGCGTGCAGTGAAATACATAGCAATGAAGAAGCTATTTCTGATTGTGAGCTAGCAAGAGATGGCGTTGTTGAAGTTGTGCACCCAAATGACGATACGCTAGAAGAAGGTGCCGAACTTACCAATACGCCTGACTTACATACACAAGCTGTCGTAACAGACGTATGGGAACGTGCTAGCGCAAACTTTGCTTTACCCATTCCTGACAATAAACGTCTAAATGCACAGAGAAAGTGGTACTTAAAGCACCCTGAATACATGGCTCGCGTTGTTAAACGTGCCAAGCCATTTCTTTACTACATCGCAGAAGAAATTGAAAAGCGTGACATGCCGATGGAGTTAATTCTCTTGCCCATCGTAGAAAGCGCATTCGACCCTTTCGCCTATTCTCATGGTCGGGCAGCCGGTATGTGGCAATTTATCCCAGGCACCGGTAAGCGGTTTGGTATGGACCAAAACTGGTGGTACGACGGGCGCCGCGACGTTGTTGCATCAACACAAGGTGCACTGGATTATCTTACCTATTTAAATGAGATGTTTGACGGTAACTGGTTGCATGCACTAGCAGCCTATAACAGTGGTGAAGGCCGTGTTCAACGAGCGATTAAAGCTAACAAACGTGCAGGCAAACCTACCGATTTTTGGAACTTGAACTTACCCAAGGAAACACGTGCGTATGTGCCTAAGTTATTAGCCCTTGCTGATATTCTTAAAAACAAAGATGAATATGCGTATTCATGGCCAGAAGTGGAAAACGTTGCCGTTATTGAGGTAGTCGATATTGGCTCTCAGGTCGATTTAGCGTTTGCGGCCGAGCTTGCCGGCATGTCTTTGAAAGAGCTTCATGGATTAAACCCTGGGTTCAATCGCTGGGCTACATCCCCAGATGGACCACACCGCTTAGTACTTCCCCTTGATAAAGCTGCTGCGTTTTCGCAAGCCCTTGCTAAGATTGATCAAAAAGAGCGTCTTAACTGGGTACGTCACACCGTTAAGTCTGGCGATAGCTTAGGTAAAATTGCAAAGCAATATCACACAACAGTGAAAGTGCTGAAAAGGATAAATGAGTTAGACTCATCAATGATCAGAATAGGTCAAGCGATAATGGTACCTGTAGCGCTTCAAGAGTTAGACAGCTATACCTTGTCGCAAGAGCAACGTTTAGCCAGTTTACAAAACAACAGCTCGTCTCAGCAAAAAGTGCGTCACACCATTAAATCCGGTGATACGCTATGGGATATTGCGCGTAAGTACAAAGTAAGTACTAAGCAGTTAGCTAAATGGAACGGCATGGCGCCGGGTGATACGCTTCGTCCAGGAAAAACTTTGGTTATTTGGCAGAAAGGCAAAGCGCAAGCCGGGGTTACAAAAAAACTGACCTACACAGTAAGAAGCGGTGACTCGTTATCTCGTATCGCCAGCAAGTTCAATGTTAAGGTAAGTGACATTGGCAAGTGGAACTCGCTAAACACTAAGCGCTATCTGCAACCCGGTCAAAGACTTAAACTGTATGTAGACGTGACAAGGTTGAACGCATCGAGCTAGTGACTCGGCCTAGATTAGCATTAACGCGTTTTCCTTTAAGCGGTCATATCATACGTTAAATCACGAAAAGGATATGGAAATGCTAAGAATTAACCGAGAAAATCTGCGAAATAGTCACGAAACGCCTTGGTTAATTTTAGATTTAGTCATGCTAGGTATACTGTTTGTAAATCTAGCGTGGCTTATTTTCGATGCGCTTTATGCTACAGATTTTGTATACGGCCTTTTAGGTACATATTTCCCCGCCTTTTTAAACGCTTACGACCCAATTCACGCCAACTTTTTGTTGGTCGATTTAGTCTTCATTGCCATATTCTTTACCGAGTTCTGTTTTCGTTGGGCCGTTGCTATTGTTCGTAAAGAGCACTTGCGCTGGTACTTCTTTCCGTTTTTGCATTGGTACGACATTATTGGCTTAATACCAACTGGCCCTACTCGTCTGTTTCGCTTCTTGCGAATATTCTCCATACTACACCGCTTGCACAAGTTCGAAATTATCGATTTAAATCAAACCGCCGTCTTTCGCTTTTTTGCCTTTTATTACGACGTGTTTGTTGAAGAACTTAGCGACCGGATTGTTGTTAAGGTGCTAAGCGATGCGCAAAAGGATATTTCAGCGGGCTCGCCCTTATTAGACGATATCAATGCACAGGTGCTAGCGCCCCGTCGTCCTGTCATAACCCAATGGATGGCAGGCGTTATCAACCATTTAGGGCAATCTATCCAAAGTGAAGAACATGGTGAGGTGATTCGAGAGCATGTACGAAAAAGCGTGGGAAAAGCGGTGAGAAGCAATGCACAAGTATCCTCGCTGCATTATCTTCCTGTTATCGGCAAAACCATTGAAAATACGTTGGAAGAGTCAGTCACCGATATTGTTACTACATCGCTAGTAAACCTATTGAGCGACTTAGATGCAGAGCGCATCGACCATTTCATTTCAGTTGGCATGCACGACTACACTCCTACTGCTGACGCACTAGATAAAGAAGTGCTTAACGTTGTAAATGAATGCTTGGAATTGGTGAAAGCGCACGTTGCCCAGCAGCGTTGGAAGTCACATCTCACCGAAAAAGAATCGGCTATCCCTACTGACAAACCCAAGATTTAATTAATTAGGAAAGCGTTAGAGTTAAGGTGAAGACTAGCCATATTTTTATTCAGCCGTCGTTCATACAAATAAGCTAATATAAAGCCCTTACGAGTATAATTATAACAATTTTAGGGACTTATGATGAAAATTAAACGCTGCAGAATATTCAGCCGCTCAGATAACCGCGTAATACTAGCTAGTTGTATAACGGCATTTGCTTCAGGCTGCATGGTGATCTTGCCGACCTCTTCTATTTCCACCAATCAAGAACCTGAAAAAATAGTGGAGCGCATTGAATACAATGCAAACCGATGCTGGTCCACACTGCATCAGCCAATTCATAGCGATATAGTTGTAAACACGTATACAATACAAAACGGCTACAAACTCACGGCCAGTCGTAAAGAAGGGAGCACCCCGCAATATCCTTTTTTACACGTCACCGTTACCCACTCAACCTACGGCAGCGAGGTATCTGTTCGAGAAGGTGAGTTTAATTTAGGCACAGACTTAAATTTAAGTGATGATGTAAATCGATGGATAAATGGCGACAATAGCTGTTAAGACTGATAAGGCGACACACTATTTTTCAGTAGTAGACAGAATAATACTAGTCTCGCTATTAAGCACGCCTCTAACGCCGCGCACTTCTTTTAAAATGCCATCTAAGTGCGCGAGACTTTCGGCGGTGATAACAATAAGTAAATCCCAATTTCCGTTTGTAGTATGAAACCGCTCAACACCATTCACCTGCCTAAGCTTACTAATAAGCTGTGTAGTACTCAGCCCTTCAAGCTCGACTGACATAAGAGCTTTTATTTTGTCTGGTTGCAGCTGCTCATTAACGCGAATAGTAAAACCGTCGATCACCCCCGAATTTACTAACCTGTCGATTCGTTTTTGCACCGTATTTCGCGATAACGAGAGGACTTCAGCAAGCACGGTCACAGGTGTTCGCGCATCGCGTTTCAATATATCGAGAAGCTCGCGATCTTTCGCATCTAAATCTACATACATAGCCATTTTTCCTATAGATAAACGAACCGTTGAGTCATTAAAAAATCACGAAGACTAACTAGTAAAAGCATAATGATAAAACTATTGAGCATTATGCTTAAACTAAATGACAACTTGCAACACCTTGCGCATGGTTAAGTGAATTCTCCAGAGAATAAAATACACGCTCTTTTCAGTGGAAATAACTTAGCTAAGGTCTGTAGGACGTTATATGCAAGCCAGTCACATCAAAAAATCACGATTAACTACACCAAATTCCGTTTTAATGGTACGCCCCTGTCACTTTCGTCCAAACGAGCAAACAGCCAAAGACAATAGTTTTCAAAAGCCCTTTGTATTGAAGCGAGAAAATATAGAGGAAATATCAAAGAATGCGTGCATAGAATTTGATGAGATGGTTCGCACTTTACGCAAAAACCATATAATAGTTGAAGTATTTGAAACTGAAGACGAAAAAACACCTGATTCCGTGTTTCCGAACAATTGGTTAAGTACACACCCCAATGGTTTGCTTGTCACCTACCCTATGTACTGCGAAAACCGCAGAAATGAAAGGCGAGGTGACATAGTCAGCTATCTGCAAAAACACTATGGCGTAGCGCAAACAACGGATTTGTCTTATCTAGAAAAAGACAACCTGATTGTGGAAGGAACAGGGGCCATGGTAATCGATCATGAAAGCAAGTTAGCCTATGTCTGCCTTTCTCAACGAGCCAACAAAAAAGCTGTAACAGCGGCGTGCAAATTAATTGGTTTAACACCTGTATTTTTTAGCGCCTTTGACGCCAACGGTACCGCCGTTTATCACACTAATGTGATGATGAGTGTGGGTAGCGACTTTGCCATTGTTGCGACTAGCATGATAAAAGACTGCGACAGGCCTTTGGTGCTATCAACACTTAAGGAATCGGGTAAAACTGTAATAGAAATTAACGAAGCGCAAGTAAATGCATTTGCTGGAAACTGCCTTGAGCTATTGAATAACAGCGGAAAACGTTTATTACTCGTATCACAAACCGCTTTTAATTCATTAGATGAAACGCAGCGAGCTTTGCTCCCCACCGATCTTACTTTGCTTCCTATCGCTGTTCCCACTATTGAAATGGGAGGTGGTTCCGTACGCTGTATGGTGGCTGGTATACACCTTCAACGCAAGGTGGTTGATAGCAAAGTAAACGAGACAAGTAGACCAAGCCCACAGACACGTATTAGGTTGGTAAAAGAAGGTGATTTGGAGGGCTTACTTGCACTAGCACGAGCTGCTTCACCGGGCATGACCACATTCCCACCCGACAGATTAACACTTAACTCCAAGCTAAAACGCTCAATAATCGAAGAGCAAAAACTGTATAAAAAAGAACGACCTGATTATTTGTTATTCGTTTTGGAGGAGCTTCATTCCGGCGAGCTAGTTGGTACATCTGCCATTTTTGGTGAGTTGGGAAAAGATGATAGTTTCTATAGTTATAAACGAGAAAAAGTAACACAGCGCAATAACGCGCTTGGTGTACAATACACCCACGATGTGCTGCACCTTAGTCATCATTTTGAAGGCTATGCAGAGGTGGCTTCGCTTTTTCTTCTCCCCCAATACCGAAAAGACTTTAACGGCAAACTACTGACTAAAGTACGGTATCTATTCATGGGCTTGCATCAAAGTGTTTTTCCCAAAAACGTAATGGCCGATTTGCGAGGGTACGTTGACGAGGAAGGCCACTCCCCTTTTTGGAACGCTTTAGGTAACCATTTCTTTCCAATGACTTATGCCGAGGCAGATTTATACGGCGCCGTTAACGGCAACCAATTTATTGCTGATTTAATGCCTAAGCTTCCCTTGTACGTGAACATGCTACCTGACGATGCTCAACACGCCATTGGAAAGCCTCACAATGATGGACGACCTGCCATGGCATTACTGGAAAAAGAAGGGTTTAAGTTTACCAACTACATCGACATTTTTGACGGTGCACCAAGTATGGAAGCTGAAGTAGCAGCGCTTAAGACTGTTCAAACGACGAAACAAATCAAGGTAGAAATCGTTCATAGTGTTACAAAAGGCAGGTTAATGCTTGTGGCAACCCGAAACCAACCGTTTTATGCCATGGTGGTCGAAGTGAATGAGCAAGGCGAAATTGCTATTATCTCTCAACAAACTGCACAAGCGCTAAACCTAAGCTCCGGAAATACAATTTTACTTTCTGAGGTTTAAGCCTAATACGGTATCCCAATCATAGAAGCTATTAAACGTTTCTCTTTACCAAATAAAAAAGCCCGCAAAATTGCGGGCTTTCTTTCTGTCAAATGGTACAGGCTGCTAATTAGGCTTTACGCCACGTCGTGCCGCTTGGGCCGTCTTCTAACACTACGCCTTTTGCGTTTAAGGCATCACGCGCAGCATCTGCAGCTGCCCAGTCTTTAGCTGCACGAGCGTCATTACGCTGTTTGATTAACGATTCGATTTCAGCCGCTTCGTCATCGTTGCCTTCACCACCCTTAAGGTAAGTATCTGGGTCGCTTTGAAGCATACCCAAAATAGCACCTAACCCTTTGAGAACAGCAGCCAGTTTACCTGCCTCTTCAGCATTGTCTTTTTGGCGATTAAGCTCACGTGCAACATCGAACAATACAGAAAACGCTTCAGGTACGTTTAGGTCATCATTCATAGCTGCTTCGAAACGTGCTAAATAGCCACCGTAGCTAAGGTCTGTGCTCTCGTCTACGGTTACACCACGCAGCGCAGTATATAAACGCTCTAGGGCTGCCTTCGCTTGAGTTATGTTGTCTTGAGAGTAACTTAACTGGCTACGATAATGCGCTGACATCAAGAAGAAACGCAAGGTTTCTGAATCGTGCTCTTTCAGCACATCGCGCAAGGTAAAGAAGTTACCTAAAGACTTAGACATCTTTTCATCATTAACCTGCACCATACCCGCATGCATCCACACGTTTACGTATGGCGTATCGTATGCGCAGCACGACTGAGCTACTTCGTTTTCATGGTGCGGGAAGGTTAAATCTGAACCACCGCCATGAATATCAAAGTGTGCGCCAAGGTGCTTGTGGTTCATAGCAGAACACTCAATGTGCCAGCCCGGACGACCTTCGCCCCATGGTGACTGCCACGCAGGCTCTCCCGGCTTGGTAGTTTTCCACAATACAAAATCTAGCGGGTCGTCTTTACCTGCCGCCACTTCAACACGGGCACCTGCTTTAAGCTGCTCTAGGTCTTGCTTACTCAGCTTGCCGTAATCTTCATACTTGCTTACGTCGAATAGCACATCGCCGCTTTTAGCTTGATAAGCGTAGCCTTTGTCCATAAGACGTTGAATAATTTCAATGATCTCATCCATATGGCCACTTACTGTTGGCTCAACGTCTGGTTCTAGTAAGTTAATCGCCGCAAAATCTTCGTGCATCATAGCGATAGTACGTGCAGTTAGTGCCTCAAAGCTTTCGCCATTTTCATTGGCGCGAGCGATAATCTTATCGTCGATATCCGTGATATTACGCACGTACTTCACTTCTAAACCAAGGTGACGCAAGTAGCGTACTAAAACATCGAAACTTAGGTAGGTACGGGCGTGACCCATATGACTTAGGTCATAAACAGTAATACCACACACATACAAACCCACTTTCCCTTCTTGAAGCGGAACAAACTTCGCTTTTTCACGGGTTCGGGTATTGTAAAGATGTAGCATGTCTATATTTCCTATTTGTCATAATTTTGGGGCGCAAAGTTTAGCACTGTCACGATTTAAATGGTACAAGCCTTTTGCAGCGATATTGCTGTTATTTGCCATACCCGTCTCTTTGCGCTTGCTACCCGTTTTGCGCTATTGACTCGTTTTGCGCTAAAATGCCCCCACTTTACATATACGCTAACACACAGGACAAACCACAATGGTTACGTTAAAAACAAATTTCGGTGACATCACCCTAGAGCTTTTTGAAGATAAAGCACCTAAAACAGTAGCTAACTTCCTTTCTTACGTAGAAGACGGCTTTTTCGACAACACTATCTTTCACCGTGTAATTAACAACTTTATGGTTCAAGGTGGCGGTTTTACGCCTGATATGGAACAGAAAGATACTAAAGAGCCTATCGAAAACGAAGCAGACAACGGTGTTGCAAATGAAGTAGGTACCATCGCGATGGCGCGTACTCAAGACCCACACTCAGCTACTGCACAGTTTTTCATTAACGTGAACAACAACGACTTCCTTAACCACACTAGTAAGTCTGTAAACGGTTGGGGTTACTGTGCTTTCGGTAAAGTGGTTGAAGGTATGGACGTGGTAGAGAAGATCAAAGCGGTTAAAACCGGTAACCATGGCTACCACCAGGATGTACCTGTTGAGCCAGTGATCATTGAAAAAGCAGTTGTAGCCTAAGTAACTGCTTAGATAACTGTCAAATACCTAACTAAATATTGGCTTGTCTGGCATGCTGTTCAAAACAAGCCTTTAGTTACATAAAAGCCGCGTGATCGTTAACGCGGCTTTTTAAACCACACTTAAGAAGATTTATGTCGTTCACCTACTTCATTGCCGATTTACACCTAAGTGCAGACCGTCCAGATATAACAGAGTGTTTAATGCGCTTCTTAAAAGAAGACGCGATTAACGCCGACGCACTATATGTTCTTGGTGACTTATTTGAAGTGTGGATTGGCGACGACAATGTTACCCCGTTTAATACTGCTATAGCGACAGCCTTTAAGGAAGTTAGTCAGCACTGCCCGATTTACTTTATACACGGCAATCGCGATTTCGCAATACGAGAAAAGTGGCTATCAAAAGCAGGCATGACCCTGTTAAACGAACAAGAGGTCATAGACTTGTACGGCACGCCTACCCTGCTGACCCACGGTGACGAGTTATGTACTCGTGATGTTGCCTATCAGAAGTTTCGCAAGAAATCTCGTGGTTGGTGGTGGCCTCGTTTAATGCTTGCCCTTCCTTTATGGTATAGACAGCGTGTTGCCGATAATGGCCGTAAGGAAAGTAAGGCTAAGCAACAAAACCTTAAACCAGATATCATGGATGTTACCCCTGAAGAGGTGGTGAAAGTGATGGAAAAGTGGGGTGTGCAGCGCATGATCCACGGCCATACACACAGGCCAAACATTCACAGCCTTGAAGCTAATGGCAAACCTGCCACGCGAATTGTACTGGGTGATTGGTACGATCAAGGTAGCGTTTTAAAGGTTACAGGAAACGACGTGATGCTGCAGCAACATAACTTTAGTAAATAGCAGTCTTTCGAACGAATCAAGTCTTCCTCTTTTTACAAGCCATCTAGGTAATACTAGCGTTTTGCCGAACATCATTTCTTACAAACTAGTCCAAAGTACATGCGTTACGCGCTGGCTTAATTTTTGTTCTGTGGTATAAAGAATAAAAGCAAGTTAGTCATCATGGACGGTGTAAATGACAGATGTTCTTCTTTCCCCTGCAAATTTCTGGTTTAGCATTGCGCTTATAGCCGTATTCTTTGTTTTTATATTAGAACTCATAAGTACTATTTTCGGTGCGAGCTTTTTGGGGCTTGGCGACGACTTTGCTGAAGTCGATGGCGAAGGCTTTTTAAGTACATCGTTGGCTAACTGGTTAAATATCAATAAAGTCCCTTTCCTCATATACCTAGTTGTATTACTTACTTTATTTGGGCTTGCAGGCCTAATGCTAAACGGCTTAACAGCCAGCATATTTAAAATTACTTTGCCTGCTGCTATCTCTGTTCCTCTCGCCTTCGGTGTTGGGCTGTTTGTTGCAGCCAAAACCGTAAAAATTATCGCCAGTGTATTACCAAGCGTTGAGTCTAGTGCGGTCAATAGCGAAGATTTTATCGGGTCCGTGGCGGAAATCACCATTGGTAAAGCAAGCCGTGGTAATCCGGCAGAAGCGAAATTTACTGATCATTATTCTCAGCCTCATTTTGTGTTAGTTGAACCATTCGAAGATGAAGAATTGTTCGCACAGGGAGAGCGCGTCATTTTA
This sequence comes from Alteromonas sp. PRIM-21, assembly GCF_027563165.1. Taxonomy (NCBI): domain Bacteria; kingdom Pseudomonadati; phylum Pseudomonadota; class Gammaproteobacteria; order Alteromonadales; family Alteromonadaceae; genus Alteromonas; species Alteromonas sp. PRIM-21. Next base: position 211,426 of record NZ_JADOEK010000007.1, on the reverse strand, counting down.
GTTCAGAAAAAACAACACAGCTGGTTAGCCACCCGCTATCTATAACCTAAAAGAGATAAAAGTATGGATACAATTCAACCATCTAACTTGCCGTCAATACTCTTTATTGCCGGTGCTATCGTTGTAGGGCTTATTGTTATAGGCCTTATATTTGCCAAACTCTACACCCGCGCTACCAAAGAAACTGCGTTCGTAAGAACCGGTCTAGGCGGTGAAAAAGTGATAAAAGACGGTGGCGCTTTGGTTCTACCTGTTGTTCACGAAATTATTCCGGTGAACATGAATACCCTTCGTATAGAGGTAGAGAAAATACAAAAAGACGCGTTAATCACTAAAGATCGTATGCGTGTTGATGTTAAAGCAGACTTCTATTTGCGTGTAGCACCGAATGCCAACGGCATTTCAATGGCTGCGCAAACGCTAGGTACTCGCACAACCCGCGCTGAAGAAGTCAAAAAATTAATGGAGTCGAAGTTTGTTGACGTATTACGTGCCGTAGCTGCTGAAATGAGCATGACGGAAATGCACGAGCAGCGCGCTGATTTTGTACAAAAAGTTCAGCAGAGTGTAGCTAACGACCTTGAGAAGAACGGTTTAGAACTTGAATCGGTAAGTTTAACTGGCTTCGATCAGACAGACCTTCAGTTCTTCAATGAAAACAATGCATTCGATGCTGAAGGCCGCGCTCGATTGACTAAAATCATTGAAGAAAAGCGCAAAGAAACGAACGACATTCAGCAAGAAAACCGTATTTTCATCGAGCAGCGTAACCTAGCTGCCGAGAAACAATCGTTAGACGTAAAACGCGATGAAGAAGAAGCCCGCCTTGCGCAAGAACAGGTACTTGCTTTTAAACGCCAAGAGCAAAAAGCTGAAATTGCTAAGCAACGAGAAATGAAAGAACGTGAAGAGCGCGAAGCAGAAATTGCTAAAAACCGCGCTATCGAAGCGGCAGAAATTGAGAAGTCTCGTGAAATAGAAACTCAGGAAATCGCCAAGCGCCAGGCGCTAGAACAAGCGCGCATTCGCCAGCAGCAAGAAGTTGAAGTTTCAGAGCAAGTGAAGCAAATTGCTGTTGCTACCAAGTCGGAAGAAGAATCTGCTGCTCGCGCTAAAGCTGCAGAAGCTGAAAAGCAAAAAGTGGAAAAAGAAGAAGCAGTACTTACCGCTAAATCGGTAGCAGAAGCTGAGCGTAAGAAGCAAATTGAAGTTATCGATGCTCGCAAAGAGGCGGAGCGTGAAGCTGTAGGTATAACTGTTGAAGCGCAAGCTAAGAAAGAAGCGGCTGAAAACTCTGCTGCCGCAATTCTTACGGAAGCCAAAGCTGCAGCCGATGCTAAAATGCTGCAAGCCGACGCGGACGAGAAAGTGCTTGCCGTTGAAGCGCAAGGTAAACAAGCGCTTTACGAAGCTGAGAATACGCTCAAAACCGAACAAATTGAGCTACAAAAAGCCCTTGCGATGCTTAAGATATTACCTGAACTTGTTGAGCAAGCGGTTAAGCCTCTTGAAAACATTGAAGGTATTAAAATTTTACAAGGCTACGGCCAAGGTAGCGGTGCAAAAGGTGAGCACACCGTTGCAACCTCGGGCAACGGCTTGGCTGAGCAAGTAACGCAGGCAGCGCTAAATTACCGTGCTAACGCCCCACTAGTAGATTCTATGCTGCGTGAAGTGGGTTTAGTCGATGCCGACAATGGCTCTTTAGCAGACTTGGTTACCGGCAACAGCGATATCTTGGCTAAAGCCGGCGCAGTTAAGCCCAAGCCGGTTGTAGCTGCACCAGAAAACCTAAATGGCCATAAAGCGCAGGACGGCCAACCTATTGAATAACGCTTACTAGTAAAAAATAGTGCACTATAATGAGCTAAGCCCTGTTATTTAACGGGGCTTTTTGTTTTCGGGCGCTTTTACGAGTAATATCATGTTATGCAGCTTTGATTTCCTGCGCTTAGGGTTGACGTTGAACATAAAGAATACTCTTAGTGCATAGGCATATTTGAATAAAAAAGGCAGACTAAATTTTTATGAAGTCGCTACCTGAAGAGCCGGAAAAACCATTAAGAGACGATTGTTGCGGCGGTGGTTCGTGTTGCCCATGCATTTGGGACGTGTATTTTGAAAAACTTGATAAGTGGAAAGAAGCAAAGCGAGAATTCGACGAATTAAATAATAGTGAGTCATCCAACACTGGGGCACAGGAGTAACGGTCCGCTCGTTCTTGGGATTATCGTGTTCGCTATTACTATTACCTACTACTAGGCAGCCCTCAAATTTACTACCTTGCTCTAATACATGCGGGAGTTATGCGTGAACAAAAACGCCGCATAGCAGTTCAAGCGTTCCATTTTTTAAACTTCTCATTTACAAATATTCTTTCTACTGCTATTTTAACTTAATCGATTAAGATTTCACTTTAATGGGTATTACAATCATATTGATTGAAACCACGGTAAAACATTAAGAATTAAGCTAAGCCCTTTATACGGTCAACTATAAGCCTGTCAGGCTGATAGTGCCTAACCCGTAGGAATGTGTACTCGCGAACAAGAGCAGTACGAGCTAGCGCATGCTGAGTTTTGGAGAATTATCATGTCTATACGCAATGGCGTTCAACTAATCACCTATGCTGATCGACTTGGCGATGGCAACATTGAGAGCCTGACAGCAATACTTGAAGGTCCATTGAATGGCCTGTTTACCGGTGTTCACATTCTTCCTTTCTACTATCCTTACGATGGTGAAGACGCAGGTTTTGACCCTATTGACCACACGTCAGTGGATGAGCGCTTGGGCGATTGGAACAGCGTTAGAAAGCTGGGTGAATCTGTCGATATTATGGCTGACCTTATTGTTAACCATATGTCTGGCCAAAGCGAGGCGTTTAAAGACGTGTTGAAAAACGGGCGCGAATCTACCTATTGGCCACTGTTTTTAACTAAAGAAGATATTTTCAAGGGTAATGACCCAGCGCTAATCGACGAACAAATAGCACAAGTGTTCCGCCCTCGCCCAACACCATTTTTTAGCGATTATGAAGTAGGCACAGAAACTGGTAACCCAGAGACGGTTCCATTCTGGACCACCTTTACCTCTAATCAAATCGACATTGATGTAGAGTCACAGCTGGGCAAAGACTATCTATCATCTATTCTTCAGTCGTTTACTGAAAGTAATGTTGACCTTATACGCCTTGACGCAGCAGGCTACGCCATAAAACGCGCAGGCTCGAACTGCTTTATGCTTGAAGAAACCTTTGAATTTATTGAAGAGTTATCAAACCGAGCGCGTAACATGGGCATGCAGTGCTTAGTAGAAATACACAGCCACTATCAGACTCAAATTGATATTGCCGCACGTTGCGACAGCGTCTACGACTTTGCTTTACCACCACTTGTACTGCACACCTTGTTTACTAAAAATGCAGACGCATTGGCACACTGGCTTTCTATTTCGCCACGAAACTGCTTTACCGTACTTGATACCCACGACGGTATTGGGATTGTCGACGTCGGTGGAAGTGGTGACAAACCTGGTCTTTTAAATGCTGAAGCAATTAACGCACTTGTAGACCAAATACATGAAAATTCTAACGGTGAATCTAAGAAAGCCACAGGCGCAGCGGCGAACAATGTCGACCTTTACCAGGTTAACTGCACCTATTATGACGCATTGGGTAAGGATGATTTCGCCTATTTAGTTGCTCGCGCTATTCAGTTCTTTAGCCCGGGTATTCCTCAGGTTTATTACGGTGGCTTACTTGCGGCCCATAACGATATGGAACTGCTCGCCAACACCAATGTTGGTCGTGACATTAACCGCCCTTATTTGTCTTCCACTATGGTCGAAGAGGCAGTTAAAAAGCCAGTAGTTAAAGGCTTAATGCAGCTAATAACCCTAAGAAACGAAAGCGATGCCTTTAATGGCACGTTTGACGTAAATTACAGTGATAATGTTTTGACTCTGTCTTGGGCAAATGGCAACAATGCAGCGTCACTACACGTAGATTTTAGCGTGATGGACGCGACTATTAAGACAGTTGCAGACGGTGAAGAAAGCGCATTGTCTATTAGTTCGTTAATCGCTTAAGTCATAAAATACAAGACTACTAAGGCGAGTACTGCTGATCTGCTCAGTACTCGCCGTTCTTAGCCGTCCTTACCTAATTCGTTGTTTAACGTTTTCATTATTTTCAGCTAAAACAAGTTTATTTGGCAGCCTGAGTCGCATTATCTGTAGTTATCGTTGTAGGCCCTACCCCAATCACATAGCTGTCGTAGGGTTGGCTCTAACGTGCGACCTAATTCAGTAAGTGAGTACTCCACACGAGGAGGTACTTCAGCATACACCTTCCGGTTAACCAAACCATCGCGCTCTAACTCTCTTAACTGCTGAGTAAGCATTTTTTGAGTGACGCCTTGCAAACGTCTTCGTAATTGACTGAAACGTAGTGTTTTATGACAGAGATGCCACAAAATAACGCCTTTCCATTTACCACCGATAATCTCAAGCGATACCGCTACACCGCAAATGTATTGCTTAGGGTCGTTTGAGCTTTCATTAGCGCACTGTTTTGCATTCGCGGCGTTACCTTCGACTTTAGTAATCGTATCGCACGGCTCTGTTTCTACACTTTTCAAATTTGTTGCCATTTCGCCCTCTCAGCTCAATCAAGCAAAAGATACTGCTTCAATATCAGCTCGCCTTTTGCAAAAGCACACAAGCAAAAAGCTAAATACAACTTCAATAGTATCTTTTAGGGTACTACCATACTAAAAAGTGCATACTTGCACAAAATTCATATATAGTCACAATGGGTAGTGTAAATTTTCGACCAACGGAGACAGGTATGACATCGTTTAAGGCTTTGCTTGTAGAAAAACAGGAAGACAAATCATTTACTCGCTCCATCACGGAGCGTTCACTCGATGATTTGCCAGACGGCTCACTGCTCATCAAGGTTGAGTATTCATCACTTAACTATAAAGATGCCTTGTCTGCGACAGGTAACCCTGGTGTTAGCAGAAATTTTCCCCATACCCCTGGCATCGATGCAGCGGGCACTGTGGTGTCATGTGATGACGGTCAGTTCAAAGAAGGCGATGAGGTTATCATCACAGGTTATGACCTTGGCATGAATACCTCCGGTGGCTTTGGCGAGTACATCCGTATACCCAGTGAATGGGCGGTACCTAAGCCAGATGGCCTAACGTTAAGGGAGTCTATGGTTATTGGCACTGCTGGCTTCACAGCTGGGCTATCAGTACAAGGGTTAGTTGAACACGGCATAACACCTGATAAAGGTGATATCTTGGTAACGGGTGCTACAGGTGGCGTGGGCTCTGTGGCAGTTGCACTACTAGCGAAAGCTGGCTTTTCTGTAGTGGCATGTACCGGCAAAAAAGAACATGAGTCGTTCTTGAAAACCCTCGGCGCAAATAAAGTAATCACTCGCGACGAGTTGTTAGAAAGTAAAGAGCGCCCTATGTTGAAAGAGCTATACGCGGGCGCTGTCGATACTGTAGGCGGCGAATACTTAGCGCAGGCTATTAAGGCCACCCAATATGGTGGTTCGGTAACGTGTTGCGGGCTGACTGCTTCTGCTGATCTTAATGTAAGTGTATTTCCCTTTATCTTACGCGGCGTGTCTTTGCTAGGTATCGACTCGGTGCAATGCCGCATGCCGCCTAGATTGAGGCTATGGGATAAATTAGCTAGCGAATGGAAACTAGACTGTCTTGACGATTTAACTGAAGAAGTGTCGCTAGATGACGTTAGCCAAAAAATAGATGCCATATTAAAAGGCGAGCTGTCAGGCAGAACATTAGTAAAGCTTTAGCTTGTTGAACGCAAAGGCTGCCGTAATGGCAGCCTTGTCGCATTAACTCAAAACAAAGCGATATTTATGGAAACCTAACAGTGTTCATGCTGACAGCCGAGTCTGCCTGTGCATTTATCGCAAAGGTGCTACGACACTATAGTAACGAGGAACAAACAAAGGTATTACCTGTCAACTATCAAATGCTTAGTTAACTCAATAGCACTAATTTATAGTTGCTGAAAAATAAGGTCAGGTACTCTATGTCATCTCTTAAATCGCAAACTCAAGCAAAAGTCGACGCAGGACGAAAAAACAACCCTGCCTTTATGGAGGGTGTTGATAGAGAAATCGAAAAGGCGCGTACATTCCAGCAGGGTGAAAAGGCGCTTGATATTAATTGCACTGCGCCGGATTTCACGCTTCCCTCTGCGACGGGAGAGTTTTTTCAGCTATCTGAAGCGCTAAATAAAGGTGCAGTGGTACTCACGTTCTATCGAGGCAGTTGGTGTCCATATTGCAACTTACAGCTGAACGCACTGCAAAATATCAATGGCGAAATTAAAGCGTTAGACGCGCAACTAGTCGCCATTAGTCCAGAGAGCCCCGACAGCAGTTTAAGCGCGGAGCAAATCAAGCAGTTACCTTTCACTGTCTTATCTGACCAGGGGGCAAAAGTTGCTGCTACGTATGGCGTAGCGTGGGAAGTGCCAGAATTTTTACTTGAGCATATGCGTAACGACCGCCAGCTTGACTTAGAAGCAATTAATAATGGGAATAGCAATATCCTTCCAATACCCGCAACATTCATCTTAAATAAAGATGGCCAAGTTATTTGGCGCTACGTTGATGTAGATTATAGAACGCGAGCCGAACCACAAGAAATTATAGAAGCTCTTCAAAAGGGCTAACTAGACCCGAGTCTCTGTGTACAGAAAATAATTAAATATAGTTAATCTTCTACCGAGATATGCCGGTACAAATAATTTTAACCGACATATTAAGGAGAGAACTATGTCATCTACTTCAACAGTGATATCGGAACTATGCCAATTAGACTTTGATGCTCTTGCCGCCTACGAGGCAACGCTAGAACGTATAGAAGAGCCAAGTCTCAAGGAAACAATAGCGATGTTCCGAGACGACCATCAAGCGCATATAGAATCACTAAACCAAATGCTAGTGCAACGGAGTGAGGATAGAGTTACTGAAGCTGATTTTAAGAAAGTGCTGACCAAGGGAAAAGTTGTCATCGCGGGTCTTATCAACGATAAAGCGATTTTGAAAGCAATGGTTGTTAATGAAGAGGTCACAACCAAAGCGTATGAAAAGGCTTTAGACCATGACGATTTTACACCGCAAGAGCGAGCAACAATAGAAAGACATTGGGCAGATGAGAAACGCCATAAGCAATGGTTCTCTGACGCTGCTGACAGATTGTAGTTGCAAAGCACTTGCGAACGCGCTGTTTTAGCGCTTCGGAACAGCCGATAGCTTTAAGAAAATAAAGAAGGGGCGTTATATTACGCCCCTTCTTTGAATAATATCTTTTTAGAAAATAAAATTTCTTTAAAAAAATTATTACGGAAGATGTTTCCCGCCTGTTACGCCTAGTATTTCGGCAGTGACATAGCTAGATTCCTGAGACGCTAGATACACATACGCCGGCGCAAGTTCTGCGGGCTGCCCTGCACGGCCTATAGGCGTATCTTCACCAAAGTTAGGAAGCTTGCTCGGTGCTTGCCCACCACTTTGCTGTATGGGTGTCCAAATGGGTCCAGGGGCTACGCCGTTCACTCTGATACCTTTTTCTATCAACATTTTAGCGCACGACTTGGTAAACGAAGTAATAGCACCTTTAGTTGATGAATAATCCAGAAGGCCGGGTGAAGGCTGATAACACTGAATAGATGTAGAATTGATAATGCTACCACCTGGGGGCATATGCTTAGCTGCTGCTTTGGTAATCCAAAACATAGCGAAAACGTTAGTTTCAAACGTAGTTCTAAATTGCTCGGTAGTGATATCCTCAATATTTTCAACAAACTTCTGCTTGCCGGCGTTATTTACAAGAATATCGAGACCGTCCAAAAAGGTATTCGCCTCTTCCACAAGGGAAACACAGAAGTCTTCGTCTTTGATGTCTCCGGCTATGCCCTTAGCTTTTACGCCTGCTTCTTCTAGAATAGCAACGGTTTTATCACCATCTTCCTGTTCAGAGGGAAGGTAATTAATGACGACATCAGCGCCTTCTCTAGCAAAAGCGATAGCAACTGCTCTACCTATGCCGGAATCTCCGCCTGTTACGAGCGCTTTTCGCCCCTTCAACCTATCGCTACCTCGATAAGTATTTTCGCCATGGTCGGCTGACGGATCTAATTTTTTATCTAATGCAGGATCAGGTTGGTCATCGTTGTAATGGGTTCCATCGTTATCATATTGAGTACGAGGGTCGGTCATTGTGTATTGGTCTTGCTTTGACATATTTGTTCCTCCTTAATGAATATACACATTCTTATGGGTGCATGACCCATGCCGAAGGAACAAGATATTAAAGATTCGCTCACTGCAACCAAAAGCATCAAAAAAGTCATAGGCAATTGAATTAAAACAACAAATTTCGAATGCAATTTCTATCTTTAGAATATAGAGAACAGTAAAACTGTTTTAAGATATTGTTGTCAGTAAAACATTCTTACCATTGAAAAATAAGTACAGAACCACCGAGATTTAGAGTTATCTAGTGTCCTTATAAAGAAGTGTTCTTAATCTTAACGTAGTTCAGGACTGGTCAATTACAGGACGGGGCACGCAATAAAAAAGGGCGCTTAAAAAAGCGCCCTTCTATTTCTAATCAAGTACAAAGGCTGGGTTAAGATCTAGCCCAGTAACGAATACCACGTAATGTCTTAATAAATTCGTCTGCTGACTTTTGTTTAAGGTCCACAAAACCGTCATCCATCATGCTATCTAAGCCAACTGCCTTGATAAGTGGCATTGCAGCATCTGTGTAGCCGATAAACTTATTGTGAGCAAATGCATCTGAAACAAAGTCTTTTGCTTCAGGCTTGCTCGCTAACTTTTCGGCTCCTGACTTAGACATCAACAGCAGAACTGCATCGTACAATACTGACGGTCCGCCATCGACCTTCTGCTGTGCATCTACTGAATTGCCTTTATCGCAGGTAACGCCGCCAATCTGCGGTGCAACAATTTCATACATAGCGCCTTCATTGTCTAAGGCAGTTTGTACATTACCAAGTAATTCACCGTCAAGGTCATCACTTACTAAGATACCCAGCTTTCTACCTTTAAACGTATCAGGCGCATTCTTCAAAATACTTAACGCATCAGATTCAGCAAGATCTTCTCTAGTTTCCATTGCAGCTTCTGCTGGCTCTGGCATTTCGCTAAAGCCTAGCGCTTCAGCAACCGCTTTAGCCAAATCCTTATCAACATTTAGCAGATGTGAAACAACTCTTTCACGAATCGCTAAACGCTCTACTTTGGATAGCTCAAAAGCGAATGCATCGCGAATATGCTCCTTCTCAGTCTCAGTTTGACTAATATAAAATTGACGAGCTTGGCTGTAATGGTCAGCAAAAGTTTCTGAACGATGTCTAACCTTTTCACCAGAAACCTCTTCATTATGTGACTGGAATCCATGAGCAGGACACGCGCGCGGATTGTCTTCATCAGCTTCCCAAGAATTCGGTTCGTAATTAGCCCGCCCTTTCGGATTATGCATTGCCATGTGGCCGTCTTGCTGGAAGTGACGCATCGGGCATTTAGGCGCATTAATGGGTAGATGAGTGAAATTGGTACTACCTAAACGTTTTAGCTGCGTATCTAGATAAGAGAAATTACGCCCCTGCAGTAGTGGGTCGTTGGTAAAATCTATACCAGGCACAATGTTTTGTGTACAAAATGCAACTTGCTCAGTTTCAGCGAAGAAGTTATCTACCACCTTATTAAGTACCATTTTACCTACAATTTTTACTGGTACTTGCTCTTCTGGAATAAGCTTGGTTGCGTCCAAAACGTCAAACTCAAAATTATCTGCAAACTCCTGGTCGAATATCTGCATACCCAATTCCCATTCTGGGAAGTCACCAGCAAGAATAGAGTTCCACAGATCCCGACGGTGAAAATCTGGATCAGCACCGTTAATTTTGAGTGCTTCGTTCCACACAACTGACTGCATGCCCTGCTTCGGTTTCCAGTGAAACTTCACATATTTCATTTCACCCTTAGCATTTATCAGTTTGAAGGTATGAACGCCGAAACCTTCCATAAAGCGGAATGAACGCGGAATGGCACGGTCTGACATAGCCCACATAAGCATGTGAACGGACTCCGGGCTCAAACTTGCGAAATCCCAGAAATTATCGTGCGCGGTTTGCGCTTGTGGAAAACCTCGGTCAGGCTCTTGTTTAGCCGAGTGAATTAGATCTGGAAACTTGATAGCATCTTGAATGAAGAAAACAGGAATGTTGTTGCCAACTAAATCCCAATTACCCTCTTGGGTATAAAATTTGACAGCAAAACCACGTACATCTCGCGCTAAATCTGGAGAACCTTGGTTACCCGCTACGGTAGAAAATCTAGTGAATACTGGGGTCTTTTTGCCTTTTTCTTGAAAAATATCGGCGCAAGTTATATCCGAAAGTGACTCATACGTTTCAAAGTAACCGTGGGCACCATAGCCCCTTGCATGAACTACCCTTTCTGGAATGCGCTCGTGGTCGAAATGAAATATCTTTTCACGCATTACGTGGTCTTCTAAAGCTGTTGGTCCGCGTACGCCAGCTTTCAAAGAGTTCTGGTCATCATGTACAGGGCAGCCTTGGGCGGTCGTCATAGTCGGATACCCATCCCCTGCTTTTTGATGTAATTCGCCGCCTTTTCCCTTGTTTCCTTCATATTTGAATGATTCAGCCATGATTTTTCCTTGTCATTTAAGATTGAACACATTTCACATTGTTTTTAATGCTATGCGTACCATCTACAGCAAGTTAGATTCCATGGATTAAACCATTAATTATCAATCACTTAACAAAAAGAAAGCTATAAAAGTCGTCACTTTTACAAAAAGGCTAGAAAGTTTTACATGATTTGGGACAAGGCTTAGGGCAGTCATTTCGCCCTAAGCCAATGTGGCTAAATCGCTTTTTATTTAGCATTGAGAAAAGCGAATTAACGAATGAGACAAATGGAAGTAAAAGGCTAGAAGCCTTCTAGTACAAGCTTACCAATTGCGCGCCCTTCTTCCAAAGTCTTGTGCGCCTCTATTAGGTTGGCAGCATTAATTTTCCCCAAGTGTTTGCCTACGGTAGTCTTAATTTTGCCCTCATCGATGAGCCCTGCTACGTGAGTGAGAAGACGGCTTTGTTCTGCCATATCATCAGTTTCAAACATAGAGCGGGTGAACATGAATTCCCAGTGTAACGACAAGCTCTTTTGTTTAAGCTTTGCTACATCCAAACTTTCTGGGTCGTCAATTAATGCAAGCTTACCTTTCGGTTTCATCACCTCTACGTAAGTATCGATGTACTGGTGGGTATTATTTAAACTTGCAACGTGTGTCACTTCACCAATTTTTAACGATTTAATTTGCTCTGCCATGGGTTTACTGTGGTCAACCACGTAATCGGCACCTAATTCCTGAACCCATTGTTTAGAACTTTCTCGCGATGCAGTAGCTATAACCGTTGCACCCGTAAGCGTTTTGAGAAGCTGAAGCATAATAGAGCCCACACCACCAGCCGCGCCTACGACAAGCACCACTTCGTCGCTTTGTTCGTCCTGCTGCTTAAGGGCAAGATGGTCAAACAATAATTCATAAGCAGTAATTGTGGTTAGCGGAAGTGCTGCTGCATCGCTGTCAGATAAAGATTTAGGTGCTTTACCGGCAATACGTTCGTCGACCAGTTGAAATTCAGCATTTGAACCGGCTCGTGTTAGATCGCCAGCATAGTAAACCCTGTCGCCTACCGTAAATTCGGTAACATCAGCACCAATATCAACTACTTCACCTACTGCGTCCCAGCCTAGTATCTTGGGTTCTCCGCCCTCTGGGTTTACTCGCTGCCTAATTTTATAATCAACTGGGTTAACCGCTATCGCACTTATTTTTACAAGCAAGTCTCTACCTGAAGCACTAGGTTTATCGACTTCTAAGTCCATCAATACATCAGGTTCATTTATATCGAGCGAGCGGGTATAGCCAATAGCTTTCATCATTCGTTTCTCCTTTAAATAATATTTCCATCATACCCTTGATTAAATTTGTATAAACAGCACAATACTAGAAACATTATCAAATGGTTTTTGAAAATCATGTTACTCGATGACTTAAATGTTGTAATAAAAGTAGCCGAATTTAGAAACATTACCGCAGCAGCAACTCATTTAAATATGCGAACCGCAACGGCAAGTGCGGCGGTCAAACGTGTAGAGCAAGCACTTGGCGCTGAATTGTTTATTCGCACAACCCGTTCGCTTAGGCTTTCTTCTGCAGGTGAACGTTTCCTTCCAACATGCGAACAAGCCATGTCGATGCTGACTACCGCCAAGCAGAACTTAAAAGGTGATACCGGCGTTATTGAAGGTGAATTAAGGCTTGGGTTATCGTCTGATCTAGGCCGCAATGTGATTGCCCCTTGGCTTGACGATTTTATGGAAGAGCATGAAAAAATAAGCGTTAAGCTCAATTTAAATGACAGTAATATCGACTTCTATCGCGACCCAATAGACTTAGCTTTACGTTATGGCTCGCCTGACGATGCGAGCGTTTATGGGTTTAAAATATGTGATGTACCACGCTTACTTGTTGCCTCTCCGTCTTATATCAGCACTTATGGGGCACCTAAAAACTTCGAAGACCTGCAAGGTCACAACGGCCTTTTTTATCAGCTGCACGATAAAGTGTATAACGAATGGGATTTCGTACACGGCGATAAACCGGTAAAGGTAAAAATGCAGGGCAACAGAACAGCCAATGACGGTGAGATGGTAAGAAGATGGGCTGTAGCAGGGAACGGCGTCGCCGTTAAATCAAGTTTAGATACCTGCGACGACATCATAAATGGTCGGCTTGTTACCTTGTTGCCAGACTACCAACCGAAGCCCACGCAACTTTGGCTTATTTGCCCAAGCCGCCAGTCTATTACACCAGCGGTTAGGCTATTACGAGATATGCTAAAAGCGCGCTGCGCCGAGTGTTTAGCGCAGCTCAAAAAAGCAGGCATTTACCTCTGACTATCTCTTATACATCGCAGGCGCACCTTTACTCGGTGTGCTTGCTTCAATAAATTCACGTAGGTCTTGGTTAGACTGTTTTAAGTCATCACGACGCAGGTACATCATGTGTCCGCTGCGATAACCTTTAAAGCTTAAACGGTCTTTTAGGGTGCCACTTTGATCTAGCTGCCACATGGTATATTTGGCATCAAAGTAATTCGTTGCACCATCGTAATAACCCGCTTGAATCATTACATTTAGATATGGATTTTGCGCCATAGCTAATCGTAAATTCTGCCCCGTTTGATTGTTACTTCTATCCCATGGGTGCACGTTTCCGAACATGTTGTACTTAATGTCGGTTTTGTAGTTTAACTCTTCACGCAAATAGTAATTAATAGCGGGCGTGAAGGAATGTAGCCATGAGGTCAATTCAGCCCAGTAGTCAGGGCGATCGCCACTTTCCTTAGCATCTATGCCCAAATAGCGACTATCCAAACGGCCTAAGGTCTTCCCTTCGTCTCGCAATAAGTCTTTCCAGAAGAAAGCTGTGCTTACATCTAAGTTATTTTGCGCAATAGACGCTTCGCTTAAACCAGAATAACGCGCCATTTGTTTTAGTACATCACGCTTCTCTGTATCACTAATAAAGCCACCTTTAGCGAGTGCCGGAATAAGCGTGTTGATAGTGAAGTCTTCGACTTCGGGTAAGAGTTCAGTTAGGTCTTTATTTTGCAGTTCTGGTTCAAGTTTATTGTGGTACCAAGCAGCAGCGGCAAAATAAGGGAGGCGATTAGCGGCCTTTACTGGCCCGTTGCGCTCAATGCCAATATCTGTTGGTGAGACCAAAACGACGCCGTTTAAATACATCCACTGGCGATTTTGAAGTTCTAATGCTAGGCCTGAAACCCGTGTTGTTCCGTAACTTTCACCGATAAGATACTTAGGCGAACGCCAGCGATTATTACGTGTAACAAAGGTATTCACCCAGTCGGCCAAATAGCTAATATCCGCGTTTACGCCAAAGAACATCTTCTTTTGTTCATCCTTCGACGGCATGCTGCCATCAGCTTTCGGCAGTACTCGGCTATACCCTGTGTTTACCGGGTTAACAAATACAATATCAGCAACATCTAAAATAGAATAAGGGTTGGTTTGAACGCCATAGGGCTGAACGGGGTAACCTTCGTCATCAATATTTAGAATACGTGGGCCTGTGTATGCTACATGCATCCACACTGACGCAGAGCCCGGACCACCGTTGAAAGAAATGATAAGCGGGCGCTCGGTATTTTCTTTTACGTCGGTTCGCTGGTAGTACGTATAAAACAAAGTGGCAACCGCTTCGTCTTTACTATTCCAAACCGGCTGTGTACCTGTCGTGGCGCTGTACTTTACGCGCTTACCAAGAATTTTGGTTTCATGTTCTGTTACTACACTACTATCAATTTTAATCGCGCGAGCGTGAGAGGCCGAGCTTTCCTCTTGGGCTGAAGCACCGGTTGTTAAACCGATGAAAGCAATCATGACTGCCATTAGCCACGCTGATGGACGGTGAGTTGTTTTAGCACGCGCTAGTAAACGGTGAATTTGTGATTTGTGTTTTGAGTTAACCTGACTGAATAGCAGGTCTCCTGTATTTCTATTGAAAGAGAGATGATTTTTCATTTTTTCGTCTTTTGTGTGTCGTTAGTTATTGGTTTTGTATTTGTTGAGCGCAAGCTAACCTGTTTTTCATACAGACCAGCATTGCACTATATTTGAGAACCTATCAATTAAGACTATATCGCTGTTAATAAGTGAACTTAGCAATCAACGATAGAACTACCAATTTCTTCGATACGTTCCTGTTAAGATGGCTAATTCTCACTGCTATTTTCAGGGCCCCTGTCTTTTATATGAGCGATGAGGTCTGGGAAAAATGTTAAAAATCTCGCTTCTATTTCCTTTTTATTCGCACTTATATCATCTACCACGTGATGAAAAGTGTTCGCAAACCGAATTCGTTTAGCAACGACTGAAATAGCCCTAGCAATACCCTCTTCTTTGGCATAATCTTCAAACCAATCGTGGGTTATCATGTGTCCTACGCTATGCTGCATTGCCCTTGGCATAGCGGGCAGTCTCTGTTCTAGCAAGGAAAAACTTTGCTCTCGAAATTCATCAAAGCTTTGCGACGTGAACGTTGACCAATGCTTTATTAGCAAGTGGTCGAAATAAATATCTAGCGCCACAGGCGCAAATCGCCTGCGCTTTTTATCAAATAGTTCTTTTGCAGCCAAAACACTGTCGTGACTATCCGTAAACTTGTCCACTTCGTAGTGGTTTTTAAGGCCTAGCTGTACCGCTTTTCCATATGTGTTTATATCAACACCACGCCTGAAATCGCCAAGTAAATTACCAAAGTGGGAGTCGGCAGTAGGACGCGCTAAAAAAAGGTGAGCAAGGTAATTCATTTTGTAATTTATTGGCCTCTATTTTAAGTTGTAACGGCTTGCGGGTATCAAGTAAAATCGGTGCTTAGTTCAGAAGCATCGAATTTGGATAGTCTCAGTCTAGAGCGCGCACAACTGCCTTGTCGACATTAATGTTGGAAGTTTGACAAATTCAAATGTAACTGAAAATTCGTAGCACTTAAAACCGAGTTTCAACATGTCTGTAATATCTTCTTCTGAAGTCACTTCTCTTCTGTCCCCCGTCAATGATTTTCTGCATTGCGAGACGCCGCAGTCGTGGATTGACGAAGCGCAGAAAGAAGAAAACCTTCGGGTTATTCTTACCGATCACTTAATATGCGAGCTTAAAGCAGCGCAGTCCGCTATGTATTTACTTCGTCGCTATGTGGCAGATGAGGAAACGAGTAAAGTATTGCTTGGCTGGCTGAAGCCCTATGAAGACTTCACCTACCGCCATGAGGGCGATTGGCAATTGCTAAATACTAAACACCTGTCTAAAAACGTGTTTAATGTTGAAGGTTTAGATCCGTTTAAAAAAGACATGTTAGATAAGATGGTCATGCTTATTAAAGAAGAGCTTCACCATTTTTATCAAGTACTCGAAATTATGCACGAGTTAGGCTTTGAATATAAGTCAGTGACATCAAGCCGTTATGCGAATGGGTTGTTACGTCACGTGCGCACTTACGAGCCTGAAAAGCTGGTTGATAAGCTTATTTGTGGCGCTTACATTGAAGCGCGCTCATGCGAGCGTTTTGCCAAACTCGCACCCTATGTTTCCGAAGGTTTAGGCAAATTTTATGTGTCGCTGTTACGCTCAGAAGCCAGACACTTTGAAGATTATCTTACCCTTGCCGAGCAAATCGCCAAAACCGATATTTCAGAGCGCATCGCTCATTTTGGAAGTGTTGAAAAATCACTTATTGAAAGTGACGATAAGGAACTGCGTTTTCACTCCGGGGTTCCTCAATCCAGCTAGCCCCATGGCCGTTTATAAATTAATCAATTTTTATTGACGGCTTTGCTTTTCTGCTGCACACTCAGATTGTAAACATATTGTTAATGGCAGTGTTTGACGCCTTGCGTCGTGTTCGTGTTTTCTTAGTTTTACGGTTAGTCCGTGTGTTTACCCTGCCTCACAACAATATTCTTTAAAATAATAACGTTGGTGAACAAGGCGGGACATTATGATTTTAAATCACCTAATTGGTATTTACACTCACCCAAGAGAAGAATGGCAAACCATTGATACCAAACACGAAACCTATTTTTACGCGCTTACCCACATTGCTTTTATTGCACTTATTCCTTCCCTCGTAGCCTATTATTCTAGTGCGCATACAGGGTGGAGCATTGGTGCTGGAGACATAATACGGCTAAGCGAGAATACCGCTATTTTGATGGGTATCGGTATGTATTTTGGCTTAATTGCTGGTGTTGTGGCGCTGGCAGTGTTAATTCATGAGTTGGCTAAAGCGTTCGATGCAACGCCTACGTATACCCAGTCACTAGAACTTGCGGCTTATACCGCAACACCATTGTTCATGGTCGGCTTTGCAGGTCTTTATCCTGAACTATGGGTAGTGATGACGGCACTGCTAGTGGGTATTAGCTACTCAGTTTACCTACTCTATTCCGGCGTACCTATTTTGATGCATATGCCAGAAGACAAAGGTTTCATTTACTCAAGCTCGGTAGTCACATGTGGGCTAGTTTTACTGGTTATTTTAATGACAGGCTCGGTATTAGTGTGGGGGTTAACTGGCGGGCCAGTGTTCGTGCACTAAGGCTTTCAGTTATACACAAGATAGGATAGTAAAAAGCCGCTCTAAAAGCGGCTTTTCCCGTTCACTATCAACTTATTTCAAAGATGCTAATCAGCGGCATCAATGTTATGTACATCAAGGTTACTCAGTTCAGCTTGCACCACAGGTGCTTTTCTTGCTGCCTCACCCCGCGACATATCTATGCGCTCAAGATACTCTTGGTTGATATCGGCAGTGATATAGTTACCGTCAAATACTGATGTTTCAAAACGCTGAATCGTATCATTCTCTTCGCGAACGGCTTCAACCAGGTCAGAAATATCTTGGAAAATAAGACCGTCTGCTTGAATAAGCTCTGCAATCTGATCGATTTCTCGTCCGTATGCAATTAACTCATTTGCCGAAGGCATATCAATACCGTATACATTCGGGAAGCGAATTTCTGGTGCCGCCGACGCAAAGTACACTTTCTTAGCACCAGACTCTCGGGCCATTTCAATAATCTGACCCGATGTAGTACCGCGTACAATAGAGTCATCTACAAGCAATACACTTTTGCCTTTAAACTCAGATGAGATGGCGTTTAGTTTACGACGCACTGACTTTTTACGCATGGTTTGGCCAGGCATAATAAAGGTTCTGCCGATATAGCGATTTTTAACAAACCCCTGACGATAAGGCAGTTCAAGCGTGTTCGCAATTTGCAGCGCTACATCCATCGACGTTTCAGGAATAGGGATAACTACGTCGATATCAAGATCTGCCCATTCACGCTTAATTTTCTCACCTAGCTTGCGGCCCATGTTTACGCGGGACGCATAAACTGAAATACCATCAATAAAGCTATCTGGACGAGCAAAGTATACAAACTCGAAGATACATGGTGACGTTACCGGGTTCTCGGCGCACAATCTGGTATGAAGCTGACCTTCTTCGGTAATAAATACCGCTTCACCTGGCATTACATCGCGAACAAATTGGAAGCCTACAGCATCAAGCGCAACGCTTTCAGAGGCTACCATCCACTCTTCACCTAGTTCGCTCATACGCTTACCAAGTGCAAGCGGACGAATACCATGGGGGTCACGAAAAGCTACAATACCCTGACCGATAATGGCTGCAACTACAGCATACGCACCGCGTATTTTCTTATGAACTTTAGTTACCACTTCAAATATGTGTTCAGCGCTTACGCTTAAGCCTGCTACCTGCTGTAGTTCGTGAGCAAGGATGTTAAGCAATAGCTCGGAATCTGACGTGGTATTAATGTGACGGCGTGCTATGCGGAACACTTCTTCTTGTAACTCATGTGCATTGGTTAGGTTACCGTTGTGAGCAAAGGCAATACCAAATGGCGAGTTTACATAAAATGGCTGTGCTTCCGCAGAGCTTGACGTACCCGCGGTTGGATAGCGAACATGACCAATACCCATGTTGCCTGATAACCTTTTCATATGACGCGTATGGAAAACATCTCGAACCAAGCCATTTGCCTTACGCAAATTAAACATATTTTGGTCGATAGTCATAATGCCTGCGGCATCCTGTCCACGGTGTTGAATAACCGTTAGACCGTCGTACAGTGACTGAGCTACGGGCGTTTTACCAACTATTCCGACTATACCACACATGTGCGTTACCTATTTCAAGCGGGATTTAAGAAACTGGAGGAGTCTTTCACATAACTGAAAAACCACTCAATGATGACACCAAACTCTGGAATGAGCACCGATGCTTGCCACCAATTAGAGGAAGCGGCGCCGGTGAAGGTATCCATAAAAAAGAGCAATGCGCTAACTATCAGCACGCCACGCAGAGCACCAAAAACTATACCTAGGGCCCTGTCTGTGCCAGACACCCCCGTTGCTTGTACCAATTGGCTTATGACGTAATTGATCATGCCGCCCAGAATGAGCGTTGTAATAAATAGCGCAGCGATTGCAGCGCCGTTTTTCAGATAAGGATCGTCAATGGCTGTAAAGTAAACGGCAAGGTCAGCGTAGAAATTACTTGAAATAAAGAGTGCAGCAAACCACACCACTAACGAGATGGCTTCTTTAACAAACCCTCTAATAAGGCTTATTAAGGTAGATACCGCAATGATACCCAGTATGGAAAAGTCTACCCAGTTCATCGTCTCTTTATTGCGTTGATGTTGCTTTTTGTGATGAAGCAACGAGCCTTTGGCGAGATGGCGCGCATTCTAACAGAAGATAGAAATATTACTAGTCTGTAATGCAATCCGTGACACTTCCTTTCAGTAAGCGTGGTTTAAGTAGAAAGAATACGCCCTACTCAACTTTAAACGTGGTGACTTTCCCTTTGAGTTTCGTTAGCTCTTTCAAATGGGGAAGTGCCGATTCCAGTTTCTTTTTATCTAAATCAGGGCCTACAAAAACTTTATTGAGCGGCCCAGAGCTGGTTTGAATTTTGCGACTGAACGCGCGATACCCAGCCTTTTCTAGCTTCGCCAACAATGCCTTTACGTTTTTTTCATGACGAAAGCTGCCAAGTTGAATAACCCAGCCTGCGTCATCATCGGCAGTGGCACTTTTCGTATCAACAACCGTTTGGCTCGCTAACTCGTCCTCTTCTTCAAATGCTTTTGGCACTGGCGCTTTAGCAGCAGTAGCTTGGTCAGTACTTTTGCTGTTACCAGTACTTGATGCAAGCAGCTCTTCATCTAACGCTGTTTCATCTTCAATCTCCACCGCCGGAACCGCAGCTTTCGCTACCCGCTCTGATGGGAAAGATTCAGGCTCTACGATGGGCTTTTTAGGTGGGTTTGCAGGAACAGAGACAAAGGGCTCTCTGTTCGTTTGCTTCTTGCCATCAAGAAAGTCTGGTAAAAAGATAACCGCTAGGGCGACAACAATAATTGTCCCCACCAGTCTATTCTTTAATGCCGATGTCACTGTGCTCTCCTGCTTGAATACACGGTTTTACTTACAATGCGCGTGTTAGTTTTGCTCAGCAAGTACGTCTGCAACGGTAACAAAAGAACCAAAAACGAGAATAAGTTCACCAGTTTGATAATCTGCAAGCGCACGTTGATATGCTGAAGTCACGTCTTGAAACGTATCTATATTCTCTATGGTTGTGCCGGCATTAACAAGTGCATTTTCAAGTACTTCTGCACTGCAACCTCGCGGCCCACTTGTTGAAGCTAAGTACCACTTTGCGTTAAGCCCTGAAAGAGGCGCCAAGGTTTCAGCAATTGACTTATCTTTAAGCATACCCACAACAACGCGCATCTGGCTAACGTCGTAACGATTTAGCCACTCTTGCATGGCCGTGGTAGCTTGTGGGTTATGGGCGACATCTACGACAACGAGAGGCGATTCACTAATTGTTTGTTGGCGTCCCGGCATAGTGGTATTTTCGATAATGTCCCTAACCACGCTTTCTTCGGGCAGTAAGTCTAAAAGCTCAAGTGCTGCTAATGCTGTGCTTGCATTTTGTAGAGGGATTTTGGGATAAGGTAGCGACGCGTAGCTGTTACTCTTTCCTTTCCAGCTCCACTCGCTGTAGTCACTTGCCACTACTGTGACGAAGTCTTGCGTGGCCCAGCGTACGTTTGCCTGTAACTCATTAGCCACATCGTAAAGAGAAGATGGCGGAAACAGTTCACCCACTACTGCACTACCATTTTTACGCATAATACCGGCTTTCTCACGAGCAATTTTTTCCCGTGTATTGCCAAGCCAATCCTGATGATCAAGGTCAATAGTCGTAATAACGGCAAGATTAGGGTCTATAATGTTCGTGGCATCCAAGCGTCCACCTAAACCAACTTCAAGAATAACTACATCGACTGCCCATGACTGCATCATTTTCATTGCAGCGAGCGTACCAAATTCAAAATAAGTTAAGGTGATGGGTTCGTCAGCATTGCTCTTTCGCGCACTTTCTACAAATTCAAAAGCATCGACAAATTCACTGGCAGGCGGTAATTCGCCATTGTAACGCACCCGTTCACGGTAATCGGTTAGATGAGGTGAGCTGTATACCGCAACACTTTTGCCTTGCGATAACATGGCTTGTTCAAGCAAGCGGCAAGTTGTGCCTTTCCCATTTGTTCCTGCGACGGTAATAACCAACGACTGACTGAGCGATAATGCCATGGCGTTAGCCACTTCTTTCACTCTGTCTAGCCCCATATCGATGGCGCTAGGATGAATAGATTCTAGGTAGGATAACCACTGACTCAGGCTTTTTTGCGAAGCTGAAGGCGCAGAGGCGCCTTCTTTATTTGGCACTGAGCCAGGTTTTAAATTGTTTTCGTTATTCACTAATTCTTGTTATGCAACTTAACCAACAGGCTGTGTAATCTATCACGCATATCTCTGCGGTCAATGATCATATCAATTGCACCTTTCTCAACAAGGAATTCACTACGCTGGAAACCTTCCGGCAGCTTTTCTCTTACTGTTTGCTCGATTACGCGAGGGCCCGCGAAGCCAATAAGCGCCTTCGGTTCTGCTACGTTTACGTCACCAAGCATTGCCAAGCTTGCAGATACACCACCCATTGTTGGGTCGGTAAGCACACTAATATAAGGCAAACCTTTTTTGCTCATCTTAGCAAGCGCCGCCGATGTCTTAGCCATTTGCATTAGTGACATAAGCGCTTCTTGCATACGCGCACCACCACTTGCACTAAAGCAGATTAGCGGCATATCATTTTCTAAACATGCATTAACAGCGGCAACGAAACGTGCACCTACTACTGAGGCCATTGAACCGCCCATAAACGCAAATTCAAAACATGCAACGACGACAGGCATACCTTTTAACTTGCCCTGCATTACCACTAGGGCATCTTTTTCGTTAGTCGACTTTTGCGCTGCAACAATACGATCTTTGTAGCGTTTAGAATCTTTAAACTTAAGTACGTCTTGCGGCTCGTGCTCTGCACCTAACTCAACGCGATCGCCATCGTCTAAAAACGCATCGATGCGACGGCGTGCAGTAATTCGCATGTGGTGGTCGCATTTAGGGCAAACTTCCTGAAGTTTTTCCAGTTCGCTCTTATACAGCACGGCTTGGCATGAACCACACTTTGTCCAGATACCTTCTGGCACATTACCTTTGGTTGAAGTTTGCGTGCGAGGAAGAATTTTTTGAATCCAGCTCATGGAAATTGAATCCTTTGTTTTTGTTTGCCGACCATGACGATTAATGTTTGTTCATACTTGTGGTCAACAACACATTAAATTTTTAAGTTTCATACTGTATTACAAAGAAAAAATACGTAACACAATAGAACAGCTACCTAATATAGCGCGCTATTAGACCACAATACAACGAAATGGAAAAAACAAAACTGGTCTTAGAAGTTGGCAAGTAATGGTTTGAGGGTGGTCCATTTGATTTTGCCCAAGTTAACTACCGTAGAAAAGGCAGCTAACTCAGGCGAGAGTTTTTTCGGCCGCGAGGCGAAAGGCTTATACTTCTGGAAGAAAAAGCGGGCCTAACGGCGGTTTAGGCAAGTTATGCTCTTCAGGGTAAGTTACATCTACCAGATACAAACCATTTGGCTTTGCCGTGGCTGCTGATTTGCTTCTATCTTTTAGGCTTAATAAGTGAGCAATCCAATTCACGTCTTGCTCCCCTGCCCCAATTTCAACTAGCGCGCCTGTGATATTGCGAACCATGTGATGCAAGAATGCATTGGCACGAATATCAATAATCACATAGCGACCTTGGCGATACACACTTACATCGGTCACATTACGAAACGGGGTTTTACTTTGGCACAACGCCGCACGGAACGACGTAAAGTCCTGTTCACCCAATAGCGCTTGGGCAGCAAGGTGCATTTTTCTCTCGTCTAATTCACGGTGAATGTGGGTAACGCCCGAGTTCAAAATTGCTGGGCGCATTTTTGCATTATGGATAACATAGCGATAGCGGCGATGGGTAGCAGAAAAACGAGCATGAAAATCATCGCTTACGTTTTTCGCCCAAGTAACAGCAACAGAGTTTGGAAGGTTAGCGTTAACCCCAAGCGTCCATGCGCGCTCTGAACGTGGAGCATCACAACTGAAGTGAACCACTTGCCCAGTCGCGTGCACACCAGCATCAGTGCGTCCAGCGCATTGCACTTCAATAGGTTGATTGGCTACTGTCGATAGTGCCTTTTCAAGATGCTCTTGAACACTCGGTACTTCGCGCTGGCGTTGCCAACCGTAAACAGCAGCACCGTCGTATTCAATACCTAAGGCAATTCGCCCCATATCAGTTTTACCCCGTTTCTTAAAAGGCGCTAAGTGTAGTCATCTCGCTTACAACATGCAATGCTGCTTATAATCAAAGCCCAGCTACTGCGTGGCAAATAAAAGCAAGTTAACGAAATCAAAAGCGGCCTGTATATCTTATCAATATACAGGCCGCTTAATACGACAACCAATGCAGGTTTACGCCTACTTCTACAAGTGAATTAAGTAATTTTTTGTAGAATTGAGGCCGCTTCCTGTTTCTGCTCTTCGCTGCCATCTTTCATTACTTCTTCAAGTAACTCTTTCGCAGCATCTGCGTCTTCCATTTCAATGTATGCACGAGCCAAATCTAAATTGGCGTTTTGCCCTGCGTCTTTATCTATGTCAATTACTGTGTCTTCGTCAGAAACGCCAGTAAAGTCAGATAAACTCACATCGAGATCTAGCGCCTGGCTATCTGGGTCAAGTTCGTCAGAGTCGTCGCCATCGTCCATCAATGCTTCTACATCAAGAAAATCTTCAGATGCCGTTTGAGGCTCACTATCCGCGTCGACATCACTTAGTAAAGCAGCTAAATCTAAATCAGGATTATCAAGCTTCAGCTCTTCCTCTTGTTCCTTTTCAGGCTCAGCTTGTTCAGCACCCTGCTGGTCCTCTTCAATTTCCATAGGCGTGGCGATATCTAAGTCCACATCATCTGGAATGTCGAGGTCGTCTAACGCTAGTTCAGAGTCATCGTCTTCAAGGGCGAAAGTTTCTTCTTCGCTATCATCCAGCGCTGATTCTATGTCATCGCCATCATCTAACTCGAAAGTTTCGTCGTTTTCATCTAGCTCGAAGGTATCGTCAGTTTCCGTTGGTTCAAGGTTTTCAGTTGCTTCAAGGTTGTCAGCGACATCATCTTCCAACTCAAACGTGGCCTCATCATCAGCTTCCTGTTCAAGTTCGAGCGTATCTTCATTATTTTCGGAAACTGACTCTTGTGTATCTTCACTTTCGATGTCGCTTGCATCTACGGCGTCATCTGACTCAAGGCTTTGAAGAAGTTCATCAAACTCAGCACTGTCTAAGTCATCGAGTATCTCGTTGTCGTCAACAGCATCGCCTTCGTCAGAGCCTGACAACCAATCGTCAAGACCAGGCACGTCATCAAGTTCGTTGTATTCTTTTTCTTTACTGTCTTCTGAGTCAATCTCGCTTGAATCTGGCCCTTGGACTGAGTCCATGTTTTCAGCGTTACCAGAGTCTTCGAGTTGCTGATCACTTTCATCAACGCCGTCGACCTCTTGCTCAAGTTCAAAGCTGTCTATTTCATCAAATGCTTCATCTAACAGGCTGTCGTCGTAATCATCACTGTCTTCTTCTGCCGGTGACTCAGATTCATCTTGGGCAAAATCATCCGATGAAGGCTCTTGTTCAGCTGATAACTCTTGCTCAGTTGAAGGCTTTTCGTCCGCTGAAGGCTCTATCTCACCGAAAGAAGGAATGTCATCCATCATTTGCTTTTCAAACGCCTCGATGGCGTCATCTAACGGATCGTCTGCATCACTTTCCGTATTGTCTTCGGCGCTCTCATTGGCACTTTCGAGTTCAGGTTCCGGCTCTATCTCAGCTTCTACTTCTTCCTCGAATTCCAACTCTGCTTCAGGCTCAGGCTGAGACTCTAGCTCTGCTTCTAGTTCAGGCTCTGACTCTATATCGGTATCTTGGTCAGGCTCTACTTCAGCCCCCAACTCTGGTTGCGCTTCTGGCTCTAGTTCTGGTTCTGACTGTGGCTCTACATTGTCTTCAAGCTCGCTATCAGCGTCAGCTTCCGCCTCAACCTTCTCTTCAGGTGCTAATTCGCCCTCTTCTGATTCAGTATCAAACTCTAGTTCTACTTCAGGTTCTGGCTGAGACTCTAGCTCTGCTTCTAATTCAGGCTCGGGTTCTGAATCTACATCGGCATCTTGTTCAGGCTCTGCTTCAGTGCCCAACTCTGGTTGCGCTTCTGGCTCTAATTCTGGTTCTGACTGTGGCTCTACATTATCTTCAAGCTCGCTATCAGCGTCAGCTTCCGCCTCAACCTTCTCTGCAGGTGCTAATTCGCCTTCTTCTGATGCAGTATCGAATTCAAGTTCTGCTTCAGGTTCTGGCTGAGACTCTAGCTCTGCTTCTAATTCAGGCTCTAATTCTGACTCTATATCGGCATCTTGTTCAGGCTCTACTTCAGTGCCCAATTCAGATTGCTCTTCTAGCGCTGGTTCTGTTTCTTCAGGCTGTGTAACGGTTTCGTCTTCAGCATTAAATTCTGCATCTGTGTCATTTTCAGACTCTATTTCAGATTCAAGTTCAGAAAGCAGTTCGTCTGTTAGCTGATCTACGTCTTCGCTGGTGTTAGATTCCTCAGCTTCTAGTTCAGCGAGAAGCTCATCAGTTAGAGGGTCGCTAAAGTCATCTTCGTTTTCTTCGCCGTCAGAAAGAGTTAAGTCGGTATCTTCATCGTGAGCGTCTGGGCTAACTTCTGGTTCACCTTCCAGCTCGGCTTCGAGCTCAGCGAGTAACTCGTCAGTTAACGGGTCCTCAAAATCCCCTTCATCTTCTGCTTGAGAAGGTGACTCAGTTGAAGTGTTTTCATCTTCAGGCATTTGATCCGCTGAGAGTATTTGATCCGCTGAAGGTATTTGATCCGCTGAAGGCATTTGACCCGCTGAGGGCTCTTCCGCAAGTTCATCCTCTGCCTGAAGTTCAGCGATAAGGTCGTCGGATAGAGGGTCACTAAAATCAGCATCCGTTTCTATTTCATCGGTGACTATTTCATCTAAATCATCAGTGATAGCATCAAGACTTTGGATAGACTGAGGTGACGGTGCCGATGTAGTTATTTCATCTTCAATATCGTCTTCGTCATCTTCTTCGCCTAAACCACCCATCATTTCAATTTGCTCTATTTCGTTAAGCAAATCGTCGGTGATCTTATCTATTTCGTTGTTTTGCTGATTTATCTCATCGTCGAGCTTACTCAGCATGTCCTCATTGATAAGGTCATCGTTACTGTCTAACTCATCGGTAAGGCCTGCATCAACGCCATGCTCTTCAAGCAAATCGTCAATACTTATCTCTGGCTTATCGTCTTCATCTTCTACATTCGGTAATGATGCATTACTTTCTTCTTCGTCTCCAGCCTCTGATACCGAATCAACAGAACTTGCAAGCAAGGCGTCTATATCGTCTTCGTCGACGTTTTCAGAATCGGCAGTTCCGTTAACCTCAGCAAGGATATCATCAGGGTCTATATCACCTGACTCATTGAGTTCATTACTTTCAGGTTCTTCGGTGCCTTGACTTTGTACATCATCAAGCAAATCATCAATATCAAAATCGTCGTCATCTACTGATACAGCTTCTTCAGTAGCCGCGGCCTCAGGCTCGCTATCATCTACGGCATCTTCATCAAAAATGTCGTCATCACCTGAAAGGTCAAAGCCTTCTAGGTCATCTGCGTCTTTGTCATTTAACACCTTGTCTGACAGGTCATCATCATCAAACAAGCTGTCTAACTCGCTCTGGTCAAGCTCATCATCACCAGCCTCGAACAGATCGTCTCCACCATCGTCTGGCACTAACATATCATCTTCAAGGTCAGCAAAGGTTTCTAGCTCGTCATCGAGACTTTCTTCTAAATCTGAAGTCAGAACGTCATCAAGCAGGTCGTCATCATTGAACAAATCATCATCTGACAACTCCGCTTTATCATCTAGATCAGGGGCTAATGCGCTTGAAAGATCATCAATATCAGCATCTGGAACCGGTACTTCATCGTTATCAGCGGTAATAGTAGGGCTAGGTGCAGGCGCCTCTTCCGGCTTGCTGTTGCGTTTCAGCAGCCACATTATGAGGCCACCTACCAACAACAGGGACAGAATTGCAGAACCGATGATTAAGCTTAGCGG
The DNA here is from genome assembly GCF_027563165.1 of Alteromonas sp. PRIM-21. Classification (NCBI taxonomy): domain Bacteria; kingdom Pseudomonadati; phylum Pseudomonadota; class Gammaproteobacteria; order Alteromonadales; family Alteromonadaceae; genus Alteromonas; species Alteromonas sp. PRIM-21. The sequence goes on along the minus strand of NZ_JADOEK010000007.1, from coordinate 183,992 downwards.
GCTGGTAAGTGCGCTTAAAAACGAAGACTGTTTTTCTGCTTCTCGCTGCGCTTGCTCGGCTTTAATCATATCGAGCAGTTCTTGCTGCAGCGCCACTTGCATATCAAGCTGGCTCTTAACGTCACCTTCAACTTGGCTACGCAAGGTTTCTAGTTCGCCATTAACGGCCTCAACACGCTCGTACAAGCGTCTGTTTTCGTTAAGAATCGCTTCAACATTTTCTAGTGAGGCGGCAAACTGCATACGCAGTTCGTCAAACTGACGGGTTTGTTCTTGATCTAAGCGGGTGATCTTTTGCTCAATGTCAGTTTGTGTTTGAGTGAGGTCTTGTTGGTTGACTAGTGGGGATGCTGGCTTAATATTCGTTACGCTGCTACCAGGCTTGTTAAGCGTTTCAGCGAATGCCCTATCGTCTTGCTCAGCTCGCATTTGGGCTTTTTGTTTGTCGATTCTGGCAATATAACGCTCAGACGGCAGCTTCAAAATCGCGCCATCTACTAACAAGTTTAAGTTGCCATTTTCAAATGCGTTGGGGTTGAGCTCATAGATAGCAGTCATAACCTGATAAACACTCAGGTTATTGTTTTGGCGATAGCGCTCGGCGATACGCCACAGGGTATCGTTAGCGTCTATAGGTCCGTACTCTAGACCCGAATATTGATCAGTTGCGTCTTTAGGACCTTTTAAGAAGGTAGCGCGTTCTTGTGCATCAACAGTGATTATAGGGCCAGACAAACATAATGTGAGTAAAAGTAAGCCCGTCAAATGCAATTTCATAGCAGTCCTATATGCCCTCAAGCGTCTTTACCACCCGGTCGTATGGGCGGATTTTTTAGCCAATCACTACAGAAAAATTTATTGGCTTTTATTTTTATTCTTAAGCCACCTTGAAACCATTAATCGTCAAGCTAGCGTTTTTCAGTCTAATATGACCCTGGCAGTAAGATTTGTTTGCGCTTTTTAGAGTTCTTACTCTTCGCCTAAGTGTCTGACTGACTATTGTTTTTAACGTTGTTCTGTTCCTAACCCTACAAACTATAAACCAGTTATTAAGGGTGATCTAGTTAGACAGTAGTATTGGTCTAATCTAATGCCTAAAGTTTTTCTAAATGCTGCTTGTTTAATGCCCTTAGATTTATCTTCCCATTGCGTCAAGTACGCCAACTTCGCTACACACATTATCTCTTTTACAGTGCAACAGACGCATTTTTTACATCGCACCAAACACCCTGCTTATTTTGCGTATCGGCAAGCACAGAAAAATGTTTACCTTTTCCTGTGCTTATCCGATTAATCAGAGGCAGAACCTCTGTTGAACCGTTTACAGGTAATCGCGAATTAGCGTTTCAGCAATTTGAATGCTGTTTGTTGCTGCGCCTTTACGGATATTGTCAGAAACTACCCATAAATTTAAGCCACAAGGGTGTGTAATGTCGTTTCTAATTCTGCCCACGTGCACAATGTCGTTACCGCTAGCACTACTAACCTGAGTTGGGAACTGCTCATTTCCGTCGTACACGGTAACACCTGGTGCATCGGCTAGAAGCTCTTTAACATGCTGTGCATCTATCGGAGAACGTGTTTCTAAGTGAATTGCTTCCGCATGACCGTAAAATACAGGCACACGTACCGCAGTAGCGTTTACCAAAATACTTTGGTCACCCATGATTTTTTGGGTTTCCCACAGCATTTTCATTTCTTCTTTGGTGTAGTCGTTATCTTGGAAAACGTCGATTTGAGGGATAACGTTAAAGGCAATTTGTCGACTAAATGACTCTGACTTCACTTCACGCGCATTTAGCAAACCCGCAGTTTGTTTAGCCAGCTCTTCCATGGCTTCTTTACCTGCGCCAGACACTGACTGGTAGGTACACACGTTAATACGGTCAATACCAACAGCTTCTTGGATTGGTTGAAGAGCTACTAACATTTGAATTGTTGAGCAGTTTGGGTTCGCAATTATGTTTCTATTGCGGAACTCTGCCAGTGCATGCGCGTTAACTTCTGGCACTACAAGAGGGATATCAGGCTCGTAACGAAACTCTGAAGTATTGTCGATTACAATACAGCCTTCTTCTGCTGCTAGCGGCGCAAATTTTGCTGAGATACTTCCACCGGCTGAGAAAAAACCTAATTGTACTAATGACCAATCGAAGTCGTCAGCATCTAATACTTCAATGTCTTCGCCTTTAAACGATACAGTACTACCAGCTGAACGTTTACTGGCAAGCGGATACAAACGGTTTACCGGAAAGTCTCGCTCTTCTAATAGTTCAATCATGGTTTGGCCCACTAAACCAGTGGCGCCAAGTACCGCTACGTCAAACGCTTGCGACATAATGCTTTATGCTCCTAATAAAAAAATATCTAAACCAGACTAACGGAAAAGCCTAGTTTGGTGAAAGTGTTTTGAATTTGTTTGCTGGTGTTCTTTGGCAATTGTAACGCATAGGCGCTGCACTCGCGACGTACTCTATATTGTTTGCGCAGTGCAGAAAACGTATTCGCTACATCAGATTTCGTCTTTTCGTTATTTTTTGATGTTGATGGAAAAGCGTTTCGCGTTATTTCGTCATCAATAGCGACATCGTACACCTTGTGAAATACCGCAGTAAGATCTTCAACCGATAAGCGAGATGCTTCTGGCGATGCTAACTCAGCGTTTATTGGGTTGGTCTTATCTAGAAAGTCGCTGAGCTCTTTATCTGGTGCTGTACCCACTACCTCACAAATTTGCTCGTAAATCATTTGTGTACCGCGCACTTTGCCTTCTACAGAGTGACCCGCAATATGTGGCGTAACGAACCAAACATGGTCAAATAGCGCTGTGTTTATTGTGGGCTCATTATCAAATACATCGAGCACCACCGTTGGCGCCTGTTCTTGTTGAAGCAGGTTAAGTAGCGCTTCTTCATCTATAACCTCACCCCGACATGCATTGATAAGCAGCTGGTCAGGCGATAATGCTTCAAGAAAAGTTTTGTCGATCATCTGATACGTGGGATATTCACCGCCTTTAATATAAGGCACGTGAAGGGAAATAACGTCGCACTTTGCGATTTGTGCTAAATCTACAAACGACTGACCGTTGTGCTGTGTTTTACCAGTACTTGCTAACGCTTGTTGTAGCGGAGGGTCGTACAAGCAGTGTTTAACATCAATTGCCGTTAAAATACGTGATAGCGCACTTCCCACGTTACCGGCCCCTACTATACCTACTGTCGCATCGTATAAGTCGAGCTTTTGGGCTTTTTGTGCATGTAATAAAACACTTAATACGTACTCAGCAACTGCCACGGCATTACACCCTGCTGCGCTGCTATGGGCAATACAGACCTTGTCTAGATGTATTTTATCTAGATGATTGGTTCCTGCCGTTGCTGTGGTAACAAACTTAAGCTTGTTAGCGTTCGTTAACAGTTCATGGGTAACCTTGGTGGTAGAACGCAGCGCAAGAATATCAACATCGCACAACATCTCTGGCACAAGAGACTGCCAAGCATAGGTTTCAACTTGACCTACGCTGTTAAGGTAATCTTTGCCGAAAGGAATGGTATCTTCAAGAAGTATTTTCATGACGCTAAGTGTACCTTAAGTTAGGCTTTTAGTAACCTAGCGCCCTTAATTTACTTGCTTTTAATTGGCTTTAATTTACGTCATTTAATACAGGTTTGGCTGCAATATTTAAGATAAGGCCGAAGTACAAACAATCTGTTTAAAACGATAGCTTTTAAGATAAGAGCTATTAGGCTAGTTTTTTTGCCTACCTCACCATTGTAGAGCTTTCTGTTAGATAACGTTTAACTTCAAACCATTACTTATCGTATCCAGGGAAGCGACGCTCAACACGACGTTTAATGCCCGGCCACGCCAGTGACCCACCCGCTTGCCTGGTAACTTGCTCGGCTTGAGCGCGAATACCCTCTAGAATTGCCGAGTGAATTGGAATCAACGGCTTACCTGTAGCCTGGGCTTTTAGCTGAATTTCACAAGCGCGCTGCATAATAAACATAAACAAAAAGGCATCTGGAATATTATCAGCACAGGTTAAAAGCCCGTGATTGCGCAATATCATAAATTGAGTATCGCCAAGGTCGCGAACCAGCCGTGCTTTTTCTTCTGGGTTTAGCGCCACGCCTTCGTAGGCATGATAAGAAAGGGACGCCAGTGGAAAAAGGGACTGCTGCGAGTAAGGCTGTAGCCCGTCCTCTAAAATGGAAACCGCCACACCTTCTGTCGTGTGCAAATGCAAAACGCATTTGGCATCGTCACGTGCTTCATGAACTGCGCTGTGAATAGTAAAACCTGCAGGGTTAATATCGTACTCACTTTCCATTACTTTGTTACCGTGCAAATCAACTTTTACCAAACTCGATGCAGTAACCTCATCAAACATTAAACCGTAAGGGTTAATTAAAAAATGATGGTCAGGCCCTGGTACACGAGCGGAAATGTGAGTAAAAATAAGGTCATCCCACCCATACATAGCAACCGCACGGTAACACGCGGCAAGGTCAACACGGGTTTGCCATTCTTCACTGCTTACCTTCGACTTTACTGAATCTGTCATAGCTTTACTCTTTTTATAACTAAAATGATTCCATTGAGATTTGTCGTTTTTGGTTTGTCAGCCCCTTTCTGAAGGCTCCTCACCTTAAGCGCTTCAATGAAACTTCCATTTACTTTCTCTTAGCGCTTACATTACGCGCAGTAATTGCTATACACTGTCGGATATACGACATTGTAAGTAATTTGTTAAATGGAAAAATTTAAACCTGTTCTGGCTGGCTCTACTTGGTTTAGCGCGATCCCTTCTTATTTACAGGAAGCTATGTTCGAAAAGATGCGCCTTAAGCACTTAAAAGCAGGACAGCAATTGCATGCCAAAGGTGAAGACGGCGCAGGTTTTTATGGTGTGTGCGAAGGCCGCTTAAGAGTCGTGACCGTGGGAGTAGACGGCCGCGAAATGCTATTTGCGTTGCTGGGGCCCGGCACCTGGTTTGGTGAAATATCAATGTTTGACGACCTCCCTCGTACCCACGACAACTTCTGTGAGACAAACTCCACCGTCGCTATTATTCAAAAAAACGCGTTTAAGGCATTACTTGAACAGTACCCAGAACTGTATCCGCATTTTACTCGCCTTTTATGCACGCGAGTGCGCAGTGCATTTCAATTTATTGACTCAAGCGCAGGGCTTAGCCTTAAACACCAGCTGGTGAAACGGCTATTAATGCTTACCACCAGCTATGGCCAGCATTTACCTAAAAACAACGCGATTACACTTACGCTTTCGCAGGAGTCTTTGGCGCAAATGATAAATAGCAGTAGGCAAACGGTTAATCAGCTTTTAGGTGAGCTTGAAAGTGAAGGTTTACTGAAACGCCATTATGGGAAAATCACTATTCCCGAGCCAGATACTTTATTTAGTCGTTACCAGTTTATTTGACCGAAATAATTAGCTGAATCGCTCAAGAGTTTGTGGAATATTACTAAAAGCGCAAAAGCGCAAAGAAAAGGAAAGTTCGCATTGAAAATTTTATCTGCCAGCATAGTTTTGCTTTTCATGGTTGGTTTTGTTTATCAGTCATATTCAAGCTATGTCGATTCCACCTCTTTTGACAAGCGTGGAGAAATGATAGATATCGGTGGCTATAACCTGTATGTCGAGGACATTGGAACAGGAAAAGTTACCGTAATTTTTGATGCTGGTATGGGTGATGACTCATCAGTCTGGAACAAAGTAGCAGAGGAAGTCTCACAGTTTTCTCGGGTTATTACCTATGACAGAGCTGGACTTGGGTGGAGTGAGGAAAGCCCGCACGATAGAGACAGTAAAGTCATTGTCGCTGAACTTCACTCGGTTCTAGAAAAAAAAGACATTACTGGACCAATAATCCTTGTAGGCCATTCATTTGGCGGGGTAAACATGCAACGCTATGCCCTCACCTATCCCGAATATATAGCCGCTTTGGTGTTGGTAGACTCTGCCCATGAAGATCAGATAAATAAAATGCCTCAGGCAAGCTTTCTTCAAAAATACCTTTTCAAATTTGGAATGTGGGCAGCCCCTGTCGGTATTCCCAGATTGTATCTTTCCAACACTAATCCAGAAGAAAAAGCCAAAAAAAGTACAACCAAACATCAATATACCAGCTTAGATGAAGCCGAATACTTTCCAACAAGCCTTAGTGAATTAAGTGAATTAACGCCTAACTTTGGCAATTTGCCTTTGGTGGTTGTTGCGCGAAATAAAGCGTCTTCTGAAATCGATAATACAAAAACTAGAGATTTAGTATGGGCGACTTTGCAGGAAGACGTTGCCACTCGCTCTACCAATAGCACAATCATTTTTTCAGGGGAACGTCAGCATTCTATTCACAAAAGGCAGCCAGAAATAGTTGTTGAAGCAATTCAAAAGTTAGCTGAAAACCTTTAACTAATACAAGAATTCCGCTATGGAATGCCTTGTAGTAATTTTCCGAAAACTTAGTAATAACACAGTAGCCCTTTACTAATATTAGGGTGAGCTTGCGGTTTTACTTAGTTAGATATGGATTTGTACGTGACGTAATGTATTGAGCGGTGCAACTTCGTTTCCGTCTTTAAGGTCTGCCAAAAAAGAGGAGCGGACACCGAGTTTTGTTTGTTGGCTTGATTTAGAGCCATTCAATGATGTCTTGCCCACCCAGAATTGCCATTATCTCAACTTCAACACCATTGTATCGATAGTAAATACTGTCTGAGCCATAAGCGCAGCGTCTATACCCCTGTCGAATATGGTCAACTGATTGATATGCCGATGGATCACTCGCAACTTTTTCAAATGTCTAAAAAAACCTTCGAAATACTTATCTGCTTGGAGTTCGCCAAATTCTACAAATCCATATGTATAAATACGCCTAAGATCCTTTTTTGCATTCAGCGATAGCTTGTAGCTTTCCCTTTATCTTTTTAACTCAGCCTTAAATTCTTTCAGCATATCTTCAGGCGATTGTTCAATGAATCCACTTCTCTCTGCACTGACGAGCTTTTGATTTATTTCCTCAGCACGTCTGGCCCGGCCAATCAAATCATTCACGAGTTCACTTTTGTTTGCATATTCTCGCGTATCTTCAACATGACTCTTGAGCCACGCATCATTTTTTTCAGTCAGAGTAATACTTTGACGAGGCATGACATTTACTCCAATAGACATCACTGGTGCAGTATTACACCAGACTTAGTTAAATGTCAGCATTTGATAATTGAGAGATAATAAAAGCCGAAATTATCACAGGCAACTTAAGTGGCTGGTAAATGTACGCAGCCGAAGAATAGTCTTTTCTGGCAACTACAGACAAACAGCAGACCTTCTCCCCCACACCAATGGTCTATAACGCGTGGGCTAAAATTAGAAACGATGTGACATAGCCATGTATTAGCTTCCCAACAATCAGAACAAGTGGCTAAAGTGAACTATTAGAACTTGCCAAGCGTTTTCCCTAAAAATATAAATAGAGCGCCGCCAACGAGAAGGCTTATAGATAATATTAATCCATTTAATAAAACTCTATTAAGCCCTAACGTTTGAACATTTGTAAATTCGTAAGGGTAAAATTCTGTCCATTTCCCATGAGACATTGTGTAGGCGGCATAAGTCAGCGGAAAAATGAGCCAATAGCCTAAATTAGAGTATTGAAGCTGCGTTTTTTCTACAAAGAATAACCAGTAGGAAAGTGTGACTACTGGTGTAACGGCATGGACTAATAAGTCTGAAATACGTTCAAACAATGAGAGTTTAAGCCACCCATAGATAAGGTAGTTAGCAATTCCAACTGTAACTATATAAAAAGTAATTGCAGTAGCTACATTAGGGTTTTTAGCAAACTGAGTGACTGAATGCTCAGGCCAAAAAGACAAAGCTGCGAACCAAATTAAAACAAGAAGGTTCGAAAGTGTTGTGTAATAGCTAAAATATTTCCAGACGACAACGCCTATGCTGTCGTGGCCTCGTTTCCTAATTTCTCTTATAAGGCTAATTATTAAGGCCAATGCTGTAATTAAAAAAAGAACAAAATCCATTTAAAGTCCTTTCGAAGAAAGAAGGTTTTAACAAATAAATAAGGCTCAAGTATCAAACTAGTCGACCTCTAAAAAAAGGTAAAACTGCTTTTTTAGGCCAACTGATACTAAATAAATTCGTTATAAACTTAGTATATTTAGCAAATGATAGGAAATAGCAACCAAGTCAAAGTGAAAAGAATAAGTACTAAGGCACTTTTGTCAGTGGGTAGTTAATAGAAAATATGTTTGCCTACAAATTCAAACAACTTTACTCTAACCTTTGCCTGTAAATAGCTTTTACGTTTTTCTGCAGCGTATTGAAGTTTGCTCTTCATCGGAAAAATATTGAAAATAAGTGATAACAAGGAATCGTTATAATGTCTAATTTTGCAGCCCGTCTAGTGGTTGGTTTTCTGCTATTGATTGGTTTATTCGCCTGCCAACCATCTTCAAAACCTGAAAAGCCTCTAAATATTCCTTCACAACAAACTATCGAGTTTGACCGACTATTTACCCAATTCGATGATATTGATAAGCCAGGGGCCTCAGTTGCAGTTCTGCAGGGTGGAGAGATTATATTTTCAAAAGGTTATGGTAGTGCAAACCTAGAATACGATATACCTGTTACGCCAGAAACTATGTTTCACGTTGCATCTGTATCCAAGCAATTTACCGTATTCGCCATTCTTCTACTTGCAGAAGAAGGTGAGTTAAATTTCGATGATGACATACGACAATACATTCCAGAAGTGCCAGACTTTGGTCACACTATAACTTTACGACACTTAGCATCACATACAAGCGGCATGCGAGATCAATGGAATTTGTTGCGTATGGCTGGTTGGCGATTAGATGACGTAATCACTACCGAACACGTACTAAAAATAGTAGCCCGACAAAAAGAGCTAAACTTCAAACCGGGAGAAGAGTTTCTGTACTCAAATACCGGGTTTACACTATTAGCAGAGGTTGTTGCACGGGTTAGCGGTAAATCTTTTGCTCAATTCACACAAGAAAGGCTGTTCACGCCATTGAATATGAGTAACAGCTTGTTTTATGACGACCATCAGAAGATCGTTAGCAATAGGGCCTACTCATACGAGCTCGATGGTAATGCTTACAAAAAAAGTGTGTTGAACTTTTCAAATGTTGGTGCAACCAGTTTGTTTACGACCGCAGAAGATCTGCTGAAATGGTCAGCTAATTTCACCGAACCGACTGTGGGTAGCCCTGCTATAATCGAGCAAATGAATACCCTTGCGTCCTTAAACAATGGAGAAACATTTGGTGGCGCATATGGGCAATTTATTAGCCATTACAAAGGTACCAAATATATTCAGCATAGCGGTGGAGACGCAGGATTTCGTTCGTATTTAGCTCGATTTCCTAAACAAAATTTAGCGATAGCAATATTAAATAATGGCGCAGATGCAAGGCCATGGGAATTGGCTCTACAAATTGCTGACAGGCTTTTGAAGAAAGACAACCCTCCCCCTCAGAATGCGATTGCTAACGCATTTTTGGAGTCGATCTCACCTAAACAAATAACTGATTCTATTGAGTTAGATGAAGAGACACTCAATGCCTATGTGGGCCACTATTGGCATGAACCAGAAGCGTACTCACGAGAGATATATTTAGAAAACGGTAAGCTAATGTATTCAAGAGGCCAAGATGATGTAAGCGAACTCGCTCCTATCAGCGAAAACACCTTCAAAATGCTGAATGTTGAGGGAGAGATTTATGTTGAATTTACTAAAAATGACGAAAAAAGCTTAATGACAGTGCGGGTAGACAATATCGATACGTATGTGTCGGTTGGCTATACACCAGTCAAAATAACCAAAACCTGGTTATCGCAATTCGCCGGCAGTTACTTCAGCCCTGAACTTTCTTCCACTTATCACTTTTCACCAGAAAATAAACAGCTGAAAATTTCTCATCACCGTCTAAGCGACCATTATGTTGCGCCAGTCAAAGGTGACTTTTTTAGCTCACAAGTTGGCGATATCCTATTCGAGCGCGATGTTAACGGTGAGGTGAATGGCTTCAGGATATCTAACGGTCGTGTTCGGAATCTTTATTTTAGAAAGCTATAGGTATCTACAATAATAAAGGGCGTAAACACAAACACCCACGGTGCTCAGGTTTACGCCCTTTTGTTTTATTGAAACTTCTTAACTGAAGTTAAAAAAGCTTACTGGTTCAAGCGGTTTTAATTAACCATTATAACGCTGCATAACCAGCGTTGCGTTAGTGCCGCCAAAGCCAAAGCTGTTAGACATCACTGTGTTTAGCGTTGCTTCACGTGCTTCGGTAACAATATCTAAGCCTTGCGCTGCATCGTCCAGCGTGTCGATGTTGATTGATGGCGCGATAAAGTTATTTTCCATCATCAACAAGCTATAGATAGCTTCGTTTACACCCGCTGCACCTAGTGCGTGACCTGTCAGAGACTTTGTTGCACTAATAGGTACGCCCGCTTGGCCAAACACTTCTTGAATCGCCGCAAGTTCTTTCACATCGCCTACAGGCGTAGACGTGCCGTGGGTGTTCAAGTAATCGATTGGAGCATCGATATTTTGCATTGCCATCTTCATACAACGAATCGCGCCTTCACCCGATGGCGCAACCATGTCGAAACCGTCTGATGTAGCGCCGTAACCTACTACCTCGCCGTAGATTTTTGCGCCGCGTGCTAGTGCGTGCTCAAGTTCTTCAACAACGACCATACCACCGCCGCCAGAACTTACAAAGCCGTCACGTGCTGCGTCATAAGTACGTGATGCCACAGCTGGAATATCGTTATATTTGGAGCTTAGTGCGCCCATAGCGTCGAACTGGCTTGATAGTGACCAATGTAGCTCTTCACCGCCACCTGCGAATACTACGTCTTGCTTACCAAGCTGAATAAGCTCTAGCGCATTACCAATACAGTGCGCACTGGTTGCACATGCAGAGGCAATTGAATAGTTCACGCCGCGAATTTTAAACGGTGTGGCTAAGCAAGCTGATACCGTAGACGCCATACAGCGAGGAACCATGTATGGGCCTACACGTTTAACGCCCTTTTCGCGAAGAATATCAGCAGAAAGCACTTGGTTTTCAGAAGACGCGCCACCTGAGCCTGCGATAATACCTGTGCGCTCGTTTGAAATGTCACTCTCTTCTAAACCAGAGTCTGCAATGGCTTGCTGCATTGCCACGTATGCATAGCCTGCTGCATCGCCCATAAAACGCATTGCTTTACGGTCGATGTGCTCTTTTAAATCAATATCAATGTCGCCCCAAACTTGGCTGCGAAGGCCCATTTCGGCGAACTGTTCTGAAAATGTAATTCCAGACTTACCCGCTTTTAGTGAAGCAAGTACGTCTTCTTTATTTACGCCGATGCTTGATACGATACCAAGACCGGTGATAACTGCTCTTCTCATAGTTTACCCTTTGCGTTGTTGCGGCTTATGGTAACGATTTTGAATGGTAAAGTGGTCTGCTCTGCCATCTGCTATACTCAAATTAGCCAAACTTCAGCGTTGCAGTATCTGTTTCAATTCTGGGCATATGTTTATAAACAGGTAGTGTCCACTTCCCATCTTTTTCGTTTTCGCCGTCTAAGTCTAAAATTTCTTGTTCTGAATAATTCCAATGTAGCACGAATGCACAGGGTCATGACTAGCGTTAATTTATACCTTCACAAAACCTTCAAAATAGCTTTAGTGGTTTCTTTTATTGACTAAATTGAGCTCTAAGTTTGTTCTTAAATATTTTACCCGTATCTTCTCTGGGCAGAGCATCGTGTATTTGCAACATTTTAGGCCACTTGAACCGCGCTAGCTTGCCACCTAAATACCCGTGTAGCGTATCAATAGAAAGCGTATTGCCGGATGAGCATTGAACAGCCACCACGACTTTTTCGCCATACTCAGCATCAGGCACACCGAATACCGCACAGTCTGCAACCTCAGGCATTTCTATGATGACGCTCTCTATTTCAGCAGGAAATATATTGGCGCCACCTGAGATGATCATGTCTTTTTTTCTATCGCAAATATATAAGTAACCATCTTCATCCACATAACCCATATCGCCTAATGTTGTGAATTCACCAGCGTGCAAGTCACTCGAAGCGCCCGTAGTATTGGTATATTTGAATGGCGCGAACATAGAAAGATGCGCGTATATAACGCCAATGTCCCCTACTTCACACGCCTCTTTATTGTCGCTCAGTATTTTAATTGCAGCACCGGGAATGGGCTTGCCCACTGAATTAGGCTTAGCTAATGCCTCTGGAGATGAGATTAAGGTCATAAAGCCCAATTCACTAGCGCCATAAGATTCATAGAAAATTGGACCAAACCAGTTAATCATTGCTTCTTTCACATCGCTTGGCAGTGCGGACCCGGTTGATAAGGCGAAACGCAAACTTGAAGTGTCGTATTTGCTTCTTATCGACTCGGGCAGTTTAAGTAGCCTCACCATCATAGTGGGAACAATGTAAGCGTGGGTCAGTTTAAACTGCTCTATGTCTTGTAAAAAGCGTTCGGGGTCAAATTGAGGCTCAATGTATACATCAATATTACCCGCTGCTAAACAGCAGAGCGTAAGCGCATGAGGTGCACTGTGATAAAGCGGTGCAGATACGAAAAAGCGATCGCCTTCCGACAATTGCATTAACGCTTCAGAGAGACCTTTGAATATTAAATAAGGATCAGGACGTGTTAAGTCTTCATCGCGCTTAATGCCTTTAGGTTTTCCTGTACTGCCCGACGTGTACGGAAACATGCCCTTAAAGCGTTTTGGCGGTTTACTGTAGCGCTTTGCGTTTGGGGCAGCTAATAGCGTATCAAGGCACTGATACTTTTCTCCATTTTTCGGCTCTGATGCTAACAGTGAATTATCTAAAAGGTGATAGCGCTCTAAAATGCTGTCCGGCGTTTTAATCGTGTATATCACTGCCAAGGTGGGAACGAGTGACAATGATTGGAGGTCATTCTCCCCCTTTAACAAATCGCGATGAGCGAACAGCACTTTAGCACCGCAGTCGTCCAGAATAGGCAAAAGTTCGACAGTGGGGCTGTGCCAATTAAGTAAAACATAGCGCGAACCCACATATCGGCATGCCTCTACTATTTCGAATATATCGACGTGGTTTCGCATAAAAATGGCTACCACATCGTTTTCTTTTACATCTTGCTCAGCAAGTGCATGCGCGATGATACGTGCACGATCATCCATTTCGTCTCTTGTGCGTTTGCAAATGCTTTGACCACATTGGTGAAACACGCTCGCCATATCTTCTCCCTGAACAATCTTCAATAGACTTACGGTCAAACTTAACAAATTATTTACAACAACAATTAAATAAACGTATTGTTTTTATTGATAGATTGTTATTTGCAGAAGCAATAAGAAAAGATGACTTTCAAGCAGATACAAACTTTTGCGGAAAAACAAAAAGGTGACAGGTAGAATACACGGCAAAACGTTCGAAATTTAGATAAAATTGAAGATTGCTGTGTTATTAAAAAAGCTAAGAATCATTGCTCTACGCATTTTCCTAAGTGCAGTGCCCCGACTTTCTTTTATGGTGGCTGCCTTTATCATTACTTCTACAGCGACTGTCTCAGCAGCTGCGCCTACCGCCCTTCCCGCGCTGCCAGAACCAGTTTCAAACAATGCCGTAGCTTCTGTCACTATAGACGACGCACAATATGTATTTAGTTTTATGGGGCTGGGTAAATGTAAAACCCATAACGATGTGCACAACCGTGCTTGGCAGCTTGTTATCAACAACAACGACAAACCTTTGCAGTGGCAAGCTCTTTCCCCAGTTCCATCCAGCCTTGCGCTAAAAGGCCGCTTGGCATCAGTAGCAGTGGGCGTAAAAGACAGCGTTTACATTTTTGGCGGCTACACGGTGGATGAGCATCATAATGAAATTAGTACGCCAGACGTATATAAATATTCGCCCACGACTGGGAAATATACGCTATTGGCGCCTATGCCCGTGCCTGTTGATGATGCTTCCGCTTTGGTCTATCAAGACCGCTACGTTTATTTAGTTTCTGGCTGGCACAACGATGGCAACGTAAACCTTGTGCAGGTTTATGATACGCAAACAGGCCAATGGCAACAGGCGAGCCCTTTTCTTGGCAAACCGGTATTCGGTCAAGCTGGAGGTATCGTCAATAACACTATAGTAATTTGTGACGGCGTATCAGTAACACCTCACAGTGATAAACGCCGTAGCTTCGCTGCAGAAACTGCCTGCTTTAAAGGCGTAATTGATAAGCAAAACCCTTTAAAGATTGATTGGCGTACACTTGACCATCCCACAGGTACGGCGCGCTATCGCATGGCGGCAGCGGGCGATAAGACCACCAATAAAATCTATTTTGTAGGCGGCTCGACTAACCCTTACAACTACAATGGCATTGGCTATAACGGCGAGCCTTCAACTGCGGACGACGCCATTTGGGCCTTTGATATTGCAGAAGAAACTTGGGTTATATCGAAAACAGAAGCTGAAGCGCCTACCATGGATCATCGCGGATTAATTAACGTTAACGGTTCTTGGGTCACCATTGGCGGTATGCTTGGCGCGCAGCGCGTTACTAGTAAAGTCACCACGCATTTTTCAGCACTCGCAGAGGCGTCTTGTTCACCAACACAACAAACTAGCTTTAACGTTTCAAGTCAATCGCCGGATGGGCAAGCTAACGAACAAGTAAAAACAGCCCCCAATTTAGAGTGCCAACAACAAAACAACATAAACGGAGAAAAATAAACAGTGAAATCTAAGCATGCACAGGTTCATTTTAATGAGAGCGGTACGCCTGTCGCCGACCATTTTGACGACGTTTATTTTTCTAACGATAGCGGAATTGATGAAACCCAACACGTTTTTGTTGCAGGCAACGACCTTCTTGAACGATGGCAACAGTGGCCCAACCCTACTTTTGTCATCGCCGAAACAGGTTTTGGTACAGGGCTGAACTTTTTGGTCGCCATGCGCGCCTTTAACGAATTCAAAGCAGCGAACCCTGATCATCCGTTAAAGCGCCTGTATTTTATTACCACGGAAAAGTTTCCACTGCCTCAAAAGGATATGCAGCGTGCGCTAGAAGCTTTTCCTGCCCTTAAAGACGAAGCGCAAGCACTCGCCTCACTTTACCCCATGGGCCTTGAAGGTTGTCATCGCCTTCATTTTGATAACCATTCAACCACACTCGACTTGTGGATTGGTGATGTGCATGAGCTTTTACCTCAATGGCATTCTCCTTTAAATGGCCTCATCGATGCCTGGTTTTTAGATGGTTTTGCTCCAAGCAAAAACCCTGATATGTGGACCGATGCTCTGTTTAGCCAAATGGCTCGCTTGTCAAAAACCGGTACAACCTTTGGCACCTTTACCGCCGCGGGCATCGTAAAGCGTGGGCTTGCTGGTGTGGGTTTTACCATTAAAAAGCGCAAAGGGTTTGGCCGTAAGCGTGACATGCTCTCCGGCGTTTTTAACCAAAACAATGAAAATGTGCAGCATAAACTCCGCCTGCCTGCTGGCCCCTATTACAGGTACGCTAACGGCAGTTTAGATAAAACAAGTAAAGTAGCAGTAGTCGGTTCCGGCCTTGCTGCAGCCACAGCGTGCCTTGCGTTAGTGAAGCGCGGTATTAACACCACCTTGTATTTCGATGGTGATACCCTTGCAAGCGGCGCGTCTGGCAATCCGCAAGGTGGTTTTTACCCTCAGCTTCATAGCGAAGCAAGCATTGCCAGCCGTATTCAGGCACATAGTTTTTTATATGCACGCCAACGCTATGATCATACTATTGAGAATGTGAAAGCCTATGGTTTCACCAGCGTTGCCCATGATTTCTGCGGCGTTATTCAATTAAGTTTTAACGACAAGGTAGCAGAACGCCAAAATAAATTGGCTGCTGCCGACGTATGGCCTGAAGCTTTGATTAGGCCCGTGGACAGCAAAGAAGTGAGCGATATCGCTAACCTAGCTCTTCCCTACTCTGGCTTATACATTGGTCTGGGCGGATGGCTTTCTCCTCCACAGCTAGTTACTGCCATGATTGAAGAAGCACTTCAAAGTGGCAAACTCGAGCTGAAACCCAATCATACCTACGTATCTCATGAGGCAGTTGAGACAACAAAGCAGCGGGTGCAGATTCGTTTTAACTCAGATAGCGCTGAGAGTGAAGAAGTTATTACTGCCGATCACCTTATCCTTGCCCTTGGTGCAGGTGCGGTAAACGCTAGCGATTTTGACAGCCTATCCCTTCGCCCTGTTCGCGGTCAGGTTGAAGCCATTCCCACCCAAAAGCCAATTGAACAGCTCAAAACGGTATTGTGTCATAAAGGCTATATGACACCTGCGCTCGACGACAGACACGCCTTGGGTTCAACCTACGTAAAAAATGACTTAAGTACCGATGTGCGAAGCGAAGAAACCAAAACGAACCTTGCCACACACGAACAGGCGCTGGCAAACACCAGCATAGTGCAGGTGTTACAACACGACGGACAAGCAAGAGCGGCAACGCGCTTAGGTTCACCCGACCATCAGCCTGTTGTCGGTGCACTACATAATTTTGACTCATTAAAAGAACACTACACTATGCTAGGCGTGGGCAAACCGTTGACTAGCGCGCCAGTGTTGCCAAGCAGCGTAGTTTCCACCCTTACTTGCTTAGGGTCACGAGGGTTAACCACAGCGCCTTTAATGGCAGAGGTTTTGGTAAGCAGCCTATGTAAGGAGCCGCTACCTTTAAGTAATGACCTGCTTAATGCCGTGAACACCAGCCGCTTTATGACTCGCGAAGCGATTAGAAGTCAAAGTTAATAGCGAGGCAGCCTTGCCAATACTCTCCTATTAACTAGCCCTTATTAGCTAGGTAAGTAAGCTCGTACTTTTAGCGGTATTCAATGGAACATGAAAAGAGTTTGCTCTTGAAAACAGAGCACAATGGAAGTAAATGGCTAGTTTACTCTAGCCATTTTATTTAAGTCCATTACGATAAACGCAGGAATGTATACGTTGGCGCTGGCCACCACTTGTTTATTTTCCAGCGACACAATACGGGCGTTTACTCTAACGCCTCTGTCATCTTCAATAATGGTGCCAGTTACAACATGGTCCATTTCAACCTGTTTAGCGAGTGCAGTACCATCTCGAGTAAGTACGAAATCGCCAATTGGCGTTACGGTAATGCCACCTGCAAGTTTAAAATCGACAACCGCTAACCCAAAGTCTTGTAGCTCGGCTATTAGATACTCTGAAAGCTGATTGCCTAACACGGTGCTGTCGCTCAACGACTGATTAAGCCTTACAAAACTCGCCACACCCACCATATCTTGCTGTGTAAGACGGGTAGCATTGTCCATCAACTCCATAGCAAGCTGCGAGGCGTAATCGTTTAAACGTTTATGCGTTTGTGAAGGTGAATAGCCATGGTGTAGCGGGTCTTTGTAGCCGGGCTCTACTTCCACGTGCTGTTGATATTGCCTATCGCGAGAATCTGGTGTGTACTCTAACCCTGAGCGGCTTGGTACAGGTACTGGCTCCGCGTGATGCGTAATTTCACCGTCTTCACCTAACCAAAATGAGCCAATAGATTCTGTGCTAGTGCACCCTGTCATACATACACTCAGCATAAGGCCAACCGCTACCCAGCTATTTTGAATAAGCTTCTTAGTAAACACCATGCTGAAACTCCTAGCCGCGACTTAGCTTAACGCCATCGCGCATACCGTTTTGCTGGCTACCGTCACTTGGAATAAGTGCATCTACCACGTAGAACGGCACTAACATTTGCGCAGTTGCCACCACTGCGCGCGACTCCATGCCCAAAATACGAGCGTTAACTAACACGCCACCTTGGTGCTTAGTCATGGTTCCGGTTAACACATATTCAATAGGAAGGCTGCTGCTCAGTTCCAAATAGTCTCGGCTTAATACAAAATCGCCATTGTCAGTAATGCGAATATACTCGGTGGCTTTGAAGTCTATAACCGGCACGCGGAATTTATGCAGTTCATGAACAAAAGATTCCGCCATCTGACGGCCAAGCAAATCCGTTTTCTGCAAATCCGTATCTAGTAGTGCGAAATGGGTTACACCAATAGGTGTTTTGTTATTCACGTATTCCATATTGGCAATTAAGTCTTGCGCCATGTTCTTCACATAGTCGCCAATATGCTTGGTTAGAGGTCTACCTTTATACGCGCCCTGTACGCTCGAATACAAAGGGGGTTGACCGATAGCGCCGTACGCGTCCATACCCTGAGGCTGAGTATCACTGGTATTTTCAACTGGCTTCGTAGGAGCGCGGTCGGCGGCAGTAATATCAATCACATTCATGGCCGGGCGCTGAGGCGCTTGTTCTGCTACCTCTTCTTCCCCCATCATCATAGAGCACCCGCTAACGCTTAGCAGTGAAGCACAAAGCGAAAGCGCCGCGTATTGATTTCGTCTTTTCATGGGGTTACCTCGTACCTTCAGTTCTGTATAGCTTGCCGTTTCTGGTGGTTACTCGTTCTTCTCGCCAAAACAGTTCGGCTGGGAAAAAGCGAGTTGCCGCAGCGACAATATTTTTATTTCTAGCGTTGATTATTCTAGCATTAACCACCGCACCGGACTCTTGATATACCAAAGTGCCGGTAATATAAAAATCGACGCGCTCAATATTGGAAAGCTGGTCGATATTGCGCGTTAACACTCTGTCGCTTTCGTCACTAACAATTATATCGTTCGAAAGCTTAAATTCTTGAGTAGAAAAGCCTCTTTTCGTGGCCTCAGTAATCATTCCCTGTTCAAGTTGATGGCCCAATAGCATTAACGGGTGTTGATGGTCGGCGCTGTATTTCATAGTATCTGCAGGTACAAAGCCAACTACCGCGTAGCGTGACTGACGTGCCGGGCCCACATCAGCAAAAAGTTCGTTCGCCAACATATAGGTATGATATTCCACATTCCCCAATGCCGATACGTCGCTGGCATCGGTTTGCGCAAATTGACTTTTAGGCTCGTCAGATGAAGAGCAACCAGAGAGAAAGCCCAAGAGAAGCGCGGTATATGCCAAGGCTTTCGCGACTAAGCGACCATATTCTGTCGGCAGAGCGTTAGAAACAGGTTTTGTGATACTTTTCATTACACGTGTCCAGTGAAAAACGTCAAATTTCTATCGGAAAGAAGCAAAAACTCATCGAAAAACAGTGATCAGCTACTACGCAAACCGACATTTTCAGTGTCTTTAAACAGGCTTCTGCAAAATTCACACCAAAGAGAGGCTGCTAGTAGCATTGAACGATACATAGAGGGATACATTGAAAAAATTGCTGATAACCAAGTGACGTAAAACGCCAGTTTCAGTAGGTTTACCTTTTTCCGCGCTAAAAGAATTTGATATTTATCGTCAGGGCGTTCATAAAAAGCGGAGGCGACTTGCCGCCTTAAGACAGAAAGCTGCCGTTGTTTGAAAGACGATAATTACGATACATAGTGTTTTGAATAAACTTGAGAACTCTTAAGACTTGCATGTCGCGTAAATGACCAGGTAGCTAAATAAACCTGCACATGCCTAGACCTAAACTTTCACCATTACGAGGTTCAAAACCGAACTTAAGATAAAAACTTTCCTTACCATGCGCAGCCAACAAGCCAATGGTTGCGCCAGGTGCGCAGCAAGACTCTAAATGTGTAATCAACGTGTTCATTATTTTCGATCCCAAACCTTTATACTGGTGTTCTGGATGAATAATGACGTCTTGAATGTAAAAATACATTGCGCCATCGCCAATCACCCGACCACAGCCTACAAGGTTGTCGTCGAGGTAAATTGTTACCCAAAACAACGAGGCATCAATACTTTTTTGAACAACCGATAAACACGGGTTATTCCATCCAATCAATTTTCTTAAACTGGCAAAGTCTTCAGCTGACGGAGGACTTTCTTTAACGGTGTAATTCGTATGCATCATTCGTCATTCCGCCCGTCGTTCTCGCAAAAGCTAGCTACCTAATTCGGTAATATGAAGTAGTTCGCCCGAAGGGCCCCATAGATAGAAAACACTTCCCCAATGTTGTTGCTCAATTGATGAAATTTTCGTTTTATGTAACGACCGTGAGCACAAATCAAAAGCGTCCTGAATGTCTGCTACACATATTTGTAGCATAAAGTTATTCGCCAATTCAGGATTATAAAAGCGCTGAAGAAAGAAGAGACAATCACCATTTTCAAACAGTGTTAGGTCTTCATTTACGTACTCTGCATTAAATCCAATCTCAGAATAAAATGCTTTAGAAATGTCGTAGTTTTTGCTTGGAATAAAAGTCTTAATATCTATGACATCCATATCTTGAGAGCCCTCGCATTTCGCTGCTTTAAATTTAAGTCGTGGCTAAACGGCAATAACAGCAAGCATGTCTTCACCATCTTCATCTAACCCCACCTCTTCGAAACCAAAGCTTGAATAGAAGGCTTTGGCAACAGGATTCTTGGGGTTATAGCATATCTCTATCTGTTTGAGCTCAGAAGTTTGCTTTATAAGCGTGATAGCTTGGGATAAAGCAACTCTGCCAATTCCTTTATTTTGATGGCTCTCGTCAATCATAAAGCGCCAAATGGACACCTTAGTTG
Organism: Alteromonas sp. PRIM-21; assembly: GCF_027563165.1. Taxonomy (NCBI): domain Bacteria; kingdom Pseudomonadati; phylum Pseudomonadota; class Gammaproteobacteria; order Alteromonadales; family Alteromonadaceae; genus Alteromonas; species Alteromonas sp. PRIM-21. The sequence goes on along the minus strand of NZ_JADOEK010000007.1, from coordinate 163,299 downwards.
GCGTTTCCTGAACCCACATGAAGAACCCTACGGGCTGGTCGTTGCAATAAATGGCTTTGCAGGTATGGTTATCATTGTAATAAGACTCAACCAGCGACCACATATTGCACGCAACAAAGGCTTGCTGATTTTCCGCTACATCCAAGTCACAAACCTGCTCGTAGTTAGATTTGTTTATTTCTTCCATTGAAATTTTCATCCTGTTTTTTCCGGTTAATTATTAAGAACAAATAAATAATTGTGGCCGTTTTGGTATTTTAAACTTTCTTATCAACAATTGAGGTAAGTAATTTCGTTATTCATTGTGATATGTTGTTCTTGGTTCGTGTTTTAATCTTTATAGTACTTTGACACGCTTTATAGGAACTGTTGGTTAGGAGCATACGGAATAGCGCTTTTGACAGAGGTAATCTTACCCACAACAAGCACAACATCTTTCAGTTATTGAAATAAGGATATTTATATTGAAAAAACTCTCTTTTGTTTTGACCGCAGTATTGTTCACTACTGTGGGTTACTTTATCGGTTCGTTAACCAGTGAGCCACGTATTCAGAAACAAGGCCAAGCAACTAACCTAAACAATACAGCAGTTCCCCACGCGGATAAGTCAGGTTCAACTTCGTCTCAAGCACTGACTTCAGCGGAAGAACTTACGGTGACGAAAGTCGATACTGACGCTGAGCTAAAAAATGAAAAGCTAACTAGTGATGAAACCAATGTTCACGCTTTGATTGAACCAGAAGAACCCATTGACGATACAAGTCACATTTTACAGGTCAGTAACGACGTTGCCATATTAGACACTAAGCGTTTAGGTTCGTTGACTATTACGGAATTAAAGGGCCTTGTAGAGACGATAAAGTTTGCTCCAAAGACTAGTGAGACCCTTTCAATAGAAAGCGATCTGCAAGATTCACTTATCGACAAACTAAATGAGCAAGACGCAGCACTGTATCAAGAGGCCGTTTGCAATGATGACCTTTGTGCAATAGAGGTGGCGTCAGATGACGCTGAAATATTAAATAGTCTAGTAGATGACTTAATGTTTGATGCAGACATTTCCTCCAGTATGCAAGGAGGCTTTGTTAGGCTATACAGTGAAGATAATCAACACGTTGCTACATTTCTTGGCGTCAGAAAAGGTAGGGCATCAACTGTAATAATCGCCAACTGAATAACCCCAACCGCCGCTTATTTTGCTAGCAAATGCCTTCCCTAGTCAGATTCTGTCTGGCAATCTGCAGCTTCTATTTATATTTACCGCTCTACCAATTCCATGACTATAAGGACAGGGCGAGCCTTAGAACCAATGCCGCAAGGTACAACCCTAGGCCAAATACTGCATGGTTTAAAACGTTGTGTAGACGGACAGCGTTAGGATTAGGCGTTTTCGACGCAGCAATTCCTGCGCCCATACCAGGCTGCAATACGAGAAATGGTGCAACTACTGTGGCTATACCTAGTGCTAAAGCTGGCCCAGCCGATGGTTGGAGCAACCAAGCCTCTCCAAATAAAAGAAAAAGTAACACCGCATAGCCAATACCAATCACGTAATGCGCTGTCCACCCAATGATCTTCTCACCACTCAAAGCATCGGCGTTTGCAATAGAAGAATGCGAGAAGCGCCCTTTTCTCATATGCCCTATCCAACGCCCCACCATGCCCCAATTTGTTGGAGCAATACCAAACAGTTGTTGCCTTAGCAGCGCCCATAAGTCCATCACTAGGGTAGCCCCAATACCAATCAGCACGATAAAAACAATATTCTGCATATTCATACTCAACAGCTAGTTACAATTAATTAGAGATGATAGCCTACAACTTCAAGTTAACTTTAAGTCAAGCAATCCTTTGGAAAAATGTATGGAAATATCTCAAGTAGCCAAAAAGTCAGGAATGTCAGCATCAACACTTCGGTTTTATGAAGAGAAAGGTCTTATCAGTTCTATTGGTCGGCAAGGTATACGTCGTGTGTTTAGCCCGAATGTACTAGAGCGTCTTGAGTTAATTGCATTAGGTCGCGCTGCAGGTTTTTCTTTAGAAGAGATTGCGGGTATTTTGGGGAACGAGGCAAAGCCTGAAATTGATCGTGAACTACTACTGAGAAAAGCCAACGAATTAGACGGAACAATAAAGAAGCTCACAGCCATGCGCGATGGTCTGAAACATGCGGCAGCCTGCACAGCGCCAAGCCACCTAGAATGCCCTAGATTTCGTCGTTTGATGAACCTTGCCGGTACGGGGGCAATAAAAGGCTTAGCATCGAGTAAAAAGTAAAATAAAGCTTTTAGACAAGTATTTGTTCGAACTGGAATTTGAAACTATACGCGCACACCCTTCTTGCTATTAGTCCAGCGCAATTATCCTATTAAAAGCCATAGCAATAATTTAATTTTATTAAAATAATAATAATCCATAATTTCAATTTAATAACTTTAAAAACTAGTATATCGGTCAATCAAGGGCGCTTGCCCGGTTTACAGTAATACAACAGTTAAGGAAGTTATGATGAAGAAGTGGCTATTAATGATGGCGAGTTTATCGGTAATCACTCTACCGACATATACTGCAAATGCTGCGCAGGAACCAATGACGAAAGAAGAGCAAGCTTCACAAACGGCTTATCCACGTGCCTTTTCTCACATTGGTATTTCGGTACCAGATTTGGAAAAAGCGGTAGAGTTTTATAGTGAAGTACTGGGTTGGTACACCATAATGGGGCCGACTAGTGTGCAAGAAGATAACAGCGCAATTGGCAAAATGTCCACTGACGTATTCGGCAAGGGATGGGGCAGCTATAAAATTGCTCATATGTCGACCAGCGATAAGATAGGTATTGAGCTGTTCCAATTTGAACAACAGAAAAACCCTGATAATAACTTTAAATATTGGGAAACGGGTGTGTTTCACTTCGCAGTTCAAGATCCAAATGTTGAAGAACTGGCGCAGAAAATTGTGGATGCCGGCGGTAAGCGCCGTATGGAAAAACCACGCTACTATTACCCGGGTGAAAAGCCATATCGTATGATTTACATGGAAGACCCGTTCGGTAACATTATCGAAATTTACAGCCACAGCTACGAACTTCACTACGCTAGCGGTGCTTATCAGTAAGCCTAATAATCGGTAAAACGCCCGCATGTAGCGGGCGCTTTGTTTTCATTCAGCAAATTTAACTTCAACAGAAACAGAGCCTTTATTACTTTAAGCTATCGATAAAATCTTGTTGCGGTGACGTCTGCTCGGGTGGCAGCAACACGATTTTACCCACGTGCTTTTTCTCAGAAAAATCTTTTTGTGCTGTTACGATATCTTCCAGCGGGTAAGTTCTAGCTAACATAGGTTTTATTTCACCGCGTTCGATATATGAAATAAGGTTCGGGAAAACCGGCTCGTCCCATGCAGTACAACCAATAAAGGTGAGATCTTTTAAGTAAAAGTTGCGCATATCAAGCGTGACTATTGGCCCTGCGATGGCGCCGGAAGAAGCGTAGCGACCACCGCGTTTCATAACCACGGACATTTGAGTGAATCCTTCACCTGCAACGTTATCGATAACTACATCAACCGACTTTTCTCCTAACACTTCAATTAGATCGCTGTTGCGTTCGATAACGCGGTCTGCACCTATATCCTTAAGCACATCCATTTTATTTTTACCAACAACGGCGGTAACTGTCGCACCTCGACGTTTAGCTAACTGCACAACAGCAGAACCTACACCACCGGAAGCCCCAGTCACCAAAACATGCTCCCCTTTAGAAACGCCGGCTCGATGAACCATATTTTCAGCAGTACCATAAGCACAAGGTATGGTTCCGAGTTCGGCATCCGCCCAGTCGCACTCGACAGCGAAGGCTTCACTCGCTGTTATTTTTACGTACTGTGCGAAAGCGCCATCGAAGTCTGACGCCATCCAAATATTCTCTAATGAGTCCCAAGAGTCTTTGCGGATACAAGAACGTATCAAAATTCGCTCTCCGATACGTGTAGGGTCCACGCCTTCCCCCACCGCAACGATTCGACCACAACAGTCAGTTCCTTGAATAAATGGAAAAGGGGTTTGTTCATTCCATCCACCGTCTAACTCTTCTGCAGCGCTTGACTTCTCATCGTCATTCTCATCCAACGCGTCAGTGCCTTGAGTGACTTTAGAAGAATACCAACCTAATCGTGTATTAATTTCTGTATTATTGACACCTGCTGCTAAAACCTGAACTAGCACCTCGCCAGCAAGCGGTTTTGGCATGGGAACATCGGTGTAATTTAACTGCTCATAACCACCGTTCGCCATGGTCACCACAGCCTTCATAGTCGTATCGTCAGGTTTTACATCGAATCTTTGCTTGTCGCCAAGCAAGTTAGTAATACTCATAATCTCTCTTAAGCTTCGAATTAATAACAATTAGTACGGTAAAATAACGTATGCCTGTTGCTCATGCAAAGTAGCTACGCCAATCAGCTATATTTTAAAACGGTTGAATAGTATTTTAGATTTGCTGCACTTAAGGTTTTCTCCATCGCGCTTTAATACCACGGGTATCAATATGAATAAATGGACCTCGGTGAGGTTTAGGTCCGTAAACCCCCATACCACCGATTAAGCCTTTATATTCACTGCGTTTATTAAGCTCTGCAATCATGTTGGCCATTACGTCAGCATCTTTAATATTCACTACCCCATCGCTGTTCAAATCGTCCATTCTGTAGTCACCGTCATTATCTACAAAAATGTCGGCTGCATCGCCATATACATGTCGACTAAATTTGACGTTACCGATTGCCTTATTATATTGGGGCGTTCTGTAGCCGCTCATTATCACCATGTTTGAAACATGAATATTGTTCATATTCATTTCTCTTCTAAGCATTTCGAGCTTTAAAAGTAGAGATGGACGAAGATACACGAATTTAGGGTAGCCAGAGCGCTGTTTACTGGTGAACTCTTTTAATTTGAAATGGGGAGACAATAGTAAGTCTTGGTTTTTCTGGGTAACTTCAATAAAGCCTTCGGGTTCAACGTAAACGTCTTTATTTTTAACTTCGCTTTCATCTGGATAGGGCCCTATATGATAATATTTTAAGCGTCCACCTTGTACTTCCTCGGCAGGAATCATCACGAATACATTTAACGACATATTGACCTGTCCGTCTTCGCTTCTTATTTCTAAGCGCTGCTCGCCAGGAGTATCTTTCGCCTGCCAATGCCATGTCATAGACTCGGATTTTTCAACCATTACGCCGTTTTCAAACAGCTGATAGGTTTTATCCGGTTGCGGATAAATAATTTCTAGCTCTGTAACCTCTTCAGGCAATACAAATAAAGAAAAGACGTTGTAAGGCACCACGATATTATTGATCTTTAAACTAAACTCAGCGTCCTCCAAGTGAGCTTTATTCTCAACGACAACTGGCTCATGCGGCGCTCTTTGAGAAACTTTTTTTTGAACCACCTCGGCATTTTTTGCATCTGCGCCCTGCGCAAGAGCATAATGCGCGTTCAAAAGTAATGCGAATGCCACTACCGAAACTATTAGATTGTTCACTATCATCTTCATCTACCTTGTTACCGCTATTATTCGTTCATATTCTTTTACAGAGACGCTACCTGAGTAAGCGCCTTAGCGTCGCGTCTATCGCGCTGATAAATATCATTTCTAAAGTTCACGGTACCGTCTTGGTCAGCCCACGCGGTCCAATACACCAAATGAATAGGAAGAGGCTCTTCGAGGTGAAAGGTTTTTGACTGGCTTAATTCACGAGCTGTTATGACGTTGTCCATTAGACTCTCTACGCCCTGCTCTTCTGCAATTAACTTTGCTAGTGAGAAAGGGTCTTCCAATCTAATACAGCCGTGAGACGCTGCGCGGTTTGTTTCACTAAACCACTGCTGATAAGGCGTATCGTGCACGTACACAGCGTGTCGATTCGGGAATAGATACTTAACCTTGCCTAACGGATTTTTTTCGTTGGGAAGCTTTACTAGAAAATGATCAAACTGATAGGGCTTTATGTTTTCCCAATCGATTGTATTGGGGTCAACCAACTCATCATCAACAAAACTATTTCTTCGAATAACGATATTGTTTTCTTCTAAGTAGTTAGGGTTGTCTGCTACTTTCGGGGCGATCTCTTTAGTCGCTATCGAAAGTGGTATACGCCATTCTGGGTTAACGACAAATTTTTCGATATGATCGCTAAAAGAAGGCGTAGCCCAACTTGGCTTGCCTACTACCACGTCTTTAGTGGCTTTTACTCTACCTTTACTAATATAACGAAGGCGGAATTCTGGAATGTTAACTAACACATAAGCATCGCTGTCTTTTTCTTCGAACATCTCCAAGCGTGTTATATTCAGTGCTAATTGCTGGGCTTTCTCATCTGCCGACATATTTAGTGCAGCAAGCGTCTTTCTGCCTACTACACCATCTACTACAAGGCCGTGACGGCGTTGAAAATCTTTTACTGCATTTTCGACATCTTTATCGAAAACGCATGGCTCGGAGTGAGTCGCTATTAATGCATGAGTACAATTTGTATCTATCGAGGTGTATTCTCTGCCTAAACGAGCGACTAATGCACTTACAGCTTGAGCTTCCTCGTCACTGTGGATAGGTGTTGCATCTGCTGAAGCCTTTCTCAATGCACCATGCTTAAGAAGCAAGTCTTCGTTTAAGGCTTCCCAACCACCTTGCTGAGCTATAGAAGAATAAAAAGCATAGGCACTTTTCATTTGCTTTAACTGTGTTTGCAAAACAGAGTTGTTACTTGTCTGTTCTAATGCTTTTGGCGAGGAAGTAGAAACGGTCGAGGCAACGCCTACTAAGGGTAACCAGAAAGATGCAGCAGCAATAAAGAGTTGTTTTGCTATGCTAGAAGTTCGCTTTTTAGGCGCTAAAAAGCGACCAGAAGCGTTCACTTCCAATTGATCACTATGGCGCAATTGAACAGTATGCTTGACGGCTCGATGTTCGGTTTCCATTGTTCCTTTCCTTGAAAATACACACATAGACAAGGTCGCAAAACAAGTGCCAGGGAATAACAAAAAGCATAACCTACTGAAAAATATAATTTATTTGCATGAACAGGAATTGAAAGACTTTAGATAACAGAATTATTATGTGTAGGTAATTCAGCTTTTCAGTAAGATTTTTACGGGAAAAGGTTAGAAAATCGCCGTAAATTTTACAAACTAGATAGGTTTAGAAATGTAAATAGAGCCGCAATAGCGCTAAACGCTTTAGTGGAAAACTCGATGTTTGGCAAAGACATATTTGGTAGTGGCCAAAAAGCTTTAGTTAGGTAAGCAACTAAAATGCTAAACACTTAACTAAACTATTTAACTAATTGAACTTGCATCGTTTTTACAACAGTAAAAGTATTATTGAACAATTATAACAATACGTCTAGGATGGTGGCGGTGTTTACAAATCAAGCAGAATAAGGATATCAACAATGCTTAAATACTGTTTTTTCTTACTTTCGGTTATTGCAATTTCACAGGCTAACGCTGCATCAATTTCTTATTTCCCTTGCGCAGAACGGGAATGTGTTCAACGCTTCAAAGATATTAAAGTAAGCGCTCGCAAGCACATAAACGCAAATATTATATTGGGGGATATGTACCTTAATGGTTATGGAACCGATAAAAATAAAAGCAAAGCATTAAAAGCTTTTAAAAAAGCGGGGAGCTGGGGTTCTACTGAGGGAAATTATAAAGCAGGACTATTAATTATCTCTGACGATAACCTTGCTGATAAAGAGACAGGCTTACGCTTTCTTAGAGACTCAGCCAAGAGTGGTCACAAAAACGCGATTTATTTTATGGCTGAGATTTTGTCGAACCCAAGCTATAGCGTACAAAATTTAGAGCAAGCTGACTTTTGGTTGGCTAAAGCGGCTGAGCAGCGCCATGAGCTGGTGCCTAACACAGTAGCTAGATTAAAGTCGGAGCAAAAGCTTAATGAACAAAACTTCCCACAAACGCTATCAACACTCGAAGAACTATCCGCGAAGAATTCTGATGAACAAGCCCCACTTGCCCACAAAGCAGGAGCATTAGCGCCAAACGGGGACGAGATTGAAGTCGTTACCGTTAAAACACCAAAACTTGGCGAGCTCATTGATACCGGTATTGAATACTATCAGAGCGCGCCAATCTCCATTACAAAAAACACCACAGGTACAAGAATTAAGGGCCGTAGTTGTCAAGATAAAGCAAACGGATGTTCTGACGTACCCACTGACCAATTCATACGCTATTACTGGCAATTTCTTATAGATTAGACCTAGGAAAAGTTGACGCTTTTTGCAAACGATTCGCTCGGTTGATCACTTCATCGGGCGTTTTGTAAAAAGCGGCTAGATTTTGCCGTTCATGTTTTCAACAAAGTATATTTGATAGCTACTTCTGTAAGTACTAGTACGGTTACAAATCGCACTTATTCTATGCGAATATCAATCACTTCTAGAAACTAATAAAAATCTATAGCACCATTCACTCAAACCAAGTATTGCTACAAATATGCACTCTGCACTAATAAATAGTAGTGCGAACATGCTCGCTTGTTCGTAATAAGTGAGAAGAATCCCTACACATGTAATCGCCCAAAGAAAGTTGGCAATAGCTAAAGCTGCTACTCCGTTGAGTGATCTATTGCGTATAAAGGCAAGCCTTAATGCGTATATGCCATAGCATACATTAGCACTCGCTAAGAATAGAATGAGCCCTTTCGGCAGTTGGTAGAAGTCGCTCGCTATATCTTGGAAAAACAGAAGCAATAGGCCAACACTCGTTCCTGCGACACCATCAATATGAAGTATGTATTTAACTAAAGAAGCTTTCATCTGTGCTGCAACGCTTAACCTATTTCAATGTGGCAAAAATATGGCTATCGTAAAAATGTCCGTTTTTAAAAATGGCGCGTTGCAATATTGCTTCCTGTTTAAACCCAGCATCTAAAAGCAGCTTTTGAGAAGCAAAATTAGATGAAAATACGCAGGCGAAAATGCGTTCTATATTTGTGTTTGAAAAAGTAAGCGCAATAATTTGGCGCAGTGCATCGCGCATAATGCCTTTTCGCCAATGTGATGAACAAAGCCAGTACCCGACTTCTCCAGATCTTTCGTATTCAAAGTTGCCAGGGTTGACACCAATACACCCTACTAACTTGCCCTCATACTCAACAGCTCTTATAAAACCCTGATTGCTTCCCTCTTGAACCCACCATGTGGCATCTTCTTTTGTATAAGGGCTAGGAATTTTTGTCGACAGAAACTGCGTGACCGACCGTTGATTTAAAATATCTACCAGTCTACCTACATCGCTCATTTCAAAATCTCTGAGTGTAACCATGCGCTCTACTTTCCACCCGCTAAATCAATAAAGGACCCAGTAACATACGAAGACTGAGATGATAGAAGCCAGGCTATCGCCTGAGCGACTTCGTCAGCTGTACCGCCCCGCTTCATAGGAATTTGAGAGCTTAACCGCTCTACTCTGCCAGGTTCACCGCCATCCGCGTGAATGTCGGTTTTGATAAACCCAGGCCTAACGCTGTTCACACGAATATTTTTTGCGGCAAGTTCTAAGGAAAGCCCTTTGGTGAATGAATCCATAGCTCCTTTCGATGCGGCATAATCTACGTATTCAAAGGGCGCACCTGTACGAGAGGCTATAGATGAAACGTTGACTATTGCGCCACCCGTAACGTTTTGTCTGACAAAAGCTTTTGAGCACAAAAATGCACTAAGCACATTGGTATTAAGTGTTTTGGTAAAACGCTCAGCACTAACGTTGATAAGCTCAGTTTTGGTAAATAAAATGCCCACATTGTTTACCAAATGCGTTATTTCACCCCATTGGCTGTTCACAGTCTCAAACATGTTCAGCACTTGTGCTTCATCTGAAACATCGGCTTTATGGGTAAATGCAACGCCACCACTTTCGGCTATCGACGCGCACACCCTATCCGCAGCATTTTTATCTGATAGGTAATTAACGCAAACCTTATAATCTTTACTTCCTAGCAGTTTGGCGGTTGCGGCACCAATACCACGGCTTGCTCCTGTAACAATGATTACCTTGCTCAAAAAAGTCATTCCCTTAATCGACTGTAGAATGTAGCGCTTAGCTCATAAGACTAACTTACCAGCTGGCTCCGTCTTCAGAAAGTCTTATTCACCATTGACAGGTAACCAGAAAACTTCACAATAGTTCTACTTCTTATCCACTCGCAATCATGATGCTGTATCTTTCAGAATTTCAAACAAAGCTTTCTAATCAATATATTACCCCTGCGTTTTCGTTAACGCTAAACAATGAAAAACCACCCTCGCATTACCTGATTGCAGGTAGAAATAGTAGCGGGAAGTCGCTCTTAATTTCATCACTAGCGGGTAACGGTAAAGTAGAAAGCGGTATTCGCGAGAGTAGTTCTCTTGTTGCGGAAGTATCGGTATTCAAGCAACAGGCGTTAATCGAAGAAGAAAAACAAAAAGACAGTGCGGATATTTTAGATGTAATCGCTGAGCCAACAAAGGTACGCGAGTTATTCTTACGCACCAATGAGAATTATCAAAATCACCCTTATTACAGCGAACTTACTTCTGCGCTGAGAATTGAACATATACTTGATAGTGCGTTTCTTTCGCTGTCGACGGGAGAAACTCGCAAGGTAATTATCATGCTGGCATGGTTGAGCGATGCCGCAATTATTTTGCTTGATGAACCTTTCGAAGGCTTAGATGTTGAAGCGATTGATGCATTTAGTCGCTTTCTTGTTTCTCAACAGCAAGCCACACTGGCGTTGACCGCCAACAAGCTTGCAGACATTCCTGAGGGCCTTCATGCACAACTCATTGTTATGGATGATCTAGCTATTACGTGGAAATCTGACGGCACTCTTAACTATGATGACTTGCGCTCAGAGTTGAGTACTTGGTTTGCGCTGGAGTCTGATGATATCGATGTACCCGCAGCGCCTAGCGCAAATGATCAAAATCGCAAGGAGTCAACCAGTGAACTTGTTTCACTACCCCATACTTTAATCGAGCTGAATGACGGCTTTGTGCGTTTCGATGAACGTACTGTATTTGAAAAGCTTAACTTTACGCTTAATAAAAATGAGCATTGGCAGATAACGGGCCCGAACGGGTCAGGTAAAACTTGTTTGCTTCAAATGTTTACTGGTGATAATTCCCATTGTTATACCAACGACTTGACGATGTTTGGAATAAAACGGGGTACTGGCGAGAGCATATGGGATATTAAGAAGCACATTGGAATTATGTCGAATGCGCTGCACATGCAATACAAAGTAAACGCAAGTGTTGAACATGTAATCATTTCTGGCTTTCACGACAGCATTGGTCTATACACCCGCCCAACGTTGGCTGAGCGAAACGTAGCAGAACAATGGCTTGCTGTACTGGGCTTACAACAGAAGAAGAATACACCGTTTCAGTCGCTATCGTTTGGCGATCAGCGATTAGTGCTTATAGCGAGGTCTATGGTAAAACACCCTGCACTGCTTATATTAGACGAACCCTGTAACGGTTTAGACGACTTCAACCGTCAAAAAGCACTTAAGCTTATTGATATATTGGCAAAGGCTGGCACCAGCACGCTGCTGTATGTTAATCACAACCCAGAGGAATGCATTCCCAGCATTCGCAACACCCTGAATATGAAAGACTACAATGTAGCAAACTAAAATCTGAGAAGAAAAAGGCGCTATCACAAGGGAAAACTCATGAAAAAGAGTGATAGCGCCAAAGAAACAGTAGAAAGGCATTATAAGCGCTTAAAATCTGCATCTGGCTCATATTCAATGCAGTGCACTTTTTGAAACTACATTGGGTCTAGAGTAAGCAGCACACGTTGAGTATTTGGCTGCACTTTGCAAGACCGATGTACGGCGGCAAACTCTTCATGACCTTGCCAAGACTTTCCTTTGAGTAACCCCACATCAAAAGCACTCATTTGTTTAACGCTGCTTTCTTGGTAGCGCTGCCCTAGCCTATTCTTCGTAAGCCCTTGCGTATTCGCTTCGTTAAGGCCAATCATCGGGCTAGTTACCACACTTTCTTTAGGTAACCACTCAGTACCTTCGCCTAAATAAGTATTTACCAATCGAACAGGAATATTGTCTACGTGAAAGCTGGGGCACATTGCCGAAGATAAGGGCACGAGTCTTACCCCTACACTGTCACAATCAAATAGTGTGGTAAGCATGTCAGAAAGCAGATAAATATCATCAATGGCGGCTTGTTTTCCAATACTGGTTTCTTCGCCTGGTAGAAGTGTGGCAATTTCCTCTCTTAAAGAATCAATAGAAAACACACCACGAATACCCATTCCTAATGATTTAAAAACCTCGCCATAATATTGGGAGATGAGCGGCGCCTCGGGTCTATTCCATACCGTAACGCTAACCCCTTCTTCAAAAATATCACCCAGAACCATAGCGTCGGCGCTTGAACGCCAAGAGTTGCTATGTTCGAAGACTGTATTGTGGTCTTGTAACGCCTGCATACTAGTGCTCCCACGCTGGGAAAGGATCTGGCATTTCTGCCCAAACATGGTGGCCTTGAATAAGCTGTTCATCAGTTAACAAGCAACTATCTAAGCGCCTGATTATGTCCTCTTTATTAAGCCCTTGCCCAATAAATACCAGCTCTTGACGCATATCACCGAAAGGCTCCATCCATTGCTCTTCAATGGCTTTAAGGTAGTCAGGGTCTTCAGGCCACTGCTCTTTGGGTACGGCTTTCCAAAACAATCCAGCGGCTCCGTATCTCGCCATGCCGCCAGCCTGGCTCCAACTGCCTGCAAGCTGTGGGCGTGTTGCTAACCAGAAAAAACCTTTTGAACGAATTAATTTGCCAGCTATTTCTTTACTATGAAGAAAATCATAAAACTTCTGCGGGTCAAACGGACGTCTTGCTTCGTACGAAAAGCTGCTGATACCAAACTCTTCGGTTTCTGGCAAGTGTTCGCCACGCATTTCTTTCAACCAACCCGGCGATTGCTGAGCGCGCTCAAAACTAAAACGACCTGTGTTTAGCACTTTATCTAACGGTACTTTCCCATGCTCAATAGGAACTTGAATAGCCTCGGTATTTAAGGTTTGAAGGATACTTTTAAGGCGGGCCAAATCTTCTTCAGAAACCAAATCAGTTTTGCTTATTAGCAAAATGTCAGCAAATTCCACCTGCTCGACCAATAGATCAGCAACGCTTCGCTCATCTTCTTCGCCCAAGCTTTCGCCTACTTCGTTAAGAAACTTAGCTTCGTCATAATCTTTTAGAAAGTTTAATGCATCAACCACCGTGACCATAGTATCGAGACGAGAGATTTCCGATAAGCTTTTGCCGTCTTCATCGGCAAAAGTAAAAGTCTCGGCCACTGGTAAAGGCTCCGATATGCCCGTAGACTCAATGACTAAGTAATCGTACTTACCCTTGTGAGCTAAACGCTCTATCTCTTCAAGTAAATCTTCTCGCAACGTACAACAAATGCAGCCGTTGCTCATTTCAACCAGCTTTTCTTCCGCTCGATTGAAACTAACCTCATTTTTGACAGTAGCGGCGTCAATATTGATTTCACTCATATCGTTAACTATAACCGCCACTTTCAATCCATCGCGATTATTTAGAATATGATTCAGCACGGTGGTCTTTCCGGCGCCCAAAAAACCCGATAGTACGGTAACGGGAAGCTGAGTTTGAATAGACATAACGACTCTCTACGTTTCATTTTACTCCTCGAATTAATCAAATGTTATAACATAACAATCGAAATAGAAATATTGATATGACTTATTTATTGCAAATCGCTAGTAATACTCAGCGAGCACGAGTTGACTGTAGTGGCACCGAACAAAAGAGCCACTCCCTTTCAGGCCTGAAGTACACTGCACTTATACAAATCTCAACACCAAGGAAATAATAACGCCTGTTACGATAAGCTGAACTAAGCAAAAACCCATGATATCTTTGGCTTTTAGGCCAGCTATGGCAAGTACGGGTAGTGCCCAAAACGGCTGAATTAAGTTCGTCCAAGCATCACCCCACGCCACTGCCATTGCTACCCTATTTACTTCCGCACCCAGTTCAGCGGCCGCGGGTAGAATTACAGGGGCTTGCACTGCCCACTGCCCACCACCCGAAGGCACAAATATATTAACAATGCCTGCACTAATAAAACTCCATACGGGCAACGACTCTGCAGATGCAAAACTAATTAGCCATTCTGACATAGTCTGCGCTAATCCAGATTGCACCATAACCGCCATGATGCCAGCATAAAACGGAAACTGTATTACTATTCCGCTGCCGCCCTGAACCGCTTGCTGCAAACTATGTAAAACATTGCGGGGCGTACCGTGAAGGACAATAGCAAGGAAAAGAAATAACGTATTAACGATGTTTAGGTTTAACCCGCCGCCAGAAATAAAATAGTTTGTAAGATAAGCAAGCCCAGTGAAACCGACAAGTAAACCAAGAGCTTTGCTGTTTTCAAGTTTATCGGCGGGTCTTTCGTTTTCTGCTGAAGGTAAAGCATCGTCTTGTAGCTTTGTGCTATCCACAATCACGCTTTCAGATTTAGGAGGGAGCATTAAGCGATTCACAAGGGGGATAACTACAAACATAATCGCCAACAACAGTAAGTTGAAGCCGCTAAAAATAGTCTCGCTGGTACCAATTACGCCTATTTGTGCCTCTGAAAAATGGCCCGGTGTTGCAATAGTTAACGGTACAGAGCCCGCCAAGCCGCCATGCCATACGACAAAACCTGAATATGCGCTCGCCACCAATAGCCGATAATCTACCGTCACTTTTCTTGCAAGTGCTTTAGCGAATAACGCCCCTACCACTAGCCCGAAGCCCCAGTTTATCCAACTGGCTGTAAGCGACACTAAAGTAACCAGTACAATAGCGCTTCCTGGGCTTTTAGCTAGACGGGCGAGACTTTCTAGCAGTGTCTTGACTAGTGGCGTGCATGCCAGCATAAACCCGGTTACCAATACCAAGAGCATTTGCATTGAGAAGGTTAGCAACCCCCAGAAGCCGTCGCCCCATTGTTGAACTGTGGTAAGTGGCGATTGGTCTTGAATGACCACCGCAAAGACAAGCGTTATGAGCGTTAACAATAAAACGAAAATATAAGGGTCGGGAAGATATCTTTCGACGAGTTTTACGAAGGGTTTTGATGCACGATTTAGCATTAACGCTCTCACAACTTGTTAAAAACTTGTTGCATATTAACGCGTTTACTTCCTCGTTGGCGAGAGGCTAGTTAATTTTGCTAAGCCACTTCTGTAAGGTTGAGGTTACTTTTTGGTGATCGATAGGCTTTGTTAGAAAGTCGTCCATACCTGCTGCCATGCACATATCTTTGTCGCTCTGCATGGCATTGGCCGTCATCGCAATAATAGGCGTACTTTTATAGATATCTCCTGCCGCTCCTTCACGGATGCATTTCGTTGCTTCAAATCCATCCATTTGTGGCATCTGGCAATCCATAATAATTGCGCTGTATTGAGCTTCAAGCTTGCAGTTCTTCAACATATCTAACGCTTCTAAGCCGTTGTTCGCCACTTCTACCTCATACCCTTCGCTTTCGAGCGCATTAGTAGCGACCAGTTGATTTATCACGTTGTCTTCAACTAACAAAATTCGTGGTGCTTCAATAGTAAGGGGGCTGTTTTCAGTTTCTTGCTCTGCTAGGTCTTCATCTGGATGTTGCTCTACAAAGTCTGCAGTACCCATAACCAACTGCCGTGAATGCACATCGTTTTGTGTGCCGGGTTTACCTACCGTATTTTCTAGTATTCTCAGTAAATCTGTTGTCGTTATAGGTTTGGGCAGACATTCGTCAATTGGCAGCCCTCTAAACTCGCTATAGCTATCGACATCGCTTAATCTGGTCATAAGAATAGTACGACTGAACCTTAAATTTTCGATACCCTTAAGGTTCAGTAAGTGATTGTCTTGCTCGTGGTCATCAACGACTTTTTCCAAAAACAAAATATCAATTCTTAAAGGGTCTTGTTCACTAATCTCATCAGCTAAGTAAAGCGTTGCAGCCTCTTCTAATGACGATGCAGTTAACGCGTTCACACCCCACAGCCCAAGCTGATTTTGCAAGGTATGCCTTGTTGATGCATTGTTATCCACTATTAAGCAACGCGTGTTCTCTTTAATAAGTTCAGGTTGCAGTGTCGTGCTTTCCTTTGAGCCCGTAACTTTGCATATAACGTTGAAGCAGCTACCTTTGCCAAGCTCTGACGCAACGCTTATGTCACCACCCAATAAATGACACAAATTTTTTGTAATACTTAAACCAAGTCCAGTGCCGCCGAATCGCCTCGTTGTAGACGCGTCTACTTGGGTGAAGGCGTCGAACAAATGAGGAAGTTTGGATTCCGGGATGCCTATTCCCGTATCTTTTACAGTTAAGTGCAGCATAGCTTCATTTTCAACATCACTTGGAAGTAACTTTGCTGCAATGTATATTTCACCCTGTTCAGTGAATTTAACGGCATTGCTCAAGAGATTAGTCAGAATTTGTTGAATTCGGTTTGGATCTGAATATATCTTTGTTTCGCTGATCTCAGAGACATCAACGACTAATTCTAGACCTTTTTCTTGGGCTGAGTGCGCTACTGATAGTGCAACACTTTCCACTAGCTCCCTTAGGTCAAAATCCAAAGACTCTAATTCAAGCTTACCCGCTTCTATCTTTGAAAAGTCTAGAATGTCATTGATAAGCACAAGCAGTGAGTTAGCACTGGTTTTAGCAATACTCACGCGCTGGCTTTGTTCTGCTGTAAGGTCACTTTTTTTCAACAGGCCAAGCATGCCAATAACGCCGTTCATTGGCGTCCTAATTTCATGGCTCATATTGGCGAGAAATTCAGACTTCAATTTCGTGGCCTCTTCAGCACGTTCGAGCGCTTGTTTTAAATCATTAGCCTGCGCTTTTAGCGACGCAGTTTTTTCAGAGACCTGTTGCTCTAGCGTTTGAACAAAGCGTTTTTGTTTAGTGATTTCGGTTTGCTGTAGACGGGTGCGCAGATAAACCACCAATACAAGGATGCCTAACAAAAATAAGCCGTAGATAGTATATGCCCACCAGCTTTTCCATGGTGCGACTGCCACATGTAAATTCAACGATAGGGTATCACCACCCCACTCTCCGTTTGGTTTCATGGCTTTTACAAGTAACCTGTAGTCCCCCCCATTTAAATTGGTAAACGACACCGAAGTATGATTTCCAATATCAATCCACTGCTCATCGTACCCTTCTAACTTGTATGCAAAGTGGGCGCGCTTAGGGTCTGAAAAATCCAAAAGTGCAAAATCTAATGAGAAAAAGTAGTCTTCATAAGAAAGGTCGATATCAGTGACATAGGACAGTGGCTTATTAAGCTCTACTGATTCCCCCATTTTGTTAAAGCCGGTGAGAACGATGTTCGCGCTAACGGCGTCAATTTTTTCTCGGTTATATTTGAAGTACTCTATCCCCCGCTGACTACTCGTAAAATAGGTATTCTTACCCGCTTTAATTAAGCTATCTGAGTAAAAGTTTTTACCTGCCAAATCTGTGGCACTGTTGTAGCTAATAACATTTTGTGTGTCGGGATTATAAAGAAAAACACCTTTATTGGTGGTTAGCCACAGCCTGCCGTCCTCGCCATCGGCGATAGCTCTTATTAAGGTGGTGGGCAGCCCATTCTTTTCACTGAAATGCTTGAAGGATTTAGACTCGGCGAAATACTGGTGCAACCCCCTTTGGGTAGCTATCCATATTTCTCCATCATTCGTTTGGTGGATGTCTTCCACAATGCTATCGACCAAACTTCCCTGCTGATCCTTTGCGCCACTAAAGAACGCGAAACTTTCACTATCAGCTGACCACAAATTCACCCCTCCGCCCGTGCCAATCCACATATTGCCGTTGGTGTCTTTGTATAGGCTATGGATTTCTGGGTGCGTTAAACCGTCCTCGGTTGTGAGATGTCTGAATTCCTCGGAATGCTTGTTGTAAATGTAGATACCGTGCTTATAGGTACCAATCCAAACGTTGCCATGATTGTCTAGTTCAAGTGCTCTGAACTCACGAAACTGACGATAATTACTGTCAGTCTTGGGGTATTCAATGCGGCTTATTGCTTTAGTACGTCGGTCAACTCTAGCCACAAAGTCATCTTGTGCTACCCACAGAAACCCTTCTTGATCCGGCACTATAATGGGTCTTTCTATAACCCCACGCTCTTTATAACCTTTAAGCTCTTTAAATACCGAGTCGTATTCTTTTTGCAAAAGCTCTTCATTCACTTTCCATTTGAACACGTCGGCGTTTGCCGTAACAATGAGTACATCGCCATTTTCATTACCATTTTTATCGACGTTATCAAGTGCGATACCACTTGGTGCGGTTAGTAATTCACTATTAATTTGTTTAATTTTGCCGCGAGGAGAAAATTTAAAAATTCCATGAACCTCACTGGTAATCCACATGGTTTTAGTATGGTCTTCAAAAATTATGCGAAGGCCATTTTCATAACCAAAGTCGACCTTTTCAACATAGTTCCCCTCTCCGGTATGTCGATACAATCCCTCAGTAGTGACGAACCATATTTGACCATCATGGTCCTCAATCATTGAGTTTACTTGACTTAGTGGTTTACCTTCTCGCGTCGTTTGAGGCAAAAAGACACCGGAACTTGGAAAGAATAAGAAGGGCCCGTTTTGCGTAGCGACAAATAGCTGATGCGAAGATGTACGGAGTAAGCTGCGTATTTCATTTGCGCCTGTAGCCGTTTTGTTTTTTGGTTCGGGCAAGAAATGCTTGACGTTTAGCGTCTTTTTATCGAGCAAATTTATCCCATAGCTGGTTGCTACCCAAAGGCTATCAGCATCATTATCAATAATGTCCCAAATGCGATTATGGGAAAGACTGTTTTTATTTCCTGGTACTTTTTGAACTCGCTGAAATCGCCCGTTGCCTAAAAAACGATTAAGCCCTTTGTCGTAAGAGCCTAGCCAGATATCACCTGCGTTATCTTGAAAAAGTGACTGAATTCGGTTTGATGACAGAGAATTTGCATCATCAGGCACATTTAAATAGCGCGCATACTGACCGGTTGTAGGGTCGTATTGATTAACACCACCGCCCCACGTACCCACCCAAATATTGCCCTCGGCATCCAACATTAAGTTGCCGGCATCGTTATGAGAAAGGCTTTGGTCGTCTTCGCTATTCGATTCAAAGAGCTTGACGTTGCGACCGTCGTAGCGCATTACTCCATTTTCTGCTGTGCCAAACCAAAGGAAGCCTTGCCGATCTTGCACTATGGAATAGATTTCCGATGAAACAAAGCCATCTTCAGCAGTTAAAAGCTCAACCGCATATTCATTCATTAACTTGTTTGAACCAGATGCGAGCGCAACACTAATAAACACTACATTTAGAAGAGCGATTGCAAACACGCGAATGGGTGAGAGTATAAATTTTGTCGTGTTCACCAGAGAGGTTGTCTTCAAATCAAAAATGGAGCTGCTAATTAAACTTGTTTAACTTTAGTGCATGTTGTCGCCGCTCACCATTCTACAAAAGGCGCATTTGTCACCAACAAATAAACGCTTCTTGACCTAAATCATAACGTGCAAAAGCTATAGGTTTATGATTGACGATGACATTGACCAACGAGGCCAGTAGATAGTCTCTTTTTAAAAGCGTTTGTGCTGAAAGAAAAAGAGACATTAAAGCCCGATTTTATTTGCGTTAGGAGAACACAATGACAAAGTCATATAAACAAATTACCGATAGCTTAAATCCGTATTTAGCCGAGGTTAAAAAAGGCGTACCCGAAGTCATGAAGGGATTTTCTGACATGGCCAAGGCGGCGACCGCCGATGGCGCGTTGGATAAAAAAACGAAAGAACTTATTGCCCTTGCGATTGGTATTGCAACGCGATGTGATGGCTGCATAGGTTTTCATGCTAAAGCTTTAGTGCATTTAGGTGCTACCCGTGAAGAAATAGAAGAAGTGTGTGGTATGTCGGTTTACATGGGCGGAGGCCCATCATTTATGTACGCTGCCGATGCTTTGCGCGCATTTGACGAATTTAGCGAATAATTCCGAATAAAAAAGGGCCGAGAAACTTCTCGGCCCTTTCGCTTGCTTTGCAGTGTCACTTATTACAGCGAATTCATACTTTGAACACTGACAGGTCCAAGCTCCGCTGCTTCAACATCCGCTTTGATTTTTTCTGCATCACCAATGATTATCCAAGTCAATTTTTCCGGATGCAGTACTTCTTTCGCCGCACTACTTAAATCGTCTAAAGATAATCCATTGTACTTTTCGACCAAAGACTCTGGATAATTATATTCTCTATTAAATCTCTTACTTGATAAGAGGCTATACATTACCGCATTGGCCGTTTCGAATTGACCAGGCAACGAGCGAACTTCATCCAATCGAGCTCTTTCCAATTCATTCGCCATCGGCGGCTTATCCCCTATATATGCATTGAGCTCTTTTTTGAGTTCAAGCAAAGACGGCCCTGTTTTATCGGTTTGCACTGGTGCATAAACCATAAACGGTCGCTGCCCTCTGGCGTCTTGAAGGAAGGTATACGCACCATAAGACCAGCTTTTATCTTCACGTAGGTTCATATTCACACGCGCCGTAAAAGCACCACCTAGGGTTTTATTCATAGCATTGATAGCTATATTATTGTCGGCCCCTGTTGGTGGCGCTAAATGCGCAGCTAGTATAAGAGACTGTTGTGCTCCGGGGCGGTCGATGATAATCGCTTGGCCTTTTTCAGGCATAGCCGCTTCGGTAATTTGTTTAACGCCCTTGTTGCCTTTAACTTTCCAGCGACCAAATTCTTTTTCCAGCATTGGCTTAATGGTATCCAATGTGGTGTCACCCACTACAAAAATTGTCGCGTTATCAGGGCGTAGCCAGGTATTTTTGAAATTAACTAAATCGCTTCGCGTAATTTCTTGGACGTCTTGAGCAACGCCTGTACCGGTAAATGGAATACCGTAGGCATGAGCATCACCATAGATAAGTGGCGGTAGCAGAGTCAGCGCAATGCTCACAGGACGCGTTTTTTGCTGTGCAATATTACTTAATATAAGGGCACGTTGACGTTCAATCTCTTCTTCTTTAAACGTGGGCGATTTTAATATATCTCCCAAAAGCGCCAAAGAAGGCTTCATGTTTTCTGTCAACATCGACATGCTAACTGTTGTAGTGTCTAAATTTGAGCCAGCATTTAGATTCGTTCCCAACTGCTCTAGCTCTGCAGCTAGTTCTAAGGCATCGTATTTACCCGCCCCTTCATCAAGCATCTGTGTGGTGAAACTCGCGAGCCCAAGTTTACCGCCCGCATCAGCAGCGTAACCTGCATCAAACTGCACCGCCACATTAACTAAAGGCACCGTAGAGCGCTCCGCAAACACCACATTCACACCGTTAGATAAAGTGGTCTGCGTAACCTCAGGGAAGCTTAGCTGTGTCTCTGCATTAATTGGCGGCAAACCTGAACTGCGATCAACGCTTTCAGTGGATGCTGTATGTTCAATAAACGGCACAACCGTGATTTGGTGCCACCCTTCTTTTAACCATTTATTCGCAGCCGCTTTAACGTCTTTGGGCGTCGCTTCTGCTAGCTCGTCTAATTCAGTTTTAAAATAGTTAGGGTCTCCAGCAATAAACTCCCCGCTAGCAAGGGTGTCAGCTTTTCCGCCAAAGCCCCCTACTTCTTCGAGTCCTCGAATGATTGAAGCGCGTTGTTTCGTCGACACAAGCTTAACTTCGTCTTTGCTAGGGCCTTTACGCAAGAATTCGCTAATGACCTTATCAATCTCTTTTTCTACTTTTGCTACGTCAACGCCGTCTTTTACGTCAACCGTAACACCAAAGATGGATGCCATTTGTAGCTCGTAATTAAATACCGATGCATTGGTAGCAATTTGCTGATCGTAAACAAGTTCTTTATAAAGACGTGAGTTTTTGCCATCCCCCATGACACTTGCAGCGATGAACAGATCGGTTGCAGTTGAAGATGTGTTTTCAGGTGAAACCCAAAGGCGATAAATGCGCGACTGTGGCACTTTGTCTTGAATCACTTCTCGGGTGTTAGCGCTACGCTTCGGTACCCATGCTTCCCATTTAGACAGCGCTGGACCCGGTTCAATATCAGCGAAGTACTTATTAACCAAAGGTTTGGCTTCTTCTGCGTTAATATCGCCGCTCAGCACCAATATTGCGTTATTGGGGCCATAATATTGATTAAACCAACCCTTAACGTCGTCAAGCGACGCTGAGTTGAGGTCTTCCATAGAGCCTATTACCGTATGATGATAGGGGTGCCCTATGGGAAATAAGCCCTCAAAAATATGAGTGAATACGCTACCATAAGGCTGGTCTTCGCCTTGGCGCTTTTCATTTTGTACAACGCCACGTTGTTCGTCTAATTTCTCTTGTGTTACTGCACCTAACAGGTGACCCATACGGTCAGACTCCATCCACAAAATGCGGTCTAGCGCAGGTGTTGGGACGGTTTGAAAATAGTTAGTACGGTCAAAATTTGTGGTACCGTTGAGGCCTGTAGCCCCGGCTTCTTGAAGCGGCCCGAACCACTCATCATCATAGTTTTCGGTACCGTTGAACATAAGGTGTTCAAATAGATGGGCAAACCCAGATTTACCCTCTGGCTCATCTTTTGAGCCCACTTTATACCACACAGCCACAGCAACTACTGGAGCTTTGCGGTCTTCGTGAACAATTACGGTTAACCCGTTATCAGTAGTAAATTTTTCGTAATCAATATTAATATCGTTCTTGGCAAACGCTGAGCTTATTAGCGTACTGCTTACTGCCAGCACACCTACGCTCACTTTTAAGCGCTCGGTGAGATGCTTAAGTACAGTCATGTCGTCATCCTTAATCTTGTTGTCTGTGCTAAACACGCAAATGTGCCAAGCACCATAAAACGGCTTTGCCGCCAACACTAAACATAAATCAATTTGACAGTATATAAAGCGCTATGATGCAGAAAACTGTAACGGATTGTAAAAGAGGGAAAAACGACGCGCAGGGGAGATAGCTCTTATGAAAAAGCTTGTGAAAAAGTAGATAAGGAAAGCCGCAATTACATTGCGACTAACCGTGCCCATAGTGCTTTGACTTGTTGAGCATCTTCACTTTCTAATTCGTTGTTAGCGAAAGCTTTATTAAGGCTTTCAAGCATTTTTTCATTAAGCATCGCAACGGTAGCGCCTTCTTGCATCTCTAGTTGGCGTGCCTCTACCGCGAAATGGCCTTGTAAGTAGCTGGCAATGAACAATTCATCATCGCTACCGTGATTTACCACGTCATCAAGCGATGCCTCAATATCTGCAATAGCTTTAACGACACTTTCTGGTGCTGCAGCAGGTGGTAACACGTCTTACTCCTTTCTGTTTTTAATTTCAGTTCTTTATCTCTAAAGTTCAATTCTTATTTGAAGATAAATCTCGTTGTTCTAAAGGTTATGAGTTTGCCTTGGTATATGGCGCAATGCCCTTAAACAGCGTGGCAAAGTACTTTGTCTTTGTAGCCGGTAATAACCGTAAAGGCGCCCGCTAATTCAGTATCGAGCAAAGCATCGCTCGAATCTAAACGAAGCGGTTTGCCGTTTAACGCCTGTAGTTTTTGTTTAGTGGCAACGACAAGCATATTCTGCTTGCCAATCTGACGAATAAACGCTGGGCTTAACTGTTGATTTCCGCGCCCCAAAATGTGGCCCTGACCACCGATAACCGTCAAAATGACCTTCGTGGGCTTATCTTGAGTTAGCTCAATCAGTTCACTGGCAGTAACGTCACTTGCAATTAACTCTCCTTGCTTCACCACATCCACACCTAACAAGGTGTTGTCTAAGCCCAAAAAGTCCATAATCGCGCCAACGGTAGAGCCCGACCCCATGACAAAATAGGTGTCAGGCTCATCGTCCATGATTTCGCTAACATATGCCGCAATATCATCAAGCACCAACGCCTCGTCTTCTTTGCCGCCCATTTTTACAGCTTGAACGTAAGTGAGTTCAGCAGGTACGCGCATTTCACCATAGTGTTTGGCAATAACTTTCCCGTCGCGAAAGGCGTTCTCGTCAATATCACGGACTTCTGCGTCCATTTCACTTACAAGCTCGCCAGCAATCATTTGACTTACTACCTGCCCTGCCGCTGACGGCGATACACAGTAAACGCCAGAGTGAATTTTGCATCCTGCAGGCACGCCTAGTACGGGCACCTGGGTTCCCACTACACTACAAATATTGCGCGCGGTTCCGTCACCACCCGCAAACAGCAGCAAGTCCACATTAGCGTGTATCATGGCTTGAGCCGCGCGCTCTGAGTCTTCACCTTCAGTTTGCTCGGCATTGGCTGTGTAGATAACTTCACAAGGGATACCTAGAGATTCACATACGGTCTCGCCCATGTCGCCTGAGGCTGTAACTACTGTGAACTGGCCTGACAACGCTTCTAGGATACTGAGCGCTTTAGCCATTTTTTCGTTAGCTTTTTTCTCTGCTCCCATAGCGAGGGCTTTTTCACGAATCTCAGCACCATCGCTACCTTTAAGCGCAAGCGCTCCGCCAATACCCGCAAAGGGGTTAACTATAACGCCTAGCTTGAATGTAGGCTTTTGATCAGACACTGATTGACTAGTGCTAACTTGACTCATTCAGCAACAACTCCTATCCCGTAACCTGTTTCGCTTCTTTCTAAACCTGTTAACGCATTTCCAGCCGCCTTATCTATTGCATTACTGATGGGTAAAGCAGACAATTTACTTTTGCCAAACTCAGATGACAGCGCTTGTATAAAACGTTCAGCGCGTGGTGGAAAACCATTAGCTTTATAGGCTTCTAGCTGAGCAGCCACGTTTCGGGTGAACCCTTCTCTGTCGGGTTCAGCACCATTTAAGTTGTCTGTGCTTACCTGAAATTTTCTGCCTGCCGCTTCAGTAAACGCCCATTCAATAGCCTGTGGCTTAATTTCTACTTTTTCAAAATCGGCTTGCTGCGCTACATCTCGACCGTCTGGGCAATACCAGTAACCGTAGTCTTCTAACAGACGGCGCTTTTCACCGGCAATACACCAGTGTGCAATTTCATGCAAAGCACTTGAAAAGAATCCATGGGCAAACACGATTTGATGATAAGGCTTTTCACCGTCGGCAGGGAGGTAGATGGGTTCATCATCGCCTAAAACTAAGCGCGTATTAAAATCTTCAAATGTAGAATTAAACAGTGCTATTAACGCAGGAACGTCTGGGTCAGACAGAGCGTGATGACTTGCAATCTTCATGTCGGCAAATAAGTTCTATACGAGTGAGCTAAATCAATGGCGGTGGAGTATACCAGCAAAACTTTGTCTTCTCACTTGAAAGGCATGCTGGCATAGGTCAATCTAGGTTTACAAGAGCGAACAAGTCACATTAGTTCAACAGGGAGTTTCTCATTTGGCGCAACAGATAATTAAACATATTCATCGGGTAAATGCCCTTCGTGATTTGGCCAATCAGTTGGGTGTAATGCCTATTATTCATCAGCTGCAGCATTGGCAGTGTGAACGCTTACTGGTCACGCACGACGATTTGGCGCAGCAAAAACGTTATCAAAAAGCCATGGCGTTCTTTGTAGATGAATTGTACGGGCCAAAAGATTTTAGCCAGCGCGACGCTGACTTAGTTCGCGTTATTCCTAAGCTCGCAAAAGTATTGCCCGACAAAGCCATGAACGCTATGGACGACGCATTATCGTTAAATGCACTATCGTTCGATTTAGACATGGCAATGGCCCAATATCTACAAAGCCATTTTCCTTCAGAGCCAATCAACCGAGATAACTACGCCTTGGCTTATCGCAATGTGGGCAGGATGGAAGACAGAGCGCATCAAATCGACATAATTTCTCATTTGGGCGATCAACTCTCTGACGTAATAAAGATTCGTGGTATAGGTATGTTGATTTCGCTATCTCGACGTCCAGCCAAATTAGCTGGCTTACTGGCTCTGCATGAGTTTTTAGAGCGTGGTTTTAATGCATTTAAAGCGCTAGGCGATGTGCAAGGCTTTATACAACCTGTTTTGGTAAGAGAAAAAGCAATTATGCAGTCATTGTTAAGTGACGATTTAATCTTACCTGAAGATAACCCATTACCTGTGGTTTAAGTTGCAAAAAAGAAATGCAAAAACTGGCCTTCGTAAGCAACGGCGCTACGCCGACGGTAATGAAGCAGCTAGGATATAAACAAGATATATAAATGAGGAAGAAGTTTGAGCTCCAACACGCTAAATTGGATGTTAGACAACCCCTATGTTCAGCAATGGCATATTGATGAAACACATATTGATCACTATCAGCACGTGAACAATGTGGCGTATCTGTCGCAGTTAGAAAGCCTAGCGTGGGCTCACTCAAACGCCCTTGGCTTACAGTTTGCCGATTATCAATCGCTCAACCGCGGCATGGTTATTAAGCGTCACGAGCTGAACTACCACCTGCCAACACATCTTGGAGATACGTTAGAATGTGCAACTTGGATAGTGTTTTGCGATCGCAAACTAACTCTGAAGCGTCAATTCCAGTTCATCTGCCCAAAGCGTAACAAACCCGTTTTTGATGCACTAACAACTTTTGTTTGCGTCAGCCTTGATACTGGTGCGCCCAAAAGGATGCCTAAGCAATTCGTGGACATATACGGCGAGGCTTGTATATCCAAATGAGAACCTGGCTAGCAGTGCTGCTTCTATGTACTTTGTGTGTGTCCTTAAGCTTTAATATATACCTGTGGGTTAACTTAAAACAGCACAGTGATAGAGCTTATGAATTAGAGGCAAGCTATGAACACCGCCTAGAAGATAATGCAAAGCACAAAAGCGGTCTAAATGTAAAAAGTAAGGCAGTACCTATCTCTGCCCCAAGATCTTCTGACTTTCGCATTGATTTTCCCACTGACATCAGCGGGGCAAATACGGCATCAAATGAGATAAAAGGGCAAGGTTTCTCTTCTTCTCAATTAGACCAAGACCAGCTGTCAGCGCTAACAGCTTTACTCAATAACGGGCAATATGCACTGCTTGCCACAGAGCTTACAAAGTATCTGAAAAATGATCCGCTTAATGAATCACTACTGCTACTAGAAGCTGAACTAATTGAGTTAACCAAGCCCCTGCCCACAGCGATAGTGCACTACTACGACTTAGCTGAACTGCCTCTTACAAACAAAACGCTTACGTTTATTGACACAAAAATTGCCACCTTGTATCAACAGGCGCAGACGCAATTAAGTCAGGACGAACAATGGGAACTAGTAGCAAGGTTGAACGAACCTTTATACCAGCGCATACCCGACGCGAAACACTACACTCTTAACCTGGCTGAAGCCTACGCCTATCAGCAAAAGTTTACCTTGATGGAAGATGTGCTCGCCGCCCTGCCATTAAACGATAGAGACGCAAATATCATTCGCAATAAAGCCTATGAAATGCGCGATATCGCCAACACAGATAATACGCTTAGCGAAAGCGAACTAGCGCCATCAGACGTTGAGGCAGCACGTTATCAAACTCGTGTAGCTTTAGAGCGTAATGGTGACCAATATCGCCTTGAAGCAAAGGCGCTTAACCAAAAAGCCACCATGATCTTAGATACCGGCGCCAGTACCACAGCAATATCGTCACGATTATTCGCTCGCCTAGGCCGTATGCGAAACCTCACGTTTATCGGTAACTTCAACGTTAGAACCGCGTCAGGAACTATTGAAGCCCCTCTGGTACAAATACCGCGATTTTACTTTGCTGGCTACGAGTTCAACGATGTTTCTGCCATCGTGCTGCCCGAAGACGCATTACCCGATTCTGATGGATTGTTGGGAATGAACGTCTTAGGGCAGTTTGACTTCGCGATAATGCCCCAGTCTAGTGAATTGATTTTAACCGAACGTAACGAATAACCTCCACATAGGATGTTTGTATTATTATGACGTGCTCGCGTTAACATGATACTCTATACAAACTATTAACATATTAGAGCTTTTGACGTGCCGCGTATTGGTGTATTTCTTCTCGCATCGCTTTTTGTTTTTTCAAGTCACACTTCTTACGCTAGTGAATCTTCACAATGCGTGAATTGCCATGCTGAGCAAGTCAGCCAATGGGAAACATCAGACCATGGAAAAGCCATGGATCATGCGACAAACGAAACGGTTTTAGGCGATTTTGATAACGCAACAACTACGCACTTTTCACAACGTGCAACTTTCTCTAGAAAAAATGGTAAATTTTTTGCCACGCTCACAGAGGCAGGCGAAGCTAAGCAGTACACTATCTCTTATGTATTTGGTCACTACCCATTACAACAATATTTAATTGAAACCGAAAGTGGCCGTTTTCAAGTTTTTCCATTCGCATGGGATAGCCGTGACGAAAAAGAAGGCGGTCAACGCTGGTACCCTAACTATCAAGATGAAGATATTGGCGTAAGTGATAGGCTGCACTGGAAGCAGCCGATGCAAAACTGGAACGGAATGTGTGCCGATTGCCATTCGACCGGCCTAACACGTAACTTCGACGCGGACACATTAGCATTTAACAGTCACTTTGATTCCATTAATGTTTCTTGTACTTCTTGCCATGGAGATATGGCAAACCATAATAAGCAATATAGCAACCCACCTTCTTCTACGCATGCTTCGAAGGCTGATACAGCTATCAGTAACGATATGCCCGCCTATTCCCACAATACCTTGTCGGCAGACGAACAAAAAGCTATAGGGCAATGGTTACTAAAAGAAGGAGATAAAATTGCTAGCTGGCAAGAGCTTGAAAATGGCGAATATAAGCCTGCGAAACGGGACAATAGCTTTATGGATACCTGTTTTGGCTGCCACTCTCTTCGTTCTCCGTTGACCGACGGTATTAACCCCGAACACCACTATCTGGATCAGTTCACTCCTTCATTACTTATATCCCCTCTTTACTTTGCTGACGGGCAAATAAAAGAAGAAGTGTATATATATGGGTCTTTTCTTCAAAGCCGGATGTATGAGGCTGGTGTTAATTGCATAGACTGTCACAACCCACACACCATGAAGCTGAAAGTAGAAGGTAATGGGCTGTGTTTGCAGTGCCACTCTGCACGAGCATACGAAGGTGAAAAGCACACCAAACATCCTAGTGACAGTGAAGCGAGCCAGTGTGTAAATTGCCACATGCCAACGCGTACCTATATGGGCGTGGACGCCAGACGGGACCACAGCTTTAGCATCCCTACTCCACATGTATCAGAACAAACGGGTGCTCCCAACGCCTGTCTTAACTGCCATGAAAACAACAATGATTGGGTGTCAAAGCAGTTAAATGAGTGGTACGGCAGAGATTCAACATTAAATAGCGATGAAGAAAAATACATTGCTTTTGTGCATGGCGAAGCTATGAATAAAAACGAAGTGCTAAGACTTGCCTATGCTAAAACGCTGCCCGTTATAAAGCGTGCGACAGTGGTCACAATGCTATCTAGTCGTATCGAAACCCTGACAGATCGAGATTTGAGACCGTTTATAAGAAATAAAGAACCATTACTGCGACTTGCCGCCGCCCAAGCTGGCAGGGCTCTTCCAGCGGGCGAACGGCTAAAATCATATAAAGGGTTACTTAACGATAAATATAAAAGCGTTCGCGTTGCCGCGGTTAATAATTTAATTGGTTTGGGTATTGATTCTGCTGCGTTTAAACAAGCATTGGACGAACTGAAAGCATCGAACATCATCAATCAGTGGCGTGGTGAAGGGAATCTCAATCAAAGTATGGTTGAATACCAGCTAGGAAACATTCAAGAAACAGAAACACTTTTAAAACAGGGTATTCAAGTAGACCCGTTCTTTGAAGCTAATTACATAAATCTTGCTGAACTATATCGAAGCCAAAATAAAGCAGAGCTTGAAAAACAAACCCTTGAAGAAGCAGTAAAAGCGGTTCCTACTAGCGACATTGTTTACTATTCACTGGGAATGCTTAATATTCGCCAGCAGAATAAACCTGCTGCGGTTGAATTATTTAAAAAAGCTTCTGAGTTAGCACCGACCAATACTCAAAACTGGTATATCTACGCCCTTGCTCTGGATAATATAGGTAAAACACAAAATGCGATTACCGTGCTAAAAGAGGGACTTTCGCATGTTCGAGACAGCAGGCTTATTGAACTGGGCATGTCTTTTTCACAGAAATTAGGTGACAGAGAAAACTTCATGTATTTCAAATCACTTGCTACCAATTAGCTTTGCTCCCTGGCAGAGCTACGAACTCTTTTCTATTTTTCTAAGCCACACCTTAAGTTTATGAATGCAAGGCCTAGAGCTTTTTAACTTAAAGGCTAAAATATATTACAAATTAAAACATATTATGTTTAAATTAATTACACATGGAAACAATAAGCAGCCAGAAAGCCACGGAGGCCTCTTGTGCTAGAAAAGTATCGCAATCTCGTCCTACTGTTAATAGTAAGTCTGTGTAATGGTTGTTCATTTGATCAAACGCCTGAAGTTTCTCCTATCCTGAATGAAAATAAAAACAGCGCCTACCGATTAGTCTGGCACGATGAATTCAGTGGAAACAAAATTGATGAAAGTAAGTGGCAATATCGATTGGACTGTAAACATTGGAGCAAGCAAGGAAAAGCAAATAACCTAGTATCTAACGGGATTTACCGTATTTTACTCAAAAAGGAACGCGTAGAGTGCCCCGGCAATAAATGGCTTCAACCTGGACAAAAGGAAGGTGAAGTACCTGCTGAAGTCGTGCAATACACTGGCGGAGGAATTATTTCAAAACGTCTTTTCCGCTACGGGTTTTATGAAGCGCGTTTGAAAACCCCAGCTGGCGCTGGATGGCATAGTTCTTTTTGGATGATGCGATATCTTCAGAAGCCCGAGAATAACGACAGCCTTGCGTTCAATCCATTAGATGACCCTAACCTTAATAGTCATATCGAACTCGATCCTTTCGAAAATGACTCTATCGACCCTACGCATTACCAAACGGATGCACATCAGTGGAAACCAGAGCCAGGTACCGAAGATGAAGGACGCACCCAGAATAAAGTAGGTACAAAACAAATACGCTTTAACGACGGCACATTACTTAGCGACTTTCATATTTATGGCATGGAGTTTACTGAAACCCACGTTCGTTACTACTTTGACGGAAAATTAGTAAGTGAAACCGAATTTCCCGTAACTCGCTATAAGCATAATGATGTCAATATCTGGCTTACCGGATTAGGTACATTCCTGGGTAATACCCCCGCCATAG
Source organism: Alteromonas sp. PRIM-21 (assembly GCF_027563165.1). NCBI lineage: Bacteria > Pseudomonadati > Pseudomonadota > Gammaproteobacteria > Alteromonadales > Alteromonadaceae > Alteromonas > Alteromonas sp. PRIM-21. The sequence continues at coordinate 131,907 of NZ_JADOEK010000007.1, read as the reverse complement.
ACGACAGTGCTTTACCCGAACAAATACAAGTTGATTACGTTCGTTTTTTCGAGCCAAAACACTAAATAAAGCGCTAATAGTAGGAAACCCACTGATGAAAACTAGAATTCTTAAAACCACTTTTTTAAGCACGTGTTTGGTAAGCGCGGGCGTATCTTATAGCTCAAGTGCAGCCCCAGTCCTTCCTCTTTCCGACCCTATGAATAACGGAGGTTGGGTACTAAATAAAGAAGTAAGCGATGAATTTGATGCAGATAAAGTGGACGAAGACAGATGGTTTATTGTTGGCAAATTCAAAGATGGTAAACCGCAATACATACACCCTGACAATCCAGACAAATGGGTGTGGAAAGGTCGGGCTCCTTCACAGTTTTCAGGCCGTAACTATCGCTTAGAAGATGGAAAGCTGATGCTTGAAGCACGCTGGGAGCCTGATTTTCCATTTACTGAAGAGATTAGAAAGCCGACCTTTGGTGAACCTATGAAGCACGAAAATATCACTACGCCGTGTTTTATAGGTCGCCGCTCGTTCACCTATGGTTACATTGAAATAAAAAGCAAATCTGCCGATGCAGAGGTCACCAGTGCGTTTTGGTCTATGGGTCCAAAAATGGAGTTCGACTTTTTCGAGTCGTTTGGCGACAGCCGAGAAGATCCTAACAAAGACCATTTAGACAGCGAACTATGGTGGTCTATTCGCGACTGGGAAAAACCTGTAGGCGGCAAGCCCAGCTACACAGAAAGAAAGCAGCTGGGCTTTAGAATGGCTGATGACTTTCATGTTTACGGTATTGAATGGAGCAAGGACGGCATAAACTATTACATCGATGGTGAGCTATTTTCATCTGTGACGCCAGAACAAGCGACTGCATGGGCTAAGCAAAACCGTGAAGGACTTCCTGATGACTACAACGGATACGTGGCCACTCGCCCTATTAATTTATGGCTCGATATGGAAACCTTCCCATGGCATGGCTACCCAAATAGTCTAGAGGATTTAGAAAAAAATAGCCCCGAAGGCAAAAAACACGATGGCATTGTAGATTTTGAAGTTGAATACATTCGCGTGTGGCAAAAGCCTGAAGATATCCAGTAGAAATTAGAACTCGGCAGCTGCTTTAATCGTCTATTCTTCAAAGCAGCTCCAAATACTCACTTTACCTACTATGAGTTACCGTTAACTTTGTCTTTTGTCACTGTTTAAGCTATTGAGCACGTGTCCGCCATTCTCTAAAGCTTAATATTTGTTCCGGCTACGATGTTCCCTACTGACTTTTTCTCGCCGTTAGCCCAGATAACATGTACATTCTCAACAACATCACACTCACCAATTCCAAAATGCATTTTGCTATTTAGCATATGGTGGAAGCCATCCCCAGTGGCTCCTACATGTTGAGTTTGCTGCTTGCCGCAGGCCGTAATGGTTACTCTTGCACCCGTTGGCTGGGCTTTTTCATCGGCAGACACTCCCACTTCTACCTTTATAAAGTTACCCAAAGTATTTTTGGGGAGCTGATTTTGAGCTAAGTACCAGCGCCCCCTTTCATTGCCATAAACCAAGTCCATACGGCCGTCTTGGTCATAATCGAATGCGGTGACTCCGACACCCGTGGCACCTATTTCATCAGAGGTTAGTCCAACGTGAGGAAGCTTTTTAAATCCCGTCCCAGCTTCGTTCATCAATACGTAATGTTCTACGGGCAGCGCCATGTTTCCGTAAGGGGTTATAGCTAAATCCATAAAACCGTCATTATTGAAGTCGGCTGCGGCAACACTGGTGGTTTGTTCTTGGATGTCGATACCTAGGCTATTTGTAACATCAACAAACTTACCGCTACGGTTCTCGAGTAAAAGCGCTGGCAAAGGCTTTCGTTTCATCTCACCTAGGTGATCAACAACATTTTTTATTACTGCTGATAAGCGAGATTTAACTGCGCCGCCAACACGCCATTTTCCGTTACCCATATAGCCAATATGCATGCCCTTAAGTGCTTCACCTTCTGGCCACCCCATCGCATCGTTTGGTGTAATCTCAAGGCGTCCATCCATATAGTGCGCAGTGCGCTCGGCTTCAACAACTTTCCGTTCGCTACCTAGCTGAATGTCATAGGTTGCATAGGTTTCTTGAATATTTTCCAAGATAAGGTTTTCGCCTTCAATGGTAATGTCGTCATACATAAAGTTGTTTCTGAACACAAAAAACGCAAAGTTTTTATCTTTAGGGTCATAGTAAGATTCTTGTTGAAACTGATAGAGGCTACGGGCAAGAAATAAGTCGAAGTCACCGTCGTTGTCATAGTCTATTTCTGCAATATTGATCACATTTTGGGTATTAGCTAACTCCCCTAAAGCTTCCTTTGTTTTATCTACATAGCTCCCGTCCCCTTGCCCTACCGATAGGGTCATGTCTTTACCTCCGAAGGTAATGACATCGGAAATATGGTCGTTATTTACATCTGTAACAAGCGCTTTTACTGAAAGCGCATCATGAGGGATAGATAAGGTTAGTGGGTGTGAAAAGCTTGTCCCTGAATTCAGATACAGTTGATTAGTGGTTAATGACTTCACCCGTTTGGGCGCAAAACCCGTTGTGAACAAGTCCAACTTATTATCGCTGTTGGCTTCTAAGAACTTAATGGCCCGCCCTCTACTGGCGCTAAAGTGCGAGAACGTACCACCTTTAGTGATATTTCGCTGCGTATCCACACTAAAATATACAGGTCGTCTAGGATTACCTCCATCGCCACCACCGGGTGATACAACAATATCCATATTGCCGTCGCCATCGTAATCAGACACACCTAATCCATGTGTGTCGCCTGTGACTATTACAACAGGTTCGGAAAATTTGCCTTCATTATTCCAGTAAATAAGTGCATTCGTGCCGTGCTGAGTTGTTATTACGTCATCCCATCCGTCTTGGTCTACATCTGCGGTAACCGCAGCGCCCCACTTTCTTTGAAGAGACATAGTGAAAGTGATTACGTCACTGGTTCGAGCAAAAAGCGTATCCTTATTCTCTAATGCGGTGTCCTGTGGCGGTGTTTTTAGCTGTGTGCAACCCCAAATAGGGACTGTACACAGCATCAAACCGGCAAAACGCTTCAGTGTTATTTCCTTGTACCAGTGTGCTTTGCTCATTTTTCCCTCTAGTGCGCGGATGCGGGGCGAATTAACAGCTTACCTTCTGACTCATTTCCATCAGTTGGCTTATTCCAATAGTGATCCATACGATCGATATCGTAATTTTCGAACTTGCGTTCAAGTAACCAACGAGGTCGCTCTAGCGTAGATTCCCATTCGAATATTTTCTTAAACAGCATTTTTACAAGTTCTGGGTTCTCACTAGCCACGTCTCTGAACTCTTTTTCGTCGTTATCAATGTAGTAAAGCTCAGCAGGACGGTCTGGAAAACGCATTAATTTCCAGTTTCCCGCCCGAACTGTTGCTCGGGTATCTTTTTTCCAATAAAGAAACTCGTGTGGCGCACCTTGAATTGAGCCTTTGACGAAGGGTATTAAATTAACGCCATCTATATTTTCTAATGTAGAAGTATCACCACCACCTGCTGCAAAAAATGTAGGGAGCAAATCTAAGGTACTAACGGGGTGAGGATACGTAGTTCCTTGTTCGAATACGCCCGGCCATTTCATAACGTATGGAACTCTTACTCCGCCTTCCAAATGATTAGATTTCGTTCCACTAAACGGGAAGTTGTCTGAAGCATTCATATCTGTAGGGCCGCCGTTATCATTGGTAAAAACCACCAAGGTGTTATCTTCAATACCTAAGCGTTCCAGCGAGTCTAGAACCTTTCCAGAGGCCCGGTCCATGGCATACATCATAGCGGCAACCGTTTTACGTTTGCCCTTTAAGTTAGGGAATTTAGCTAAGTCTTCTTTTGTTGCTTCCATCGGTGTGTGAGGCGCGTTAAACGAAAGGAAAACAAAAAATGGCTTGTCCGCTTTTGTACTACGCTCGATAAAATCTATCGCTTCATCGGCAAGCTCATCCGTTAAATACCCTTCAGGCTCTTGGTATTGGGCAAAGTTGCGCTCCATCAATTCTAGCTTTGATGGTGCTTTACCTTCTTCATAAGCAAAATAACTGCGCGCGCCGCCACGAAAACCATAGAATTCGTCAAAACCTTTATTTAGAGGATGAAATTTATCTGCACCACCTAAATGCCACTTCCCATAATAGGAAGATGTATAACCCAGTTCTTTTAGATAAGCAGCCATCATCTTTTCTTCAACAGGCACGCCCATTTGATCGCCATCTAGCGCAGAGTTTTTACTCATATATCCAGGAACATTGTTTTCTTCAAAACCAAAGCGTTGTTGATAGCGCCCTGTCAATAAGCCTGCTCTAGAAGGTCCACACGTGGGGTCTGAAACATAGCCCTGTTCGAACCGAACTCCCTCGGCAGCTAACTGATCAAGGTTAGGCGTTTTCATTACCTTACTGCCGTGAAAGCCAAAATCACCATAGCCTGCATCGTCAGAAAAAATAAAAACGATATTCGGTTTTTTATGTTCCTTTGAAAGTCCTCCCTCTTTTTGCTCACTACTATGAGCAAGCGAAGCCACGGCTATCATAGATAAACACAGCGTCCAAATTTTGAGCACTTTACGATTGTGCTTTGTCATTGTATTGTCCTTCTATACCACTAAGTAAAATTTCAAAAATTCTTTTAACATTCGCTTTCTGTGTAAATGCTTAAGCCTTGCAGTCAGAATAACCACTGGTGATAAGTATTTACCGATTCAAATGTTCGTGAAGCTTGCTCGGCATTGCTCCAAGAAATCGTTGCTGATACCGGTCCAGTACAGTTGCCTAAACCGAAATGTAACGCCGTATTTGAACTCAAAGAATATGCTGCTGAGGTTTGCCCTACTCTCTTTTTCTGCTTAATACCGCAGGCGTCAATTTCCACTACCGCACCTTCTGAATTAGCGTTTGCCTTAGGCGAAGATGGAACATGTATACCAATGTAATTATTGTGTTTTTTGGTGTTACGCAATAGATGCCACTTGCCGCGTTCATTACCTATTATTAGGTCAACAGCGCCATCTAAGTCGTAGTCTAACGGTTCAATTCCAAGGCCTAGTGCACCTAGTTCTTCAGTTATGATGCCGTGAGCCGTAATAGCTTTGAAACCCTTTCCGTTTTCATTAAGAAAAGTGAGTGCGTTGTTAGGATGAATTAGGTCGCCTTTCTTGGTTATAACAAGGTCGCTGAACCCGTCATTATTGATATCTGCTACCGCTGATGACACTGTATTTTCAGTATAGGAAATTCCCGCTTGTGTAGAATAGTCTGTAAACTTACCGCCGTTATTTAACAGCAGCATATCAGTCAACGCATCTGGCTTCGGCATTTCAGGAAAAGCGGTAACCCCTTTTATTACCCCGGTAGAAATTGAAAACGTTGCCGCGGCGAATTGCCATTGCTCATTCCCAATGTAACCAATATAAGCGCCCTTTTTGTCTAATTTATCGGGGAACCCTAGTGCATCGCTATTTACAATTCGAACATCTCGCCCGATATGAGTTTCACCTTCAAACGCAAAGGGATAAGCTGACTCGCCAATGAATAAATCCTTTGTGGGCCATTGACTTTGAAAGTTGACAAACTCGATAACAGGGCCTGCGTGCAAAGGTGGAAATTTATGTGTACCTCTTAACCAATAATATCCCAACAATTGCTGTTTTTTATCGTAGAAAGTTTGCCCTGGTTGATATTCGACTGAGCGGGTTATAAATAGGTCAAAATCGCCGTCGTTATCAAAATCAATTTCATTGATACTTGTGACATCACTTAGCAAAGCAGGAAAAATGCGACTCGTCACCTCCTTATATTCAAACGCTTCACTTGCTTGATAAGCTCTAGCCTTATCGTTGCCATAAACGATTAAATCAGGGAGTCCATCGTTGTTAAAATCTGTAATTAGCGTTTTTTGACCATCTCCTCTTACTGCAGGAAGTTTCGTTTCCTCGGAAAATTGACCGTTTTGCGTATTTTTAAATACGTAGCTTTCGCTTTTTCCCTGCATTTCACGCGATGGAAACGCAAAGTTAAGTAAATCCAGCCACCCATCTCTATTTAAGTCGACAAGCTTTACGGTTCGCCCACGCATAAAAGGCATGGGCTGTTCTAAATTTGGTACTGTTGAAATTTCACGGTTTCTCGCTATCCGAAAAAGCTTGGTGTTTCTGGCATTGCTCCCTGAACCACCGCCTCTGGAAACCGCTATTTCTATACTGCCGTCTTTATCGAAGTCACCTGCAGTAATACCGTGCATATCCCCCATGATAAGGTCGTAAGGTTTGGCAAACCGGCCATTGTTGTTCCACAACACTTTTAAACTAAAACCATGGTCATTTAGCAAAAGATCAGGAAACCCATCTTGGTCAAGGTCAGCCACTGTAGCTACATCCCATTTGCGCAAATTGCTGTTTTTTAGAGGAAGGTGCTTTACCTCCTGCTTAAATAAGATGTGCTCGTTGCTAATATTTTCGCTACTAAAGTCTACCTTGTTTTGCTCCACACCATTTGCACAAGCGAAAGCACTGGTAGTCAGCACTGCTAAGAGCACTTTAGATATTTTGTTTTTATAGTACTCGCTGCCTCTAGCAGCGCTGATGAATTGACCTTTAACAAACATTTATCTCGTTCTCTGTATGCTTAAACTTATATGTGGCTCACACCATTAAATGCCACCTTAATATACATCATATGTTTGCAAGATGTTAAGTGATTTTACAGTTGCACGTTTTTTAGTGCATTAAAAAGGGGAAACGATGATGTTCCCCTTTTTATAAAATTGTTAAATGAACCCGCTTAATACCACCTTAAATCACTACAATTTGGTAGTGCGGTTTGGTAGTTAGAACGACACGAAGATAACGGCATGGAAAAGCTATCTAGCTTTTCGTAATGCCCATTAGGAAAGCCATTAGACGAGGGGTTATCAATATTAATATTGAAATTGTAATCCACACCTTCTTTTTGCTCGTTTACGATAGCGGCGACAGAATCCCCGAGGAAAATTTGTCCTCTTCTCGACCATTGTTCGGGAGAAGCAATACAGATGTTGTCGCAGCTAGCTACGAAGTTTAAGTTATCTAGCTTCAAGTGAGCGTTTGTATCGAAATTGGCGGTAACGTTATAAACGTAAGACTCTTCAAACCATCCAGGTTTGAGTTTAGTTCGATTATGCACTGCATCTAAACACGCTTTCGTCGGCGTAATCCGGGTAGCCCATTGGTTTGCACCACGAGCATAAGTTACATCAGCGCAGCCATCACCATAAGTAGCGTTAACTTCATCGCGCCACTGGTTCCTCGTATAACTTTCTCCTTGAGGACTGAACAGTTCAACGAACCCTTCGTCTACCCTCACGGCAAAACCACAACCGTGGGAGACAACACCATTGACCTGTACCGACCCATTCTCTTGAAAATGAGGGCCAAACATAACGGGGGCTAAACAATCTGTACCTTGAATATTTTCAGCAAAAATATCTCGAATACCGCCCTTACCGAAGTCCTTCATGCTTAAGTTGTCTGTTTCCATTCGTAACGTGATACCGCCTTCGCTATGAAGATTCCTGAACAGAATGTTATCGGCGGCATAGGTTTGAACGAGCCCGTAACCGAACAATGAGTTGTACTGAGTAATGTCTTCAATAATGCCGTTTACTGGCCAGTGGAGGTCGTTATCTCGCTGTGTAACGCCAACTAAAAAGGAAGCGAAAATAGTCTTGTTATCTTCAATAGTAAAATTAGCAAACCTGAAGTTTTCTATGTCACCCATTCTAAACACAGCAATTCGCTCATTGGGTTCTGGCGTTCTGTCGATAGACAAGTCGATAGTAAAACCTTCGCCAAGGCCAACCATGCTCACATTTTCTGCTTTACCCTGGTCACCAAAGCCCATTTCAAACATCCAGGTGTTGTAACCACCACCTGGTGCCAGATAAAAACGTGCATTTTCATCAACTACAATTTGTACATTTGACCGAAGATGTACACTTCTAAAGTAATAGTCGCCGGCAGGAATAAAGAGCTTTCCTCCGCCTAAATTGTTACTTATGTCATCAAGCGCTTCCTGCAGCACCTGAGTATCGTCAGTCGAATCCTGGTTATTAACTGCATAATCAACCAGTAAATCACGCTGAATGCCGGTTGCCGATGGCGGTGTATAGAACCTAGAGTCTTCAAAGCTGATGGGGTCAGGTCTGGGTGTTACTGTATAAGTGCCGCTGCCATCATGATAGCCGTATTCAGGCAACGGAACGTCATTTTCAATTTCACCGCTTCTAGCGAGCGCGTTGTCACCTACTAGCAGATAGTCATCGATAATTACCTTATCCCCTTCTTCTAACCCGCCGAAATAGAAAGACGGAAGAACATCTGTAATATCTTTACCCGTTGTGAGGATCCAGCTTTCTGGAACAGAGAAGCCAAGTTCATCAGTGTTTGCATCCACAAAGGTTATCGTTACCCAGTCACCGAAATGCTCTGGTTCAACCGTCGCGGTGTAGTCTGCGGTTATCGCCTGCGCTGCAGCAACTTTGCCCGATTTACCACCACTCAAGGTAACATTCCACGGTAACAAGTGATGCTTCACCGTTACTGGGGTTGTACTGGGATTGCCTGCCCCTTTAACTACTTTTACATTTAAACTTACGGACTGAATTTCAGTGTCTACAGCACCACCACCAAAAGCTTGGCTCCAGGGGTTAGCGTTGCCCCATTTGTGCCAAAGTAAAGATTGATTATTAATGTCTGTATTTACACTGGTGTCGGTATAACCGATAGCACTACTACTATTCACACCACCATTATCTTCTAGGCTAATACTACCGAAATCCGCAAGTACAAAACCCCATCCGTTAGTTTGGCTAACTGTTACCTCTTCAAAGTCGTATGCAATAGTGAAATCTGTGGGAATAGGTAGCGGCTCGCCCACTTCTGATACAACAAAATAGTCATCTAGGTAAATTTTATCCCCTACTTCAGTGCCAGCAAATTTAAATTCAGGATAAATATTGAAATCGCCCCCTTCATAGCCCGACCACGTGGATGGAATAATAAAATCGCCTTCTGAATCGGAAGTGAGCGTTAATGTTAACTCAACCCAGCCTCTACTATTCGCTGGAATAGTACCTGTATAACGCGGTGCAGCTTCAACTGCAGCAGGGTAATTATTTCGCTTATTACCTGAAACTAAACCATAAGGAAGGAGGTAGTGAATGATTTCAATGTCCTTCTCAGACACTAAGTCAGTTTTTACCCACAAAGACACTTCTCTTAATATGTGACCGTGGTTATCAAACCTTGCAGTAAACGGACTGTTATTCCATTGCTGAAGGTAAAACCCGTTTTGCTCTGGGTTAACATTTTCACTTGTATCTTCATAGACAAGCGCCGCTCCATTTCTCCCTTCCCCATCGGCAAAACTAAGTGCTCCCCTATCGATAACAGAATATACCCAGCCTTGACTGCCCTGGTTTGGTGCCAAGCTGTTCTCGTCAAACGTATAGTTAAAGTTAAGAATATCACCGAGCTGATAATCTGGCTCGTTAATGTCTGGAGTGCTATCACTTCCACCTGAAGAGCCCCCGCCACTATTTCCAGTGTCGCTATCATCTACTGGCGCACAGCACGCTTCATCCAAAGATATTTCGTTTATTGCGTAGCTATCTATGGTGACTTTGTCACCCACCTCTAGTCCATCAAATAAAAACTGGGGATAAACCTGAATAGATGACTCGCCATCAAAATGACGCCACGTATCAGGAATAGTAAAACTGCGTAAGCCAGTTTTACTATCAATAAATTCAACTTGCACCCAGTTGCCATTTTCGGAAGCCGGAATGATCATTTCGTATTGTGGGCCGATGTCTATGCCCGCGTTAATAGTTGGTCCTTTCTTGTCATCAATCACAGGGAAAGGAACAAGATTGTGCCTTACAGTTACATTGCCTGGCTGAGCTTTTTCAACCTTCACCCATAGCGAGACTGAGTTGATATCTTTGCCTATAGCACCTTCGAGCAACGTCGTCCACGGGTTGATATTAGGCTGATTGGTACGGTTGTTAAATCTAATGCCATTTTGCGTGATGTTTACATTAGCACTGGTATCGGTATAGCTAATTGCTCCTGTTTCATCTCTCCCACCATCTGCCTCAAATACCATTTCACCTCGGTTGCGCGTGGGATACACCCAACCTTCCCAGTTGTTATTTTCAAGCTGTACTTGGTCAATATTAAAATCGTAGGCAAATGCCAGAGCATTACTCGGTTGAACTTGTTGTTGAAGCTTAACGTCATAGGCAAACGCTTTTCGGGCTGGGCTAAAGTAAATAGTGTGGCTGTTTTGAGTCGCCGTTATATTAAAGTAGGGTTGATTGAAATTGTTGTATCCGTCTGGCTCTATAACCTCATGGCTGCTTTGCGTGACGACTAAGCGCAATGTATCACTTTGGCTAACCGACTCTGATAAAGTAAAGGTGTTTTCAGTAAAATACCCTACCCCCCGCTTAACATAGCGGTCACTTTGCTCAACAACGGTGTCACTCATGACTTCCCATTGCGTAACCTCCGCCACTTGGGCTTGCGCCATATTGAGCGTTAATAACGCAGGTATAGCACTTAGTACAGACAATGTAGGACGTGAAGAGGCATGGTAAAGAGATCTACTCAGTAAATTTTGCACAAGTTTTTTATTAAAAGTACTTAGCTTCCTAGACACACAGTGGCTAAGAGTTTGCTTTTGATTAAACATGGTATGTTCCCTGAAACGAATTAGCGAAGTGTATAACTGGAAGTTACAGAATTACGGCGAACCCACAGCCCAATTAAGGCCATTAGCAATAGGGAGAAACTGAACGGCTCTGGAACCTCTACCGATGTATCAGCTAGTTGAATATTAGAAACGGTTAGCGTATCGCCTAGCGAAAAGTTCGTGTCACCCACAGCAAATTCAAGAGAGACCAGTTGCCCACGCAGCACCGATAAGTCAGCAGTTACTCCGTCTGTATCGAAGTCATGTAAAAGGTTTGCGTTACTGTCGAATAATGCAACTTGAAAGAAATCAGCAGCTGCACTAAATGCCAGTGAGAGTGAGTGTGCTGTAGCGCCTACCGTGAATGATTGAAAGAGGTATACCCCAAAAATTTCATCGGCACCTTGAAAATCCGTCGATAGAAAAAGCGTGTCTGCATTTGTAGAAAAATTCTTAGAAAAATCGGAAAAATCGTTTACATCAACAAAAAACAATTCATTTGCACCGTCGAAGATGTCGACTTGCCCCTGCCATCCTTCAAACGCATTGTCGAAAGAGCTATTTATCAGCGTGGCTGAAGCTTTACTTGAGAAAGATAAGGCGAGCATTAATAGGGTTATACAGCTCCAGTACATCACGGCGGTCTGTTTTTTGTTCAGCATGTTTCTTCCTTTTAGATTATTCAATTCAAACATAATATGTTTGATATAATCATTTGTTTAACATTTTTTCAACAAATAACCGACATTAAATTTTAGTTTCAAGGTTTAAACTGTCACACTGCCTGAGTCCCTTCACTCCTGATTTTTGAATAAGAAAAAACCGTTGCCCCTCACATTGAAAAACATAATTTCATTATCTTTCAATAATTTGACAAGAATAAGACAAAAAATGGTTAATTTTTTGTGAACTAAAATTGCAACAACAAACATCATATGTTTAAACTAATAACATCTAGCGATAGTTGAAACTTGGAGAGTTGAGCGAGGTAGGTATCAAATCTTCAGGTCTATTAAGCTTCAGATTGGCGTTGTAATTTCAAAATGCAGTATGCGAGAAGAAAATCTGGTGGACTTGACTGTTGTTAGCTCGATAAAAATTAGAACACTCAAACTAGGTAAAAACCACATGTATAAAAAATTTAAGCTTAATGCGATCACAACCGTGGTGGTCGCGTCTTGTTTGAGTCAGCCTCTGTGGGCACAAGAAGCCCCGAAAGAGTCAGACGAAGAGTTGGTCGAACGTGCTGTAACTAAAGACGAAGAGTCCGATATTGAGGTTATAGAAGTTCAAGGAATAAAAGGAAGTTTACAAAAATCAGTCAACTCTAAACGCTTTAATGACAGCGTTTCAGATTCGATACATGCTGAAGATGTGGGTAAATCTACCGACCAAAACATCGCTGACGCCCTATCGCGTGTTACCGGCGTTACAGTACAAGAAGAAGCTGGTGAAGGTACCAGAATATCGGTACGCGGTGCTGGTCCTTCGTTGAACCAAGTGTCTATTAACGGTGTGGCGTTAACAGGCGGTTTGAGCGGTGGCGGCGGTAATGGCGTTAACAATAACAGCGTTGACTTGAGTTCTTTTTCTGCAGATATCTTATCCTCGATAGATGTGGTGAAAACAGCTGCAGCCGACCAAGACGAAGGCTCTCTTGGTGCCAATATCGAGCTAAAAACCGTACGCCCTTTGTCGTTAAACAAGCCTCGTCGCTCTTTTACTGTTGAGGGTAGACACAACGAGTTCGCAGACGATGAAGATTATCGAATTGTTGGAAGTTTCTCGGAAAAGCTATTTAACGATCGACTAGGTTTCATCATAACCGCCACAAAAGACCGACAAAATACTCGCGTCGACAGAATAGATACTAATTGGGCTAACCAAGCTATCCAGATAGCAGATGCATTCGATGAAGGCAGCCGAGCACGTCCAGCTACTGACCTTGCAACCGGTCAGCCTATTCGGGTTCTCGGTTACCAGCGCGACAACAGTGGTGAACTTATTCTTGGTGAAGACGGCCAGCCCTTATTAAACCCCATTGAGAGTCTCTTAAACTACGACCCTGCAACCCAAACATTGGTTGAGGGTGATTTATTCGTAATGGGTCGTGAGTTTATCAACTACAACTTAAATACCGATCAGCGCGACAGACTGTCTATTTCAACGGGTATTCAGTATGAAGTAAGTGACGACACTATGCTTCAGGTCGATATTACACATACCAATCAAAAGGTACTTACCGATAACCACCGCATGTTTATGAACATTGCGCCGTTGACTCCTTCCATTCACCCTGGTGACGACAATGTTGCACTTAATGTGGTGGACCTTTCTACCAATACACTGCAGCGCTCTACGAGTCGCTCAATCACTGGGGGATTCAATAGAGCAAGAGGCTTACGAGAACTCACAACCAATGTTGTTACGTTAGACCTTTTCCACAGCTTTACCGACGACTTAACCATGAACCTACGAGCTGGTTATTCTGGTTCTGAAGATGAAACACCTGATAGAGCTGACCCGGATGCATTCTTTACGATAGGCACAGCAACCTGGGGCACGGCAGGTCGAAACGTCGTTGAGGCCATGCCATCAGATATTCTTGAACTTGTAGGCTACGACTGTACGCAAGGCTCACTGTCAGACTGTGAATATTTTACGGGAAGCACACCGGGTGAATTTGATGCCTTTGACGGCAGTGCTAACAGTGTGACCAGCCGTTTTAACCCATTTGATTTACAACACAATCACCTAGGAAATTTAGCGTTTAGAGAGAACAAATTCGAAGATACCAATAAGTCTCTGTTCATTGACTTTGATTATGCGCTCGATAATGACTACGTGACCAGCATAGAGTTTGGTGGAAAGTACTCTCATAGAAACCGTGACGTATCAATAAAAAACACAGCGATTACTAACGGTGAAGATCTTATAGCGCTCGATGATCCTGATGCCGAGTTTGAAGTGCGAGGCTTAGCGTCTATTCGCGTTGCTAACATGCTTTCTGGTGAAGCTTTTCCTTATGACAATTACGGCGAGGATTTACAAGCTAATCGTGACAATGCCTTTTGGGGAGGATGGCCATTACTTGATGCCCAAAAAGCATTAGAGCTACTGTCTGGTAAAGATGCGTCTGAAGTTGGCGTACGTTTTAGCGACCAAGGTACTCGCGAAATAACGACCGAAACCATGGCTGCCTACTTCAAAGCTAATTTTGAATTTATGGATGGCCGACTTACCGGTAACATTGGCGTTCGTTACGTAAAAGATGAAAACGAAGCCTCTGGTATCGGTGGTATCAACTATATCAGAGCACCGCAAGTCATTGACCCATATAACTTGTTTGTAGAAAGGGACTTGGGTAACACCAGCCTTGATCCTTGCCCGTTAGGTATACCTATTGCCAACGGTGATACCCGTTACGCGCCACAAAACGAAGCAGAACTAAGCAACTGCTGGGCGTGGGCACTAACCCACGGATACAACTTTAATAATGCGGCAACCATTCCTTTTGACGTAAACACGGGGCAATTCCTTGTTGTTGGTCCTGACGGGCAAACTGGCTTAGACGTAAACCGTTTAGTATTTCAAGATGAAAATGGCAACTTTGTTTTTAATGAGTTACCAGGCCAAGTATATGACTCGAACGGTAATTTAGTGCCGACAAATGCTTCAAGCTGGGCGCGCTTTAACCAGACTGGCTATGTTTGGCCTTTCCTGGACAGAAGTACATCGTTCACTGGCCCAAATGGCACGGGCCAAGAAGTTCAAGTTAGAACCGCGCCAGTGACTGATGACGCATCAAGTTCTATTTGGTTGCCGAGTTTGACGTTAAATTATGCGTTGAACGAAGAGACTATCGTGCGATTTGCATTAACTAAAACAATGACGCGGCCGCGATTTGACTCTTTAAACCCTTCTGCTTTTATCCGCGAAAACCAGTTTGGCTTAGCCTCGGGCAACGCTGGCAACACAGCACTTAAACCGCTTACCTCGAACAATATCGACTTATCTTACGAGTGGTACTTCAGTGACTCTGGACTGTTGTCTGCGGCTTTCTTCTACAAAGATATGGATAACTTCGAAGAAACCGTGGTTACTCCTTTCCACTACCGTGACGTGAGAGAAGAAGTTGATTTACAAAGCTCTGACCTTCTTCTCGACTTTGATGAAAACCGCACACCAGGGGGAGAAGACGACTGTCATCCACTTCGCCTTGCAGCTGGTTTCTTTGAGCAGTGGAGAATTGAATGTGATGTTGCCAATATCACCACCTCAAAAAATGGCTCAGGTGCCACTATTGAAGGTGTAGAGCTTGGTTATACGCAAAACTACGATTTCTTACCGGGAGTCTGGTCTGGTTTTGGTGCCACCATTAACTACACCTATCAGAAATCTGAATCCGACCCTGTAGAAATTGGAAATTCTGGTCGTTTTCTTAAGCCTTTGCCACAACCTTTTACGCCTAGACACTCGGCAAACGCAACGCTGTTTTATGAAAAAGATGGCATTCAGTTAAGACTGGCACACCGTTACACCGGTCAGCAACTGGTGAACCGAGGGTTATCTGGCGTATCGCTTTGGCAGGATGAATCTCACAGATTAGATTTCAGTGCATCTTATGCGATTAACAAAAACCTCACGGTAACGTTTAACGCGCTAAACATTACAGACGATACCAGAAGAAACTTTGTTACCGCAGCCAACGCCATCAACCCGAATAACGTTAATAGCAATGAAATCGTGCTTGACGAAGGCAGCGTGTATGAGGATAGCAGTATTCCACAAGAGCGCACGGCATCGCTATTCAAATTCGGTCGTCAATTCCGAATTGGTCTTCGCGGAACTTTCTAGTTAATCAATTAATAAGGCCAGATTTCAGTCTGGCCAATTTCACATTTTTGGAGAAGTAAGATGAAGAAAAACTTACTACAAATATCTGCTCTCGCTGCTTCGGTAACAATTGCGCTTACAGGATGTGGCGGTGGTACTGACGAAGGCTTTGACCCAAATTTTAGTGCAGATGCCCCCCTTGAGATATCAATGCCAATGTTAACGGCAGAAATGACAGAAGAATCGGGAGAACAAACGATTGATTTGGTAGCCGGCGTTACGGTAGATGGTGAGCCAGCCCAAGGAAATATCATTATTTCTGACTTACAGTTCACCACATCACCTCTATATAGAACACCGCAGGCACCTTCTATTGGACAGCCTAATCAAACCATATCACCATTTACTGTAGACGGTAGAAACTTGGTTGTGGACACGGATTTATTCGCCGATCGTTTAAGTACATGTGATACCAGTGACAACTTCGGTTCGACACCAGGGTCTGAACCTGACGGTCTTCTAGACAACCCTCCATCGGTCACCTATACCATCGATTTTGCCATAGACAACGGCTTTAACTTACAGCCGGGGGAAGTATTACCTAGACGAACACTTGAGTTAACAATAAACGCTGTTTTTGATGACGTAGAAAGCGTCACTGCCGAACCTATCAGAGTTTCCCTTGGTAAAGAAGGCTCGTTATTTGCCACCGTGCTGCCCCAAAAAGCATGCGATCAACGTTTATCTTTTAGCGTAGCAGATGAGAGTATTGCGACGATAGATGAAAACGGCAATATCACCACCCTAGCTATTGGTGAAACTACGGTAACCGTTACAAGCTTAAGCAACCCTGAGCTATCAACAACCGTGGCCTTGGAAGTGTTTTCTGAATTCACATTAAACCTAGCGAATAAAGACATTGATGAAAACGGGCTAACAACCGACATTAAAACCACCCCATCTTGTGTTTCTGCGGGTTTGTACGTTGAACCACAACCCGCTTCAGGGGAAACGCTTACTGGTGAGTATACCTACGAGTGGACTTCATCTAACGAAATCGATTTCCCGTTAGCTGAAACCATACACTACGGCGAAGATGGAATGGGTCGCTTTAGCACAGGTGATATAAACAACGTGGGCTCACAATTTGAGGCAAGCGTTGGCTATTTATCGGGTGATACCGGATCTTTTCCGAGTGATGAGGTAGAAAGCAAAAGTGCCACCGTTATTGTTGAAAAGAACTTGATGTGTGACCCAGGAACATCAGCCCATCCAGCTGGATTCAACACCGACTTTAACCTAGATGGTGAAGGCGCGCCCTGGAAGCCTGATGGCTTAGTTACTGCTGTGGACGATTCTTTGTCTGGAAAGGCTTTGGAAGTGACCATGACGAATGTAAATAACGGGTTTACTCGTATTTTGCAGCAGGTCTTTAATAAGCAGCGCAACTGGCACAGTTCAACCTACGGACTAGGTGGCGCTAGCGTTGGGAAAACGTATAAGTTTGCCATGTGGGTTAAATTACAAGAAGTACCGGAAACAGAAGTTCAGCTTCGCCACGTTGTGCTTCCTTTTGCCTACCAAGACGGTCCCACAGGGCCAGGTTTTGACAGAAGACTAGAAGCGGCAGGAATATTTACGTCTACGCTTCGACCTACTACTGAGTGGCAGCTTGTCGAATTCGTCGACGATGCTACTGGCAGTCGAGAATGGTCAGTCCCTGAAAACTGGACTGTGGTAACTGATGTATTTATTTTCTATGAATTCCTAGGCTTTCCTGTGGGCGCTAAGGTACTCATTGATGAATATTCATCAGTAGAAGTTCAGTAAAATAGAAGTTTTAGTTTGAAACTAACGCGGCCAAAAGGCCGCGTTTTTTATGCCCTTTTATCAACTTGCGTTGATTGTTTCTGATGTCAACTTACTGTTTCCCGTACGGTGAACGATTCTAAGCTTAGCGTTAAGTGTTACTTCACCAATTAATAGTAAATTAAGTTCCAGTTCCCTTCTTTCGGTATTTCAAAACTCAGGCTGCCTAGTGACAAAGACAATTAGAACGCTTGAAGTAACGTAGAGAGGGCAAAGTGATATAGCCTTAGGCGTTCGGGAATGGCCTCTGACTGCTATGCCACGGTTAGATGTAGTCTCCGGTAATTAAGTATATTTAGTGAAAAATAATAGGCGTAAAGTGCGGGGGCTGAGGCGTAGGACAATTATTAAAATGATTAGCTATAAAAATGCATAGCAAAAAAGCTTACTAAATTAGTGCGCATAATAAAAAACCTCCTAAATTGGAGGTTTTTATATCAATTCCGTGATTAGGGTCTCCCCTATTTAAACAAGGATCACCCCATAAGCATTGATACACGCTTATTCGTGTAAAACTCTTGCAGACTGTATTTCGAACAGTCTTTACCGACGCCACTTTGCTTCAGGCCACCATGAGGCAATTGCACTGAATAATGCGCTTCGTTTATACACACACTGCCAGCTTGTATACCTTTAGCTGCACTAAACGCTTTGCCTAAACTCGTTGTATAAACGTAAGCCGCTAACCCAAACTCTGTATCGTTGGCTTTAGCTATGATGTCATCGGCATCAGAGAAAGGAATAATAGAAAGCACAGGGCCGAAAATCTCAGTACGGGCGATTTCCATTTCCTCTTTCACGTCGGTAAGAATGGTGGGTTCTAAATAGAAGCCGGTTGCTCTGTCGCTGGGAATGTTGCCGCCTAGGGCAATTTGAGCCCCACCTTTAACAGCATCCTCTATTAATTTGAGTATACGACCACGTTCTTTTTCACTGCTTAGCGGGCCCATAAGGCGCTCCGCGTCATCGCCTGTGCCTAACTGTATACCGCTAGCGTGCGATACCGCTTTATCGATAAATTCGGCAACTCGTGATTCATGAACAAAGCAACGATTTGGCGATACGCAAACTTGACCCGAATTGCCGTATTTAAGGTTAACAATATCAATCACGGCTTTGTCTAAATCAGCATCGTCATAAACCACTACAGGTGCGTTTCCGCCAAGTTCTACCGAGAAATGCTTAACACTTGTACAGGCCGTCTTCATTGCATTAACGCCCGCCCTAGTAGAGCCAATCATGGTAAACAGTGCGGTAGTATCGCTTGTTAATAGTGGATTAGTATTATCGTAGTTATTGCTAGTAATAATATTAATAACACCTGCAGGAAAGCCAACTTGATGGGCAAGCTCTGCGCACTTGAGCGTTGCAAGTGGCGTTACTTGCGAGGGTTTGATGATACAACTGCAGCCAGACGCTAAAGACGGTGCTAGCTTGTAACCTAAATTAAGTAGCGGGAAGTTCCACGCTAAATACCCCACTACTACGCCCAGTGATTGACGCTGAATAAAATGGTGAAAACGCTCGTCTGGGTCAACAATAACAGGCTGCTCTATGCGCTTCGCTTCCTCAACAAAAAAGCGCAAACAATTTGTTAGCATACCGAAATCATACTCTGCGTTATCGCGAGGCTTTCCTGTCTCTTCAATAAGGATTGCAATAATTTCTTCCGCGTTTTCTTCAAGAAGTGCAGCATAGTCAAGAATAAGTTCAGCGCGCTTCGACAGCGGTGTAGAAGACCAATGCTTAAAGCCCTCATCTGCGAAGCCCAGCGCTTCAATGACTTGAGACTCTGAAATATCAGGCACTTCGGTAATTACTTCACCAGTTGAAGGGTTAAATACGGGAAAAGTTCTATCTGCGCCTGTTAATTCGCCATTAATTAGCATCTTAAATGTATGGTTCATTTTGTCTCCGTTTCGCAAAACACATAAGGTTTCATTGCGTCTAAATTAATCTCAACACCTAAACCATTCCCGGAAGGCACGTTGGCATTACCATTTTCCACTACCACTTTTTGTAAAAATATATCGTCACGTAAAGGGTTTTCAGTGCGGTCGTATTCTAAGAAGAGCGGTTTCTCTTCCGCTCGGCCTGGCTCGTGATAAGCCGTAGCCAGGAAGTGACAAGCACTGGCTAGATTAAACTGGGTTCCCCAAACATGTGGGATCATGTTTAACCCTTGTGATGAAGCTAAGGTTCTGATTTTAAGCGCTTCACTCGGCCCGCCGCAATAACCCAGGTCAGCTTGAACTAACTGTACACCACCAGCACTTAGTAATTTTTGAAAGCCAAAGCGAGTTTGTTCGCATTCACCGGTAGCAATAGGCGTCAGGCATTTATCGCTTAACTGCCTGAATTGCGCTGCATGTTCTGGAGATAAAGGCTCTTCAAACCAAGCATAATTGCACTCATCAAGTACCTGCCCTACTTTTATAGCTTCACTTAAATCAAATGCATGGTTCGAGTCTGCAGCTAATATTGTATTTGGGAAACGCTTGCGAAGCGCGCGAATAAAAGCAATATCGAAGTCTGGGTTTTTACCCACTTTAATTTTTAACGCTTGGTAACCCTCGTCTACATATCCTTGCGCCTCTTCAAGTAAATGAGGCAGAAGTTTATCTTCGGGTAAATCGATGTAATACATACCAGTGGCATAGCAAGGTACTTTATCGCGGCATTTCCCCCCCATCAAAGTACTTACACTCTGCCCCAACGCTTTGCCTTTTAAGTCCCACAGCGCCATATCTATTCCTGACATTGCTGCTGTCATAACGCCAGCCCTTGCAAAGTCAAGTGAAGCGCGCCACATAAAATGCCACAATGCATCGGTTGAAAGCGCGTCTTGGCCGATAATACGAGGGGCGTAGAACTTCTCTACTGCTGCCTGAATAACATCTGCTGGGCCATAACACTCTCCCCACCCACTAGTACCATTATCAGTAATGATTTCGATAACGAGCACATTGCGCTGATTGTAAAACCATTGAGAAAAACCAAAAGGCTGCTCGAGATGACACCGAAGATGATAGGTTTTAATACATTCAATTTTCATTTTAAGACTCAACTTTCACGACAGCCATGGTGGCATATTCTATATCGCCACCGCATTATATAACAAATATAAACATATGATGTTTGCATTTCAACTACATTTACAGGCTTTTAACAAGAAATATTTAAAGATCAAAAGCGCGGCATATATAAATTCACATACGCTACCTAAGCATTAGGCCTTTCAGACCTGAAAATGGCGTGGGGATATGTTAATAATTCTTGAAAACCAAAACATCATATGTTTACATTGATCACAGTTACGTACTGTGTTGTCAATAACGCTTTAGTTGTTATCTCTAAACCACTACCCTAATTTTCTAACGCTTTGTTTTCACGATTGGAAAGCGTATTGGCTGGGAAAAGCTAAGGGAAGACAACAGGCAAATACTAAATAAAAAGGTAAAACTGAAAATAAATAGTGCTTGATAAGCGCAAGTATCGAAGCGCCCAACACACTGCTTATTTTTACAATGAATTTAACTATCGGTAGTGAGGTTTTCCATGCCAGAGAATTTAACGCGCAATAAGACAGAAGTTGATACGTCTAAAAGCCCTAATGTAAAGCTCAAACCTATATCCATGGGCGAATGTAAATGGAAAGATGGTTTTTGGGCCGAAAAAACTAGGCTTTGCGAAGAATCAATGATCCCATACATGGGAAGCCTACTTACCGGTGAAGTTGGTCATGCTTTAAATAATTTCAAAATTGTAACGGGTGATTTTGATGGTAAGTTTGACGGTGAATACTGGCATGACGCAGACTTTTTTAAGTGGATGGAAGCAGCCTGTTACATGTATGGCTTAAACAATGATCAGAAACTCCTTCAAGAAATGGATGAGATCATAGCCATTATTGCTAAAGCACAAGAAGCTGACGGCTATCTTCATGCCTATATTCAAATACATGGCATTGAACATTTCTCAAACCGAAAGTATCACGAAATGTACAACTGTGGTCACCTTTATACCGCTGCATGCATTCACTATCGAATGACGGGTAAAACTAACTTCTTAGATATTGCCCTTAAAAATGCTAATTTGCTGGTGTCAAAGTTCGGCCCTAACCCACCTGAGTTACGTCGTTTTGGTTTTAACCAAACTCAAATTATGGGCCTTGTTGAGCTTTATCGAACTGTAGGAAATGAAGATTACCTTAAACTTGCCGAACAATTTATCAATAATCGCGGCCAGTCAGAAATGGTCCATGACTCAACGACCGTTGGCTACCCTATTGGTGATATGGTGCAAGAGCGCGTACCACTTCGCGAAGAAACTGAAGCTGCTGGTCATGCGGTATTGGCGCTTTATTATTACGCAGGCGCTGCTGACGTTTATGCAGAAACAGGTGAAAAAGCGCTTATTAGTGCTTTGGATCGTCTGTGGGAAAACGTAACGCAAAAGAAAATGTACGCTACCGGTGCCGTAGGGCAGACCCATTACGGTGCGTCTCCGCGTAGAGATATGATTGAAGAAGGTTTCATTGACGAATATATGATGCCTAATTTAACCGCTTATAACGAAACCTGTGCAAACATCTGTAATGCCATGTTTAGCCAACGATTGCTAGGTATTCATGGAGAATCGAAATACGCAGATATTATGGAACTCGTCATGCACAATTCTATGATGTCAGGTATTAGCGTATGTGGTACCAAGTACTACTACGCTAACCCTTTGCGTAAAATTAACGATGCCCGCGACTACGAAAATATGAATACAGAGTCGCCAGACCGCGAGCCTTATCTATTTTGTTTCTGCTGCCCTCCTAACTTGGTAAGAACAGTGGCAAAGTCTTCATTGTGGGCCTACAACCGCTCGGACAACGGCATATCCGTGAATCTATATGGCGGTAACACATTAGAAACTACACTACTCGACGGCACAGAACTTAAGCTTACTCAAAGCACTGAGTATCCTTGGGAAGGCTTGGTAAAAATCACTATTGATGCGTGCAAAGAAGACGCTTTTGACATCATGCTACGCATTCCGGAGTGGTCGAAAGAAAACACGTTGAAAATTAACGGTGATACCCTTGATATTGCGCTTGTTCCAGGTGAATTCGCGACAATTACTCGACAATGGAAAGCCGGTGATGTGATTGAACTAGATATGCCGATGCATATTAAATTAATTGAAGGTCACGAGCGTATTGAGGAAGTACGCAATCAGGTAGCCGTTAAGCGCGGCCCGATTGTTTATTGCGTTGAGTCTCCTGATTTGCCTGAGTCAGCGAGCATTACCGATGTGTATTTACCAAGTAAGTCTAAACTTTCTGTGCAAAAACAGCCTTCATTTTTAGGCGGTGTCACAACTATCGAAGGCGAGATTTTATTGCGCAAAGATAGAGGAACAGGCATGTATCGCGATGTTTCGCAGCCAGAATTTGAAAGCATCACAACGCAATTCGTGCCCTACTTCGCGTGGAGTAACCGTGGTGAGGCTGAAATGAGCGTGTTCTTACCGATTATTTGGCAGCAATAAATACGCTATAAAAGTTAAAGCCTGATAAAATAAAAAGCCTGCGACATGTATAAGTCGCAGGCTTTTTTTTCGCTTCAACTAAAAAACTAATCCACTTTTATAGTCAAGCTATCTGTCTTTCCTTTATTCTTCGTCTTCACGGTAATTACCGCTTCCCCTTTATTACGAGCAAAGAGCACCCCACTAGCATCAACAGTAGCTACAGCGGGATTACTGCTTGTGTAAACCACTGACTTGTTTGACGCACAATCCGGTGCAACTACTGTGTTCAAGTTAGCTGACTGACCTTTACGCAAACGGTTGTCGCCTATGGATAATATCACTCCGGTTACGTTCACCCACTTCTTGTTACAAGACACATTTCCTGCCTGAACAACAGTTAGTACTGTAGTGTCAATATAACCACCATCGTTTGTTTTAGCAGTGATTGTGACGGTTCCTTCACTAACTCCAGTAACTACCCCCGTATTATCTACTACCGCTATAGACGGATCATTTGAGCTAAAAGTGACGCTTTTATCACTTGCTTCACTAGGACTTACTGTCGCCGTTAATGCAATGGACTGGCCTACTGCTATTTCATCTCTGGAAGGATTAGTATTTATGCCAGTTACAATTACAGGAACTGAAGGGGAACTAGTACCGCCAGTTGATGATACAAGGATGTCATCAGCATAGGCTTGAACGCTACTTTCACCATTCCAGAAGTATATCTTCGCAGTGGTATTACCGGAGCCTGTAGTAAAGGTAGTACTTAATTTTTGATAACCTCGGCTCTTAAACTTAAGGCTTTTTTCATTGCCACCATATTCTTTTACACCCAGTCTCACCTTTTCAGTTAAGGACGAGGCCTTACCGTAACCAGATAAAGTGTATGTAGTGTTTGGCTGCACATCAATAATCTGAACTAACGCTCCTGTACCATCTATATAACCTGCGTTAACTCCTTCCTTTGCATTATTGGCGACAATGTCAACGTTACCCCAGCTGTTGGCCCAGGACGTAGCCAGATTATTTTGTTCAAAACCGCTGTTTATGACCAAATTATCGTCAGTGTTGTCGCCTCCTCCGCTAGTTTGTACAGTAACCGAAACCGCATCGGTAAATCGTCCATCAACACTTTCGACTTCTATAGTGGCGGCTCCCTCTGAGTAGGCAGTGAGTAAACCGTTACTATCAACGTCAACAATAGATGAGTCAGATGAGTACCACATCACTTGTTTGTTGGTCGCATTAGTGGGTTGAATGATAGCCGTTAATTTGACTGACTCACCAAGGTTTAGTGTTCTATTATTACTACCTGAAATAGTTACCCCAGAAACACTAATATTTGCCGAGTTATTCGACACAATGCTTACATTATTGATGGCTTTTTGTAAGAAAACATCACTACCATTAGAAGATTTAAATACCGGAGTCAGCGCATAATAATGGCCAGGGGGAAGCTTGGCTGTGGGTGTTACGCCATCTAAATCAAGAGAGATTGTCGTCTTACCTCCATATTTTTTGTCGTTATTAGCTACGGTAGCATCATTTGCTGATGCAGCGATTTTCACAAACCCTTGCGCATTTTTTTCGACTAAGTTAACCGTAATCCCATTGTACTTGTCTGAAACGACATAAAAATTGCTACCGCCATGATAGTTAACGACTACATCAAGCGTGCCACCAGACTGATAGCTTGTAGTAGCATATTTATTCGCATCATCTACCCAAATAGATGGCAAAACCTCCCACGTTTTCACATACTCCACCTGCATTGTCGCATCTTCTGGAAAACCCTCTTTTATAACATTGTCGGGGTTTGGATCTGCTCGCTGACAAGCACTGTTGTATTTGATTAAATGGCGACGCAATCCTTGCGAGAAGATAAGGTGCATAGGCCTATGCCACCATTTGTTTTCCTTTTCCCCTATTTTTACACCATCGACATACCAGATGATTTTATCAGGGCGATTATCAACCGCGTAGGTATGAAAACCTTTTGAAGGGTCGAACGGCGCTTCGTAATGCAGCAGTTGAGCTTCTGGATTTGGTTTCGGGCGTTTCCACACGATCTTACCATTCTCTTCCACGCGCGCGTGTAGGTTGTGATCCATATCATTAACTTCATCAAAGTCTGTTGGGCTTCGCCAATCGGCTTGTTGTAACTCAACGATATCTATTTCACTATAATCGACATATTGTTCCCCCTGAACGCGAGGAAAAGGATGGCCGTCACTGTAAAGCCAAAAAGCTGGGCTTAACCCAGGAAAAATGTCTACACCTTTGATAGAGGCTTCATAAAAACCATAAGTACTTTCTACAGCAGAGCGCACAGCGCCGGACTTATAAAAAAGTTGCCTTTGAACGGTTTGAGATGGCCCGCCAGCAACACCATCCCAACAGCTGTCCTGAAATGATCGGGTATGAGTTTCTTGGGTAGTCGCAATTTTTAATCGACCATTCTCTACATAGGCGTTATCGCTGTCGAATGTCCATGCCCCTACATTTAAACTCGCAGGCGCATTTTGCCATTTACTATTATTAAACCCATTTTCAAAATCGTCTGTTTGCGCCCCCAGCTCTCTAAAACGCACTTCTCCAGCTTTCATTCCTGTTGGCCTTACAACTTCTGCGCTTACTTGTGCTCCGCAAACAATAGCAACTGAAGCGAGTAGTAACTTATTTTTCATATTAATTACCTAATTGTCCGAATAAGAAGTAGGGTCACCATTATTAGTATTATAAAAGCAAACATATCACCTTTATAAAGTTAATGTAAATGATATGTAAATAGAATGCATAAAAAAACCGACACTTTTAGGCGTCGGCTTTTGTCGTTGGGTGGACATATATAAGTTAGTCTAAATCAAAGGTTTCACCGTAACGCGGCATATCTTCGCTTCGCCACTCGTCTCCTTCTTTATGGATATGGAACCATTGGGGAGGTTTATTTGACCATGCCCAGTAGCCTGCGTCTTTCACCATGTCAGCTAAAAGCTGTGGGTATTGCGCACTTAAATCGTTTGTTTCGCCAATATCTTCAGCTACGTTGAAGAGTTTCCAGCCACCTGTAGTGGTAGTACGAACCGCTTTGAAGTCATCACGACGAACAGAAACATCATGCGCGCCTTTACGATGGCGCATAATGAATAAACTCTCTCCCTCGCGGGCGCTTGTGCTAGCGACGATATGAGGAAGAATGTTCTTACCATCAAGGACTTTGCCGCTTGGCACATCGCTCTTAGCAAGTGCCAGGAACGTTGGATAATAATCTAACGTTGAAACTGGAGCGTCATACTGTTTGTTACCTTTTAAACCATTTGGCCAGTGGAAAAACATAGGTACACGATGCCCTCCTTCTCTTGCACTGCCTTTTCCTTCTTGTAATGGTAGGTTGACCCCACCCAATTTGCGTTTACCCCCGTTATCGCTGGCAAAAACAATAAGCGTGTTGTCATACTGTTCCGTCTCTTTGAGCATATCCACTACCTTAGCAATTCCGCGATCTACCGCGTAAACCATAGCTAGGTAAGTTCGACGCTTTTTATCTTTAATATGTGAAAACAGAGCGACGTCTTCCTTTTTCGCTTCTAAGGGAGCGTGAGGCGCGTTGTACGCTAAATACAAAAAGAAAGGTTGCTGTTTGTTTTTTCCAGCTCTGTCGATAAAATCAACGGCTTCTCGAGTGAATGCATCAGTAAGATATTCAGTTTCTTTCACTTCTTCGGTATTACGCATTAACGGCGTGATGTAATCATTGAAGCGTGTGACGCCCGAAGCTTTCGCTTTTTCATATTGGGCTTGGTATTGCTCAGGAAAGAACCTGTGACCACCACCCAAGAAGCCATAAAACTCGTCGAAGCCTCGATTATTTGGTTGATAAGGCTTTTCCTCACCTAGGTGCCACTTACCTATAGCGCCGGTATGATAACCCACCTGCTGAAGCGCTTTACTCACAAACATTTCGTTGGTGTCAATACCGGTGCTAGAACCATCTACCGGAAGATTAAAATCAGCGCCAATTTTATGAGGGTAGCGCCCCGTCATAAGTGCAGTTCGGCTTGGTCCACAAAATGGGTGTGCGACATAACCTGAGCTAAAGCGTACTCCTTCGTTAGCCAAAGTATCCAAATTAGGTGTCTTAACGTCATTGTCGAAACCGTGATAGCCAACGTCAGCGTAACCTTGGTCGTCGGTAAGAATAACCAAAATATTTGGTCTTTGGGCTTCTGTCGCTACGGCTGGCACCGCGGATAAAAAGCTTATTGCCGCTAAGAGCTTAATGGCGTAATTTTTCATTTTTAGCGTCCTGTAAATAGTGTTTAGCGTGATATTCTAATTTTGTTAGCGATGGGTCTTCTGTACGTTTTAGTTCTGAAATAAGCAGTGCCAGCATCTCCCCACAAATATCAACATAATCGCTATCGTCTATGAGGTTAGTGACCTCTCCAGGATCTTTCTTAAGATCGTAAAATTCGTCTAAATCTTCACCTGGGTTCCATACAAATTTGTATTCAGGGGTGCGAATAGCTCGAATACCGAACCATGAACCGTTGTACCATTCATAGGCATAAAGGGCTTTATCTACCTGGCCCTCTTCCGCTTTATCACCTTCTAACATGAGTGGAATTAAGCTATGGCCGTCATAGTCAGGCTCAGCGTCTAAATGCATCATCTCTGTTAGCGTGGGCGTTACATCAATAAGCGATACTTGGCGATTAACCACACGTGGGGATATGTCCGGGTCCTTTATAAGAAGCGGCATACGCATAAGCTCGTCGTAGGCATAGGGACCCTTATCATAAAGCGTATGCTCACCAAGCATAGAACCCTGGTCGCCGAACAGTACAATGTGCAAGTCATCGTAAATACCTTCGTCTTTGGCCTGTTGAATTAACTCACCGATAATGCGGTCTACCATAGCGATCGCGCCATAGTAGTGAGCCCGAGCCTTTCGCCAGTCCGTGTCGCTCATGTGACCTACGTCATGCCAAGGCCACCAGATGCCGCCTTGCGCCATAGGCTTATTAATGCGTTTAGCCAGATGATTACTTGGAAGTTCGAGCTTCGCTGGGTCAAACATACTGGCATAGGGCTCAGGAACTCGATAAGCAGGATGAGGCTGATTAAAACTGATAACACCAAAAAAGGGCCGCTTATCCTTTGCCATTTGTGAAAGCATTTTTTTGCCTGCTACCACCTTTTTATAGGCTTCAGTATCTTCATAAGTTCCAGGGAGGGTTTTGTAATACTCATGTTTTTCGTTGTTTGCGTCGAGCCTACCTTCGTAGTAGCCCTCGACCTGCTTAACCTTGCCCGTAGGCGTAAATACTCGAGTAAAACGCTCCCTTGGCTCATGACCATGCGCCAAATCAATTTCAGCCCCGCGAAGTTCAGTTCCTCTAGCACCTAGGTGCCACTTTCCTACGTGTCCAACTAAATACCCTGCTTCGGATGCTTTTTTAATAAGCCCACCTTCGCTTAAATCTAATTCAGCCAAACGGGTATGATAAAGTTCTACGTTGTCATCAAGACCCGTTTTATGCCCCCATTTCCCTGTATAAAACGCTGCGCGAGAGGGTGAACAAAGTCCAGTAGTCGACATTGCATTATCAAAACGAGTACTTTCAGCCGCAAGAGCATCAATATTGGGTGTATTTACTGGACCTCCTCTGTAGGAAAAAGTATCAAAGCGCATATCGTCAAACATCAGGACAAGTACGTTTGCAGGCTTACCTGACTTATTTCCCGTTACCTCGTTAGAAGGTACTGATTCCATTGAAGACGTAGCGCCTATTGAGCTTTGACTTACGCTGACTGCAAGTATGCCGCTTAACAGCGTGCACACCGGCTTTTTGAAGAGTTTTGATAGTGGCACCTAATTCACCTTTATAACGCTAATATCAATTAAAAGTAATTTTCCAATGTCCGTTAAAAAACCTTTGGAAAGTGCGATTTGCTGTATTACATCCCTGTGCACATTCATCACTACTAAGACGACAATCGCGGTTTGCACGACATCAATGTTGTGACTTCAGATGTTTTATCCCTGCTATGCAGACATCGGATAGAGGCACTGAATATATGTAGCATTTATTTAAACATATTATGTTTAAATGTAAAGAGCGCTTTAAAACTCATTAACAAAATATTGGTTAAATAGTGGTGATTCGAGATGAGCTAAATACGTTGTGTTGTTATTTGGGCAGCAACTATTTCGTGAGCGAAGTCATAGAGGGGTTGATTGAAACAAAAAGCAGTTTTGTAAAGCGCTTAAAAACGATAAAGCCGGTGGCTATAGTAATTTAGACACCGGCTTTAACAATTCTTAGACTATTACTCTTCTCGGAAGCTATCTCCAAAGGCTTCTTTCAACCTTCTGATTGCATCTTTTAGAAGTTTCTCTGTAAGGGCTTCTGCTCCCTCGCCGTCCCCATTCGCTATCATTTCATAAACATCTCTATGAAATTTAACTGAATCACTGTTTTTACGAGGATCTTGGTTGGTAATACGAACACTTACTAACAGGGCTGAGTAAATCATACCTTCCATAGAGGTTAAAAATTCGTTATGTGCCGCTCGCAGTACCGCTTGGTGAAATAAAGCATCGGCAACAATAAACTTTTCTAAGGAACCCGACTCTTGCTCCATTCGGATAACGGCTTCTTCGATTTCTTTAAGCGCTTCAGGATCAGACCGTTCTGCGGCCCATCGCGCCGCCTTAGGTTCGAAAGCGAGCCTTACATCCATTAACTGACTAATAAAGTGTTCATTGGGTGGCGCAGTGATATGCCATGCAAGCACGTCATCGTCTAACAATATCCACTCGCTACGGGGACGAACTTTAGTACCTATACCTCGCCTTACATCTAGTAGCCCTTTACCGACCAGTATCTTTACCGCGTCACGAATAACTACACGGCTAACCTGATAGCGCTCTGCTAAAGAGTTTTCCTCTTCTAACAAGGTACCTGGCTCTAGAGAACCAGCGACAATACGACGGCCAATTTCTTTCGCCACTTGCACAGACAAGCTTGGCGTCATTTTGGCAGCACGTTTCAAGTCGTAATATACTAATTCATTCATTTAATCGAATCCGATTACGTTAAACATATGATAATTTAAATCATAACACCTTTAGATGGTTCACGCTATTAGGGGTGGTTCTTTAAGTCATCAGATGAGTCTGCATCGCCTATTCGTCATAATTAACAAGCAACACCTACACCTACTTTATCGTTCTCCTTTCGTTCAGTAAACGCTCTAGAAAATGATAAACATAATATGTACTAAACATTATATTAAATTGGTTCAAACACCAAACGTATTACTATCGGTAAACATTATTCATGAATTGCTGCTGTATATGTTTTTACAAAATCCTTAGCTTTCTGGCTAACTTCGTTCAATGACATCGACGGCTTGTACAGCTGCGAGCCTAAGCCAAAGCCCTTTGCGCCTTTGTTTAAGTAGGGAGACATTGACTCTACAGTTGCGTCAATCCCTCCGACTGGAAACAATGCAATATGAGATGGTAATACACTTTTCATCGCGGTCATTCCGCCTATGCCCACCATAGAAATGGGGAATAGCTTTAAATTGGTTGCACCTGCATGTACCGCATTGAACGCTTCGGTGGGCGTTACCACGCCAGGGTAAGTAACACACCCTGCATCAACAGCTGTTTTAATAACATCTACGTTGCAGTTCGGCGTTACCACAAGGTTCGCTCCGGTTTCTAAAACTTGTTCAGCCAAATCTAATCTGGTTACTGTCCCTGCGCCCAATTCGAAGTTCTTGGTGCCATACTCCTTTACAAGCAAACGTATGCTTTCCAGCGCATTAGGACTATTCAAAGGGACCTCTATTTTGGTAAACCCGGCTGTTACTAGTACGGCAGCGACATCCAAGATTGACTGAGGTGTTACGCCCCGCAAAATAGCTATGAGAGGTAGTTCAGCGCGCTTATCACTGCTCATTTTCAATCTCCTTGATAATTCTTGCGATACCATTTAAGAAACAGGTGTTCCCAGAAAACGTGTACGTCTCTATTTGTAATTCTTTGGCCGCTAACTCATAGCGAGCACACAATGCTTCACCGCCGACTAAATAGATATTTCTGTGCGTTGAACTGTGTAATTCATTACCAATTAAAATTCCAGACAGGTAATCAGCCACCTCGTGATCGGCGAGTTCACCAAATAACCTGAGCGATCGGGCAGAAAAGATATCATTGAGTAAAGCCCCTTCAGCAGTCCTCTTCACACCTTTGACAAATGCATCTTCATTAATAATTTCTTGTGCCGGCAATGGCGGTTTTACTGATGAGTAATGACTTAGCAAAGCGTAAAGCTCACCCGTGAAATAAGTCGAAAAGCTTGAAATGGAACCGCTTTTTATATCGACATGCTTACTATGTGTACCTGGCAATACAACGTGCATATTCTTTGATTCAGTTAAAAATGGTAAACCAAATACTTGGACTTCCTCACCGCGCATCACGTCACAATAAAATTCCGCTGACCTGTAGCTCACGCCAGGCAAAATTCTAGCTTGCGCTCCCCATGGAAGCTCAAAACAAACTGCATGATTGGCGATATCTGAAACTGATGCTGGTGCTGCAACGTAGGGCGCCTCTCTCCATCCCGAGGCAGAGCCTACCATACCCGCCATTAGCACAGGGATATGTTGGTAACTCGGTGTTAATGCTTTTAATTTCGGCTCTAATGCTTCAGCGAACTTTCCGTCTTTTATTTGTAGAAGGCCCAAGGGCGCCTCTATGGTATCAACTAATGCACCTTTGCTATCTAGTCCAAAAAGCCGGAAGTTACTTGTGCCCCAATCGACAACAAACGTGGCTATGCTATTTTTACTCATGTTAACTACTTAGCCCCTAGCGCATTTTGATTTGTCAGCTCAAGTTCCAAAGCTTCTATGGTTTTACCCTTTGTCTCTGGCAAATAAAGGTACATAACAATTAACCCAAATAGCCCAATACCGGCGTAGAGTAAAAAGATGTTTGCTACGCCCATGTTGTCTAACTGCCATGGGAAGAACTGCTGAATTGACCACGATGAAACAGTTTGAACGAGTGCGGCGAAAGGAAGTGCTACACTGCGTACTTTATTTGGGAATATCTCAGAGAAAATCACCCACATTATCGGCCCTATCGATAAGTTAAATGCAGCAAGAAAGGCAAAAATACCGAACAAGACCAGTGATGCATTAACACCGATAATTGTTTTTTCGATGATTGCGCCACTCACTAATGGCAGTGTCTTTTTATCAAAGTGTTTTGTCAGTTCAGTTTTCAACTCCACATCACTATCGAAACTTTTACCTGCGAATGGCGCTAAAGACGATACAGCCAGCGCATTTTGTTCAAAATGTGTTGTTAGCTCAGCCATGGCTGTCTCGTTAAATTCGTAGCTCGCTTGCTTAAACCCTAAGAACGTAGAGCCATGAGCGACAACAACGAGTAGTAAACCCGCTACAGTAAGCGTCCTTCTGCCAAGCTTTTCGACAAACCCAATAGCAACAAGGGTTGCCGCAAGCCCTACCGCTCCTGTAGAAATAGTTTGCATGAAAGTATCTTCAACGCTCATACCGATTTGTTCAAACACCATAGGCGCAAAAAACAGCACTGCATTCATACCTGTTGCTCCCTGAACGAAAGCGTATGCAACAGCGATAAATACGACAAAACGCAGCCCTGGGCTAAACAACATCTTAAGTTGCGAGAAGGTGTCTAGCTCACTATTGTTAGTAAGTGAGCGCTTTACGTCCTCTAAAAGAACCGCGGCCTTTTCACCAGAATCAATAATGTCAAAAACAAACAGAGCTTCGTTATCTCTTCCCTTTTTAGCCAGCCATCGAGGCGATTCAGGAATACACAAAATAAGGGCAATCCAAATCGCGTTGGCGATCAGTTCGGCGCCCAGCATAACGCGCCAAATATTGTCGTTGGTTAACCAAGTTGAGGTAGAAAGCGATTTAACAAGAAAATAGTTAATCACAAAGGCGCATAGCAACCCGAGACCAATCATGAACTGGTTTATCGATACAAACTTACCTCGTTGGTGGGCAGGCGCAATTTCTCCAATGTACATGGCAGAAACCGTGATTGATGCGAATGCCACACCCCCTATAAAGCGGCCAATAAGAAGCATTTCGTAACTTACCGCAAATGCAGACAATAGAGATGATAGGGAGTACGTAAAGCCGATAGCGAGCAATACTCTTGCTCTTCCAAACTTTTCACACAGAGAACCTGTAAAGAATAGCGCCAGAATAACCCCAAGAAGTGCACAGCCCACGAGCGTACCTTGTTGAATTGAGTCCAATTCAAACTCTGCGCTTACAAACCTAAGCGCCCCTGATATATTTGCTGCATCTAACCCGAATACGAAGCCACCGAATGCGGCGACGAGGGCGAAAAAAGAAACATTCGCGCTCGATGAGCTAAATCTAATGGGTAATCTCACAACTTCCTCATTTAAAATATACTACCAATGTAAACATACTATGTTTAATGAAGGGTTTCTGCAACCTAAATATAAACGTTTTGTTAACGTTTCCTTTTTATAACTCAGCGTGATGTTACGAATAATGTCAACTTACTCGAGTACACCTCATACATTGCTTATTTCGAAGAAGGGGGTGTCTAGTGTAATCAAAGAAGCGTCTTTAACATTTTCATAATACATTATATATTTTATAACATATTACGTTTAAACTTGGATAAATATAATTGTTGTATCAATGCAAGTGAACAAAATGCTAGCGCTGAATTTTGTTTAATTAGCGCTCGTTGAATAAGTGGATATGCCATTTTTGCGTTCTTTTAAATGGTTGGTGCTTTTGAAAGGTATAAGTTTATGATCACCCAGCCTGTAACTATCAAAGACATAGCGAAACTAGCAAACGTTTCTATTGCGACAGTTTCGCGGGTTATCAATGAAAATGGAAAAGTAAAAGGCGCGACTAAAACTAAAATTCAACAGTTAATAGATAGTTTGAATTTTAAACCGAATACGTATGCTAGAGATCTTGTAAAAAATCGCTCTTCATCAATAGGTATCATTTATCCCCACTTCTCGTTTGACTGTCATGAGTTCAACGGTTTAAGTCAAGCCAATACGGGTACCCCACTCCCACCTTACTTGGCACAGACAGCGCACTCAGAGGAAGAAGAAAAAGCGCGAATTGAAGAACTAGATGCACTCGGATGCCCCGGTATTGTGTTGTGCCACTCCAGATGCTCTGCGCAAACGCTTAATCGCTGGGTGAAAAAATTGCCCTATCTTTACTGTATTGACCGTCAATTGACCTCGTCGTCCTTCCAAAGCGTTAACTTTGATCATTTAGACGCAGGTGTACTCCAGGCTAGAGAAGCGCTGAGAAATGGCGGACGATTCGGAATAGTTGTCTATTCATCATTGTTCAATCATGCCAGCGCTCAGCGCTTTTCTGGGATCATTGGAACACTTAGCAATTATAAAGGGCCGTTGGAAGTTGAAACCTTGCCTTTAACTAAATGTGACATAGACAGTGCTTTTGATTTAGTTAAGCAAAATGATGCTTTATTCAGAAGGGCTGACTTCATTATCACTGAGAACGACTTTGCAGCCTATGGTGTTATCAATGCACTTAAAACAATGGGGCTCAGAATTCCCCACGAGACTACAGTAGTTGGCTTTGGTAATCATATGATATCAACCTTAAGCTACCCAAAGCTAACCACCGTACAATACCCATTTAACCAAATGTTGAACGAAATCGTGTATCGCATCCAAAAAGGTAAAATACGTACTCGTGATTTTCGGCCAACATTGGTAAAACGCCAGTCTAGCTAAGCATCATTATTCGAAAGAATTTTCATACCAGTATAGTATTAAAGATGTAAAAAAAAGCACCTCAATCGAGGTGCTTACTTTAGTTTTACATTTCTTAAAATGTTGCTCTTGCTCCAAGGACGTAGCGTGCTCCCGGATCTTCTATGCCGCCAAATCGGCTTTCAAATCTGCCAGAGCGTTTAACGAATGAGTCGGTCAAGTTAGTCCCTTCAACAAACACTTGATAGGTTTCATTAATGTTCCATGCTACTCGCACGTCAAGCTGATCAAAGTCTTCAGTAAATATCGGCTCTGGGCCTTGTCGACCGCTAAAGAAACGATCTCTTTTGTTGTAAGCCACTCGACCTTCGATTTCCCCGTCATCGTAGAACAGCACAAAGTTTTGTGAGTCGCTGAGGCCAGGTAGTGCTACCGCAGAATCAATTAACTCGTCCCCTACCTCATCATCAGAGCTCACATAAGTTAAGTTAGCGCTAACCCCTACGTATTGAAGTAAGCCTGGTAATGTGTCGAAAACATGCTGAAAGGCAATTTCAACGCCGTCGACCACGGTAGAATTCAAATTACGAGGGCGATTTATATTCAAAAATATGGTGTCACCATCGATGTTACTTCTATCTTCAGTAACCTCGTCTAATCGATTACCTGGTGGCAACGTAAGACCTTCTAACTGCTCTTGCTGCGCAATAAATGCCGATACATCCTTTCTAAAGAAGCCAACACTTACCGCAGAGGTTTCACCAAAATAGTACTCTAGCGAAAGGTCAATATTGTCAGACACGAACGGGTCTAAGTCTGGGTTACCTGATGAACCTGATAAATCAGATAGCCTTAGCTCTGGCGCCGTATTTATACCTGGGTTCAAGTCTGCCAAGTTAGGACGTGTTAAAGATTGTGAGTACGACGCCCGTGCTACGAGCTCATCAGTAATGTTTAAACGTGCAGCGATTGAAGGTAAAAATTCATTATAGTCTTCAGTTTGCTCTATAAATTGTGCTGGTAAGCGCGTGCTTAACAACACATCTGGACGAGTTGGGTCAGGGAATATTGTTGCAAAGGGTTCTGCGAACGCTTCAGAAGTAGTTTCTGTTTGCGTGTAGCGGAAGCCAATATTTATCGTTAGCCCCATATCTGCAATTTCACCAGAAAGCTTGGCATTAACGTAGGCGGCCAACGTTTCCTCACCAATAATAAATGCATTACGAGGAACATCAACAGCGTTAAACCCTACGCCGCCGTCAGCACGTGGGTTAGAAGGGTCTAAACCTAAACGCGCAGCAGTTGTTCCCAGTGGCAATCCGTTTAGCATATCGCGCATTTCCATCGCGGCAGGTGACTCTAAATAAGCAATGACTTCTTCAGGGTCATAGGCCAAGTATTGCGAAGGAAGGTTTACGTCGATACCATCAAGGAAGTTGGTGTTGTTTTCTAACGAAAATAGCTCTGCGGGTAACGGGATTTGGCCTTGAAGATAAGCGTTATTGATGCCGCCACCACCGCCTGGCGTGCGGGCGTCAGAACGGGTCTTTTCTTGGTCACCATAGTACGCGCCAAAGGTGACACTTTCTAGAACACCAGCGTCCACATACCATTCAAAGTCACTTCGAAGCTCTAGTACTTCATCAGTACTCCCCTGTCCTTCTCGGGTACCAAACCACGAATAGGTATCGTTTGGATCAGGCGCTGTGATTTCATCACCCACAATACGGTCAAGGTTATTAATTTGGCCGTCACCGTTTAAATCTGTAGTGGCTAGTTCAAACTCGAAGTTTTGGAATACAGGCGCGTCAAAGCCCCCTGTATTATCGTATCTTTGAACGGCTTGTGGACCTGCTACAACGAAGAAGAAATCGTCACCTGCTGAATCATCTTCAGCTTCAGAATAAGAGACATCAAATGTTGCAACTAAATCATCAGTGATATCCCACTCTAAGTTTGCGCCGATTTGGTAAACCTGAGAAGTACGATTGTCCTCTACTGCAGCTTGAAACGGACGTCCAATTTGATCCCAAGCCACAAGGATATTGTTTTCGTCAGTTACCGCATTGTTGTAAGTGACGCGCTCGTTAAACATAAAATTATGAGTGGTTTGATTCGTAATATCGAATTCACTAAACAAACCATCTATGGTTAACAAGGCGTTATCTGCTAATTGGTACTGGAGTACCGCGGTAGCGCCAATACGATCACGGTCCTGAAATTGTCGCGCATAACGAATTTGTTGTTGGTGCAAATAGCGACCCGCGCCATTTCCTACGCCATCAGCGAAGAGCACAGAAGCCTGCTCTTCGTTTATTTCTGGCCCAACAAACACTCCCGAGAAAACAGCATCTTGTGCTGACTTACGTTTTTGATATGAAAGCGAGAATAAAGCACCTAATTTATCATCATCGAAAGTATTGCTGTAAAGGCCAAAGAACTGTGGCGCTACATCACCTGAGTTATCCTCATACACCGCACGGGTGCTCAATACGGTTTTCTCTTCGCCAATGCTTAACGGGCGCTGTAGTTGTAAATCGATGGTCGAGCCTATACCACCCGCTTGAAGATGCGATGGTGCCGATTTATAAACATCAGCGCCGCCAATTAGCTCAGCACCGAGTAAATCGAAACGAAAGTTTCTACCTGCAGTATCAGTTGCGAGACGGCGCCCTTGTACTAGTACGGAGTTAAAGCTAGGGCCAAAACCTCGCACAGTAACCTGAGCTCCCTCACCACCCGCTCTATCTATAGATACACCAGGGATGCGCTGTAGCGATTCAGCTACGTTTGTATCTGGGAACTTACCAATATCTTCGGCAACGATGCTATCTAGCACTTCGTCGCTGTTCTTTTTCTTATTTAAGCTTTGGCTAAGACTTGCTCGTATCCCTTTGACCTCAATCACTTCAACGCCACTGTCGCTATCAGAATTATCCTGTGCAAAAACGTGCCCGCTCACTAACGACTGCGCCACCGCCGCAGCTATCGCCGTAGTTTTTAAAACTGAACCTCGATTTATTACATTTTTCATCGCTACTCTCGTTCTTTAACGCTTGATCACATCACTTAATCTGTACGGTATTGCTAAAAGCGGGGACAGCTTGGCTAGCTATATTACCGCTTGACGCACAGAGTGCCCTCACAACTATGTTATACCAATATAAACATATTATGTTTGTATTGTTCAACAAATATTTAACTTTTGTTTGGGGTAATATTTACAATGACGTTAATTTTGGGGGGTGTGGTGAGAGGTTTGGCTGAAGCACTGACAATAGAGTAAAAAGTAAGATGACAGTTTAAAACAAAAAAGGCCGGTCAACTTGGACTGGTGACCGGCCTCTTTACGCGATAGTTAAAATGCTATTTCACTTCTACTTCAAGCAATAGCACTTCTTCCGAAGCAAGCTCAAAAGAACTGTCCATACTTTTGCTGGTCATTAGGTCCATAACCTTTATGACACGTCCATTTTTGTGACTTAGGTCAACTCGGACTGCTTTGTGACCTACACTTAATAAATTCACTAGGTACTTATTGGCGCCTGTTTTCGCCACTCTCGTGATTGTGGTTTTGTGCTTTAGCGGGCTATCAATTTTAAACTCAATTTCCGGTACGCTATCCGGCTTTATTTCAGCTAACGCCGCGTGGCGCAGTTTTTCTATATCAGCGTCTTCGTCAAGTACGATGAGCCTACCTTTATGTGCTTTCAAGGTGCTTTCACGTAACTGACCGTATTCATTAAAACGAAGAGACTGCTTATCTATAACCACAGAGCCGCCCGCATCTAGGTATTTTTGCAATGCGTCAAACTCACTATCGGTAACCCTTGGTGTTTTGTATACCACCACAGCATCCCACGATGAATTATCCTGTTTGACTATTATATTTTCAGTGGCATACCCAAGTGGAAAGCCCTCAAAAAACATAGATTTGTAGAGTTTCCCTTGCGTAGTCATGTAGTCACTTACGTTTATGGCAGACGTTTCTGAGTAGAATAGACGTATTGGTCTACGCTGCTTTCTTAGCGCCATAATTTCTTCAGAGTAAGTATTTAAGTCGAACATGACTTGCGTCACTTCGTTTGAAACATGCGGCTGCATATTGTTTGATCCCGCAAACGCCCCCGCTAAACCTGGATCGAAGAAGTTAAGCTCACCTTCTAAACGGTCTTCGGGAGAACCATCTGGATCGCGCATCCAGAACCAGCCCATATTCGCATCCATCCCCTGAAGCGTGGCTAACCAATACACGTTTCGCACGTAGCTTTCACGTGGGTCCATCACTTTCCATTGACCAGACGACAAGAAGTGGGATTCAGAGTTTACGTTGATTTTGTTTGGTGAAACCGACTCAGTAAAGTCGTGGATCATGCTCATACCATCCCATTTATAGGTGTACTTTTCCCACCAGTCAGAAGAAATATGAGGTCTTATACTAGGACTTCCTAATGCTTTAGCGTCGTGGCCAATCATGGTGGTAAGCTCGGTCAAGGCTTCTAAATCGATACCGTGGGAGCGAGAATCTTCGTAAAATGTACGCGGAAAAATTTTTATGTGGGTGTCAGCGTCTGGGTTTACTGCGTGTAGTTCATTTTGCATGAAAGTGAACCAAGAGGTTGCTCGATGCATGTTATAACGATTCCAATCGAACCAGATTGGCTTTCCACGCAAGCTTTCGCTGATAGGAATTTGTATTTCTACATCGTCAAAGCTAGCAAACTCGGTGTTCCAGTTAGCATTAAGCTGGGCTACGTTACCTTTGTATTTTTCATTAAGCCATTTTTGGAATTCAGCTAACGTGTATGATGAGATTCCTTGCATCTCTTCATAGTTACCTGTCCAATGTCCAGCCTCTGAATACCAATGTGGCTCATTGGCAAGCACGAAACCTAATTCGATGACTTTTTTGTCTTTAGTCACTTCGGCGGCTTTACGAAGTATCTTGCTCCATACTTCACGGGCAAGCGGGTTATCTAAATCAAAGCCCTGAAAAAGCGATCGCCCTTTCCTAATTTCTGGTTCTTTCGCTTCTACCCACTCAGGTATACCCATTAGCCATGCGACTAAGTAGCCAATGTTGTCATCAGGAATATCTGTAAGCTCTTTTAGCAACGCTTCATCAAACGTACCGTCTTCTTTTACTAGGAAAGAATTGATGGCACGGTCGTGGTCAACGGGATATAGGTTTTCGCCACCGTGGTAAAGTGCACCTAAATAGTCGTTATAAATATCAGGCTGCCCCAGAGGCTGACCTACAGACTTAGAAAAGTAATCGTAGAGGAAAATAGGCTTACCATTGCTTATAAACATATCATCAGCGGCTTTAGTGTTTTGCCAGTCAACTTTAACAACTGGGCGACGTTTTATTTCGCCACGAATCTCTTTGCCTAATTCTTCTATACCAGCGTCAAGAATATCTATCACCTTTCTACGCTCGAAATCTGGAAGTTCTGCAGCTAGCTGTGTTTTGTTGGGAGCAAAATGCCGTTCATAACCAAAAGCAGCTTCTATAGCCTCTGGGTTTGCTTCATCCCAATTTGCAAATTTTAAAAATTCATTAGAAAACCAAACAACGGCTTCTTCGCGCGTTACATCGATGCCCTTTGACTTTGCTTCGTCCATCATTGTCTGAAGTACGTTGATTTTGCTGCGAGCTATCGCCTCAAGGGAGTTTTTTACACCCTCTTGCTGACTTGGATTTATTGAAGAAGTACTGCTTTCTGTAGTTTCTATCTGCGTGCACGCGGCACCAATCATTATAAGTGGAGCCAGAGCGGCAACCTTAAACTGACGTTTCATAATGTAGTCCCAGGTTAACAGCACGTTGGCTAAGCATCATTTGCAAAATGCTGCGCACCAACGTACATCTATTTATCAAGTTTAAAACACCAAATTGATACTACATAAATAAACATCATATGTATACATCCAATTTACATTTGCGCTGCTATGGTTTTATTTTTTTAACAAATCACAGAGAAATAGATGCGGTATTTGACGTGATCTTTTTTAAGCGTCTACTGTTTTGGTATTTGAAGCGGTGCAGTCATAACTACTCTTCCTTTAAAGGAAACGTCTCAAACGCCACTCCTTCATGGCCCGTTTTCATAAAACTGCGGATATTGGCGTGGTCGTCGCCGTTGGGGTTATTAAGTACGTCTTCGCGATAGAACCGTCCAAATAATGCCAGCGTTTGAGCTTGATTTAGGTTTAAATGCTGACCGAGTGCGAGCAGTTTGCAAGAACCGTTGTTCTGGTTTGCTTCGTTTTTCACATCGCCATTGGTGAAAGCAGTGGGCGTAAAAGTAAACACGCTATCGATAAGCGCAATAACGTCGTTAAATTCGATAGTATCTGGGAAATGAGTAACTGCTTGAACTAAGTCTTGGATGTTGCTGTATGCCATGTTTATCTCGAAAAAAAGAAAACGATAATAGCAGGTCTACGCTACCATCACAGACTGAAAAACGTCTCGTTTCGGTAGTTTCATAAAAAATCGCAGCCTTCGGCTGCTAGATAAAATAAACCCCTCCGAAAAAAGAGGGGTGTATGATGAATTTGAAGCACCTATTGATAAGGTGCTTATATTTCTAACCGCACGTTTGCGCTAGGTAATTAAACCGCTGCGCACACTCGCGTGCCTTGGTCAATTGCGCGTTTTGCGTCTAGCTCTAACGCTTCATCAGCACCACCAATTAAGTGATAAGGCATGTTTAAGCCTTCAACGATATCTCGCATTGGCTCCTGGCCTGCACAGATGATAATGTTGTCTACCGGCAATACTTGGCTGTTACCCTCTACCGTAATGTGTAACCCTTCGTCATCAATTTTATCGTAGCTTACCCCAGGGATCATGGTCACGCCTTTGGCTAGCAAGCCGACTCTGTGTGCCCATCCCGTTGTCTTGCCTAAACCCGCGCCAACTTTAGTTGTCTTGCGCTGCAGTAGGAAAATTTCTCTTGGCGATGGTTCTGGCTGCGGCTTAACGCCTTCAATACCTGCTCGAGCAGAAAAGGTCATATCAATGCCCCACTCTTTCATAAATGCAGGAATATCTTGGCTTGGCGTTTCTTTGCCATGAGACAAATACTCAGCGGTATCAAAACCAATTCCACCAGCGCCAATAATGGCTACTTTATTGCCAACGGGTTTCTTTTCTTTCAACACTTCGATATAGGTCAGCACTTTTTCGTGCTCAATGCCTTCGATCGCTGGCGTACGCGGCTTGATGCCAGTTGCAATCATGACTTCATCGAACCCTTCATCGTTTAGCGCAGCCGCATCAACATAAGTATTTAGCTTAAGGGTAATGTTTTTATGAAGCTCAATTTGACGCTTAAAATAACGTAGCGTTTCGTAAAACTCTTCTTTGCCCGGAATTTGTTTCGCAATATTAAATTGCCCACCAATTTCGCTAGACGCATCGTAAATCACAACATCGTGTCCGCGTTCGGCAGAGGTCACTGCCGCCGCCAATCCCGCTGGACCTGCGCCTACAACCGCTACACGCTTTTTAGTTTCTGCAGGTTTAACGTTTATTTCAAGCTCGTGACAGGCGCGTGGGTTCACCAAACAGCTAGTCATTTTGCCGTTAAATACATGGTCAAGGCAGGCTTGGTTACAGCCAATACAGGTATTGATTTCATCAGCTTTATTTTGCTGCGCTTTGCGCACAAAGTCTGGGTCAGCCAAGAATGGGCGAGCCATTGATACCATGTCAGCATCACCGCGAGACAGCACTTCTTCAGCAACTTCAGGCGTGTTGATACGGTTTGACGTAATTACTGGAATTGATAGCGCTTCGCGGAATTTAGCAGTAACCCACGTAAATGCCGCTCGCGGTACTTTAGTGGCAATGGTTGGAATACGCGCTTCGTGCCAACCTATACCCGTGTTAATAATAGTTGCACCAGCTTTTTCAATTTCTTTACCCAGCTGCACGACTTCTTCGTAAGTAGAGCCACCTTCAACAAGGTCAAGCATGGACAAACGATAGATAATGATAAAGTTCTTACCTACCGCCTCGCGCACCCGGCGCACTACTTCGATAGGCAAGCGGATACGATTTTCGTATTCACCGCCCCACTCATCGTCGCGGTGGTTAGTGCGCTTCGCAATAAATTGATTAAGGAAATAGCCCTCAGAACCCATGATTTCAACGCCATCGTAACCCGCGCGCTGAGCTTGAGTTGCTGCAGTAATGAAGTCTTTAATTTGCTTTTCAATCTCTTCAGCTTCAAGTGCTTTTGGCTTAAACGGGTTAATTGGCGCTTGTACCGCAGAAGGTGCCACAAGCTTAGGGCTATACGCATAGCGGCCCGTGTGCAAAATTTGCATACAAATTTTTCCGCCTGCAATATGCACAGCGTCAGTCACTTCTTTATGGTTTTTAACCGCTTCGTCTGTATCTAAACGAAACGTTGACGGGTGAGTAGCGCCCTCTTCATTCGGCCCAATACCACCTGTAACGATAAGACCTACGCCGCCTCTGGCACGTTCGCCATAAAAGGCTGCCATACGTTTGTGGCCGTCAGGTAATTCTTCTAACCCCGTGTGCATTGAGCCCATAAGCACGCGGTTTTTAAGGGTGGTAAAACCTAAATCTAACGGACGAAATAAATGAGGGTAAACGGGATGATCGGTAACGGTCTGATTCATGATACATTCCTGAAAGTCGTTTTGGCTTTGTAAAAGCCGTTAAAAAGCCTGTTTAAATATTTTTATCTAATGCGCCATTTCTCTGAAGGCGCTGTAGAATTCAATTAATCACATAAACTTACGAATTCATTTTTTTAATCGCTGGGTGCAATGGCGGATAATCCGGCAGCGTTTTTGTTTTTTGTGCTTCCATGGCTTTAAACACATCTTCCATTTGGAACATGCCCGCTTGCCACGTGGCCATATAAGTCAAGCTCTCTGCTACCGTGTGTTCTGCCGCGTAGTTAATCATAGTCTTGGTGCCTGAAACCGCTAGCGGCGAATTCATTGCAATCTGCTGCGCTATTTTCATCACTGCTTCTAGCATTGATTCTTGGTCGTCAAATACCTGATTTACAAAGCCAAGTTGCTGTGCTTCTGCGGCACCAAAGTTGCGACCTGTATAAGCCAACTCTTTAACAATGCCAATAGGAATAAGCTTGGGTAGCCGTTGCAGCGTACCGACATCGGCGGTCATGCCTAATTGGGTTTCTTTTATGGTGAAAAAAGCGTCTTGGGTGCAATAGCGCATGTCGCATGCACTAAGTAGGTCAACCGCACCACCAATTGCCCCGCCTTGGACTGCGCCGATAACCGGCATACGTGCCTGCTCTATAGCGGTAAAGCTATCTTGAAGTAAC
Source organism: Alteromonas sp. PRIM-21 (assembly GCF_027563165.1). Classification (NCBI taxonomy): domain Bacteria; kingdom Pseudomonadati; phylum Pseudomonadota; class Gammaproteobacteria; order Alteromonadales; family Alteromonadaceae; genus Alteromonas; species Alteromonas sp. PRIM-21. Next base: position 87,710 of record NZ_JADOEK010000007.1, on the reverse strand, counting down.
ATCACCATACGGCGCATGCGTTCAGCTCTGCGCGATGGGTCGCCCTTAAAGTCTTCTTTCATATTCAGAAACACCGATAAATCCATACCGGCAGAGAAATGCTTACCTGTAGATGAAATAACGATTGCCCGTGCTTTGGCTTCATCATCTATTTCTCGAATGGCTGCCGGTAGCTCTGTCCAGAACTCTGGGATCATGCTGTTCATTGCTTCAGGGCGGTTAAGTACTACGTGGGCGATATGGCCCTCTTGTTTTACTTCTAATGTAGAGTACTTCATGGTTTGCGCTGTCTCCTTGGGCTGTTCCTGTTAACAAATTTGCAAACTAGACAGCGTCAAGATAAAAGGCTATGTTGACACTGTCAAGATAAAACGTAATCTATTCGTCTCAATTATGAAGTTGGAAACATTTGGTTTATGGCTAATGCAGTACAAAGCTACCATCACGGTGATCTTCGCAGTGCGCTAATAGAGGCAGCAACTGCGCGTTTGTCTGAACACGGCGTTGATAGTTTATCTCTTAGAAAGCTGGCAGAAGATGCGGGGGTTTCACGTACTGCACCGTATCACCATTTTAAAGATAAAAGTGCTTTGTTGAGTGCTATCGCGGCGAAAGGCTTTAGCGACTGGCATAGCGCAGCAAAGCGCATTTTTGAGCAAGAAGACAAAACGCCAAAGGCGCGTTTTCGTGAGTTTGTGCATGAATATATTGGCTACGCCGCCGATAACCCTGAAATGTATGAACTGATGTTTGGCCGCACTATTTGGCAAAATCAAGCGGCAACCAACGACTTAAAAAGCGTTGCGTTCCCTTGCTTTCGATTTCAGGTAACTATGACCCGCTATTGGCAAGACAAAGGACTGCTTCCAAACAATCAGGATGCACTGAGACTCGCACAGGTGACTTGGGGCACGTTACACGGTATTGCGCGTTTACTCATTGACGGCATATACGCTGACAGCAGTCATATCGATGAGATGTGTGATTGTGCAGCGGATTTATTTATGCAAAAGCAGGTGTAAACGTCTTATCAACACAACTACTTGAATATAGCGTTGTGCATGTACGCCGCGAAAAGCGTTTGACTGCTTAAAACGGATGAAATGCCAGAGCGAGGCGAGGGCTCGCTCTTTGAATTTTTCAGTTACGCCGATTCCGCTTTAGTCAAAGATACTGGCTGACCTTCGTGCGTCGCTTTAATAAACTCAGCAGCACGTTCGGCAATCATGACGGTGGGTGCATTAGTATTGCCACCTATTAAACTTGGCATCACCGAAGCATCTACCACTCTAAGACCTGCAATGCCCCTTACCCGCAACTGAGTATCAACCACTGCCATCTCATCGTCATCACTGCCCATTTTACAGGTACCAATCGGGTGATAGATGGTTTCAGCGCGCTCACGCAAAAACTCTAATATTTCTTCATCTGTTTGCGCATCATCTCCAGGGTATAGTTCACTGCCTTGGAACTTGTCGAAGTCAGGAGCCGATAGTAGCTTACGAGCAATACGAACACCTTCAATCATAACTTGCTGGTCTTCTTTGGCAGACAAGTAGTTCGGGTCAATAAGCGCTTGATCAGCAGGATGGTTACTTTGAAGCGATATAGTTCCTCGGCTTTTTGGGTATAGACAGCATACATGTAGGCCATAACCGTACCCAAAGGCCAACTGTCTTCCATGGTCATTTAAGATTGCAGGTAAGAAATGAAACTGAATGTCAGGACCTTGTGTTGCTAAGCTTGAACTAACAAAACCACCAGCTTCAGCGATATTTGAAGAAAGAATACCTTTGCGCTTAAACGCGTAGTCTGCAGTGGCTTTCACATAGGAAGGCAGCGCTCCGAATGCTACGGCATAGCCTTCTCTGGCCTTGCAAGTGAACTGCACAATGGCATCTAGGTGATCTTGTAGATTTTGGCCTACGCCAGGCAAGTCTTGCTGTACAAAAATACCTTTGTCTTCTAACTCTGCTCTTGGTCCGATACCTGATAGCATGAGAAGCTGTGGAGAGTTTATCGCGCCGCCACAAAGAATGACTTCGCTTTTAGCGAAGTAGCGGTTTACTGCGCCTTTTTCACGCACCTGAACCCCAATTGCACGCCCTTCTTTTAACAGCACTTTTTCGGCAGCAACTTTTGTTAAAACAGTTAAGTTATTACGATGCTTTGCCTGCGTTAAGTAGCCTTTTGCTGTTGAGCAGCGCTGGCCGTTGGCTTGTGTAACATGATAGTAGCCAAGCCCTTCCCTATCGTCTCGGTTAAAGTCGTCAAGCTGTTGATAGCCGGCAAATGACGCAGAGTTCACAAATGCGTCTGACAGCACGCTGGTATGCCTTAACTTGCTAACATTTAATGGGCCGCCTGTGCCGTGGTATTCATCAGCACCTTCTTCAAAGTTTTCTGAGCGCTTGAAATAAGGCAACACATCTTCAAATGACCAGCCCTCGGCCCCCTCTTCATTGGCCCAGCGGTCGTAGTCTTCTTGTTGTCCGCGAATATAGCACATGGCGTTAACTGAACTGCTGCCGCCTAAAGTTTTACCGCGAGGCCAAAACAACTCTCTGTCATACATCTCTTTTTGTGGCGCCGTATGATAACCCCAACCTATACCCTCAAACCTACTCAGCAAAGATAAACCAAAAGGAATATGAATAAGTGGGTTGGTATCTTTCGAGCCAGCTTCCAATAGCAAAATATCTAATGCAGGATTTTCCGATAATCGAGTGGCAAGCACCGCCCCGGCAGAACCGCCGCCTACAATAATGTAATCGTATTTGCTAAGTACTTCGCTCATTTCGCCAACTCCTTGAGGGCAAGACTTTTAAATGTTAATAAAACGTTGTGGTACGACCAGATTAGCAAACAATACTTCATCAATAAAAGAATTAAATTGTAAGATTTAAAAAATCTAATAATCCTGATAACTTAAGTGCTATATCGGTATATGCATCACGTTAGACTATCTAGCTACGTGCCATTGCCTAGCAACATTAGGCTAAGAATACACCTTGACCAATAACTTATCCTTCAAAGACAAATGCAAAGTGTACCTGGCACAATGGCTTGTGAAATGGGGTAAGCTGACGCACGACGACTTTACCAAAACTGAGCTCCAAGAGCTTATCAACGATAGTTTTCCTTACGCGTTCACCATCAACATCCCTATGGGAAGTGGCACTGTTACCGTGCTTGAAGGCAACATTACATTAGATAATGCAAACAACCGTATTGGTCTTCAGTGCCTTGCGGCACTTAATATTGCGGTAGCATCTACAACTATCTATCGCGCTCACGTGGTGTTCACTGTGTCAGCATCGCCTCATTACGACAAAAATATGAGCACGCTTTATCTAACCGGCCTTTCCACTGATAGTGTCAGTTTAGTTAACGATGATTACGCGCTTATTAAAGACACACAGTTTTTGGTTTCGCGCTTCTTTCCTAAAAGTGTAAATACACTCCTTGGCGGCTCGTTAAAGTCAGCCCTATCGCTTTTTAGCGCCGGAACGTCTGATATTGCAGCGGATTATTTACAGATCTATTTAACGGGTTCGAAACAAGCTGTTTTGGAATACCACATTCCTCACATTAATAACGCGATCAAAAAACAAATTACCCAAGAAGACTTAAGCCATACTATGCGTGGTGACCACTGGCGCGAGGTACTCTTCTCGAAACTAGGTCAAAACGTACGTGTAGAAGACGACGTATTGCGCTTCTATCTCATCGAATAGCACTTAGTCTGCAAATTACGCATGCTAGTGATCTGACACAATAGAAACAGGCACGGTATCCACCTGCTCACCAATATCATCAATATTTAGCCTAGGGTCGTCCACGCTCGCTTCTAGCATGTCGAATGCCTCTTTAACGTAGCGCGCTAATGGTTGTAACGATTCGATATTTTTATTGCAGCACACCAACCCAACATTCGCAGTGCCCGCGTAGGTCATAAGCGTAATATTTACCCCGCCCCCAGGCGTCATGGTAGAAATGGGATAGCAGGCCAATAACTCAGCGTCTTTTAGATACCTTGTATCTTTGGGGCCAGGTACGTTTGAAATTAGAATATTTGCAATGGGTTTAACTAGGCTAGATAGCTTTAACCATTCGAAGACCAGTGCTAGAGATTGAATGGCAATGGTATAGCCACTAAATGCCGCAGGGCGCGCATGCTGCGCTGCATTTTTAACAATACGATGATTCACCACAATCTGGCGCAACCTAAGGTAGGGGTCGTTTTCGCCATGTGCTAACTCCACCGGTACAATAGCTATTTTATTACCTGTGGTTTTCTCACCGGGTTTGCGCAAATTAATCGGCATATTGGTGAATAAGGCTTTTTTAAATACCTGACCATGATCTTGTAGCAACTTATGCACACCGATATCAAAGGCGCATAGCAATACCTCGTTCGCGGTAGAGCGCGTGCGTCTTGCAAGTTTCTTTACTCGCTTGAAGTCTAAGTCCATAGTTGCCACGGCCCTACCCGCTTTTACCTGCCCAGTCAGCACTGTTTTCGTGCCAGTAAAAGGGATAGGCATATAATTTGGATTTACACGCAGTACTTTCATAAATATGCGAATAAAGATGATGAGTAAATCGAACGCTGTTTTTAACGCATAGCCCACCCCAACTAAGCGCTTGTAAAAACTCACCGAGTCTCTACGCTTGTGACGAAGCCGCTTCACTGCCCAAACAGGTGTAAACTTTGTTTCGTGAGAGTTGGAAACGTACCCAGCCTGAAACCAACGTACCAAAGTCGCACCATCACCATACATATGGTGAACGCGAGCATAAATGGCAAATGTTTCGCTATTATCGTCAAAAATAAAATGGTATTGCCACAAAGGTTTGTCAGGGTCTAACCGCGACGCATGTAACCTCGCAACGAAGGCGTCCAGCGCTTCTCGGTTTGTAATATCTGCCACTCGATGAATTTGTACATGATAATCCATGTTTAGCTTTTTCACCGGCGCAAACCCAACAGGGTAACCTAGCACCGTTTTTACCGAACAGTTGAACGGAGAAGTAGCGCGAGCAAAGCTTCTTATTTCTTGGAATAACTGAGGCACATATTCAGTACTTTTTGCCCCTTTTGGAAGTGCGAGTAGCTGCAAGCAAGCCACATGTTTGGGGTTCTCGTCTGACTCTGTTATCCAAAATGACTTATCTAAGAAACTGAGCGTTTTTGCCATTACTATTCCTTTATGCGAACTCTAAGGGTGATGGGGTTGAGGCATTTCTCACAAAGTCATGTGAGTTCAGCATCTGTTCTAGCTGGTGCTTTTGTTCATCAGGCAGCGTCAGCCTTGGCAATACACTCACCATCATGAGTGATAGAGCATGATAACGCTGCATTGTGCTATCCATATGACTGTTTAGCTCATCAAACTGACAAGACTGGGTAATAATTAAAGATATCAAATCTACTAATAGCGCCCTATCTGCATTTGAGGCAATAAGAATATCTCGCTTCGATAGTGACTCAAAAAGAAACGCTAATTGTTTATTTAAGCTAGATAGGATGTGCTGCCTAGGCCGCACAATACTCGGGTATTTTTCCGCCAAGTCAGCTGGACTGCGATAGAAGAAACGAAATACATGGATGCTATCGATAAGAAGATACAGGTAGTACATGATTTCTTCAGGGTGAAGCGTGTCGAGCTTTTCTCGATTTAGCACCTTCTGCATTTGTTGTTCATGCATTTTCATCAGCGCACTAACTAGGCTGTCTTTACCTTTAAAGTGGTAATAAAGGTTTCCCGGACTAATATCCATTTCGACGGCGATATCCACACTGGTTACCGTGTTTTCGCCGTGCTCATTAAATAATGTTAGCGCGGTGAGTAGTATTTTCTGCGCGGTTTTCATAGTTCAGTTCGACCCTTTGCCAACCCTATGCGTTAGTTTTTGCTAATGGAACACCTCACATAAACACCAAATAAAGTTGGGCAACACCAGCTAACATTCCTAAAATAGCGCCCGTTACGATGAGTTTCCACTCATCTTGTTGATAAGCTGGGCGCAACACCCCTTCGAATTCTTCAACACTCAGTGCCTGCATGCGCTCGCTCAAATCGTGTCCAATCTGCATAGCATTGTTGGCATAATCAAAGGCATAAAGTAAGTATTTATCTGAATTATCAAATATTTGACGTACGGCTAGCGCCTTCATTTGATGGTAATTTTCTGACCCCACACCTAACGCGAAATAAGGCTGAGCGATAGCAACGTAACGTTCAATAGCATCATTAACATGAAGCTCTATTAGCTCTAAAAGCTGCGCAGAACCAGAACCGTGCAATATAACGTGCGTAATGTTTTTCGGCGTTATCAGCTTTTTTTCAATAATGCTTGAGTAAACTTCTGATACTTCTTTTTGCCGCTTTAAAAACATGCCCTGAATAGTAATAGGCCCGAGTTTTCGTGGGCGTTTGGGCTCAAATATAATTTTGATGGCAATCCAATTAGTCGCATAACCCACAATCAAGCCGCCTAGGGGTAATATCCACCATGCTTGATAGAAATACCAAAGCAGCATGGTTGGTAAGCCGAACAGGAAGCCGAAATAAAAGCCAGAACGCACTATAAACGGAAATTCTTTGCTGCCGGCGGTTAAGAAAATCTCATTGACAAGTTCTGGGGTGTTAACCAATTGTTCAACCACCAACTCTTTAATATCTAAAATTTCTGAAACGTTATGCTGAAAGTCGTCCACCATTTTGTGGACCACATTGGGGATGTCGTTTTCGATACGCTGGTAAACTAAATTTTTGCCTTGCACAGGCAAAGCAGCCCAAAGTTGAGGCGCTGACTGGGCCATTACGTCATTAACCACTTTGCGAATAACCTGACCTAAGCGGCGCTCAATAGCCTTCGTTAGCTCATCAGCATCTAAACGCTGCGCTAATTCTTCAACACTTAGCAATTTGCCTAAAACTAGCTCTACCTCAATCTCTGCCATTTGACGGCGCTTAGCGGGAATGAGGCCTTGCCAGCCAAGGAAAGGTTTAATACCAACGAACTCTATGGGGTAAAACATCATTTTTACCGCCAAAAAGTTAGTCAGCCATCCAACAATAGCGCTAATTAAAGGAATTGATAGCAGGCTTAGCGTTTGAAAATTCCATTCCATACTACAAAAAAGAGGTCCACATTATTATTTTCTTTCTCAGGCTACTGAGTGCTCATGAAATGGTCAACGTAAAAAACAAAATTACTGCTAATTGTTGATTGAAAACAAGTCTCTGAGAGTCTAAAAATTTAAAGATACCGCTTTGACTCCCGCGCAAAAAGCGCAACGCGGTTAATTAAGTAAAAGGGTTTAGGTAGTGGATTCTAAATTTACGCCATACACTCAATATAGCGTAGAAACCGCTGTTAATGCGCGCAGGCTTATCACATGCTTTTTGACAAATGTCGATAAATGCGCCTCTTAGTAAACAGGGTTTGAAATACGTATCTATCCTTTTACTGGTGTTAACCGCGCCTGTTCGCTCGTCTTATAAGAAAAGGCAGCAGCGCTCATCAATTAAAATAGGTAATCGTTATGGCAGTATTCGATTTTCGGTTAAAAAAGCTTGAGCATGAGATTGAGCATGCAAGCAGTTACGATGAATATGAAGCCGCGTGTCTAGCCCACGATGCGCTGTCTGGCGCTGACGAGTGGAAAGCAGAAGATGCCAGCGATGACTATGATTACAAGCTTATTCGAAAGCGGGTTCAGCGCTTACAACTTGCTAGAGGTAAAGGTGATTTACCTGCACTGATGTCAATACTGCACGAAGGATTGCACGGCAACTTGGGCAATATTGCCAACCCTATACTGCTTACCCAGTGCAAAATTGGCACTAAATACCTTATTGAACAGTTTATTGATGAAGTAATATTGGCATTAGAACAGATCTATAATGCCGACGAGCAAGACGTAGACTTCTATGAAAAGCTGTCATTTTTTGACGAAACTGCGCACGCCTTCGGGCGAAGCTGCCTTATGCTTTCAGGAGGAGCTGGTTTAGGTTTTTTTCATGCTGGTGTGGTCAAGTCGCTAAACGAAAAGAATTTACTACCTACCGTAGTGTCTGGCTCTAGTGCTGGGTCGATTATTGCTGCGATGTTAGGTACGCGAACGCACGATCAGTTGCTAGAAGCTCTCAGCGCGGATTTTATCTACGAAACTTTCAAACATTGGCGAAGCTTTGCCGGTCTTGGTAAGAAAGGACTATTTGATAGCTCAGTACTTGAAAATGCACTGATTGAACTGTTCGACCTTACAACCTTTGAAGAAGCCTTTAAGAAAACTGGCCGCCACATAACTGTGACGGTATCTCCTGCCGACCTGCATCAGCATTCACGACTGTTAAATGCCAAAACCTCGCCCAATGCTATTATTACCCAAGCGGTACGTGCATCTTGTGCGGTACCCGTTATCTTTAGCCCTGTGCAGCTGAGGGCGAAAACCCCGTCTGGCGAGATAGTTCCTTATATCCCTAACCGACGTTTTGCCGACGGTTCGTTAATGGCTGACCTCCCCTACGAACGGTTAGCTAGGTTATACGGTGTCAATCACAGTATTGTAAGCCAAACAAATCCACTGGCGGTGCCGTTCATTTCATCAAACCGCATTGATCCCAACTCGCTATGGGATATGTCGGCACGTCATATTGGACAACTTGCAAAAACCAATAGTATTTTCGCTATCGATATTATTGAACGTTTGACTGGGAATAAGAGCGCCAAGCTAGCAATTCATAAAGTACGTTCTATTATTGATCAGCAGTATGTAGGCAATATCAATATTTTACCCAAGCGCCAAATAAGGAATTTATCTCAGGTATTGTCTAACCCAACCCGCGAAAGCATTAGCCAGTTAATTGTAAGTGGTGAGCGGGCATCATGGCCGCAACTACATGTTATTAAAAGAAATACCAAAATCAGTGAAAATTTGCGGTATCATTTAGGTCAATTGAAAAAACGTGAGGCAGTAGAGCTTGGGCACGAGGTTAGGTAACCTTTGTGTCGCTTGGCCTGTCCTGAATTGCTTATAGCAACGTAATAGCAATTCGCAGCATCATTTGAAAGGAAGACGGTGAGCGCACAAAGCCAAAACCCCGATAGCATTTTTACGCAGCAGGTAAAACAACTTATCAACATGATTTATCCTAAAGACTCGGGCTACGGTTCGGTTTTTGAGGATGCTAGTCATTACTTTTCCCTTACCCCTTCTCTTGAGCAGCATATTGAAGAATTAAAAGCACAGCTTAAACGAATTGAAGGTAATAAAAAGAAAGAAGTATTAGCTGAACAGCTTGCCCAACAAATAAAAAATAGCTCAGAAAAACTTGAAGAAGAGCGTTTAGCGAGATTAGAGCGTTTGGACGCTGTAAGCACTAAAATAATCGAGCTCTGTGAAGGCGATAACTGGCAAGAAACACAACAGTTAAGTGCTAAGCTGCTTGGAACTATAATGTTGCTGACACGAGGACCTGAGGGCAGTTTTGCTCGTGTGCATATGCGCCTCAAACCACTCTACAAGGCTGTCTTAACGTTGCGCTTAGTAGATAGACTTTTAGAACACGACACAATTGCCCACAAATATTTATCAAAGTATCGAGAAGCTGCCTCTCGCTTTCGCGGAAACCGCTATTGGCGAGACAAATGGAAAACTGAGTTAGGTCGCCCTCTTATCACCGCCGCCCTTCTGCAAGATATCGGTTTACAAAGCCCTGCTGCGCAGACCATATTAAAAGGTGAAAACGGCGACCTAGATGAGTTTCGTTTATTAGAAGAATCGCAGCGAAAAGATCTGCTGAAGCTGAACTATCACTTCACGTTACGTTACTTATCTGACGGTTTAGGGCAGCCTAACTACGTAGGTAACAACAAAGAAGAAAGAGACCGTTTCAATCAAACTCACAAAGAAGCTAACGAATTTTTGCTGAGTTTGGTTAAAGACGCCTTTGTGTCAAAAACCGGTTTAGGCGAGATTGTAAAAATCCCGCAAATTTACGTCTCCATCGTGCTTTCTACCAAGTCAGACTATTCCCGCATGAGCTTACCCAAGGGCTATATGTTAATTGAGCAACTTGCGAAAAAAGGTGGCCTAAATAAACAATTAGCACAGGACTTTGTCGAGTTGGTGGGCTACTTCCCACAAGGTTTTGGCGTTACTTATATACCTGTAAATGAAAAAGGCCAAGAAAAAGACCAATATGAATGCGCCATAGTGATTGGGCTGAACCCCGCGAACCCCGCAGAGCCTTTATGCAAAGTCGTGACAAGGAACCAAAAGTACATCACCAGCGGTGCGCAAGAAGTCATTCCAAAAGGCAGAAACCTGTATTTTCCGGCAAACAGAAAAAAGCTAATGCGCGTAGGCCAAGAGAGGTTAGGCGAAATCATGAGCCAGCTGTCGAGCAATTTCACGCCAGATGCTATTGATGATTTAGTTCCAAGCTTTTGGGAACCCTACGACTTCTTCGGTTTTAAAAAGCATCAGAATTTGTGGGCGAAAAATAGTTAATAAGCGATAAGTTTAAAGCATAAAAAAACGCCCATTAAAGGGCGTTTTTGTTGAAACTCGTTTATGACCAAAATGCTATTACACATCGCGACACGATGAAGTGAGTCGAGGTTCATTCATAATACCCGCCCGTCTGTACGTGTTATTATTTTCCGTATTACTGTTAACGGCTCTCATATTATGACGTATTGCAGCAGCATGACAATCCTGTGCATCTTGGTACTGCCTAACGAAGATGCCCTGCGCATCATAAAGCGCAACTCCGCCGCTATTCGCTTCTGGCTGTTGCTGAGCAATTTCTGTTGAATCGCATGCCGTTAAAAAAATTACTGACGCTACTAGTAGTATTCTCATGCCATATTCCTTCATTTATTGTTCAATTAAACAGTAGGTTATATGAACAACAACTGCAAGTGTTTATTGAACAATAATCATTCACCGCTAATCAGAAACGTAATTCTCAACTGATTACTTTACGCCAAAACCCCTACTAAAAATTTGCCATAGTCGATTGCGTGGGTTGTACACGCCAACTGCCCCAAACATCATATATTCGTTCGGGCAGCGACCATTATAACGCTGGTACCTCGCACAGGATCTTTACTATGCGGCCGCCTACTTTTGGCAAGTACTTTTACTCGTCGTTCTTAGTGCTTTCAGACGAACTCGCTGTACTTTTAACCGTGCTTTTGGCCGGTGTCGCTTTAGTACTAGCTGTTGTCTTACGCGCTGTACTCTTAGCTGCCGTTGACTTCGCCCCAGTGCGCTTGTTAGCTGTTTCAGTAGCGCCCTTTTTAGTCGAACTAGACGATGAAGCGGCCGTTGTAGTAGCTTTTTTTGCGGTACTCGCTTTGCGGGTACCGGTGGTTGTCGACGAGGTCGTTGTTGACTTAGCTGCAGAACTTTTAGTTGCTGTTCTTTTAGTGGCAGTAGCCTTACTTGCAGTACTTGTCGCTTCGGCTTTTTTAGCCGCTTCTTTTGCAGCTAAAAGGGCTACTTGCTCGACGAGCAAATCCACTTTTGCACTCAACATTTCAAGTTGCTGCTCTTTCTGTTGACGTTTTTGACCACCTGATAATGCTGAAAATAACGGCGTTGATGCCACCAGCTTTTGTGCAGCGTCGACTAAAGCGAATGGATTAAGTGTACGTCTAAGTTCGCTTTCCACTTCAAGGCCTTTAACCTGCATAGCGTTAATGGTTTCGTGTGTATCGTCGATTCTCTGGCTGACTACACCTGCAGCTTGGTCTAGCTTTTCAGATAATAGGTCAGAACCAGCGAAGAGCCATCCAAACAAGGGGGACGATTTCAAAAGTGAAGCGTTGCTACCGTTTAGTGTTGTCGCTTTTCTTTCGGCAACAGGCACAAGTTCTGGATTGGGGATATTTTTGTTGCTCATAACGCCTCCAACATGGAGATTTGTAAGCATGGCAGTGTGAGGCCTTTTCACAGCTTAGTTTCACAGCTTAGTTTCAAAGCTTTGCTACTAGCTCACTCTAAGCGTGAACACACGGCTTTCACTGCCACTCAGTTGCAATTTTATTAGTACACTACTCTAGCGAAGTAGTAATCAAAAACTGCATATTGAGCACCGTAAGCGGTGCCCCAAAAAAGACTATCGCTTTACTTGCTTGCCGCCAGTTTAGCAACAGCTTCAGTCAAGGCATCGATTTTAGCCGAAAGCTCTTCAATACGCTGATCTGCTGGCTCAGAATCAAGACCAAGTTTTTTGCGAACATCAGCTACACGATTTTCTACATCGTTAGTGGTTGATTTAAACTTGCTCTTAGCATCGTCTTCTAGCGTTTCACCTTTAGTTACTAGCTCGTCGAACATTTTGTTCGCTTCTTCGCTTAGTTTCTCGTAACGCCCTTGCGCTTCTTCAACGCTTTTACCATAAGCGCCTAGGCCTGCTAACCAAATTTTACGCGCCATTTCTTCGGCTTCGTTAATTTTGCCTTTAATTGTGTCAGTAGTAGTCATGTTCAGCTCCTATGAATGCTAAATTTGAGTGTGTTTCAACACCATGGTTAAACTGTACGCTTAACAATTAGAATCCGCATACTAAAAACACTAAAAAATAAAAAAGCCCGAAAAGTGGTGACTTATTCGGGCTTAAAGACAAAAGCTAAATTCTAAATATTAGCATCGAATTAAAGTGGTACACCTGCAAGATGCAAAACAAAGGCATATTCTAGAGCAGTTGATTCAAACCTCTTAAAACGTCCCGATGCGCCACCGTGACCCGCTTCCATGTCGGTTTTAAACAGAAGCAAGTTGTCGTCTGTTTTATACTCTCTGAGTTTAGCAACCCACTTCATAGGCTCAAAGTATTGAACTTGCGAATCATGCAGCCCTGTAGTTACTAGCATGTGTGGATAATCTTTAGCTTCTACTTGATCGTAAGGCGAGTAAGAGAGCATGTAATCAAACTCATCTTTATTTGCTGGGTTACCCCATTCAGTGTACTCACCTGTGGTCAATGGAATAGTCTCATCGCTCATCGTGGTCACCACATCAACAAACGGCACGTGAGCACTTACCCCTTGATAAAGCTCAGGGGCCATATTGACAACGGCTCCCATTAGTAACCCACCTGCGCTGCCGCCCATTGCAAATACGCGGTCTTTATCAGCGTACTGCTTAGCAACTAAGCCTCTTGATACATCAATAAAATCAGTGAATGTATTCATTTTTTGATGCATTTTACCGCTCTCATACCATTCACGCCCTAGCATCTGCCCACCGCGAATATGTGCAATAGCAACAACAAACCCTCTGTCTATTAAAGAAAGCCAGCTGCTTCTAAATGTTGGGTCAATAGTTGCGCCATACGAGCCATAAGCATATTGATACAGTGGGTTAGTGCCATCTTTCTTAAACTTATCTTTACGATAAACCAAGGACACTGGAACCATTGCGCCATCGCGCGCTTCAATCATTACTCTCTCAGATGAATAAGCGGAGGAGTCAAATGTGTCAGATACACGGGTTTGCTTCATCACTTCACTTTCAAGCGTATCAAGGTTGATATCAATGATAGAGCCTGGCGTAGTTAGCGAGCTGTAATAAATTCTTAACTTGTTAGTATCCATTTCAGGGTTCGCATTGAAGTACGCACCGTAAATTGGATCTTGAGTTGGTATAACCTTTTCTTCTTTTGAAGTTAGGTTGTGTACGACTAAGCGCAGCATGCCATTTTCTTTTTCTTTCACAACCAGATGATTTTTCATCACCTCAATACTTTGTAGAAATACCTCTGGACGATGTGGGACTACTTCTTGCCATTTCGACACATCACTTGTTGCATCAAGCGGCGCTTTCATTACTTTGAAGTTTTTTGCATCAATATTAGTTAAAACGTAATAACCGTCACTTGCTTTTGCTACGCTATATTCCTGACCGTCTTTAATAGGTAGGAATACTTCTGGTTGAGACGTAGGATTGTCTGCATCAATCAAAGTCACGCCAGTTTTGTCAGTGTTAGAATGATGAATGTAAATAACGCTATCGTCTTTGCTTTTACTAATGTAAGTATAAAACGTTGGGTCGCTTTCTTCGTACACTAAGACATCGTCTTCTTGAGAAGTACCCAGCTTATGGCGATACACTTGATAGCCTAAAAGGGTTTGCGGGTCTTTTTTCACATAAAATAAATGTTCATTGTCATTAGCCCACACTGCGCTGCCTGACGTGCCCTCTAATACATCGTTTAGCTTTTCGCCGCTATCCAGGTTTTTTACGTATACGGTATAAATTCGACGACTAAGCGTGTCTTCAGAGTACGCCATAAGCGTGTTGTTACTGCTCACCGAGTAACTTCCAATACTAAAATAGTCATGTCCTTCAGACATAACATTTGCATCAAGCAACACTTGTGGCTCTGCATCCAGTGAAGGTTTTCTTAGGTATACAGGATACTCGTTCTCTCCCGAATAACGGGTGAAGTACCAATAGCCATTATCGAAAACGGGTACCGTGGAATCGTCTTTCTCTATACGAGAAATCAGCTCTTTATAAAGTGCTTCACGGTTTTCTTTGAGCGGCGCAAGTACTGTTTCTACGTAACTGTTTTCCTGCTCTAGATGCGCCAATATCTCTTCATCTGTGCGTGAATCATCGCGCATCCAGTAATAATTGTCGTTTCTAGTCACTCCATGCGCCGACATCTTATATGGCACTTTTTTCGCTACTGGTGCATTAACATTTGTGTTTAACATAACTGATGGAGCCGCCTTGTCTAACTCTTGTTGAGCGTTTTCCGTTTTGTTCTCAAGGCTACAGCCTGACATCAGCCCGCCTGCAGCAAGTGCTATCCATATGAATTTCATTATTTTTCCTTTGTACCCATGTTTATCCACGCTTTGTGCTTTATCGCTGTCAAAAAGTGTTTCTTCAAAACTATCGTAATTTTGAATTTATGCGCAAGAAAGCCCTTCGCTGTTTTATATAACGAGTATATATAAATGAAAGTGAGGTTCTAGCTTTAATGGCAAATGTATGCGGGTAAGGCGGGAATTAAGTGTTACAAAATATACACGCCTTAAAGATAGAAAAATATTACGCAGCTTTCACAACCAAAAACACCGCATATCCCTAAGGACTATGCGGTGCTTAATATAAAAACGTGTTATCGAATTTTAAATAAAGTTTACGTTCTTCTGAACCTAAACGTGACTAACCTTAATCAACTAAATCTTTTGGCATTTCGTCACGAATAGAAAGCCATACTTTACCACTCTCAATACCGTAGTTTCTTACCACTACTGGTACTTTTTCGTATTCGCCTTTTTCAGCCACTTCTAGCAAATCAGCGTAATACTTGTTTGCTACGTCCCTTGCTTGCTGGTGCGAGAAAAAGTACCCGCCTATTCTCGAGTAAAGCCCGCGGAATCCGTTCATCATCAGAACGAAAACGTTATTGTTAGAGGCAAGCGCTAAATCATGTGACATCTGATAATCGAATTGCGCAAAAGCTAAGCCTTCTTGCTCAACATCTTTGTATCTAGCGATAATATCTGCAGACGCTTGAGGGTTGTTACGAATAGCACCTCGAATGAAAACCGCACTTAAGTTAGTGCGCGCAGCAAGCAGATTATCGACAAGCTCAGGAATGCCCTCTTGGTCTAAGCGAGCCAAGGTTTCAAGAATGTTCAGACCGCACGTTTCCCAGAAGTTATTTACTTTGGTCGGCTTGCCGTGTTGAATGGTCAACCAGCCATCACGTGCCAAACGCTGCAATACTTCTCGCAAAGTGGTTCGCGTTACACCAATTAACTCAGAAAGCTCTCGCTCTGCAGGCAAAATGGTGCCAGGTGGAAATCTTCCACTCCAAATAGATTCAACAATATATTCTTCGGCGAATCCGGCTGGACTCTGTGCCTTATAAATCATAACTAATCGCCTGCACGTTCTTGTTATTTTGCAACTGATTGTACCAGATGCTGTTTTATTATCACAATGAATTATGCTTAGTCCACCAAAGGTTTTAACAACTTGTTAAAATTAAAGTGTTATTTCAAAGACTATAAAGCACTACTTGTATACTTTATGTTCAAAATAGTCAGCATTATCTATCTTAATGATATTTATCATCAAAAAAGTGATAAATATTCAGTGACTTTCATATGGTGGGGTCTGTGAATTGCTTTCTCAAGGCGGTAATATCATGTACGCTTAATTTCCGACTATAATGACAGCAACGAAACGGCGGTTAGACGAATTAAATCGTACAGCACCAGCAGTTTAAGTATGCAATAACCGGAACTACACAGTATAAAGATGCGCAAAACGCGTGCTTTGTTGTAAAAGGAACAGGAACTCATGCAAACCTCAATGATCGCGGCGATCTATAAGAATTTCCTGGGACATGCGCCCGACTGGTATAAAAAAACCATTATTGCCTTTCTCATTGTTAATCCCTTCATCTTTATGGTGGACCCATATATAGCTGGCTGGACGCTTGTCATTCAGTTTATTTTTACGCTAGCAATGGCGCTTAAATGCTACCCGCTCCAACCAGGCGGTCTCCTTCTTATCGAAGCCATGTTCATAGGTATGACGACACCCGGTCATATGATGCATGAAATTGAAGTGAACTTAGAGGTACTGCTACTGCTTGTATTTATGGTGGCTGGTATCTACTTCATGAAAGATTTACTTATGTACTTGTTCACCAAACTGGTTATCAAGGTACGTAATAAGCTAATACTTTCGCTTTCATTTATTTTTGCCTCTGCGTTTTTATCCGCATTTCTCGATGCGCTTACGGTAGTGGCGGTAATCATCAGTGTTGGCTTAGGCTTTTACTCTATTTATCACAAAGTGGCGTCAGGCAAAGAGTTTCACTCTGACCACGACCACACCAGTGATGACGAATTAGGAAGCCACGATTTAGAAGACTTCAGAGCATTTCTACGCAACCTCATGATGCACTCAGCGGTAGGTACCGCCTTAGGTGGCGTTATGACTATGGTAGGTGAACCCCAAAACTTAATTATCGCTGATAAAGCAGGTTGGGACTTTGTTGAGTTCTTTATCCGCATGGCGCCTGTTACTTTACCTGTTTTTGTATTTGGTCTGTTAACCACCGTAGTGTTAGAAAAGACCGGCATGTTCTCTTACGGTGCCAAACTACCCACAGCAGTTAGACAGATTTTGGTCGATTACAACGACCACATGGACAAGGGTCGCAGTAAGCGTGAAACCGCTAAACTGGTAGTACAAGCGCTCATTGGCCTTTGGTTAATCGTCGGTCTTGCTACACATATGGCTTCGGTCGGTTTAATTGGCTTGTCTGTTATTGTGCTAGCTACGTCAATGAGCGGCGTAATCGAAGAGCATGCGCTAGGAAAAGCATTCGAAGAAGCGCTACCGTTTACGGCTTTGCTTTGTGTGTTCTTCGGCGTTGTAGCGGTTATTATTGACCAGGGTCTTTTTCAGCCAGTTATTCATTGGGTACTGTCTTTTGAAGGCGAAACGCAGATGGTCATGTTCTACCTTGCCAACGGCGTTCTTTCGATGGTGAGTGACAACGTATTTGTAGGCTCAGTGTACATCACAGAAGTAACGGCGGCTTTACAAGCAGGTCAAATTACTCGTGACCAATACGATATGCTTGCAGTAGCAATTAACACAGGGACTAATTTGCCAAGTGTTGCAACGCCAAACGGACAAGCTGCGTTCTTGTTCTTGCTAACATCAGCTATTGCCCCACTACTTCGCCTGTCTTACGGCCGCATGGTGATGATGGCGCTACCGTACACAATTGTACTTACTATTGTAGGTTTGGTGGCAACCTATGTCGGGCTTGCCGATGCAACTCAGTGGCTATACGACATGCACCTTATTGAGCACCACTCGGTTACCGAAGCAGGCGCGCAAGCGGTGGGTCACTAATCCATGCGAGGTTTTATTCACGGAATAAGCCAGTGGGCAGAGCACAAGTCTTCTTGGCTTGTGCTTTTCGCTACATCACTAGCATTGGAAATTGCAGCCCTGTACTTCCAATACGGCATGGGCCTAAAACCATGCATCATGTGCATTTATCAGCGTACGGCTATGTACGGGATTGTATTATCGGCACTTGTGGTAATTATAAAAAACAACGGGTTCACCCGTATGCTTGGCTTTGCTGGTTGGGCGGTATCTGCAGGCTGGGGCTTTTTAATAGCCAAAGAGCACGTAGGTATTCTTAACGCTGCCAACCCGTTTTTTGCCAGCTGTGAAATAGTGCCTAACTTTCCTTCATGGTTACAGCTCCATGAGTGGCTGCCCGCGGTGTTTGCTGCTGAGGGTGACTGTTTAGAAGACACGTGGCAGTTTTTGTCTATGGGAATGGCAGAGTGGATGCAAATTATCTTTGCTGCTTACTTCGTTGTATTTGCCGTAGTATTTGCCTGCCGCTTGCTGGATAAGAAACCCTTTTGATTGACTTATCCATTTTACCTTCTCGCCTGCCTCCTATACAGACAGAGCAAGGACCAATTAGCATTCAGCGCATCGCAGAGAAACACTGCAATGCGCTATGCGAAGCGGGTCAACAATCTATTCACCATGTAAAGCCTTGGTTCGGCTCTGCGGTGTGCCCTGTCACTCCAGCATTGTCGAAGCAGTGTATTACTAGTATGGAGAAAGCTCGTCAGACAGGTTACGGCCTTACGTATTTGTTAATGCATGACGAAAAGTGTTTAGGCATGGGTATTATCAATCATATTCATCACACGCATTTAACCGCAAACCTCGGATACTGGTTAAGACCCGACGCTTGCGGTAGAGGCTTAGCCACGGCGCTATGTGAAGCACTGAAAAAGCTCGCATTCTCGCAAATGAATCTGCACAGACTAGAGTGCTTTGTTGAACCAAACAATAAAGCGAGTATGCGTGTTGCCGAGCGAATTGGCGGGGTGAAAGAAGGGCTGTGTAGAAAACGCGTATTTGGAAGAGACGCGCTTCTCTATGCACTTACTACCTAATTAGCTTAATTGTAAAAGCAGGTCACCAATAATCCCAACCTTCCCTGCTTATTTGGCGGCTTTACTCGAACCAATATTAACACTTAGAAAGAGTACATAACTCCCGTATAGGCGTACATAGAATTATCGGGGTATGCGCCAGTTTCTAACGCTTCACCTTTAGCAAGGTATGCACCGCCTAGTTCGAACCTTAGTGGCGCAGATGCTTGATATCGCCAGCGAAGCTCTATTTGGTGTCCTAAAAAGTCTTCCTGCCCCTCAGCTACTTCTTTAAGCCAAAGCCCTTTGTAACCCAACATGATCGTATTGACACTATTGAACTTTGTGACCGCTCTTAACCCCGGTGCTAGGATATTACTTCGAGGGAATGTTTGATACACGTCCGTAGGACCAAAATCAAACCGCCGTAAACCATAAAGGGAGTTAAAGGCTTTTATAGTGTTATCGGTGCTATCATCATCACCGCTTGCAGCATCAATTTCTGCTCTAATAAAAGTATTAGCACTGATTTGTTTGCCGATGTGACTATGTACCATCCAAGCGCTAACGTCCTTATCGTCAATGTCAGATGTCGATGTAGACTGCCTAGCCTGACCAGTTTGCCCTATCGCTTCTATATTGTATTTCCAGTTTTCCGAAAAGGTTTTCGAATAATCTACCGACAGGGTAAAGAGGTCGCGGTTTTTGGTCGCAAGATCCTTTGAGTCGGACTCTTTTAACCAATAACTATGTACTTTCCATGTGTTATCTTCTGATTCAGCATAAACGCCAAAAAACTTTCTATTACTAAAACTTTTATCAAAAGCCCGTTTATTACTATCGATTGATGCTGAATCGATAGGAAAGCGAGACAGCGGCAATAGATAAAAACCACGCACATGCCATCCAGACCAATTTGCATCAATGAGTGCGCCTTCAAAGCTATTCGTAGCATTTCTGAATCGTGTGCGCCCAATCAGTCGACGGCTACCGTGATCAAGCGTTACTCGTCCAATAGTAACGCTACTTAGGTATTCACTATTGCTCTTATAGGAAATATACAACTGCACTGGCTCAAGCGTATTCACCTGCGAAGACTTAAGGGTAGGATCGTTATCGTCGAGATAAGCGCGAGAATCTTCTATCTCGGCGACAGCATTCCAATTCCCATAGTTGGCTTCGCCTTTTAGCCTAATTCGCGTTGAGAGGCGCTCATTTGTTTTTGTGCGGATGTTTTCATTGGTAGGGAAAATTGGATTATTAAGCGTTTCGTAACGTACTCTAACCGAACCACTGTAGCTAGTGTCTAGGCTTTGTGCTTTTAATGATGTGCCCATACAAGTAGTGGCAAACAACAGTATCGAAACACTAGCGCTCAATTTTCTCATCTTCAAGCCTTTGAAAATCGGGTAAGAAAGCGTAAGTATAAGCGAGACAATCGCATTTCACTCACGCTCTTTAGTCTAAAAAGCTTACAAAGGTGAGAAATTGAACCTGTGTAATAACAGCTTGTTGTGTTTAGTCTAAATCTTCTAACGGCCAAATGGCGATATAGTCTTCAAAATGGTTGAGATCTACATCGCTTTCAAACACCGTTTTATTACGTACCGACATCCCCTTCGCGTGCATTACGTGCTTCTTACCCTTGTTTAGCAAAGGGTGCCACGAGGGTATCCCCCTTCCTTCATAAAGGCGTCGATAAGTGCAACTGTTTGGCATAAAGAAAATATCTTTGAGGTTTTCTTTTGTCAGCTTCACGCAATCTGGTACAAGCTCGGTGCGTCTTTCATACTGAGTACATTCACACTTTTTCGTATTTAAATATGAACACACAATATTGGTGTAGTGAATTTTTTCGTTTTCGTTAATGTGGTCGGTAACTTCGTATTCTTCAACGGCCTCGTCGTCGATGAACTTTTGCAGGCAACACTTCCCGCACCCATCACAAAGAGATTCCCATTCTTTTTGGGTCATTTCTTCTAATGACTTAGCTTCCCAAAATGCCACCGTCATTGCGCCACCACCTCTGTATTTAATGCAAGCAAGCTATCTAGCGATGCCTCAACTTTATCAGTCGGGCTTAACTTACCTACCCCTTTTGGCGTGCCGGTAAGGATTACATCACCGCTATCTAGGGTAAATATAGATGACATGTGAGCGATCAGGGGAATGATCTTGTGTAGCATGAGCTCGGTATGCCCCTGCTGCCTGACCTCTCCGTTTATGGTTAAGGTAAAGCGCAAATCATCAAGATTCCCAACTTCGCTGTACGGCACAAAGCCAGAAAGTGGCGCGCTGTTATCAAAAGACTTCGCCCGTTCCCAAGGTTGCCCTTGCTTTTTAAGCGCTGCTTGGATTTCGCGAAGGGTTAAGTCAAGCCCCAGGCCAATTCCCCAAATCGCGTCTTTGACCTCATCATTACTAGCATTTTTAAGTGGTGACTTAAGCAGTACTGACACTTCAAGCTCGTTGTGGCATTCGCCTTTGTCAGTGGGAATAGCAATGGGCTCATGCATATGGCACAAAGCAGCTTTCGGTTTCATAAACAGCAGCGGTGCTTCAGACACCGTAGAGTTCATTTCTTGAATGTGGTCGAGGTAATTTCGACCAATGCATAGCACTTTACTAACCGGTAATGGAATCTCATTACCTTGGGTATCAATGTGACGATATGCCATTAGTAACCTCGCTTTATTCGTTCAGATAAATACCCAACCGAAACGCCGAAATAAGACGAACGGTTCCACTTCATTAGCGTATGGAAATTGTTATACACCAAGTAGATTCGGCCTTTTTCACCGTCTGGCATAATGAGTGACGCATCAACATTTGCATTGGGAAGCTCACTGCCGTTATAGCGCCTAACGCCATTTGAGCTCCAAAAAGATAGCGGCTTCATATTAGATTTTGCGAGGCCTGAAAAAGGCACTGGCTTAGTCAGTGTCACCTGACGGCCCCATGTCCCTTCACTATCCCACCCTTCCGATGACAAGTAGTTAGCGATTGATGCGAACACATCAGCCTTAGTTCCCCAAATATCCTTTCTGCCGTCGCCATCGTAGTCTACAGCGTAGTTTAAAAACGATATGGGCATAAACTGAGTTTGGCCCATCGCGCCAGCCCAAGAGCCTTTTAATGCTTTTACATCGATGTGCCCTTCATCAAGTATGCGAAGCGCAGCAAAGAAATTATCTTTGAATAGCTTCTCTCTTCGCCCTTCATACGCTAAAGATGCAAGTGCGGACAGCACGCTGAAATTACCCTGAATTTTACCAAAATTAGACTCGTTCCCCCATAGAGCAACGATAAAGCGTGCTTGTACGCCATATTTGTCAGCAATCTCTTCAAGTAGTACTTTATTTTCGTTGTACTGCTCAACCGCTTGCTTTACTTTCCAATCAGGTACTCGCGTTGCCAGATAGTCATCTAACGTGATTTTTTTCTCTGGCTGACTTTTATCAGATTTAACGACGGTAGGTCTAAAGGCGATATCAGCGAACGCCTGCTCTAGCTGAGCTTTATCTATACCTTTTGCAGCCGCTTCGTTTTTAAGCTGAGCAACATAACGGTTAAAGCCTTCTTCACTCAGTCTATTGTCACTACTCGGCTTGTTTTCAGCGTAAGCCGAAAGGCTTAAGGTGATACTAGATATAAGCACGGCGACGTTAATCGGCTTTGTCAGAAAACTGTAGCAACTACGCTTAGTGTGAACCGTCAGTCGAGCGACTAAGCGGTTTATTATCTTTACTGACATGAATATTTAAAACTTTTTATCCGGGTTTTTAGACAAGCCGAGGGATTCGCGATGCTGTTCTAGTAGATTGTCTTCTTTGGGAGGCATTTGTAGATAAAAACCTTTTTCAGTAAGTTCATCTATAAGCTTTTGCTTATCGACCATACCCAGTTTTTCCCGTTTTTCTAAAGCGACAATAGTCACTAATTCCGGGCGACCAAAGGTTTCCATTAGCGCTTCGGGCACATCTTCGAAATGATCTTTTTTTGGCACATATAAATACATGCCTTCTTTTTTTCGCGTTTTATAAACTGCGCATAACATAAATGATTTACTCGCTTTGTAATGAGTGCGGTCGTGAAAGTTTTCACTTTTGCACACCCACGTTGTTTTGTAGACGGTTACTGGGAAGGCGCGTCGCCTAACAGTCGGGTTACGTGAGGACGAAATAATGGCTCACGCCAAGTAGACAACACGTCAGGCATTAAACCTTGTACACGGGTCTCGTCAACTGGAAACCAGTACCATTTTAACAATTGATTTAGCTGTTTTTTAGAGGCAATAACGTCACTATTAACGGCATTGTCTTTCGCTATCTGGTCGCTGATGACTTTAAGCTCGGCCAGCGTCTTTTTGTACTTGGCGATATCAATTAATCGCAGGACAACAGGAAGCCTAAGCTTTTCTGGCGTTTGCGCATATTTTGCTCTCGCCTCTTCAATTAGCGTGATAATGGTGTCGCCGTAACGACGGACCGACTGGTGATTCACGCCGTTAATGCGCGAAAGGCCAGATTTGCTATCAATAAGACGCTGCGCTGCTTCAAACAAGTGACCTTCTTTGAAAACAAAGTTTAGCGCCAAGTCTTTCTTTCGTGCTGTATTTAGACGCCATGCAGCTAACGCTTGTAATACTGTGAGCTGTTCGCTGTTTAAGCGCCAATTGTTCTTAATACTTAAATAGGCAAAATCTTCTGGCATTTGAGCGCGTTTTTTATCTACTAGCAACGCTATTTCTTGGTAAATCCAATGCACTTTGCCCGCTTCTTGCACTTTACTGGCTAGCTCTTGGTAGCATGGCAGTAAGTACAATACGTCGTTTGCTGCATAGCTAAGCTGAGATTCGCGAAGGGGCCTGGCTATCCAGTCTGTTCGCGATTCACCTTTATCTAGTGTTATATCGCATAGCAACTCTACTAGCTTTGCGTAGCCCAGTGATGGCCCCATATCCAGAATACTTCCCGCCAACTGTGTATCAAATACCGGCGTTGGCACCGTGTCAAAGGCGGTGAGAAGCGCCTCTATATCCTCTGAGCACGAGTGCAGCACTTTTACTACTTCGGTATTTTCCATAAGCTCAATAAACGGGCTCATGTTGTCTATAGCTAGCGGGTCAATAAGCACTAGTTGATGGCCATCATAAAGCTGAATAAGGCCAAGGTGAGGTGTAAGGGTTCTCGTTCTTACAAATTCGGTGTCTAAGGCTACTGCCTCTTGACGTTGTGCTGCAGTGCACACTTTTTCGAGTTGTTCAGATGTTGTAATTAATTGATATTGCATATTTTTGCACAGTAATAAAAAAGCCGGCTAACGCCGGCTTTCAAAAAACTATTTCAACGAAATTAGTCTCGAAGCTCCCGACGCAGTATTTTACCTACATTGGTTTTTGGTAAGTCGTCTTTGAACACAACTTGCTTAGGCACTTTGTAACCTGTTAAATGATTACGGCAGTGCGCGATAACGTCTTTTTCAGTGAGTGAATCGTTATTTTTAACTACGAATAGTTTCACAACTTCACCGCTGACTTCGTGAGGAACCCCAACTGCAGCTGCTTCAACAATATGGTCATGCATTGCAGCAACTTCTTCAATCTCGTTCGGGAACACGTTGAAGCCTGACACTAGGATCATATCCTTTTTACGGTCAACAATATAGAAGTAACCTTCATCATCTATTGTTGCAATGTCGCCAGTGGCTAGCCAACCGTCTTTTAAAATTTCTTCTGTTGCTTCAGGTCGGTTCAAATACCCTTTCATCACCTGAGGGCCTTTTACCCACATTTCACCCGGCTCACCCTTTTCGACAGGGTTACCGTCATCATCAAGCAGCTTGATATCTGTAGAAGGCACAGGCATACCGATTGCGCCTTTATAAGCTTCAATCTGAGGTGGGTTTACCGCAACCACAGGTGAGCACTCTGTAAGGCCATAGCCTTCAAGAAGCACAGTGTTAGTAATCTTCTCCCACTTCTCTGCCACAGGGCGCTGAACAGCCATGCCGCCCCCTAAGCCAAATTTAAACTTACTGAAATCAAGCTCGCTGAACCCTGGCGTGTTTAACAGGCCGTTAAACAAGGTGTTGACGCCTGGCAGGATAGTAAACGGATATTTGCTTAGCTCGTTTACAAAAGCTGGCATGTCGCGGGGGTTGGTAATAAGCAAGTTGCGGCAGCCATATTTAACGAACATGAGGCAGTTCGCCAATAGAGCAAAGATATGATACAGCGGAAGAGCGGTAACAACAAAGTCTTCGCCTTCTTCTATAACGGTTTCTAGAATACCTGACACTTGTTCTAAGTTTGCCACCATGTTGCGGTGAGTTAGCATAGCCCCTTTAGAAACACCGGTTGTTCCACCTGTGTACTGAAGGAATGCCAAATCGCCACTATCAATATCTGGACGCTTGTATTCAAGAGACTGACCTTTTTTAACCGCCGACATAAACGAAGTCGTTTCAGGCAGGTTGAATGAAGGCACCATCTTTTTGACGTACTTAACCACCGCGTTCACAACCCAACGCTTAGGAGCAGGCAACATGTCACCCAATGCCGTCAAAAAGACTTCTTGTAGATTAGTATCTGCGATAACCTCTTCGAGAGTACAAGCGAAGTTCTCAACTATAACGATAGCTTTAGCGTTGGCATCGTTAAGCTGATGCTTCAACTCGCGAGCGGTATAAAGAGGATTAACGTTAACCACAACCATACCTGCACGCAATATCCCAAACATAGCAACAGGGTACTGAAGGAGGTTAGGCATCATAATTGCCACAGCATCACCGCGTTTTAAGCCGCTAGACTGTAAGTATGCAGCGAACTGCGCTGATAAGGTATCTAGCTCCTCAAACGAAATTGAGTGCCCCATGTTAATGAAGGCTTCTTTGTTTTTAAACTTCTTAACCGACTGCTCGAAAATGTCTACTACAGATGCGTAACGATCGGCATCGATTTCTGCGGAAACGCGAGGGTCGTAATGCTTAAGCCAGGTTTTTTCCACCAAAACCTCCTCTACTTTATTCTTATACTATTTAATGAGCACTTTAGAAGACGTGCCCATGTAACTGGTCTGATAACTTGCGAATAGTATAGGAAGTGTAAAAAAAAATAAACGGCACAATTTACAATTGCTCAACAAAATTGCGAATTAGTAGCCCTACATCATCAGTATTTTCCATGTGAATATGATGACCGCCTACTAATTGTTCGTATTGTGCATTTAAAAACCACCCCTTCCTTTTTGGAAAGACTGACTCTAGATTTTTAAAGCTATTAGATGCACCGATAAAAAGTACAGGACATACAATAGCACGCATAAGAGATTCTGCCTGTTTTTCTGTGAACCTTAACGATGATTTTGTGCGTAGTTTAGGATCGCTCGCCCAAAAGCAATGTCCACCAGCATCTTGAGTTAAGTTTCTAGACAATATTGAACGGGCGTGCTCTTCTGGAATATCTGAAATTTTGCATCTCGCTTTTACAGCATCTTCTAAATCGACGATTCGCAACTTATTACGCGATTTAGCATGACGGCTGATAATAGACTCTCGCATTTGCGATGCAGTGGTCTCTTCACTTTCTGTAAGCGGGCCGCATGCATCAATGCTAATGACAGCAGAGACTTTTTCGGGGAAGAGTGCAGCGAATAAGCTAGCAAGGATTCCACCAAGTGAGTGCCCCAGTAGAATTACCTCTTCCCAATTTTGAGATTCAATTAAGGCGTACAAGTCTTGCAGGTAGTCAGCTTGATTGTAATGCGCACCATGCACACGATGAGATGAACGGCCATGCCCTGCAAGGTCAATTGCAATAAAGCGGTGGGTTTGAAGATAAGGCGCTAGCAACCTTAGGCTTTCTGCGTTATCTAAGTACCCGTGTAAACCAATAACAACTTTGCCACCACCTTGGTTATCTAACGCAGCTAGGTGTAGTGCTCCAATATTGAATTCTGTTTCAATCATAACGCTCCGTACCGGCAAATAACCGCCGCCTCCCTTACATTTTCATTCCACTAAAACCAATAAGGCGGCAATTATATGCCGCCCCAATTAACTATCCCTATTGTCGCTTGTTGGTACTTGGTGATTTACCACGCGGCTCAGAATTGTTGTTACTTGGTCTATTGTTGGTAGAAGGTAACTTTGCTTTGCTCGGTGCATTTTGATACCGGATTACGCGGGTTCTATTGAAATGCGGGTACATCCACGGACCATTAAAGCGATAAAATGGTGAATACCAGCCGGTGTGATAGTTAAAGAAGTAAGTATTTACATCGTAAACTTCTTGTTTTTTCCACATATAGTAGTCTTCGGCGATAATTGTTGGGTAGATATAAGGTTGTTCCCCAACCATACCCGCAGTCGGTGCAGTTATACTGCCTAAAAATGTTGCGGAGCGCCCTTCTTCAAAAACTATAGGGTCAACAAAGCCATCTATTTGAACTTTAAATCGGCCTGACGTTTCGCCATTGGTGGAAGGTTTACCGTAGTGGTTCAAAGGAAAGTGAGCAAGCTCGATCAATGTCTTGTTAGGCTTATTTTCAACCCCAACAATCATACCACCCCATCGCGCTTTTTGACCTTGCGCACTAGCACCTGAAGTCACCGCCTTAGAGTAGCTGACTAACTGGGTACCTTCAGGTACATCGATACTATCTGGAACTATGGTACAGCCTGTAAATAACATGACCGTAATTAGAATTAAATAACGAGACATCAAAGCGCTCCTCTGAACCCTAGAAAAAATGTTGCGCCTAATTGAATCACAATGATTCAACAGGTGTTCTAAACGAAATTCTTGTGCGGCAACACATCTAAAAACTCTTATATACTCTTACGTATCTCTTTAAGTTACAAAGAAAAACCGCATCCTAGCAACTCAACATTAGCATTAATACGAGACGACTACCATTGTCGTTCAATTAATGTATTGGATAAACGCAAAAGGGGCCGTATGCCACACTAATTTAGTGTAGATACAGTAGTAGTTAGTTCAAAAGGATGTGCGAGATTTAACAATTCGTTATAATTAACTTGCAAGTAAAAAGACAGCAGTGTGCGTAGATTTATGCGTAGATATCTACGCCAAACATTGACTGGATAGATTCTCGTTGTTGTTGTTTTTCAAAACTGGTGTAAGAAGCTATCGCGTTTTGAGAATAGGTATTGCCATCCTCTCGAACAAATTGCTGGTAGGCTTTAGCGTTATCCGTACCCTGTTCGTCGGGCGCAACAACAATCGCCTTTACCGACGATTCATTTTGCCCCTTATTTTGCTGTTCGGGGTCTTTACTGATCTTTGCAACTCGTCCCTGCGAAGGTTCAGAGGACGGTAATGCGAAGTTATTATTTATAATCATACGAGGTTGATAAGGCAAAAAACGTACCATACAGGAGCAAACTGTAGCAATCCATTCGCTTTAAGCAGGTACGCTTTTAAGTATTACTACTCTCTTCCCGGTAACTTTTTCCACGTTACTTTATCGCGCAAATAAACAGGTTCAACATTCACGGCGTCAGACACTTCACCTTTTTCATAAGCTTCGCGTGCAAGCTGTAGCATGAATTGCGCGTTTGGAAGGGTAACGTCAGACGTTGTTTCACCAATTACTTCAGACTTCCATTTTGTAAGTTCATCATAAGCAGACCAGCCTGTGCCAACGGCAATAACGGTAGCGCTGTTATTTTCTCGTTGTTCATTTAGCTGTTCAATAGCCACTTCTGGCGGACAAACTTGCTCGTCAATAGTGAGTAAAACACCTTCTTCTGTTTGCTTATAAACAGCAAAATACACTTCATTCATGCGCGCATCTGATGCAACAGCGATCAATGCCGCTTTGTCTTCGGTTTTAGACGCCATTTCGAACGCCATTGCTTCAAGCGTGCTTACGCCGGCGACCTTTAACCCCGTTCCTAGCGCTAGACCTTGAATCATGCCCGTTGCTATACGAACTCCGGTAAAGCTGCCAGGGCCTCGACCAAAAGCCAGTAAATCAAGATCGGTTAGTGCTACCTGTGCTTCTTTTAATACTTCATCTACCATGGGAAGTAGACGTTGGCTATGTAGCTGAGGACATATTTCAAAGCGCGTAATAATAGTATCGTTATACTTAAGCGCCACTGAGCACGCTTCGGTTGCCGTATCTATAGCTAAAATATTCATGTTTATCTCTTATTTCATACCAACTGAAAATAGCGATAGAGAGTGAGCACTCTTTAACCGCATTTCAGTGCTTTAACTTAGGCTTCATCAATGCCGGCTAAAAATGTTTCTACTTCGTCTAAGCTTCTTGTTCGCTTCATATCGGGCAAGCTACCGATGAAGGTTTTGGCGTAAGGTTTTGTTACTAACCGGTTATCACAGATAACCAGTACGCCTTTATCAGACGGATCTCGTATTAGACGCCCCGCGCCTTGCTTTAAGGTGATAACCGCTTGGGGAATCTGGATAACACCAAACGGATTCGCGCCGCGCTTTTTCACATCTTCCATACGCGCTTGAAGCAGTGGATCATCAGGGGACGCAAACGGCAACTTATCAATCATCACACAAACTAGGTCGTTACCTCGCACATCTACCCCTTCCCAAAACGCGCCCGTGCCCATCAATACCGCTTTTTCATCTGCAAGATAAGCGTCAAGCAAAGCCTGCTTGGTTGTTGTCCCTTGTACTAACAGCGGGTTGTCTATCTCATCTTCAAGCTTTTGGGCAATTTCCCTAAGCATTGCGTGACTAGTAAACAGTAAGAAACATCTACCGCGACTTGCTTTGATTAGCCGTTTGGCCGTTTCTAGCAAAGTTTCGCGCATGGCATAGCTATTGGGCTCGGGCAAATAGCGAGGTACGCACAACATGGCCTGTTCAGGGTAATTAAACGGGCTATCCAAACCTAAGGTTTCTGCGTCTTCTAAGCCCATACGGCGCTGGAAGTGGTCAAAGCCGCCGTTCACCATTAAGGTTGCCGAAGTAAATATCCACCCGCGCGGCGGCGATGAGACAAATCGTCTGAATTTAGCCGCAATCGATAATGGCGTTAAATGCATAATGAGGTGGCGCTGCGTTGTCTCATACCACAGACTCACATTCTCTTGCTTGTTATCGCTTAATGCGTCTAACTGCTCTCTTGCCGCAACAACACGTTCATACATGTTATCCAGGTCTTTATCGCGGCCAATATGTAATTTACACACCTCATGCAGTACACCCAGCGCTTCGGCTAATTTGCCCACCTGCATACGAACGTCGTCACGGTCTAGCGCCTCAGCCCAATTGCCCCTTTCAGCAGTGTCAGGAAACAGTAAACGCAAATCAGACGCGATCATTCTACATTTGTCAGCGGCTTTATCTAACTGCCCGGCATCTTTTAAAACCGTTCTGAACAACAGCGTAATATCTTTCGCGATGTCGTGGATTTGACGCGTTGAAAGTGACTCACCGAAGTAATCACTGGCAATGTCAGGAATTTGGTGGGCTTCATCAAAAATAATCGCGTCGGCTTCAGGGATAAGCTCACCAAAACCTGTATCTTTCAGTGCCATATCAGCAAAGAAAAGGTGGTGATTTACCACGATAATATCAGCATCTAGCGCCTTTCTGCGCGCTTTGACTAAATAACATTCTTCATAATCTGGACAGTCGCGACCCAAGCAGTTATCCACGGTAGAGGTAACAAGGGGGAGGACACGAGCATCTTCGGGAAGCGTCTTAAGCTCACCCATATCCCCTGTTTTGGTTGTACTCGACCAGCGTTTCACTTCTGAAAGCTGACCCAATACCTCTTTTTCAACCAGAGTTGAGTTACCGCTGTGCTGTGCAACCCGGTGAAGACAAAGATAATTTGAACGACCTTTTAACAGTGCAGTTTTTCGCTTGCTGCCCAAAGCTTTTTTTACAAGAGGTAGGTCGCGGTGAAATAGCTGCTCTTGCAGGTTTTTAGTCCCGGTGGAAACGATGGCTTTTCCGTCGCTCAGTAATGCTGGAGCAAGATAGGCGAAGGTTTTTCCCGTTCCTGTACCCGCCTCTACTATCAAACTACCCGTAGTATCAATAGCGCGCTTAACTGCCTTCGCCATCTCAGTTTGCGCTTCGCGAGGCACAAACCCCTTGATAGCGCCAGCAAGAAGGCCATCTGATGAGAATACGTTATTTATTGTGGGCATGGTTTAAGCGCTGTCATTACTTTTCTACTTTAGGCCGCGCATTATGCCAAAAAGCCTATTGAATGCCCATTAAAGGTTTACGTTTTAACGACAATATTCGCAGTGATATGGCTTTTCGAATATTGCTAAAGTTTGAGTTAACGTTCAAAAAAAGCGTCAACTAAATCGGCGAGTGATTCTTCAAGCTCTTCTTCAAAAGCGTCGATGTCAATGTCAAAACTGTCCATATATTTGGCCGCATTGTCGCGTGAAAGTACGGCGTTTTTTATCTGAAATTCAAGCTCAGGCAGTGTTTTGTCGTAACGGGGCTTAATAGTCCATCGCAAACAATGACCATTGTTGTCTTTTAGCTTCTTCTTCGCAAAAACACAGAACTCCTCGACGTAGTCAGCACCTTGCGGCCCAAGACACCCCGGTTCAATGCGGTACATTACCAGAAGCTTTTTATATAGCGGAAGTCGCGTTTCCATCACATCATCAAGTAGTTTAAAGGTTTGATTATCGGAAAATTTTGGCTATTTTGCCAGTCGAGCAATGTAGAGAGAAAGCGTTTTGACCAAAAACATTGCTTTTTTTCCATTCAACTCAGTGGTACTTGACGCCTATATAGTTTCGACTTAACGCTATGCGTTTTTAATGAGATGTGAAGCTATAAACTTATAACCAACGTTTGCTTATATCGACACGCTGCGCTTGTGCCAATTTTGTTAAAAATATTGGGTAACTTTTGCATAAAATTCTATAGTTCTCACAATTTAGCGTAATTCTCTCCAGCCCCGAAAAGATATAAACTATTGTTTTAAATAAACTTTATTGAAATGGCATATGCTGTGAATAATCCTTTGTGAACTCTCTCCTCCGTTTTTAAGCAGTATGGAGGCCGAAAAACCAAGGAGTAAGATATGAAAAAGTTAACTATTGCTACATTAATTAGTGCCGCTCTGTCAGCTGGTGCATTTGCTGGCGACGACATGGAAAAAATCGACACAACCTTTGTTGATTTAGACAATGACGACAATGGATATATCTCGCGGGAAGAAGCAGACGACGATGAGATTTATGCGCACTTCTCTAAAATTGATACCAATTCAGACATGCAACTTTCAGCTAAAGAATTTAATGCTCATGTCATGAAGCACCCTCAACATTTCGATGATGAAGTGATTTCTTCAGTAAAGTCGATGAAAGAAAGCATGGGGTCACAAGGTACAATGGAAACGGAGGTTAACGTTGATACTGATGTAGATGAAGTGGTTGCCGCAACAAAAGATAAAAGGCTGACTCACGAGTTAAGAGCTGAAACTGAGCTTAAAGCTAATGGAAACTTAGAAAAGACAAAGGTCGATAAAGTAGCCGAAGATACTGTTGTGAACGATAAGACGGTGATCGCAGATGAAGCAGTAATCGCACGTAGTAAATTCGACATGATGGACGCAAACAACGATGGCGAGCTTACCAAAGCTGAAGCCTCAAGAAGTGGCGTAACACGCAATTTCGATAAAATCGATTTAAATGATGATGAATTGATTACACGTACCGAATTTAAGCGTTATCAGCGCTCATCTGAAGGGAATTTAGACGGTAATTCGGAAGAGTAATGTTGCATTAAGAAAAGAGCCGCTTGTGCGGCTCTTTTTATTGTTTAAATACTTTTTCTGTACACGTGCTATCAAGCCTGCACGTATTGATTCCCTCTCCCACCACTTCATCGAATAAAGGATTTTTATGTTAGCTTCCACAGGAATTAAAAGTTTACTCGCGTACCGAGCACTGCGCAAAATGAATGGGCGCAGTGCAGATAAAGCGCAGAGTAAAGATAGCCTTATTACGTCTAGCAAATTGAGCAATGCAACGACGCCACCATCAGTCGCCGCGATAACAGGTTCAGCCTATGCTGTATCTAAGATGACGGACGCTCCAAAAATACAACGCTTCCTTCTAAAATCGACGTTATCAGCCTCAGTGGCAGGTCTACTTAATGCAGGCCTTAAGAGATTGATTGGACGAAAGCGTCCTAGAGCTGAGACAGGCCCTGAAATAAAAGGCCCGGCATTGAAAGACAAATTTAACTCTATGCCATCAGGACATGCGGCAGCAGTAGCGGCAGTGACGGGCTCAATACCTCGGACTTCTGGACCTCTACTATTAGCATCAGCGGCAGGTTTAGCTGCCACGGCAGTTATTGGAAAGTCGAGGACTAAGCGCGATGCACATCATTTATCAGATGTTTTGGTGGGAAGCTGTTTAGGCTTTGGCGTTGCCTACGCAGTGTCTAAACTCGAAAAACCCGTTGAAGCTGAAGTTGAAAATCTCAACAATAATAAGCATCTACGGAAGTAACTTAAACAAGGTTGCGTTCTTAAGTATAAACTATGGTGCGCCCCTTCCGGTAATAGAAGGGTACGCACATATCTTAGGGCAATTAAGAAAAACCTAACTTTCCGGCGTAGACTTGATTACTTCCTCTATCTCACTGTTCCCACTTAAGCGAGCGAGGTCAATTAAGTAGCCTTTCTCTAGCTTGTTTAAAGAATGCCCTTTAAGCCGCGTCTTGACCTCTCTTACATCACCATTGGCAATGGAAGTTTTCAGCGCAGCGTGATTATTTAAAGAGCGGTCTTCGGTTTTTTCACTTGGCTCATTCGTAGTCATAGTTCGTCCTTAATCTTTACTTAGTAAAAATGAAAAATCTCATATACCTTTTGTAGTTAAACACGACGCCAAACGATCAACGCTTCAAGCTATCCAAATTTCAAATTGCCATGGTTCAAGTTTATAGACCGAATCAGCGTTAACCCTTCGTTTTTCATTACGCTGCCAATGTGTGTATTCGCCCTGAAATAATGGCTCTTCGAAGGTTACTTCGAGATGCTCATTTGAAAAGTTAATAACAACAAACACTTTTTCCCGCTCGTTATGGCGTACAAAGCTGAAAACCTTGTCCATTGTCGAGTTCGGGACCTGAATCATCCTTGCGCCATACTCTCCATTTCCTAGTACGGCTTTAGATTTTTTAAGTGTAATAAGCTCGCGATACAAATTGCCGATTTTATGGTCTTGCCATTCAATAGGATCGCGCTCGAAGAATGCTAACCGTTTAGTTTCTCCCGCCTCTTGCCCATTATGAATTAGGGGCATGCCCTCACCTATTACCGATAAAGCAATGCAAGCTTCAAGTGCTTCGCCAAACTGTTCACGCTGAGTGCCATCCCAGGCATTTTTGTCGTGATTACTAACAAAGGTCATTCTATACGCAGAGGCTGGCCAGCTGCGTTCGTTCCACGAATAATACTTGCGCAACCTATCTAGTGAGCACTTTCCGTGAGCGAGCTCATGAAGTGTTTCATTCCAGCTCCATGCGTAAGTCATATTGAACGCATTTTCGTGAAGGTCGCGATTCTCCCATTCAGCCAGCATAAAGACAGGCCGAATTGCATTTAATGTCTCGACAGCTTGAGTCCAGAAGTCGTTCGGCACATAACCTGCCACATCACAACGAAAGCCGTCGATATTGAACTTTTCAACCCAGTAACACATTGCATTAATCATGTATTTTCGAAGGCCAATTTGTTCATAATCGAACTCAATAATATCGCTCCAATCCCACCACGGCGAGGGACGAAAATCGCCTTTATAATCTTTGGCGTACCACTCAGGGTGCTGTTCAGCTAATGGATTATCCCATGCACTGTGATTTGGTACCCAATCAATGATGACTTTCAGCGATAGCCGGTGCGCTTCGTCCACCAGCGCTTTGAAATCTTCGTCACTACCGAATTCTGGATTAATGGCCAAGTAGTCTTTAACGGCGTAGGGACTTCCAAGCTCGCCTTTTCTATTCTTTTCACCAATAGGATGTACAGGCATAAGCCAAATGATATCAGCGCCCAAGGATTTAATATGCGCAAGCCCTTTTCTTACACCCTCGAAAGTTCCTTCTTCTGAAAACTGACGGGTGTTGACCTGATAAATAACCGCATGAGATGACCATTGTGGCTGAAACACGTTGTAGCGTTTCTGAGGGGTAGGATTGATATCCATTTTATCTTTCCTTATCGAGATTGGCGTTTAGAAGAAGAACCTGAATAGTGCGCGTTACTATGCACTACGTTATGTTACTTTTAGGCTTTAAATCGCAGCAAGCTGGGCTGCTAACTGTCGCTAGCTCATGACTTAAAGAATAGGTAAACTTGTGACTCCTAAAATTAGTACCCACATACCGAAAAAAAGTTTTAGACGCTGAACGGAAAATGCCAAAACTACATATTTGGCAATCATTCCACCGATGATTGCGCCCGCTCCAGCAAACAAAACGACCTGCCAAACCACCGACGGATTTATAAAAGCGTGATATGGCAGCGCTGACCACACAGTAAACGCAGATAAGATAACCGCAACCGCGATAGACATGGTGACATTAAACCCACGAATAATGAGGTAAACCGCCACTAACTCACCCACTCCCACCGAAAGCCAGGCCGTAATAATGCCGCCTAGAAAACCGATGAAGGGCAGAAACACTAAGTCTTTTGTTTGTAACTCTTTGATAAAATGAGTGCGCTTCATTAGAGGAATAGAAGCAAAAATTGCAATCGCTAATAAGATAGAAAAACTTCCAAAAGCAATATGAAGGTTATTAGCTCCACCCCATAAATGTTCGAGCAGAAGCTTGCTTTGCGACGAATATTGCGCAAACCCTATACCGCAAATTGACGAAGGAATGGTTAGCATTAGTGCGCTCGGCAGCGCTTGCCAGTAGCCATCGTACTTGTGCTGTCTTTTATAATACGCCGCCCACGTTAATGCGCCAGCGGTCATTCCGCAGCATTGAATAGCAAAGCTGGTTGCCACTACGCTTTGAGGAGAAAACGATAGATAGTTAAAAAACGGAACAAACACCACACCTCCACCGGCGCCTGTAGCGTTTGCAAATATAGCCCCTATCACACCTAGCCCGCTGAAAAGTCCAAATTCCTTAACAAGCTCAATGGGAGCGGGCTGAGCTAACCAAAGGCCACACCAGATAAAAAGAAGTAAAACTACAATTAATTTGCCCGTTTGGCGCTTAAAAAAAGAAATCACACACGTCCTTACGACAAAACAATGATAATTGTTAGAAAATAAATTCGCTTAACACGTTAATCATTAGCATTAGTACATTTTTCAAACTATTGTTGGCTCGAAACGTATAAGCTTTTACTTACGCAATTGTCATGTATAGCACTTTGTAAAATATGGTTGAAGTATCTACATTTGAGCAACAGGTGCAACTGCATCTTTCGCCAAACCGCTCAGCAACATGGCGGCAAACTAAATACCTAATTATGGCGTTTGCTTTGTTTGTTGGTCTAATCGCTATTGCGTGGTCTTTAGTAGGTGCTTGGGTAATCTTGCCGTTTGCAGGGGTAGAAGTGGGGTTGCTCGCGTTAGTTATGTACTTAGTGTCTAAAGCCACCTACCGATGGGAAACAATTTTAGTTTCTGCTGACCACATTCAAATTTCCTGCTCGAACGGCACCAGCCTATGCTTCCCCCGTCCAGACACGTCCTTGTTTTATCAAAAAGACACAAGCCTGAAGCGGATGTCACGATTAATTTTACAAACCTCTTTGCAGCAGTTTGAGTTGGGCGCATTTTTAAACTCGGAAGATAAAAAGCTAGTACACGATAATTTGCACAAGGCGGGGATCATGGTGTGCACGAACAAATGGTGGTAACGCTCGCTGTTACAGTTTGCTTCCAGCAAACGCCCTTCTACTTCAAAGGTTCGGTTTTCGGTTTTCGGTGTTCTAACGAGGCTGAATGAAAACCTTCATGACACAAAATTAATGATCATTGTCACTGTTTTCGACTAATTAATTAAAAGACGCAGCCAAAGTTAGCTGCGACCTAACGAGGACAACATTATGAATTTATACATTGAGTCATTAGAAGGTGGTAACTACCTTGCTGCAACGGGTATGGGTGCATCGCGCAGTTTAGTTAGAGACAAAAAGTCGCAACCTAAAACGTTTCACTGCTTGAATGAAATTAGAGAACATTTCGACTCGCAAGCATTTGAGCACGTTTGGCTTCGCCAAAGCACGCCGTACGAAGAAATGGTTGGTCAAACCGACCACCCCGGTGCGCTTGAGTTAGAAATCGAGTGGTAAATATTCACTTGAGAGAAGCTTATAGCGCATTTAGCTTTTTCTGATTTTAGTTTGAATGCATCACCTAGCACAGTTTTTGCGTACAAGTCATGAAACGTAAACAAAAACGGTATTTTATTGAATTACTAGCGTTAGAAGCTGTCTTTTAACGCAAGTGATAAAATACCTACATGCTAAGGAGAATTGCATGAAGATTAGTAAGTTAGCTATTAAGTCTGTATTTTTGGCTGCTGTTTTGGCATTGACTGCTTGCGCTTCTATGGGCGATGGCACTGTTGCTGAAAAGCAACAAGCTATTTTAGACATGCAAGAGAATGCGCTTGCACGCCTCTATACCGAGAAACCAGATACTCGCTCTCAAATAAGGGATGCCGCAGGCTACGCTGTATTCACTAACGCCAACATTAATGTGTTTTTTGTGGCCGCAGGTACAGGCTACGGCGTGGTGAACAACAACGTTACCGGTGCAAAAACATATATGAATATGGCTGAAGGTGGCGTAGGCCTTGGCTTAGGCGCTAAAGATTATCGCATTGTCATGGTCTTCCATACTCAAAAGGCGATGAACTATTTTATTGAAAATGGTTGGACTGTTGGCGGCAATGCGGATGTAGCGGCAAAAGCAGGTAATAAAGGCGCGTCTGCAGAAGGCGAAGGTTATCTTGGTAATGTGACTGTTTACACCATGACTGAAAGCGGTCTTACTTTACAGGCCACTGTAAAAGGCACAAAATTTTGGGTAGATAAAGAACTAAACTGAGCCTGTCCTTGTTATGACTAATCGAAATAGCGATTAGTGCTTTACCTAACCAAAGGCCTCTTGAATGCAAGAGGCCTTTTTATTTTTGCTAGCGCTTTTTGCTGTAAACTCGCCGAGCGTGACTGGCATTAAACCTCAAACAATTTTTTGCATAAGCACTTTCAATTGGGCATATTTTAAACACAACTGGCGAAGGGATTTTTTATGATTACCGTGGTGTTTAACCAAAAAGGCGGCGTGGGTAAATCGACTATAAGTACCAACCTAGCCGCTCAAAGCGCCAAACTGGGCCATAGAACTTTATTAGTAGACTTAGACGCTCAAGGAAATAGCACTCACTACACGGGGTTTGACGTCAACGAGCAAAGCCTTACTGTGGCCGATATGTTCAAACAAGTGGTGGGAATATTTAGAACCGCAAAGAAACCTAACGCGTTCGTTCACCCTACGCCTTTTGAAAATCTGTTTGTCATGCCGTCCTCACCAGCCTTAGCTGATGTAGAGCGAGAACTTGAATCTCGATACAAAATTTTTAAGCTTAAAGATGCGCTGAAGGAGTTAAAAGGGGAATTCGACCATATCTTTATTGATACGCCACCAAATTTTAATTTCTATTCAAAAGCGGCACTTATTGCTGCAGATGGCTTTTGTGTACCTTTTGATTGTGATGACTTTTCCGCACAAGCTATCGAGCACTTACTCGACAATGCAACAGAACTTAAAGAGGACCATAACCCAGAACTTAAGCTATTGGGCATTGTAGTCAATCAATTTAATAGTCAGGCAAAACTGCCTACAGAACTAGTGCAATCGCTCAAGCAACAAGGGTTGCCAGTGTTAGAAAGCTATATAAGTGCTACAGTGAAGGTGAAAGAGTCTCATTCTAAGCGTGTGCCGCTGCCCTTCTATCTACCAAAGCACAAAGTCACCGGGTAAATAGAAGCGTTATTTGAAGCGTTAAACGCAGAAAAACGTAATCACTAGAATTGTCTAAACATCAATATCAATGTGTTTAAGCCCACCGCTGCTGTTGTCTCGCTCTTTGTCTTTCGAGTTCTCTATTGACGCATCGACTACCTCCGTGCGTTTTATATCTTGATAGTTGTCGCGATCTTCTTCACTAAGATGCTCAGACTTCTTTGTCTTCTGCACTTTCTTCACCCGCTCATCGGGTTCCACGGGCACTTTTGTATTACGAGGCAAAATGGGAAACAGTAAATCGTTGCTCATACGCCCTCCTAAAATGTATATCTGTTTTATAATTTATCGGCAGAAAAGTGCTCAAAATTATGGTTCACAACTAATTCATAACGAATAGTTTTATTATATGTATATTAATTTAGAGTTAATGTAGCAAAAGAGTTCACTTTGGCCTTGCAAATCCATCCTCAAACCGCTAATGTTTCAGCCGTTCGAAATTAGGAATTTAATTCATCAAAATGATTAACTGCGCGGCGAAACATCACCATCACCACAAAGCATAACCTTTCAGGTTCGTGCTGGAAGGTCTATGAATCCTTCCAGTGGCGCAGATAGAAAAATTCTCGACCCTCGGAAGGAAACTTCCGGGGGTTTTTCGTTTTAGGCGCAATCAAAAGTTAAAACACAACGTGTAAGGAACGTTTCAATGAGTAACAGCAACAGACTTCGAATTGCCGTACAAAAATCAGGTCGCTTGAGTGATGACAGCATCGCACTTCTTAAAGCTATCGGCATTAAATTGAACATTCGTGATCGCCTGCTGATTGCGCACTCAACGAACGAGCCAATTGATTTACTTCGCGTCCGTGATGACGACATTCCAGGCCTTGTTATGGATGGCGTTTGCGACCTTGGTTTCATTGGCGAAAATGAGCTTGAAGAAAAAATGCTTGAACGCAAAGCAGCAGGCAAGCCGTTTGAGTATGAAGTATTGCGTCGTCTAGACTACGGCGGCTGCAGGCTGTCAATTGCCGTACCTAATGAAATGGATTACGACGGTATCAAGTCTTTAGAAGGCAAAAAAGTAGCAACCACTTACCCTTATCTTCTTGAGCGCTACTTCAAAGACCAAGGCATTAACGCAAAAGCTGTAATGCTACAGGGCTCAGTAGAAGTAGCACCTCGCGCTGGTGTAGCTGACGCTATCTGTGACCTGGTATCAACAGGCGCAACCCTTGAAGCAAATGGCCTTGTAGAAAAAGATGTCATCTTCCGCAGTAAAGCGGTACTTATCAAGCGTACTGACAGCGAACTTAGCGACGAGAAAGTAACACTTGTTAATCGTCTTATGCCTCGTGTTGATGGGGTATTACTAGCGAAAGAAAGCAAGTACATCATGTTACACGCGCCAAAAGCCTATTTAGAGCAGGTGAAAAGCCTACTTCCAGGTGCTGAAAACCCAACGGTGCTTCCATTAGCTGGAAATGAAGAGCAAGTAGCTATCCACGTTGTTTCTACAGAAACCTTATTCTGGGAAACCATGGAAAAGCTTAAAGCCCTTGGTTGTAGTTCTATTCTTGTAATGCCAATCGAAAAAATGATGGGCTAAAAGGCAGACAATTATGATTACTTGGTCATCTCTCTCGGCAAATGAGA
This sequence comes from Alteromonas sp. PRIM-21, assembly GCF_027563165.1. Taxonomy (NCBI): domain Bacteria; kingdom Pseudomonadati; phylum Pseudomonadota; class Gammaproteobacteria; order Alteromonadales; family Alteromonadaceae; genus Alteromonas; species Alteromonas sp. PRIM-21. The sequence goes on along the minus strand of NZ_JADOEK010000007.1, from coordinate 47,075 downwards.
AAAAACAGGCGCTAGCCCGCCCGGCTATGGCCAATAGCCAACAGTTAAAGCAAACCGTGGGCGAGATAATCGCCCGCGTTGAAGCAGATGGTGATGCGGCAGTACTTGATTACACTCGTAAATTTGACTGCCCAGATCTCACTGGCCTTGTGCTTTCGCAAGAAAATATCGATACCCTTGCTGCTAAGGTAACGCCCGAAGTAGCGAGTGCGATCGATACTGCGTTTAACAACATAAAAATGTTTCACGAAGCGCAAATGCCAAGTGATATTGCGCTAACCACCACACCAGGGGTTAAGTGTGAGCTGCGCTTCACTGCTCTTGACGCAGTAGGTCTTTATATTCCAGGCGGCAGTGCTCCACTTCCTTCTACCGTGCTGATGCTTGGTGTACCAGCACTAGTGGCAGGTTGTGAGAACAAACTACTGTGCACACCGCCAAACAAAGAGCAGCTTATCGCCCCTGAAATTGCCTATGCAGCTAGAAAGTGCGGTATTGATAAGATCTTTTTATGCGGCGGAGCGCAAGCGGTTGCAGCCATGGCGCTAGGTACTGAAACGATTCCCCAGGTCGATAAAATTTTCGGGCCGGGCAATAGTTTTGTTACTGAAGCAAAACAACAAGTTAGCCAACGCGCTGATGGTGCGGCCATTGATATGCCGGCTGGTCCATCAGAAGTGTTAGTACTTGCTGATGAATTCGCAAACCCTGAGTTCGTCGCTGCAGACTTACTTTCTCAAGCAGAGCACGGCCCTGACTCGCAGGCTATTTTGGTATCTAACAGCGCGACGCTTATTGAAGCGGCAAGAGCCGCGGTTGAGCGTCAATTAGCAACATTGTCTCGCGCTGAAATTGCACGCCCTGCTATGGAAAATGCACGCTATATTTTGGCTGATTCAATTGAACAAGCTATTGAAGCAAGCAACGCCTATGCGGCTGAACACTTAATCGTGCAAATAGAAAACGCCCGTGATTATTTACCCAAAATTAAATACGCCGGCTCGATTTTCTTAGGCCCTTGGTCGCCAGAATCTGCAGGCGACTATGCGTCAGGCACTAACCACGTGCTGCCCACATACGGCTATGCTAAGAATTACTCTAGCCTTGGTCTGTTGGACTTTATGCGTCGTTACACGATTCAAGAGTTAAGTGAAGACGGCATGCGCAATTTAGGCCCTGCTATTATGGCACTAGCGGCAGCAGAAGGATTAGACGCTCACGAACAGGCTGTTGCACTTCGTATGCAGGCACTTAAGCAGGGAGACGCCTAATGTCGGCACTTATCGATAACCTAATTAACGACAACCTAGTGCCGTTAAAGCCTTACGAGTCGGCACGTCGTTTGTTTTCCGGTGGTCAAGACTGGCTTAATGCCAACGAGTCACCTTATGCTAACGAATACAGCGTAGATAGCAGTAACTTTAACCGCTATCCGTCGTGTCAGCCTGAAGCGGTAGTGAGTGGTTACGCCGATTATGCAGGCCTTGATAAGTCGCAGCTAATCGTTACTCGTGGTGCAGATGAAGGCATAGAATTGCTTATTCGTACCTTCTGTACGCCGGGTAAAGATAAGATTCTTATTTGCCCGCCTACCTACGGTATGTATGCAATAAGTGCTGAAACCTGCGATGTGGGCATTAAAAAAGTGCCGCTGAACGATGATTTCAGTTTGAATGTAAATGCCGTCTGCGCCGAAGAAGACGTGAACGTTATTTTTATTTGCGCGCCGAATAATCCGACCGGTACGCCGGTTGCCCGCGAAGACATTAAAACTGTACTTAATCACTTTGCCGATAAAGCGCTCGTTGTTGTTGATGAAGCGTACATTGAGTTCGATGCTGACAATACGTGGGCAAATGAAATAAAAACCTACCCTAACCTTGTGGTACTTCGCACGCTTTCGAAAGCGTTTGCACTGGCTGGGCTCCGCTGTGGTTTTACGCTTGCTCAGGCACCCGTTATTCAAGCTCTACTTAAAGTGATAGCGCCCTATCCTATTCCAGAGCCAGTAGCGCAGATTGCCGCGCAAGCATTATCGGCCGAGTCATTAACGTTACTTGAGCTACAGGTTGCAACGCTCAACCGCGAAAAAGAAGTATTAGCTGAAGCGTTAGAAGCGGTTGAAGGCTTTGAGCTAGTTGGTGACAGGCGAGCAAACTTCATTTTGTTCCGCTATGCAAAAGCATCTGCGTTGATGCAGTACTTGGTAAGCCAAGGCATGCTTATTCGCGACCAATCGAAGCAGCTTAATTTACAAAACTGTTTACGCGTTAGCATAGGCACAGAAGAACAAAATCAGCGTTTAATGCAGTTGATTAACGAATTTAAAAATAGTGAGGATGCGGCATGAGTCAGCAAGCCATTTTATTTATTGACCGCGACGGTACACTTGTTGAAGAGCCGCCAGTAGATAAGCAACTAGACAGTCTTGAAAAGCTGGTTTTCGAGCCAAACGTCATTCCCGTGTTGCTAAAGCTTAAAGCAGCTGGGTTTAAACTCGTTATGGTAAGTAACCAAGACGGATTGGGCACAGACAGTTTCCCGCAAGAAGACTTCGACAAGCCACACAATGCCATGATGGCGATTTTTGAAAGCCAAGGTGTAGTGTTTGACGACGTGCTCATTTGCCCGCATTTCGACGAAGATAACTGTACATGCCGCAAGCCCAAGCTTGGTCTAGTGCAAGAATACTTACAGCAAGGCAAGGTGGACTTCACCCGCTCTTTTGTAATTGGTGACAGAATTACCGACGTACAGCTTGCTGAAAACATGGGTATTCGCAGCTTCCAATACAACCGCGAAAGCTTAAATTGGAACGATATTCAGAAAAGCTTGTTAGCGTCGTCACGTATTGCTGAAGTGGTACGCACCACCTCCGAAACCGATATTCGCGTGCGCGTAGATTTGGACTCGCAGGCTAAATCAACCATTCAAACCGGCATGGGCTTTTTTGATCACATGCTTGACCAAATTGCGACCCACGGTGGCTTCGAGCTAAATCTTACTACCAATGGCGATTTACACATTGACGACCACCACAGTGTAGAAGATACCGCCCTTGCACTAGGTGAGGCGCTTAAAAAGGCACTGGGCGACAAACGCGGTATTGGCCGTTTTGGGTTTGCGTTGCCAATGGATGAGTGCCGTGCGGAATGTATTATGGACATTTCAAACCGCCCACACCTTAAGTTTGATGCAGAGTTTAGTCGCGACCAAGTTGGCGAAATGGCTACTGAAATGGTGCCGCACTTCTTCTACTCACTGGCGCAAAGTATGGGGCTGTCGCTGCACCTTTCCACCAGCGAAGGTAACGCTCACCACCAGGTAGAAAGCCTGTTTAAAGTATTTGGCCGTGCGCTACGCCAAGCCATTACGCGCCAGGGTGATGCATTACCTAGCAGTAAAGGAGCCCTGTAATGTCAGTGGTAAACACCAGCCAGCGACAAAAAATAGTCATAGTGAATACCGGCTGCGCGAATATTTCGTCGGTACGCTTTGCCCTTGAACGCTTGGGCGTTGAAGTAGACGTATCTGACGATGTAAACGTGATTAAAAGCGCTGACAAAGTGTTTTTACCCGGCGTAGGTACAGCAGCCGCGGCTATGGCAAGCATTAAGCAAAAAGCTTTAGTGGAAACCCTTCAGACGCTAACCCAACCTGTACTAGGTGTATGCCTGGGCATGCAGCTTATGGTTGAATCCAGTGCCGAAGGTGGTTTTCAAGGTACAGGCAACATCGATTGTTTAAACCTTATGCCAGGTCATGTGGCTCGCATGGAATCAAAAGGTGTGCGCTTACCTCACATGGGTTGGAACACCGTCTCTCATAACAGCAGTCACGACAACGCAAGTCTGTTTAAAGGCATTCCACAAGATACCTACTTTTATTTTGTGCATAGCTTTGCCGTACCTGAGTACGAGCATACGCTTGCAAGCTGTACTTATGGAAATGCGTTTTCTGCGGCCATAAACAAAGACAATTTTTACGGGGTGCAATTCCACCCAGAGCGTTCTGGCGAAGCCGGAGCACAACTACTGACTAACTTTGTGAACCTATAATGATTATTCCAGCGATTGATCTTATTGAAGGACATGTAGTCCGCCTTTATCAAGGTGATTACGAGCAAAAAACCCAATACGAACTGGACCCTGTTGATGTGGTTCACGACTATGCTGACCAAGGTGCGACTTGGCTCCACATTGTTGACCTTACGGGCGCTAAAGACACCAGTAAACGTCAGCTTTCACTAATTAAGTCTATGGTCGATACCAAGCGCATGAAGTTTCAAGCCGGCGGCGGAATTCGTAGTGAAGAAGAAGTTGCGCAGTTACTAGAAACGGGCGTTAGCCGCGTAGTTATTGGCTCGTTGGCCGTTAAGCAACCTGAACTAGTGAAATCTTGGGTAGAAAAGTACGGTCCAGAGCACATTGTTTTAGCCCTTGATATTAATATAAGCGATAGCGGCGAAAAGCTTATTGCCACCCATGGTTGGCAAGAGAATTCTGGCGTAGCCCTTGAAGGCTTACTGGAAGACTTCGCTACAGTAGGCGCAAAGCATGTACTATGTACTGACATTAGCCGCGACGGTACGCTACAGGGCGCGAACACTGAGCTTTATCAAGAAATGGCGGCCCGTTTCCCTAATGTAAGCTGGCAAGCATCTGGCGGTATCGGCAGTATTGCTGATATCGAAGCTTTGAAGCCGACTAACGTTGGTGGCGTAATTTTAGGTCGTGCATTACTTGAAGGTAAATTCACGGTGAAGGAGGCTATTGCATGCTGGCAAAGCGCATAATTCCCTGTTTGGACGTACGCGACGGTAAAGTCGTTAAAGGCGTTCAGTTTAGAAACCATGAGATTATTGGTGACATCGTGCCTCTTGCCGAGCAATACGCGAAAGCGGGTGCCGACGAGTTGGTATTTTACGATATCACTGCAAGCTCTGACGCCCGAGTGGTAGATAAAAGCTGGGTAAGCCGTATTGCACAGGTTATTGATATACCGTTTTGCGTAGCGGGCGGCATTAAAAGCATTGAAGATGCTGGGCGCATTTTGGAAATGGGGGCGGATAAGATTTCGATTAACTCCCCTGCCCTTAATAACCCTGAGCTTATTAACCAGCTTCATGATGTGTACGGACAACAGTGCGTAGTAATTGGTATCGACAGTTTTTATAACGAAGCAACCGACCAATACGAAGTATACAAGTTTACAGGTGATGAGAGCCGCACACAGAAAAGCCAGTGGCAAACCATTGACTGGATTAAAGAAGTTCAGTCGCGCGGTGCAGGTGAAATAGTACTGAACTGCATGAACCAAGACGGTGTGCGTAAAGGTTATGATGTGAAGCAGCTTAAAGCCGTGCGCGATGTCTGCGAAGTGCCCCTAATTGCATCGGGTGGCGCGGGTGAAATTGCCCACTTTACGGATGTGTTTCAACAGGCTGACGTAGATGGCGCGCTTGCAGCATCGGTATTTCACAAAGGCATCATCAACATTGATGAGCTTAAAGCAGAGTTAACCAGCAATGGCGTTGCCATGCGTAAGCGTCACGGTTTAACGGCGCAAGCAGAAGGAGTAAACCCGTGATCATTACTAATGAAAACAGCAATAAACTAGCCTGGGACAAGATGGACAACCTGCTGCCTGCCATTGTGCAAGACGCACTATCAGGCAAAGTGTTAATGCAGGGCTACATGGACCAAGATGCACTAGCGAAAACCCTTGAAACCGGTAAAGTGACTTTTTTCAGCCGCTCAAAGCAGCGCCTGTGGACCAAGGGTGAAACCTCAGGTAACACACTAGATTTAGTGAGCGTTGCCTGCGATTGCGACCAAGATTCACTATTGGTACTAGCCAACCCTAACGGCCCGACGTGCCATACAGGCGTTGAAAGCTGTTGGTTTGATGGCAATACACCCGCATTTACCTTTCTTGCAGATTTAGAACGTGTCTTGGCTGCTCGAAAAGATGCCGACCCTAAAAGCAGCTACACCGCAAGCCTTTATAACAAAGGCATCAAGCGCATAGCGCAAAAAGTAGGTGAAGAAGGCGTTGAAACCGCACTAGCAGCTACTGTCCACGATAAAGAAGAGCTTAAAAACGAAGCCGCTGATTTGTTGTATCACTTAACTGTACTGCTTCAAGCAAGCGATATGTCGCTAAACGATGCGCTAGATGTGTTGCGTGAGCGTCATAAGTAATCTGCGAGCACGCTAACGTTTGTTTTGAAATGCCCTAAGTGCGGCAAGCGCTAAGGGCATTTTTATTTATTATGTGTTATTTCTCGATTTCCTTACCTTTCTACTTCTCTATTTCCCTTACTACCTGTCCATAAGCTAGTAGCGCGAACAGCCCCGTTCCGCCCACAATATTTCCTAATAGTGTTGCGCCAATTAGTGAGATTGTTTCAAGAACGCTTATTTTATTTTGTAGTGCTAACAAGAAAAGTTCGGTTGAACCGGCTATCACGTGCGTGAAATTTCCTATAGCTATTAAATAGGTAAAAATAACTATCATCCATATTTGCGAATGTTTAACCGAAGGCTTCATCCAAACGATAGCGGCAATGATAAATCCAGACGTTATGCCATATGAGAAGGCGTCTGACGGTGATAACTTGGCATAGTGTTCAGATATAGCAGTCATTCCTTCCACCAGCTCTGATGGAACCGCTTGCAGAGTATAGCTGAAAAAGGCGGCTAAGAAGGTGCCAACCATGTTTGCGGCGAAAACGATAGTCCACAGTCGTGCAATGCACACTCCCATATTAAGAGATGGCTTACTTAGCAACGGTAAAATAACTGACAGTGTATTTTCAGTAAATAGCTGTAACCGACCTACTATAACCAGTACAAAGCCCACCGTATAACCTAAGTTCTCTATCACAAACTGATAACGAGAACCGGCAAAGAGGTGATGCAGGATCCCCTCAGCCAGAATTGACAGCGAAATACCAATACCCGCCGCAACCCCAGACCACCATAGCGACATCATAGGCCGCTGAAGCTCTTCCAGCCCCTCTCGATGCACTATTGCGTATAAAGAGACAGAGTTTAAACTTTGATTGTTTTGTACATCCTTTTCTTCGGTGTGACTAAGTGCCACATCCTGTTCTCGACGCCCAGACTCCTTCTCTTTCTCAGTCACTTATGCCTCCGTAACGCTTTTTTAAACTTCTAAACTTCGTTCAAACATTTTCAACAGCGTAATAGCAGGTGAGTAATGCACGACGATATTAATTACACTAGTACGTGTTCTTATACAGGTACGTCGGTTTCGCCCCTTTTCGGTCATATTAATTACACTCTTTAGAAGTTCGTACTTAAAAAAACTAAGATAAAAGTACTAGAGGTAAGGCGATTCTGAATAGGCAAAGACACAGTTACTTACATTTTTTAAACCGGTAAGTTGAACGAATGGGTTAAATTGACCTCTATATTCAATGAAAGGTGAGACTTCAAAAGTCTTTGCATGATTTTGCCAGATGCGAATAGCGAGCACTCGATTTTGAAAAATATTAAACAAAGCGTAAAAAACAACCTGCCTTTTATCTTATTGATCGTCTTGCTTTTCTCATTTAGAAGTAGCGTAGCTGACTGGTATCATGTTCCCAGCGGCTCTATGGAGCCAACTATTATGGTCGGGGACCGAGTGGTGGTAGATAAATCAGCATACACGCTAGAGCTTCCCTTTACCGATGTTGTAGTTGCTCGAACTGGTGATATAAAACGCGGCGATATCGTGATTATCGACAGCAGCGCTGCTGATACTAGGCTTATTAAGAGAGTCATTGCCGTTGAAGGCGATAAGGTCGCATTAAACAATAATGTGCTCTTTATTAACGGTGAGAAAGCGGCATTAACCTTCTCAAATGAGCAGGTTTATTCTGAAGACATTCTAGGTCACAATCGCACTATAGCGCTTAACCCAATACCAAGCCCTGCAAAGAGTTTTAATATGGTCACTGTGCCCAAAGCTCATGTCCTCGCTATGGGGGACAACAGAAACAATAGTGTCGATTCCCGCTACTATGGATTCATTCCAGTTGAAGAGGTTCAAGGCAAAGCGACATCCGTTGCATTTTCTTTAGACACCCATGATATGTATTTACCAAGGAAAGACAGAGTCTTTGTGGCACTTCAATAAAGCTATTCAAGTTCAGTCTTAATTGCGTTTTGAAAGCGACCTTTACTCACGTTCAAATTTTCATCATAAAAAGACTGGTCAGATCTGCGAAAATGAGTGGTCGCGAATATCTCACGAAAAAAATATGAGCGCTCCTCCCACCTAGCATATTAAGAACCATACGCTTGTATGTACAAATTATTTTTTAATTAAACCAAGTCAGTAGCACTCGGCTATTAGGCTTCAGCTCTCCGCTCGTTCGATATTTCAACCCATTAAGATCACTTCGTTTAGACAAGCACTACACTAAAAAGTAAGTCTTTATTTACACACCTTGTAACCAAGTGTCACATTTTTCGCGTTTTTCCCTATTGCAACTTTAGTATAAGGAATGCTATTCATAATTTCGCAGCATAACTATGTTGCAGAAACACACAACAAGTAAGATGGATAATAAGGAAATAATAATGAAACAAGGTCGTAAAGTAAGTGCAATTGCAGTGGGATTAGCACTTTCAGGATTAACTTCTCTATCTCCTGCGCATGCACAGCAAGCTGACGAAGAATCAGCGAACCTCGAGCGTATAGCGGTCACCGGTTCTCGTATTAAGCGTACAGATATGGAAGGCCCCTCTCCTATTCAATCAATTGATGCAACCATGATTGAAGGTATGGGCTATGAAAACCTTCAACAGTTACTTGAGCGTATGCCTGCTACCGGCGCAGGTACCTTTTCAACCCGCAATAACAGTCAAGACTCGACTGCGAATGGAGCGGCAGCAGTATCGCTTCGCGGTATGGGCCCAGACGCGACGCTGGTACTAATTAACGGTCGCCGGGTAGCAATTAGCGCATTTGCAGAAAGCATTACGAATTCATTTGTTGATATTAACTCTATTCCTGTATCTGCCATTGAGCGCATTGATATCTTAAAAGATGGCGCATCGGCGATTTATGGTTCAGACGCGGTAGCAGGTGTGGTTAACGTTGTTCTTAAGAAAGACTATGAAGGTCTTGAGATTAACGCCGGTTACGGTGGTACTACTGGGCCAAGCTATGATGAAACCACAGCAAGTATTTTGTGGGGCTCTCAAAGCGAGAAAAGCAGTGCTACTGTTATTATCGATTACTTTAACAACAGCACGCTAGGTGCTGATGAAATGGGACGTTTCGGTACCGCGAACCAATCACCTTATGGCGGCATGGATTTTCGTTCATCGCGCGGCTACCCTGGCTACTTTTATGTAGATGGTGTTAAAACAATCGACCCAGACTGCCCAGAAGATAGCGCTACGGCATCTGGCAGCTGCTTGTTCGATTACGGTCCTTTCGGTCTTACCATTCCCGCCTCTGAGCGTGTAGGCTTTATCGGCCAGTTTGATTACAAAATTGGCGATGAAACCACAGCGTTTATGGAAGTGGCTATGCAGCACAATACGTCTGAAGCAGGCGGCGCAGCAACCCCACTCGATGAAGACGCGGGCTTAACCGTTCCTGGTACTCACCCTGATAACCCTTTCGGGCAAGACATTGAAATTGGTCGCTACCGCCCTGTTGACGCTGGCGCTCGCCGTTGGGACATTGAGTCGGATACCCTACGTCTTGTCGCGGGCCTTCGCGGTACATTCAACGACTATGATTGGGAAGCGTCGGTACAAAAAGGCCGTAGCCGTTCAGAGCAAAGCGGTGACCAATCACAAGGTTGGGTTCGCGTTGACTGGTTACAAGAGCAAATCGATCTTGGCAACTACAATCCATTTGGTGGTGTAACCAACCCGCAAAGCGTAATTGACGATATAACAACCAGCCTAGTGCGCCGCGGCGAATCTCGCATGACCAGCGTTGATGCGCACATTACGGGCGAAGCCTTTGATTTTGGTGACGACGTTGTCATGATGGCTGCGGGCGTGGAGTATCGTGAAGAACAAGTGTCTGACGTACCAGACGTACAGTTCCAACGCGGTTTGATCTTTGGTACTGAGTCGGTGTCAGCTTCAGCAGAACGCGACCAGTATGCGGCGTATTTAGAGCTTTCAATTCCTTTGGCTGAAGAGCTAGAACTTCAATTAGCTGGCCGCTATGACCACTACAGTGACTTTGGCAGCACAACCAACCCAAAAATTGCGTTACGTTGGGCGCCAAGCGACGAAGTAACAGTACGCGGCTCTTGGGCACAAGGCTTTAGAGCCCCATCTCTCGCCCAAGTTGGTCTTGGCCCGTCACAGAAGAGCGTATTTTTTGTCGACCAATACCGTTGTGAAGCAACTGGCCAAGATTGTGAGTCTCTGGACTACAACATCGAGTTTGCGGGTAACCCTAATCTAGACGCCGAAGAGTCAGAGTCATGGAACGTAGGCGTAATTTACGCGCCTATTCAAGAGCTCGGATTAAGCATTGATGTATGGAGCATTACTCAAGACAACAAAATTGACGAACAGCAGTTTGGATTGGTTTACAATGCCGAATGTAATAATCAAGACAGCACAATCTGTGTTCGTTTAGACCCTCAGGAGGGTGAGTCTCTAGGTGTTATTCAGAAAATTTTCAACACCTACCAAAATGTGTCTTCACAAGAAGCCTCGGGTGTAGATTTCAGTGCCAATTACAGCATGGAACTTGAAGAATATGGTAACGTGCGCTTCAACTTGGACTGGTCATATATGGACGAGTTTGAAAAAGACGGTCTAGAATACACAGGCGAATACGGTTACCCGGAGCATCGTTGGTTGTTCGGTACAACGTGGTCTAAAGGTTCGTTTGACGCTAACTTGAACATTAGCTTTATTGGTGAATTTGAAGACACGCCTGACATTGACTTCGACGGAGTATTAGACTTCGAAGAAAATACGTCAAGAACGGTTGATTCGCAAATGTTAGTAGACTTGCAGTTTGGTTACAACTATAGCGATAACCTTCGCTTAGTTATCGGTTCTAACAACTTGCTTGATGAAGAGCCTCCATTTGCTATTGGCGATGGTGATAGCGACCTTTACGGTTACGTAGGTAGCGTACACAACCCTCGAGGCCGCTTTGTTTACTCTAAACTAACTTACCGCTTCTAAAAGCTTGTAAAACGACAAAGCGCTCAATGGTATTACTTCACATTACCGTACCTTGAGCGCTTTTTAACTTCGATTAACTTGCTCTAAAAGAACAAGTATTCAATTAGAACCGTCGTGAGCCATGCGAAAAGTACCGGCAGAATGATCATGATATAAACCATAATCTCTGACCCCACAATTTCGGCGCGCCAAGCATCCATCATCTTCACTTTAAACCTGTGCTTCAACAAGTAGGTGTAGAAGATCATAAATACCAGAGTCATCAAGATTTTAAGCATTTAAATAACAACCAAGATTATTCAACAGTTAAACAGCTGAGGTAATAGCTTTGCTTGTGTATTTTCGAATGTGCCAGCAAAGTAAATAACTGCGTGAGAATACTCAGCTGGTTTTCGTACTATACCTTCGCAACACGCAAAGAGAACCTGTCTTAAATACCTGAATTAATATAATCTTCTTAGAAATGAGATAAAAAAATGCCAGCTAATGAAGTGACCCAATTAAGCTGGCATTCTTTACTTGTATTCAGTATTTTTGCTGTGACTACAAGCCGAAATGAATAAGCACCAAATTGCCTATTGCGGCGCACAACATAGCTAAAAACGTCAATATCATTCCCGCAAAGCGTTGCCAACTGACGCCAGAGTGACGCCCTAATCCGTAAGCGTGAAAGACGCGACCGAATAACAATGCACTTCCCAGAGCGTGAACAGCCCATACTTGCCCAGTATTGGCTTCAAAACACGCGATCATAATAAGCGTAATGGGTACGTATTCACTGAAATTACCATGGGCTCTCGCTAGTCGACTAAGATCTTCATGGCCTCCATCGCCGATGCTCACTTGGTGACGACGCCTAGCACCAATAACTAAAAACGACAAATACAGGTAACAAATACCCAATAGGCTGGCGTAAAACGCCGTGATTGGTAAAACCATGGTCAACTCCACATGTTATAGTTATAGCGCGTAATTTTAATCAGTGATTAAATGGTACGTTTATTAGACGCTATTAAACGTTATCCATTAACAAGTTACAAGCAACAAAAAAGGCCGCATATGCGACCTTTTATAAACCTTTTTAGCGGTTAGCCTAAACGTTCCGCTAATTCAGCACTTACTTCTTCAACTGGACGTGTTCCGTCTAGCTTGTGGTATTCACAGTTTCCAGCTTCAGCTTCAGCACTGTAATAGTTTACAAGTGGTTTTGTTTGCTCGTGGTAGATAGCAAGACGTTTACGCACCGTTTCTTCTTTATCATCGTCACGAACGATTAGGTCATCACCTGTTTCATCATCTTTACCTTCCACTTTTGGTGGGTTGTAAACAACGTGATAAACACGGCCAGATGCTGGGTGCACGCGGCGGCCGCCCATGCGCTCAACAATAACGTCATCTGGAACGTCAAACTCAATACAATGGTCAACAGAAACACCTGCTTCTTTCATTGCATCGGCTTGTGGAATGGTACGAGGAAAGCCATCTAACAAGAAGCCGTCTTTGCAGTCATCTTGTGCAATACGCTCTTTAACTAGGCCAATGATGATCTCATCAGACACAAGTTTACCTTCGTCCATTACACGCTTTGCTTCAAGACCTAGCTCTGTACCTGCTTTAATCGCAGCACGAAGCATATCGCCCGTTGAAATTTGTGGAATGCCATATTTGCCCATTAAGAATTGAGCTTGTGTGCCCTTACCCGCGCCAGGAGCGCCGAGAAGAATGATTCGCATGAGTGCGTTCTCCGCTTATGATTTTTGAACTTTTTACTTCGGGCACTTTACACATTCAACACTGTAGTGACAAGTGTAAGAAGTACCGTAAAGTTAATCTTAAGACTAATGGCGAATATATGTTCAGCTTATAGGCGTTTTTATAAATTTAAGTCTAAACCTGTAAGCCAATCGCCCGGTAATTCATCTTCTTTAAAGCATGAATTTTTAAAGTTTTAAGTGATTAACTAGAAATTTTTAACTGCCAAAATATAGCACAATAAAGCGGCCAAATTTATTTTTGTTGGTAGCAGACATAAAAAAACGGGCATGATGCCCGTTTTTAAGTGTAAACCTTCTGTCTACGTAATTATTTAGCCAACTTCATTAGCAATGTGTTCAAGTTCTGAACAAACGTAGACGGGTCTTTCAAACTACCTTGCTCTGACAATGCAGCTTGGTCGAACAATACACCAACCCACTGATTGAATAGCTCTTCATCCTGCGTGTCGGCAAGCAGTTTAACTAAGCTATGTTCTGGGTTAAGTTCAAAGTGATACTTCACATCTGGCACGGTTTGGCCAGCCGCCTGCATCAACTTCATCATCTGTGTAGTCATACCATTGTCGTCGGCAACAATAACGGCAGGAGAGTCAGTAAGACGGTGCGTAAACTTAACGTCTACAACCTTGTCACCTAGTGCTGTTTTCGCTCGCTCTAGTACGCCTTCTACTTCTTTCTCTGCTTCTTCTTGGGCTTTCTTAGACTCTTCGTCTTCTAAGTCGCCTAAATCTAAGTTTCCTTTAGCGATAGAAACAAATTGTTTCTCGTTAAACTCAGTTAGGTGAGACATTAGCCATTCGTCAATGCGCTCGCCCATTAGCAATACTTCGATTCCCTTCTTACGGAAGATCTCAAGGTGTGGGCTAGACTTAGCCGCTTGCAGGCTGTCTGCGGTCACGTAGTAGATTTTATCCTGACCTTCTTTCATTCGCTCAATATAATCAGCTAATGAAACCGTTTGAGCGTCAGATTCTCCGTGTGTCGAAGCAAAGCGCAACAGACCAGCAATTTTCTCACGGTTGCTGAAGTCTTCCGCTGGGCCTTCTTTTAATACATTACCAAACTCGTTCCAGAACGACTGATATTTTTCACTGTCATTCTTCGCCATTTTCTCAAGCATTTGTAAAACGCGCTTGGTACAACCTTGACGAAGTGCCTGGGTAATCTTGTTGTCTTGAAGAATTTCACGAGACACGTTAAGCGGAAGGTCGTTGCTATCTAGCAAACCTTTCACAAAACGCAGGTAGGTCGGCATGAACTGCTCTGCGTCATCCATGATGAAGACGCGTTGAACGTAAAGCTTAAGACCATGGTTTTGGTCGCGATTCCACATATCGAAAGGCGCTTTAGAAGGGATATAAAGTAAGCTGGTATATTCAGTTTTACCTTCTACCTTGTTGTGCGCCCATGCTAGCGGATCTGCAAAGTCGTGAGAGATGTGCTTATAGAACTCGTTGTACTCTTCATCAGTAATATCAGACTTTTCACGAGTCCACAGCGCGGTGGCTTTGTTAACTACTTCCCACTCACCAGGCTGAGCTGCGATTTTCTCGCCATCTGGACCTTCACTTTCAGGCACTTCATCTTTCCACATTTGTACAGGAATGCTGATGTGGTCTGAGTATTTGCTTACGATTGAGCGCAGACGCCATGTATCGGCAAATTCTTTTTCATCTTCTCGAAGGTGAAGCGTAATCTCTGTGCCGCGAGTAGGCTTATTGATTTCAGCGATAGTGAACTCACCTTCACCATCTGAAACCCATTCAACACCAGTAGATGCATCAGCACCAGCCGCACGAGTGCGAACAGTAACTTTGTCTGCAACGATAAATGCTGAGTAGAAACCTACACCGAACTGACCAATAAGCTGCGAGTCTTTTGCGCTATCGCCTGAAAGCTTGCTAAAGAAATCTTTAGTACCAGATTTAGCAATGGTACCTAAATTAGCGATGACTTCATCACGAGTCATACCAATACCATTATCAGAAATCGTAACTGTGTTCGCTTCTTTATCAACGCTAAGTTTTACGTTTAATTCACCATCGTTTTCGTACAGGCTATCATTTTCTAAGGCGCGAAAACGCAGTTTATCTGCAGCATCTGCCGCGTTTGACACTAGCTCGCGTAGAAAAATTTCTTTGTTTGAATACAAAGAGTGAATCATCAGTTGAAGAAGCTGTTTTACTTCTGTTTGAAAACCGTGGGTTTCTTTGTGGGCTGCTTCAGCCATAATCCAATATCTCCTCGTTGAATGGATCACGTTTGATGTTAAACAGGTAAGGTCACTCAACGCACTTTTCAACGTTTAGAACGAAAATTTATTTTCTATTCGTAAACTTTTTCGAGAAAGGACAAATACCGCTTATTTAATAAGCGAATAGGCAGGTATTAGCTTGGAAATGGGCAAACGATTTTATGAAAAGAGAGCGTTTCTATTTTGAATTCTTAAAACGCTCTGTATCTTAATTACAGCTTGCGGCGACCTGAAAAAGCGTGGGTAAGTGTATTGCCGTCAATGTATTCAAGTTCTCCCCCAACAGGCACACCATGAGCAATGCGAGAGGCGTCGACGTTGTGACTTGTACATAGCTGAGCAATGTAGTGCGCCGTTGCTTCACCTTCGACGGTGGGGTTTGTGGCTAAGATAACTTCATTTATCCCACCAGCGGCTAAACGTGCCTCAAGCTCAGTTAAACCAATTTCTTCAGGCCCAACACCATCTATAGGAGACAAGTGCCCCATTAGTACAAAATACTGGCCTTTGTAGCTTAACGTCTGTTCTATCGCTAATACGTCTTGAGGGCTTTCCACAATACACAACAACCCGCTAGCTTCTCTTTCTGGGTGGCGGCAAATATCGCATAATTCATCTTCGGTGAACGTTCTGCAACGCTTACAATGATGAATATGCTCCATAGCATTGTGTAGCACATTGCTTAAATCAATCGCCCCCGTACGATTTCGCTCTAAAAGATGAAA
Organism: Alteromonas sp. PRIM-21; assembly: GCF_027563165.1. Classification (NCBI taxonomy): domain Bacteria; kingdom Pseudomonadati; phylum Pseudomonadota; class Gammaproteobacteria; order Alteromonadales; family Alteromonadaceae; genus Alteromonas; species Alteromonas sp. PRIM-21. Next base: position 31,132 of record NZ_JADOEK010000007.1, on the reverse strand, counting down.
TGCCATTCGTTGGGCGCTCTTATTGCCTACGCCGGGAAGACAGGTTAATGCCTGTATTAGTTCTGAGAGTAGCGGGCTGAACTTCATAATGTTTACTGCTTAGATATTTGTTCGGTTTGTTTCGGGCTTTCGCGGTATTTAATCACGTTACGCTTCACTTGGTCGAGTTTAACTTCGTATACATTGCCGCCGAATAGGCCTTTGTATTCTTCGTCAGTAAACACGAGGGTGTTGTCATCATAGAAAGTTACCGCCTCTTTTTGTGTTACCACACCGAGATCGATGCGAGATACATCGCCACTAAAAAAGTTATCGCCTTCAAAATTCTCAAATAGCCACAAGCTGGTTGAATCTAATAATACCAGCTTTGTTCTATCAGGGCTTATCGCCGCAGACGTTATCCAACATAACTTTTCAAGTGTGGTACAGGTTTTAAATTCTCCAATTAACTGTGCATCGAAGTTCGCTGCATGATCGCCCACTTTATATAATTTTGTAATACCATCAAATGGCTTCGTTCTATTCTTCGTGAACAAGTAAAGGTTGCGTTTGTATTCCACAAAAGCTTCTAAATCATAGTTTTTATCTTCAGGTTTTACTTTACCCTCTCCCATTTCAGGGTAAGTAAACTTGATAATCTCTGCTTCCGTGGACTCCCCCTGAATATCGATAGGGTTTTCAATTCTATAAATGGTTAACCAGCGGCGGTTATTGTCATTATTGCCAAAGTCTCCTAGGAAGAAATGACCAAAACTGTTTTGTGTCATGTCTTCCCAATCAACATTTTTAGCATTTGAAACCGTCACCTCTCTTTCTATGCTGCCGTCTTTATTCAGCATATATAGAATCGGACCATCACCACTATCGTTGATAGCCCACAACCTTTTGTATTTGTCGAACTCTATTCCAGAAATTTCTTTGAGTTTTGGGTCTACCGTTACCGTTTTCATTTGAAACAGTTCGTGAATACTCATAAAAAACAGCACGGCTGCGATAGGAAGCAAAAGAACCGTGGTGATAACTAAGCCTTTCCTTAGCACTACAAACCTCTATTTAGGGTGATTGGTTTTCCGTTTCCCCTGCACATTTTTTTGGAAGAAACCTGTCTGAACGCTGCAGGGAATAAGAAGCAATAATATAACGAATCAGGTCAAATTAAGGACCATTTCTAAGCGAATGAACATTTTAGTGCGATAGGTACACTTCTGTCGACGTAAAATAGTGCATGAGACCTCTCTAGCGCAAACAGATGTCGAAGAAATGCAAAATGGTATAAAAGTGGAACAAAAAATTCAGCAGTACCACCTTAACTAACTGGCTCTTTTATTGCCCCTCCGTTGGTGCGGTAACGCTGACGAGCGGTGAGGCATGTTCGGCTTGCAGATACTCCATCAAACCCACCAAGCTTAAAGGCTTGGTAAAGTAATACCCTTGCATAGCTTTGGCACCAATCTTTTTGGCGAAGGCTACCTGCTGAACGGTCTCTAAACCTTCTAACGTGCACGGCATGCCTAGCTTCACACACATCGACACCACATTCTCGATGATTAGCGCTCTACGCTTTTGTTGTTTACTTTGTAGTGGAAAGTCAGGCAGCAGCGAGCGGTCAATTTTGATAGCGTCATACGTTTCGTCAGCTAACTCTGATATGCAAGAAAAGCCTGTACCAAAGTCATCAATGGAAATAATAACCCCAAGTGCTTTAATTTTGGTAAGCACTTCCCTCGCCTTTGAACTTTGAAGCGTAGATTCAGTTATTTCTATCACTATTCGTCTAGGGTCAATATTATGAAAGGCAAACCGCTCTGCAAATAGCTCAATAACCCCGGTATTCTGTAACTGTACCGGTGACATATTCAAATTGAACTTCACGTCTGAAAAACCCCATCCACTGAGAGCTTTAAGTGCGAAACAGACTTCGTCTAACATTAAAAGACCAATGTCATGAATGTGTTTTGTACGTTCAGCTATCGGTATAAACTTTTCGGGGCTAATTGGCCCATGGCTAGGAATGTGCCAGCGAGCTAACGCCTCCACAGCTAAAACTTCACCATTCGAATCTATTATAGGCTGAAAGTAGGCTGTGATTTGTTTATTTTGAATTGCGCTTTTAAGCCCTTGTTGAATGAACAGCCTATACTCGATATTTTTCGAAAGATCTTCACTGAATGTGACAACACTATTCTTACCGCCTTGTTTTGCTGAAAACATTGCAATATCAGCATTTTTTAGTAGCTCTGTTGGCGACATGTTTTCTGTAGATGACGCTAGACCAATACTTGCTGTAACTTGAAAGTCGCCCGATGTTGTCTTAAACACTGATTTCAGTGAAGAAGATAACCGGGATGTCATTTTGTTTAAAAGCTTTTGGCAAGTAGTACTTGTCACAATAACGAATTCGTCACCACCAAACCTTATAACAGTATCATCATCTCGTAGCGATGCTTTAAATCGGCTCGCGCATGCTCTTAGTATTTCATCTCCCACCTCATGCCCATGGGTATCGTTAATGAGCTTGAATTCATCGATATCAATAAAAATGATTGAGCAAGGCTCGCATGATTCACTGTAAGTCTCGACAATACTGTTCAAAAAGTTTCGATTTCCAGCACCGGTGAGAGCGTCAGTGAATGCAAGGTACTTGAGTTGACTTTCCGATGACTTTAGTTCTGAAACATCGGTAAGAATGGCAACGAAATTAGTTTCTCCATCATCAAGATTAAATGAAGTTACCGACATGGTTAAATGAAACCTTCGCCCTTCGCTTACAATAGTGAGCTCTGTTCTTAAACCGTCTTCCAGATAGTCTGGGCGAGGATCGTGTTTTCGCGCTTTAGGAAAAACATTGTTTATGTGAGTAGATATAAGGTGCTCGGCTTGGGTGCCTAGCATCTCGCATAAGGATTGGTTTGCTTTTATTATGAGACCTTCAGCATCACAGACTAAAACCCCTTCTTTAATTTCACTTACAATCTTATCTGCAACACTCAGGTTTGACTGAGTGCTCTGTAGGATAGATATATCTTGTATGGCACCAATTTGAACATAGTCTTCGCCCCACCCAATATCGGAGAGGACAACCTGAAACCATTTAGTCGGTTGGCCTTCAATTTTTAGCTGCAACGTTGTGAGGTAATTCGACTTTAAATGTATCGCCTCTTTTAACTCAACTTCTTTTTCTTCGGGAAACAACGAAAGGAATTTGGATAATGGCATTTTGCGTGGAAAATCGAAAAGATTCTCCACACTTTCAATAACGACTGACTGAGTAGAGGTATCAACTTCTAACACGCCTAACTTCGCAATCTCTGACGCCATTGCGAAACGCCTATTAGAAGAAGCTAGCGCTTTTTCCGTTTTTTTTCTTTCCAGCGCAACTTGAATAGTAGTAGTGAGTGAAAGCACACCGTACGGTTTTACTAGATATCCATAAGGGGAAATCGAGAGCGCATTAGAAATTGTGGTGTCATCACAGTAAGAGGTACTAAACACAATTGGTACTTTAAACCTTTCTGTAATGCTTTTCGCAATTCCAATACCAGAATCTGAACCACCCAAATCGATGTCCATTAAAATGAGGTCGGGAACACATTTATCCACTAACGCATACAATTCGCTTTCCGTCTTTGCTATGCCTAACACCTGCATACCTGCCTGGATAAGCGCATTTTTAACGTTCATCGCTTCAACTAAATTGTCTTCAACAACAAGTATTAGGGGCCTGGTTATATCAGTCACAAATTTACACCTTGAAACCAAAAGCTTCGATAGAACGCTTTAGCAATGTGGTGTCGACGGGTTTGGTTAATATATCCACATCTGATAACTCCTCGGGCAGCTCTATTGCGGCTCCGTAACCCGTAATAAAGAGAAAGGGTATTGATAACTTTTGTATTTCAATCCCTAACTGAAAGGTATTTTCATTTCCCAAATGAACATCTAAAAACATCATCGACGGTTTACCTTTAGCCAAAGCCGCTCTTGCAGAGCTTATGTCGCCAAAAATATCAATTTTATCAATTCCCAATTGTTTAAGATGCTTCTTAAGGTCAAGCGAAATAAGCAGGTTATCTTCAACGATATAGGCGCTTGTGAGGATTTTTTCGGAATTAGCAGTGCTGATGGATTGATGCTTATCGCCATGAGTTACATGTTGAGTACTTTTTTGGCTAGTATCTAGCTCTATATATTTACGAGGAATGAGAAACTCTGCATTTAGCCCGGTAATTTTGGTACTCACTGACGCCTTGCCTTTTAGCTCATGGGGAATAACTGATTTTATAACCGTCATTCCAAACCCTTCCTCACCTAAACCATGTAAGGGAGGCCCCCCTAATTCTTCCCATTTGATAAAGCAGCCTTTCTCTTCTAACTCCCAAGTTATCGCCACTCTGCCGTCATTACTTGTCGCGCTTAAGGCTCCATATTTGGCTGCATTGGTAATCATTTCATGAAAGACCAACACGATAGGCGTTACTGCATAGGGTAAAATCCTTATATCAGGGCCGTCTATTTTAAAAGATGACTCTTTGATCATGTAAGCTTTGAGCTCGTTATGAAGTAGGTCCTTGAATCTCACACTGTTGTATGAGGCATGCGTGAGCTGATCATGCCCTAGAGCAAGTGCGGATATTCTTGATGATAAGGAGAGCACAAATTCATCGATATCTTTCTTATACTGTGATGTCTGTCCGATAATCGCACTGACTAAATTTAAGATATTGCGAACGCGGTGGTTTAGTTCACCAATAAGTAACTCGAGTCTTTTTTTGGCTTCACGTTGCAGTAGTTCTTTTTCGTGTAAATGGCGAATGGTCAGTTCCATTACACCGAGTCTAATAGATTTAGCACGCTCAATATCCAGCGTTGTCCATGGAGTAGAGGTAGATTCATTATTTTCTACCCACTTATCAAAACTCGCTCGGGGAGTAAGCGTTTCTTTACCGCCTTTCAACTCAACGCGTTTTGCAGGGTTACCGGCCCAGGAGACTTGTTGCACAACTGAATTTCTAAAAAGAAAAATATAGTCCATTGGCTGATGAGAGATCTTTAATGCCAATACCCCGGCAACACTCTCATCCGCTAACTCGTGGTGAATGTCTGCTAAGTTTTCAAATTGATGGATTTCTTCTTCGGGCAGTTCAGCAAGTATTGCTGTAAGACGTTTGATTTTTCGTGCGCTAAATGCAGCGCCCGACTTTGTATATTCATTGCTAAAAACACAGCCGATGCCGTCAATATCTATAAGCGTTTTAAGCAGGGATAATTGTTGTACGATGGCATTATTAAGCGATTTGCCTAAAGAAAGGTTGCTAAGTACACGTGTAAATGTAGCGTTTGCTTTCTCGCTTACCCTTATCCGTTCATTTACCAGCCTTCGCGATAATTCTAGTGAAAACATCTCTGCGAAGAGTTCTAATTGCGACACTAAGCGGCTAGGGATAACTTTTTTAGTGTTGTGATGACAAGCAACCAGCCCCCACAGTTCACCTTCTACGATAAGAGATATAGACATAGAGGCGCCGACTTTCATATTCTTTAGATATTGAATATGAATTTCAGAAACCGCCCTAAGGCGTGAAAGGGAGAGATCTATAGAAGCTCCATCGCTTCTGTTGTTACCAATGATAGGGAAAGTTTCACCGTTAACATCAGAAATAGTTCTGATAAGATTCTTCTTATAAAGCTGTCTTGCCTGACGCGGAATATCTGAGGCGGGATAACGCAACCCTAAAAAGGGCGTCATATCGCTTGAGGTCGATTCAGCAATCACTTCACCTGAACCGTCTGATAGAAATTGGTAAAGCATTACCCTATCGTACCCCGTTGCAGTCCTAACGCTTTCAACCAAACCTTCATAAAGGTCTTCGAGTTCAGAGAACATCGACATTTGCGCCATTAACGCTGTGATAACGCCCTCATATTTGCCGGTGCTCTCTGTTTGTTCGAATTCAAGAATTAAATGTTCTGCACTTTGATGAACACATAAATCGAAAATATCTTCACAGTGCGGTAGTGAAACAGAATGAAGGTAGCTTGCTTTACCGAGAATCATAGCTTGGCTCTGCGCGCCCCGTATCGCATGTATCAGCTTACGGTCGAGCAACTTCCAAAACGAGTGACCTATAAGCTTATCTTGTGGAATACTGGCAAAGCTGCCTAAGTTTTCGGACAAATGGGTAATAGCACCTTCTCTATCTACGACAATCATGAAACCATGATTTTGTATCCTACCAAGAAGGTGAATCGGTTCTTTGTCGCATTCATTTACTAATGATGTGAGTTCGCTTGCTTCGTCATGCATTATTGTTAATCCAACAACCTTATTTGAATTAGACTAATTAAATAGCAGCGTTATCAGTCTTTAAAAAGCGCTGTAAAGTAAAACTGAAAAGAGAGTAAACATAAAATATAGACCAAGAATAAGTTAAGCTAAACCTTTCATGCGCATTTATTAATATTAGTGTAAATATAACCAAACGTTTGTTTTCAATGAGCTAAGCCTGAGCATTAGAATAAATGTATATATACAAGCCCGATTTATAAAAAGAGATATTAAGTTGGCATGAAAATAGAGTGGTTTGGGTGGTTTCGCTGAGGAGACTAGACACAAAAAAGCTCTGGCAATGAACCAGAGCTTTTTCAGAGCTAAGACACTTACATAACCCGTAAGCCCAGCGAGTTTACGCAGGCTTACGCGTAAAGGACTAAAAGCTGTATACTTGCTTAAAACGGCATTTTGAAGCCAAATGACCATAGTCTTCTTATAAGTGCTGATGTGTTATGAAAGCCGCATTCTTTCGTTTCCTAAACAACTTTCATAACTGGTAAGTACACCTAATTTCTAATTTTTTGGTATCTATTTGGTATCTAACTTTTCAATATAGTTGCATAGTTAGCTACTAAAATTCATTAAGATTCATATCTATCTAACCAGAGAGATTTAAACTTCAACTCCGTTCCACTTTTCTATCAAAGAAAGTAGCTCTCCCAAAAACGTATTGAGCTCTGTTCTATTTTTTAAAAGCATTTCAGAATCAACTTCCTCTTTAGATAAACTCGCTATCTTTGTTTTACTATATCCAGAATCCTTTAATAACCGATTGTTCTTCACTTCAAAAAATCGTTCACGAAAGCTATCTGGCAGGTATGACTCAATGGTATATTCGTGAGTTACCCAACAAGCACTATTTGGGTGTGAATTATATTCGTCAAACACTCTCTTTTTGTTATCTTGTATAAAAACTTCCTTATTGTGATCATAATCATTATCGTTATCCATAATAACGGCTGAATTCTGGTTTATAGAAAGGAAGTCGATCAGCTCTTCATCTTTTCCAAAATGACTTAGTGTTGACCCCCCATAAAATAAAAACTCAAAGTTAAGCAATTCGAAGTTGTAACTCTCGTCTCTGTTAGCTTTTGCATAGGCTCTTAGCCACTCTAACAGATATATTTTATCAGAAGGGCCTTCGACCCATACGACTCCATCAGTTTGTAGATAATCACTTAATTTGTAACCAAGGCCGTCCAGAATTGCTTTCGAAGGCTTTACTTCATCTATGCTGTTAATACGCGCGTGAAAGAGCTTACCGTTTTCATAATCTAAGTTGTTTATAATAACTGGCGAGTGAGTGCCGATGAATAGTTGAATATTTTTAGCCTGGGCAATAGCTTTGATTCTTAAGATTAAAAGTCGTTGCAGGTTTGGGTGTAGATGAACTTCTGGTTCATCTATTGTACAAATGGAGTTAGAGGGTAGACATTGTAAAAACGATGTTATTTCACCGTACTGACGCCAACCAGATGGCATATACTTTTCAGCAACTCTATTAAACATAACAGGGTCGGATAGTAATACTTGGCTAAAATACCCATTTTGATCTCTACCAAAACACTTATTTCCATCCATTTCTCTAAAACTTGTAACGCCATGGAAGTGCCTATAAGCATTGTTTAGCTCTAGCAGGAAGTATTCATCAAAATTAGTTTGATAGTCTTCAATAACAGTTTCTAAGTTATTGCCTCTGTTATTGAAACTAAAGATATTTGCATGATTAACCCCTTTTTGAAATAAAGAGCGGTATATTGTTGTTAACCTTCTCTTTCTATAGGAGTCGAACAAAGTATAACCGAGGCCATTAAAGTCACTTCCATTTATATTAAAGTATAATTGGAATTCCTTCTTCTTGAGACCTCCGAAAACTGGAGAATAGCGATACCGTAGTTCATGCTTGTTATCATCTATCAATAGATTGATATTTAGCTTTATCTTCTCATTTTTTTTTAAATTGTCTTTAGGTAATGAAGCAAGAAGATCAGGTTGTGATAATGCGTTGATTATATCTAGGATAGTCGACTTTCCTGATCCATTCTCCCCTATCAATATATTAACTTTTCTAAATTCTATAAAGTCTCCATAGGAACGCTCATAACCTGCTTCATCCTGCCCGTGGCAGTTATCTGACCCCCTAATATTGGTAAAGTAGATTGATTCTATAAATACACTTTTATTTTTGCTTGTCACAACGGTACAAACCTCATCTTTTTGTACATGCTCGGACACACAAGAGCACATCAACCTATGTCCTTGAATCCAGTAGACTACCCCACAAATCCATTCAACATATCAAACACCACCCGTGCAAACTGTGCTGTTTTCGACGGGTCTGATAACAACTGCATCATTTGTTCTTGGTGTGCTTCACTACTGCCTAAGATGGCGTCATCAATTGCTTGAGGGAAGTCACCAAGCATTGCTTGTTCACGGGTGTTGTTGGCTATTTGCGTCATAACTGCATCGTTTTCTGTCAGCTTGTCACGCACGGTGAATGCATAGTTAATCATGTCTTTGTCAGTGAGGTTGTCGGTGATGAACACCTCATTCAGGCGAGCCAGTATGTTAGACATAAACTCTTCTTTCTTGTCTTTCGCCTTTGCACTTCCCACATCACTACTTGGCTCAAGCTGGTATTCAGGGCTGTCTTCTTTTAGTTGAATATCTTGCTGGCGAATTTTAGATAAGCGGTAATGGCTCATGACTACGTTATCAAGGTCGATATCATCTTCTTCAATCACTTTTTCACGCAATAACGGGCGCAGGTGTCGGGCATATAGGCTTAGCATCTCTAGTTCTTTGTCGTCATAGTCCACTATTTGCGACATAAACTCGTAAAATCGAGTAAAGCTACCTAAATCCTTTTTGAAGATTTCAAGGCGGTCTTTCTCTTGCTTACACTCTTTAAAGCTATTCTCAGCATTAGCAATTAGCACTGCGTCACCTGTTTTTTTGGTGCGCTCAAACATTTCTTTGGCTTGAATGTAAGCTTCTAACGCTGAGCTATAGCGTTTTTGCCAACGGTCTACCGCTGGCTTACAAATATTGCTGATCGCTGCGTTAGATTTATTTTTAGTGAAGAATGCTTTACAGAATTGTTCAACTTCATTCCATAGGAATATGCCGCTGGTACGTAGCTTTTCATATAACTCAAAGACCACATCAGGGTTTGTCACATCAGCCAGTTCTGCTGTTTGATAATAAGGTTGAAAGGCATCTAAAATATCTTGAGGCTCATTATAAAAGTCGAGCACAAACGTACCGCATTCAGCTTTACCAGGGTAAGTACGATTTAAGCGCGAAAGTGTCTGAACACACTCAACACCACCTAGCTTTTTATCTACATACATTGCGCACAGTTTTGGTTGATCAAACCCTGTTTGGAACTTATTCGCCACCAGCATGAGTTGATAACTATCAGTATCAAACGCCTTGCGCATATCTTGCTTAAGGTCTGGGTTCATGCTTTTTTCAGTGAACTTTTGATCAAGTAATGCAATGGCATCAGGGTCATTTTGATTAAATTCAACTTCACCTGAAAACGCAACCAAGGCACGAATAGACTGATAACCGTTTTCACTGACATACTTATCAAAAGCTAACTTATAGCGCACCGCTTCTTTACGAGAGCTAGTCACAACCATTGCCTTTGCTTGGCCGCCCAATAACCCCATCACGTTGTCTTTAAAATGCTCAACAATCACCTTCACCTTTTGTGAGATATTGTATTCGTGTAGGCGTACCCATTGGCTAAGTTTTACCTTGGCTTTTTTACTATCTACCTCTTTATCAGCAGCTTCAATTTTTTGAGCCAATTGATAGGCAACTTGGTAATTGGTGTAGTTTTTCAATACATCAAGAATAAAGCCTTCTTCAATGGCTTGGCGCATTGAATACACATGAAAAGCTTCTGGTTTATTCTGTTTTGATGCAGGCAACTCTGGGTTTGGTAAACGTCCAAACAGCTCTAGCGTTTTAGCCTTGGGTGTTGCCGTAAACGCATAGTAATTTAAGTTAGCACTCCCACGGCGAGCCGCAATCGTTGCATCTAGAATATCTTCAGAGGAGAGTTCTGTGTCTTCATCGGCTTCATCAGTCATCAATACTTCTTTTAACTGACGCGCCGTTGAACCACTTTGAGATGAATGTGCTTCGTCGGCAATGACCGCATAGTTACGCTCTTTTAAACTGGTACTGTTTTCAATAGCACGTAATACAAATGGGAAGGTTTGAATGGTGACTATGATAATCGGCTGTGAGCTTTCTAATGCTGACGCTAGCTTTTCTGATTTAGAGCCGTCACCTTCTTTATTATTAATACGGCCAACTACGCCATCAACGTGTTCAAACTGATAAATAGTATCTTGTAGCTGATCATCTAATACTGTTCTATCTGTTACGACAATCACTGAATGAAATTGTTTGTTACCTTGGGCATCATACAAAGTTGAAAGCTGGTGCGCTGTCCAAGCAATCGAGTTTGATTTACCTGACCCTGCACTGTGCTGAATAAGGTATTTATTACCTGTACCTTCATCGATGGCAGCACCAATCAGCTTAGTCACTACATTCCATTGGTGGTAACGCGGGAATATCAGAGTTTCTTTTTTGGTTTTACGCCCTTCCCAGTCTTCCTTATCTTCAATCTGTAAGTGGATAAAACGGCCAATAATATTAAGTAGGTTATTAGGCTTTAAGACTTCATTCCAAAGATAATCTGTCGCATAACGGTTTTCATCTTTTGGAATATCATTTCCTGCACCGCCTTCGCTTGTTCCCTTGTTAAAAGGTAAGAAGAAGGTATTGTCACCTGCCAACTTGGTTGCCATATATACTTCATATTGGCTTACAGCAAAGTGTACTAACGCACCGCGTTTAAAGGTTAATAACGGCTCTGGCTTTTTGGTGGCAGGGTCTTTTGGTAAGCGCGTGCGCTTATATTGCTTTATAGCATTTTCAACGGCCTGCTTAAATTCGGATTTAAACTCTAGGGTTGATACGGGCAAGCCATTAACAAACAGCACTAAATCAATACGCCACGCTTTAGCTTTTTTACCCGTAGCTGCTAAATGCTCTTTGGTAGCGTACGGGCTATAAACTAGCTCAGGCACAATACGACAAGTATTCTGCTGGTAACGAGCAAGCGTCTCTGGATTCAAATCATGCTCTGGCTTAAACTGGCAAAGTGAAAAACGGGCATTGCGAATTTTTAGACCATGACGTAACACCCCCAAAGTTCCATAGGTACGTGATGCTTGGTCGGTGGCGTTAACATCGGCTTTTTTAAGTTGCGTTACGAGTGCATCAATGAAGTGTTGTTCAGAATCAATCGGGTAGACCTTACAAAACTTTTGCCACTCTTTTGGCTGGGTTTCTTTTACAAAGGCGATTGCATCTTGCTCGTATAAGGCTGATTCACGATTATAATGGTCCGGCTGACCTTGCACCCAGCCATTGGCTACCATTTGAGTGGTGATATCGTCTTGAAAAATTCGTTCTTGCGTTGCGTCATTCATAGCTGCTTCTTATTAATCCGTTTCTATCGCTTCAACTACTTGTTCTTTTTCGTGTGTAAGTTGCAAGCGCTCTCTTCCAACTTTATTTGCTAACTTGTCATACGTTTCTTGTAACGATTCAAAGCGTGCTTTTCTGTCATACAATTCCAATACAAACTGGAACATTTGGAATGCGTATAACAAATCTAACTCTTCAACATTTGAACCGTGCGTACCTTCATTACCCACTAACTTTAATGGCTCTAGGTATGCAGCTTCTTCTGGAAGCGTTTTAGCAAGGTTTTGTACTTTTCGATTAAGGTTACTGCCGTCTACTTGCATATCATCACAGAACTTTTCAATTGCTCGGCGCAACTTTGAAGCGGATGATGGCGGATCAAAATGAAAATGTTTAAATGCATCAAACAACTCTTCACCAATTACTTTTGGCGTATTACTTGATAGTGGAAAAATAGGCACTGTTGGTGAGAAGTTATCAACCTTAATGTATGGTGTTTTTTCAACATCACCTAAACCCTTTGCTGGCTTTAAATAAATACCCGTTGCTGATACGTGATGCTTACACTCACTACACTTAAAAAAACCACTAAATAAAAATGGCGCGCCATTAATAGCCGCAATACTATCTTGATAAACACTAAACACCGCAGCAATTACAGGTAACCAAGTGCCGTTGGACTTTCTTATCGTTTCAAGGTTTTTTTGGCTACTTTGTTGCTGCTTTTGCTTTTCCCCTCTGTATTTTCTATTGGCGTCAAGCAACACCTTTTCTGGAGCGACACGGGTTTGTATGCTATCTCGGTCTAAAATCAGAGAGTGTTGGTTGCAGTGGGGGCAAGGTAATGTCGGGTATTTATCAATCGCAACAAAATCAGATATTCCCTTCCATAAGTTCAAATCCATTAAGCCACTTCCTCTTTACTCACTTCAGGCTTTTGCGAATTACGTACATCAATTTTGCCAGTGACAGCGGCTGATATTATAGCTGTGCGGCGTTCCGTAAGATAATTCACTTGCTTGTTAGCGAGTTCTACTGTTTTGTCTAGTTTTGATAAGACTTTAGTTAAGTAGGCTAAAATTTCTTTTTGCTCTTCCAGAGGAGGAATAAAAGTTTTAACGGTTCTAACTCTACCTACACTGACCTGCTTTAGAGCAGCCCCTCTAGTTTCAGCTCCTAACTGTGATTCAAATAAGCTGGAACGACATTGTTGATAAAGAAACTCATACAAAACTGTTTCACCACAATTGATAACACATACGGAGTCAAGAAGAGCAAAGCGAATTCCGTGAGGTAAAACTCTCACTGCGCCGATAGTTCCTTTTCTTGAAAAGGCTATTGAACCTTCCTGAAAGTTACATCGTTTTTCTTGCTCTAGAACAGTTTCTTCTGCTACACGCCTCGGTGTATTGGTCTCGACATTATCAATCTCTGTGAACTCAACTGTAGATATAAAAGGAAAACCGTCAACTGTATATTTAGGGTTTCGGTGGCTAGGGTTCGGATCAACAACATCCGCCACACCAGCCAAAGGAGTGACTTTCCAATGTTCAGGCACTTTACCTAACCATTCCACACCAGACTCTTTCATCGGTGTTTCTGGATTTAAGCCTTTAGTCACCGCATGGCTTATCACCGCTTGGCGCTTTTCTTTTAACAGCTTAATAAGTTGTTGCTGCTTTTCGATTAGGGTATCGATTTTGGCGGTTTCGTGATCGAGGAAATTGGCTATTTGAAGTTGCTCATCTAATGGAGGCAATAGAATGGGAAGCCTTCTGAAATCTTCAAACTTCATTGACTGGCGTAATCCACCGCCCATTCCATAAAATACTTTAGTAGTATCATACGAATGAAGTAATCGATACGCATATCTAGGCTCGATCAAGGTATTTGCAGCTAACTTTAAATAGGCGGATGTAATAATTCCTTTCTGTTTTGCTATGCCAACTCTAAGACTTCTCTTATCATTTTGAAGATCTGTTAACCGGAGAATAATATCTCCAGGTTCAACTATTTGATATGTGTTGAATGATTCAGGTAATAAACCGAAGTTTTTTTCTACGTCACGCTCGATAATATTTCCATAGCTCAAAGATAAAACTGTTGTTATTTTTCCGTCAAAGTTTTTTTGAGTAAGAGGACTAAATAAGGCAAATACAGGTTTAACATCCCAATTTGAAGGTATGTTTCCAACCCATTCAATCTGAGAGCCTTTATATTCTGGATACTGTTGATAGTTGTCCATTACGAATGCACCTCTTGCAGCAGCTTCATAATATCAGCGCTTACTAAATCAAGGTCTTCATCAATCTCTTCAAGTGCACGAGGTGGTTGATAAACATAGAAATGGCGATTAAATGGTATTTCATACCCGACCACACCTATTTCGCCATCTTTATCATCACGCTTAGTAGTGTTAATCCATGCATCGGCTACGTGCAATGCAACCTCTTCGTTAAAGTAGGTTTCGATTAAATCAGATGTGGTGATACTTGGGTTAAGTGGTACATTCTCGTTGTCACGTAAATCGCCATCTTGCTGGAACTCAACTACTTTACCTTTGTATTCGAACGAACCGTATATTGGATCTGCATCTTCTTTCAGCACCTTTTTGATGACTGGTTCGGCATATTGGTTCTTCCAAGTTATCGCATCAAGAAATTGCTTTTTCTCTTTTGTATCAAACTTAATATCAGTCGCTTTAAAGGCTGCTTTTAGGGTGAGTTCAAACTGATTAAAGTCATCGTGCTGCTCAGTGCCAACTTCTGTTTTAAGCTTGTCTGCTTTTTCCATTAGTGATTTTTGGAATAGCCAAGTTTTGCAATCAAGCAGGTCTTTAATTTGCTTTTCTTTCAGCTCAGGGAAGTCTGATTTTACAAGTCTACGGACTTCTTCTTCATAAGATTTTAAGTCACCATATGTTTCTTCAGTCCACGTAGTTTCAAACAAATCATAAACAGACTTCATCACTGCATTATACGGCTTAGGTGCAAAGCGTAATGACTCCACTTTTTGGTCCGTGATTTGTGCAGATAAACGTAGAGGTCGTTCGATGGTTAAACGGCGATAGCCAAACTCGTAGGTATTGAAAATTTTACTAGCAAAGGTTTTCGGTGCTTCTGTTTTAGTCGTAGTTGATTGACGACCTCGATTAGACTTTTCTTCAACAAGCTTGTCTAAAGGACGTGCGTCAATCACTTCAAAATCACCAAAGGCACGCGTGATGGTTTTAATATCATCATCACTCATCAAGTTACGCTTAGAGCCAAGTGATTTGCGCATTTTACCGTACAAATTAGAGCCATCTATTAACTGTACTTTGCCTTTGCGATTTGCTTCTTTTTTATTGGTAAGGACCCAAACATACGTGGCGATACCTGTGTTGTAGAACATATCGGTTGGCAAGGCTATAATAGCTTCTAGTAAGTCGGCTTCTAGAATATGGCGGCGGATCTCGCTCTCACCACTACCTGCACCACCTGTAAATAACGGTGAACCATTTAAGATAATACCAATGCGTCCACCATAAATAACGGTGTTTTCAACTGAATTAGTGTCGCGCATCTTACTGATTAAATGCATAAGAAACAGTAAAGAGCCGTCTGATACACGCGGAAGACCAGCACCAAAGCGACCATCGAAGCCTTTTAGTATGTGCTCGTCTTTGATTTCACCTTCGATCTTTTTCCAATCCACACCAAATGGTGGATTAGATAGCATGTAATCGAATTGCTCTGATGGTAGTTGATCATTAGATAGGGTATTCCCCAACTTAATACGGCTTACATCTTGCCCTTTGATCAGCATATCGGCTTTGCAGATTGCGTATGACTCAGGGTTAAGCTCTTGACCAAAAGCACGCATTACCGCTTTTGGATTTAGCTCATGCACATATTCCATGCCTGAAGATAGGAAGCCGCCTGTACCTGCTGTTGGATCGTATATGGTGCGGATAATACCTTCTTTGGTTAGGGCATCATCGTCTTCCATAAATACCAACGAGGTAGTTAAACGCACGATGTCACGCGGGGTGAAATGCTCCCCTGCGGTTTCGTTAGAACTCTCAGCAAAACGACGGATTAACTCTTCAAACACCAAACCCATGTCGTGGTTAGAAATAGCTTTAGGGCTTAAGTCTGTAGTGGCAAATTTTTTAACCACCTTGTAAAGCAGGTTAGCATCGTCAAGCAGGCCAACAAACTCATCAAACTTAAAGTGTTCAAATATTTCACGGGCATCTTTTGAAAAACACTGAATGTAGTTTTCCAGGTTGTCTTTAATATCACTCTGGCCCATTTTACCAAGGTTCATCGGTGAGGTATTAAAAAATGACAAGCCATTTGTCGCTCTAAGCAGCATTTTTTCCTGTGCTTCTTCAGGTAGATTCATGGCC
Organism: Alteromonas sp. PRIM-21; assembly: GCF_027563165.1. Taxonomy (NCBI): domain Bacteria; kingdom Pseudomonadati; phylum Pseudomonadota; class Gammaproteobacteria; order Alteromonadales; family Alteromonadaceae; genus Alteromonas; species Alteromonas sp. PRIM-21. The sequence continues at coordinate 14,888 of NZ_JADOEK010000007.1, read as the reverse complement.
TTAATTTTTTCAGCCTGTGTAACAACAGCGTCTTTTGATTCTGATAACACACACTCGAGACGACGTAACAGGGTAAAAGGTAAAATAACGCGACCATATTGTGATTGCTTAAAGTCACCGCGAAGTAAGTCAGCTACTGACCAGATGAAAGCAGCGGTTTGAGAGAAGTTTGTGTTCGTTGTCATTTTAGTCTTCCAAAAGTAGCGGCCACCTATAGCGCTACTTGTCAATGCATTTTGGACTTATGCCCTTATTGAAAGCGGCATAACCCTATAATTCTTTTATTTATCACCAATGCACTCCTTGGTTTGCTAAGCGCATATTGAGTAAAGGAGTGTTTAGGTAGGGAACATAATTGGGCACGGCTGAACTTAAACTAGTTTGGCTTAGCGATACCATTATTTAGTGATGAGTTTGAGATATTTTATATTGCAATCAAACGGTTTATCTATGTCCCTATATCACCCTTTTTAAATTCTATTTTTGCTTTTCTTCAGCGAAGCACTTGTAGGCGTCTAACGACAACGAAAGTGCTTTTAAAAGCTACCATTTTTGAGACAATTTGTCTGTAACTTAATGTTAATAAGGGTGATTTTTATGGGGTTATTTAGCTTCTTGTTTGGTTCTGGCGATTCAGTTTCTAATAGTGAACCAACCGTAAATGTAGACGGCTCACCAATGTGTGGCAGTATTGATATCAATGGAAACCCATATGGAGTGACGTCCACAGACGATGGCATTGATCATAACTCGTGCTTTGATAATGATTTTTCTAGTTCGGATACCTTTGACACCTTTGATGATTCAAGTTGTGGCGGGTTTGATGATTGGTAGATAAAGCATAATATTAATTTATTTTTTGTTTTTTTAATTTGTAAGATGACTTCACCGACGCTTGAGGTAGGAGTCATCTGGTGTGCGCCTAAATATATAGCCAGCTCTGACTACTAGGGAAAACACACCAAGGTAAGCCGAGATTCGAGTGCTAGCCACTTTTAACTTCAGCGTGAACGTGACGCTTACAAATAAGAAACTATGATGAATACCAGCTAATTTCCATAGCATGAACCTTGTTACTGATAGGCCACCTACTATGAGTAACAATGATGACAGATACTATTGAGTTTTTTAAACGCTACACACGCCAATCACGTAGTCCTTGGGCCGATGTGTCGCGTGTGGTTATGATGTTTCAACCTGAATCGAAACAGGGCATTTACCTGCACTTGGGTGAATCGGGCATTAACGGTGTTTCGCTCAGTAAAGATCTACAATCTAGACTGCCAAAGGCTTCACAAAGTCAATACATTAAAGCTAGTGATATAGACGTTGTATTACACCTATTTGAGACAGAGATTTCAGAATACTGTAATCACAACGTAAGCTCTGAAGCTTTCAAACGAATATTCTTGGTAGATCAGCAAGGGTTCTTTTCTGACGAGTCTAAAGCCGTATGGAAGAAATCATATCAGCAATTTTTGGCTAGTTAACAAACTAGCATCGCCGCCCTGTTTGGGCGGTTTTTATTTGTTTTATTCTCTCAACGCCAATAGTTTAAATATTTCGTCCCTCTAGTTACTACTTAAAGATGTACAGGTTAACTTTGCGGCTTTTGCAGGCTGCGGCTCATTCAAACTTGAATGACTTACTAAAGCTGGGTATGCAAACCTCGGCACCTTTTGAGCTTTCTGTGGCGGTATGCCTTGATTGTCTCTCCCTGATACAAAATAAAGGCAGGGGTACGGAATATCGTACTACCTGCCTTTTTCCACTCTATGAACTTAATAAGCCCAAAATGATTCGTATAACTCCGCTGTAAGCTGCTTGCTATAAACATACTTGATGTGCTCTTCAAAAAATGATCGTTCAAGATTATTTTCTGGTTCATCAAAAAGCTTGTTGTGAATGCGCTCAGCATCTTTGATGTATTTACGTTTATGGCTAATCATCAAAATTTTGTTCACTTTGTTTTCTTCGACAATCGCGGTTTTGTAGCGGCGGATAATGTCTAAACGATACGGGATTGTTTTTGAAGAGCACTCTATCTCAAGACCTATTAACTCTTCACCATTATAAACAATGGCGTCTAGGCGGCGCTTGCGCCTAGTTCCGTCTTTGCTTTGTTCTGATTCGTTAATAAAGAACTGATACTCTCCTGACTTTACACCTCTAGCAACAAGGTACTGAACCATCAAATCATGGTTTAATTCTTTTTTAGGAAAACTGGAAGGCTTAACACCATATTTGAAGTTTTGCTGATGGAAGTCTTCCAATAGACGCAACCCTGCTGGTTTTAATATAAATACCCGCTTATCTCGGCAAGAATAGACTGGCACTTCAGCGACAGCACCCTCGTTTACATATCGACGAAGCATTCTATTCACGACAGAACGATCAAGCCCCCACAATGCGACTAATACCGATGGACTGGTATATCCCCAACGGAGTAACCAATCAAGCATACAGTACAGTTTTGCTTGATGCCTTGCTTGTGTTGATTTCGACTGAATGTATCTCGATAAGATACCTCGTTCATATACTGTGATCATAAAACATTCCTTTACTTCTTTATTTAATTAAGTAACAGCAAGGTATGCGAATTACCTTCAGTTAAGGCACTTGAGACTGATTTTTTGCAGGCAATCAGAAGAAGGTAAGAGAAACTAGCGTTTTAAACAGAACAAGAAAGAAGACAATCACTAACTCCTTGTTTCCATTGATACATCAACTACAACTGCGGCATTGATTCCATCACTGACGTTACCGATTAGCGCATCTCCACTTACCCTATGGGAGCGGAGCAACCCGCTTCGGGAAACTTCGGAGGTAAATACACCGAACCAGGTTGCTCCGCTCGCCTATGGCGGCTTGAGATGCGCTTTTTCATTTTTCAAATGGCTATCGCTGCAAAATCAACTACGTTATTTTTTGCTTACGCGATTTGTTGTTTAACTGCGTTAAAGCTTTTTATATTCATTGTGCTTCGCCCAATGAGCTTATGAAGCTTTTCAAGTTCTACTTACAAAAAAGCACTTCCCCCTTTAAAAGGGGGAAGTGCTTTTTGGTAAGTTTCATTGATGCGAATTTTGGTGATTTTTATGAAAGATTGTTCGAATCAGAATAATTTGCACAACCCAATCTTAGGTAATGGCTCACAACAATTATTATTTTTAGCAAGGAAAAAAATGAGCCAATTATCTTTTGATTTTGATGAGCACCAAGAATCCACTACACCTGAAACTTCGAGTGTTGGAGAGTGTATCAATGCGATATTGTCGGCAGATATCGAACCGCCCAATATTATAGTTCCAAACTTTTTAGTGTCGGGTGAAGCGACTATGCTCGCCGCATTGGCAGGAGGGGCAAAGACGATCACAACACAGTATATTGCAGCATGTGTTGCTACAGGTACACCTTGCTTTGGTATGCCAGCAACTAAGTCTGAGCCTGTACTATTCGTAGATTCAGAGTTGAGTAAATATCAAATACAGCAAAGGTTTAAGCTAATTTATGAATTCATAGGCAAAAGGCCAGCAAAGGGGGTTTTAAGAATAATTCATAAACGATCTTTTAAATCAGGTATGCCTGATCTTACTCACCCTGATGGCTTTGAAAAACTGATGCCAGACATAGAGGCATCGAAGGTGATCATTTTGGATAATCTCTCTTCTTTGTATCGCTCAGCAGAAGAGCTATCACAAAATGACTGGAATTATTACAACGACTGCCTTGATGAACTAAGAGAGCTGAACAAAGCGGTTCTGGTACTCCATCACACCGACAAAGACTCCAAAAACTACCGTGGTCATTCTGAGATTGCCCGCGCCATCGATAACATCTTGATCGCTATTAAAGATAAAAAACAAAGCACTGATTCAAAGTCCGTTATCAAGCTACGAAAGCCGAAAAGCAGACATGGAGCCAACAACGAAGACCTGATGACATTTGAGTTTGGCGATGTAATGGGTAATGGTGACTTTCAGTTCAAAAGGATTGAATAGAGCCTAAGCACTGAGTCAGCCTGAAAAGCGAGTTAAGCCAACTCGCTCACTTTTAATTTAATTACAGGCAATACACGCTCCATTGCTAACATATCGCATCAACTCACCGCAGTGGCCGCAGGGAGTTTTAGAGTCATATATATGATGTCCTGCATTCATGGCCGCCTGCTTAATGCTTCGGTTTTCCAGTTGTCGCTTTTCTGCTTCTACATGAACTGGCAATCTGGCTGCTTGGTTTCTTATTCTTTGCTTTTTCTGAGTGCATGGACGACAGCGTTTCTTCTTATCGTTATATCTATCGACCAACCCACAGTTTTTACACGGCGTATTTTCTAAACTCATCTAAAAGTACAATATTCATTCTCACGTAAGCTTTATAGGAAAAAGCCAAAAACATTCACAATTGACCTATCTCTTGAATTTAAAAGACAAAAATTATTTCTCGGCGGGACTCAAGAACATCTATTACGGGACGTAAACATGTTCATGACTTCTACCATTTTTCACCGCAAAATACAAATAAAAGGTCAAACCATGAATGATTTTTCAACTTTAACTTCCTCGCTAGAAAGTGTCATGAATAAAGCGGAGCGAATCGACAATGCCCTACAAAGGATCGCCCTGTTAGAAGAGGAAGTAAGAGTGCTTAGAGGAATCGCAAAAGAAAGCTGGGTCACCCTAGAGAGAGCCGCTGATGAAATAGGGAAATCCCCTTCCGCAGTTCGTCAAATGATCAAAAACCCTAAAAAGATGATGGCAAAAGGCACTGTTTGGAAGCAGAAAGACAAAGGTGCTTCGATTTATATAAACCTCAAGGCATTTAGAGAAAAGATGTAGGAGAATATTGAATATGGCAAAGTTATCGTATGCTGACAAATTGAAAGCAGCTAAGGGCATATCAGAGTTTAAAGGAAACTTCCGAGTACAATTTAAGTTACCTGATTTAAAAAGTGCTGTGCGTCGTTCGCTTGGCATCATGGCGTGCGAAGAGAACCTTGAAACAGCTATTGCTTCATTGAGTGCTATCAAGCGTGATATTGCAAATGGTGCATATCGTGTTGACCCTGAGAGCTTCTGGGCTACCCATTTTCCGAACTCAGTCAAATCCGAAAGTATTAAAGTCTTCACCGTTGGTTCTATTTTCGACATGTACGAAGAGGAAAACTATGCTGACCTGACTGAATCTCTTAAATCGAAGTTTAAAAGTTGCAAAACTTGGACAGCTAAAAACAAGCTGATAGAACTAGATATTAAAGAGTTAACACATAAGCACCTTAACAAAGCCAGAAAGAGTTCAGCTAAAAATTTAGCTGTTTCAACTGTAATCGAATACAGCCAAACATTGCGTCGAATCTTAGAATTGGCCGTTGAAGATGCAATCATCGAATACAACCCGTTTGTTAAAGTCTCTAAACTTGTACCTGATGAAAAGCTTGATGAAGATGTGCTGCCATTTACTAAAGAAGAACTATCGTCATTGTTGGATGTTGTGCATGTACCTCAAACAAAAGTAATGATAGAGTTCTTAGCATGGACAGGGTTACGACCAGGTGAAATGAAAGGACTCGCTTGGGAAGATATTTTTATTGATGAGACTAACCTAACGGGACATATAGATGTTAAGTTTAATCTAGACCGTAAAGGCAAGTTAAAAACTCCCAAGACGAGATCAGGCAAGCGTACTGTCGAACTTTTACCAACCACGGTAAAGCTTCTTATTGAACAAAAGAAGCGTTCTTTTTCATTACCAGCTATTGATGAAATAATTTACCTTAAGCATGGTAAAACTATAATTGTATCACGCCGCCGTGTTTTCTTGAGTCGTGAAGATAAACCATTTAAGCGGCCAGAGCTAACAACCGTCCCTAAACAATGGGCTAATTGGTTGAAGGAAGCTAAATTAGTTCACCGCCCTCCTTATCAACTGCGGCATACATATGCAAGTCGTATGCTTAAAGCTGAGGCTAACCATGTATGGCTTGCGAAGCAAATGGGACATGCTGATTGGGGGATGATCCGCATCATTTATGGAAAGTGGATTGATGAAGGTAGTGATGAGATAAACAAAGTTGCCGCCAATTTAGCATTACTCTGATAATCAATATTGAGTACAGACGCAAAGCCCAAATGAAATAATTTGGGCTTTTTTATTACTAACGTTTGGTATCTAATTGGTATCCCTAAATTTCAGATAAAAAAATAGCGCCTGAAGGCGCTATTTTTATGGGATTCTAAATTAAAACGGCATTTTGAAGCCAGGAGGTAGTGGCATACCACCGGTTACATCGCCCATTTTCTCTTTGCTAGTCTCTTGAACGCGACGTACCGCGTCGTTAAACGCTGCAGCAACTAAATCTTCAACCATGTCTTTGTCATCGTCCATCAATGACTCATCGATATCTACACGGCGGACGTTGTGATTACACGTCATGGTTACTTTAACCATGCCTGCACCCGCTTCGCCTGTTACTTCAATTTTAGCTAAATCATCTTGTGCTTTTTGCATGCGCTCTTGCATCTGTTGCGCCTGCTTCATGATATTGCCCATTCCACCTTTAAACATAATTTTTGTCTCGCTTCGTTTTGGTGTTAATAATTCTGCTATCGCGCTTTAACCGAATCGGTTAGCACTGACGCATCGAAAGTCGATAGCAATGCTTGAATTGTGTCATCGGTTTTAATTACCGAATGTGCATGCGCATGGCGCATTGCATGAATCTCTTGTTGTAACGCAAAAGGTGTAGATGACGGTTCACCCAATGTAATATTAACTTCTACGTTTTCACCCAGTCCATGATGTATTGCATCGACTAATTGCTTTTTCGCGCTCTCATTTAATAAGTGAGTCTGACTGTGGTCAATTTCAAGGGAAACTTGATTGCCGTCTCGAGAAAATGATGCGTGTAGCACCAATTGTTTAAGTAGGCCGGCAACTGGCATTTGCTCAACTAGGTTGCTCCACTCATCGATCTGGCTTGCGTGAGTTAGCTTGCTTCCGTCATTTAAATAGGCTTTTAATTGCCCGTGATAGGTACTGCTTCTCGGCGTATCGAAGTTTAACGCTTCATGCGTAAAAGAGCGATCTCCAGCACTTTCCATCTGATCTGGTGCACTTTCGTAATTCGAGCTGCTGTTAGAGGGCGCTTCAGCATAGTTATTACCTTCAACATGTTGAGGGGGCTGCTGATCGTAATCGCTAGCCCAAGGAGGCATATCTTCTGTAGACGGCGCTGTAATTGGCTGAGCGACAGCCTCATCAATTGAAAAAGGCATATCCTCTTCAAACTCATCTAGAGAGAAATCGCTCGTATCGTTTTCGCTAGAGTGGCTCGTTTCTGCATCGCTAGTTCGCAAAGTGTCAGCAGAATGTGCATGAGTACTATCTAAAGCCGAACCTGAATCTGCACTTTCTAGTCGAGATGCGGCACCGCGTGCAGTGGTACTATCTTTTTGTTCTGAGCCGCTATCTATAAGCCCTGGGCTATGATCTTGCAACTCACGGCTGTCCTCATTCCCAACGGGGTTTACATTACCACTCTTGATTTCGTTATCTGCGCTAGGCTGCCCTGCACTAGTATCGCTCCCCCTGTTAATTCCATGTGCAGTTTGTGCAGTACTCAAAGCCTCAGCCTTACTTCTGGTAAAACGCGCTTGAATATCACTTGCACTTTCAGATTTAGCATCGGCTACACTGTTGCTCTTTGCATCAGCGTCTTGAGCTTTTCTCTGCTTTAACTTTTGACGAAGCGCCAACATATCAGCCGTAGAAGTAAGCTGCTCTTCGGCGGTTAATGAGGACGCTTCGTTCTCGTGCGCCAATGACTCGCTGTTTTTATCAGAGCCTTTAGCGTTATGAGAGCCCTCAGCGTCATAAGAGCCCTCAGCGTCATAGGAGCCCTCAGCGTTATGAAAACCCTCAGCGCTTTGAAAACCTTCAAAACCTAAGGAGCTTTCATCTTCTGACGGAGGTGGCATACCGTCCATGTACGCATCTAACGGAGGTCCATCGAAATGTTGCGCTGCTTCACTATGGGGCGCGCTGACTTCGTTTGGCGTTGGTTCAAGCTCTGCGGCAACGCTTTCTGTTTGAACCGCGGTGTTTTCTACGGGTAGTTCTTCAATAGACGAAGTTGGTGGTAACTTTACGGATTCATCATCATGTTCAGCATCACGCTCAAGCGCTGCTGTTTGAGTTGACGTTGTACCCGACGCTACAGAGGGCGACGTCGACTGAGTATTGTCTTCACGCAACTTGCTTTCATCAACAACGGCATATTCCTGCTCTTGCCGTGGCTCAAATTGAGACGTCGATTGAGGCTGTTCTTGCGGCTCTTTTTCAATTACAGATGCAGCAGGTGCCTCTGGGTTAGATGGCGTAATTTCTAATGACAGAGCCGAAGTAGATTCTGTTTGTGGTGTTGACGGAGCCTTCTCCTGCACGTTGTTTGCAGAAGTTTCGCTTAGCGGCGCTTCCTCCTGCTTACCGACGTTTCCCGGGCCACCACTGGAAGAAGCATGATCTACAGGTAAACTATGCTCACTCCTCCCACTTTCAATCTCATTTGGTGTATGTTCAATGGGAATATTTGGCGCAAACGACATCATACGCATTAACGTCATTTCAAAAGCGCTTTTGCCATCTGCCGCAAAAGGTAAGTCTTTTCTGCCTTGAAGTGCAATTTGATAGAGTAGCTGCACTTGCTCTGCCGGAATAGTTTTGGCTAATTGAAATATCGCTTTGGCAGACGTGGTTTCTAACTTACATGCTTCTGGCACCCATTGCGTTAATGCTATTTGGTGCAGTAGGCTAGCCAACTCGCTGTGTACGTTGTCATAATCTGGTGCTTGCTCTGCGATATCATTCACCAGCTGCAACACCTCAGCCGGGCTTTTGTTTACCACAGCGTGTACTACTTTAAGCAACTGGTTCTTGTCCATCAACCCAAGCATATCGGTTACCACCGATGCCAGAACTTGATTTCCGCCTTGCGCAATCGCTTGGTCCGTTAAACTTAGCGCATCACGCATACTGCCCTGAGCCGCTCTAGCTAAAAGCGCGAGTGCCTGTTGTTCAAATGACAGCTGTTCATGCTCTAAAATATGCTTAAGCTGTCCAACAATCTGCTCCCGAGACATCGCTTTCAAATTGAACTGCAAGCAACGGGATAAAATGGTTATGGGAAGCTTCTGTGGATCAGTGGTCGCTAGTAAGAACTTGACGTGTGGAGGTGGCTCTTCTAACGTTTTCAACAGCGCATTAAAGCTGTGTTTTGAAAGCATGTGTACCTCATCAATAAGGTACACTTTATAGCGTCCGCGAGTAGGCTTGTATTGCACGTTGTCAAGAAGTTCGCGAGTATCCTCGACTTTGGTTCTTGATGCTGCGTCAATCTCTAATAAATCAACGTAGTTGCCCTGTTCTATCTCTTTGCAGGTGTTACATTGACCGCAAGGGTTTGCCCCTTGCCCTTCTTCGCAGTTAAGACTTTTTGAAAAAATACGCGCAATCGTGGTTTTGCCCACACCTCGCGTACCGGTAAAAAGGTATGCGTGGTGTAAACGGTCGTTATCTAAAGCGTTTGAAATGGCAGAGACGACATGTTCCTGACCTACAAGTTCACTGAACTTGCCTGGTCTCCACTTCCTTGCTAGTACCTGATAACTCATTATTACGTATTTCGCCTTTTGCTAATTATGCTTTACAGCGATTATTCGCCTTCAAATTCACAAATTGAATAACTCTCAATATCAAGCTGATTCAATTTTTGCTCGCCGCCTAAATCGGGAAGATTAATGATGAACCCTGCGTGGTTGATTTCGCCACCTAGAGAACGAATTAGCTTTGCAGATGCAGCTATAGTGCCGCCAGTTGCAAGTAGATCATCAATAAGAAGGACTTTATCGCCTGGCTCTATAGCATCTTTATGGATTTCCAACGTATCCATGCCGTATTCCAGTTCGTAGCTCTCACTTACTACTTCACGAGGAAGTTTGTTGGGTTTTCTTACTGGAACGAAACCAATGCCCATTTCGATGGCCAATGGCGCACCAAATAGGAATCCGCGCGCTTCAGTACCCGCAATTTTGGTGAAGCCCATACCTTGATACTTTTCTACAAGTAAAGAGATACAGCTACTGAATGCTTTGTGATCTTCTAAAACGCTGGTCACATCTCTAAATAAAATACCTGGCTTAGGATAGTCAGGTACGGTTTTCACTACTGATTTAATATATTCTGCAGTCACAATTTTGCCTTGAATGTCTGCGTTATAACCAGAAGGTGAACCAGCCGGCGATGATATGCATCAACGGGAACGCAATTAAAGTTACTAGCGAAGCTAGAAAGTACCACTTGTTATAGACTTCTTTGAAATCTGAATTGTTAGCCATTTGCACTACCTAAACAATTTTTGTGAACAAAAAAATGGTGCTAAATGTTAATCGAAAGCAAGCTCGATTGACAGCGCTAATGTGACTGATCGCTCACTTTCAATACAGATCCTGGCGAAAGTTTAATATAAAGCAGTTAAATACTCTTTTTTAGCTAGCGTACAGGAAGAAATATCCCTTTTTGAAGCATATCCATGAGGGTTTGGTTCATGCCATTTACAAGCACATTCGAGGGTATTTGAGGAAGTTGTTGACATAAAGACTTGGATAATTGTTCTATTTTCATTCCCTGCTCACTTTGCTCCAGCGTGTTGACTAAAATAGCCGTTACCGGGTTAACATGAGCAAATTGTACGTTATAGTCGCGATCTCTATAGACTACATAGAACTGTTGTTCTTGAGCAGGTTGCTCAGGAATATAGTCCTCACCAATTAAATGAACTTCAAAGTGATAGGCAGCTAATGAAGCATACGGCGAAACTCTTATAGCATTAACTGCATGATCTTGGGTGTAGAACTCAATATCTTCTTCGTTTTTTCTTATACTGACATCAAGCTCTAACCATTCATAATGAGCAAGTTCTGCGATAAAATCAGGCAAATCCAACCCAAAAGACGGTGCTGTTGATAAGTACTCAACGAACTCTTTACTGATTTCTGCAAAATAAGGCGATCGGCATTCGTGCTCAATAAAAAACTGACGCACAACACTCTCCCACCCTTTCTCCCCGTACAATTTTAATACGATAGATTTTAGAACTGGGAAGCCTGTACTAACGAAGTTATCTATATTATTAAAAAATAAAGACTGATAGATTTTCATTCGACGGGCGTTATCTCTGTCAGTGTCTCGATAAGTTTGTGGATCTTTTATCGCCTCGACGAACGATTTTTGGGTGCGCTGAAATGATTGCGTCATGCGACACTTCCATTTACGACTGATTCTCTAATAACTCCGCACTTTGTCTGAATCTGCTTAATCTTCCTTACTTCTGACAATAACTCGCGCAAAGGAGGAATATTAAAGTCACGTTCTAACAAAGTGGGAAACACTCCATGAGTAAGGTAGGCGTGCTCTAATAAATCCCATACTGGCTCGATGACATCTGCGCCGTGTGTATCAACCTTTAGATCCTCAGCTTCGTCATAGTGACCCGCAATATGCCCATAAACAATTTTTTCAGAAGGAAGGCCGTTGATAAATGATTTTGCGTCATATTTGTGGTTAATGCTGTTCACGTACACGTTATTTACATCAAGAAGCATTTGGCATCCTGACTCTTTTAATATATTTGTAGTGAATTCCAATTCATCCATTTCCTGACCGGGTGCAATGTAATAAGAGACATTCTCTAAAACCAGTGGCCGCTCAATAATATCTTGAACTTGAACAATGCGAGACACAACGTGCTTAATAGCTTGTTCAGTAAAAGGAATTGGCATTAGATCGTACATATGACCGTTACCAGAACAAAAGCTTAAGTGCTCACTGTACAATGCAATATTATTAGCATCTAAAAATCGCTTAACGGTTTTTACGAACTCAACGTCTAGCTTGTCGCTACTTCCGATAGACAAAGATAAACCATGGGTGGTAAAAGAAGCTTGTGAAGATGCTTGCTGAAATTGATTTTGGTACTTTCCACCAAGTGGGATCCAGTTTTCAGGTGCAACTTCCCAGAAATCAACCTCCGATGGCAACGTGGGTAATAGCTCTTTTAGCATTTCCCTACGAAAGCCTAAGCCAGCGCCATAGATGTCTTTCATATTTCCCCCTTCTACCTCATGGGATTACATAATATCAACTTACGTTATAAGACAGAAATGGCCATCATTCGACAGCCATTTTTACTAAACGTAACTCGTGTAGCGTTTCATTACTTTATAATAAGCTACACAATGTTTTTTGAGTGGCAATTACATGCTGCCGCATTTGCCTTCACCGCACTTGCCTTCTTTACCAGCTTTCTTGTCGCCGCCACATTTACCTTCGCCACACTTGCCTTCTTTTTCAGCTTTCTTGTCGCCGCCACATTTACCTTCGCCGCACTTGCCTTCTTTTTCAGCTTTCTTGTCGCCGCCACATTTACCTTCGCCGCACTTGCCTTCTTTTTCAGCTTTCTTGTCGCCGCCGCATTTACCTTCACCACACTTGCCTTCTGCAGCGAATTGGCTGTAGCCAGATTCTAGTGCCTGTATACCAAATGGATTAACGTCTGCTACTGCAACTGTTGACGCCAAAGAGCCAATTACAACTGCACCCAAAGCTGTAGCTACTGATGATTTTTTAATTTGTTTCATTGATGTACCCTCAATAATATTAGTCATGTTTGACGTACAGTAAGCACGTGTACTTTAAAAGACCTTATGGGCTTAAAGGTTATTTCACAAAAAATTAATTTTTTTACAATTATTTCTTATCTAATTGATATTACTGATTTTTACATAAGTTTAAATGCACATTAAAGCTTCAATAAGTAACAAGTTTTGGGGTCAGAGTCTGAGGTATCCCCACAAATAAACTAATGATATCAGTGAGATAAAAAAGACAGGAACATTCATGACGTTTGGTGATCAGATCAATCGCCAAACTTCACCGAGACCAAACAGCCATGAATGCCCTATCTATTGTGAACAAAGTCGTTACGCTTGTCAGCTACAATATGCATAAAACTCGTCTAAATGCGGTCACGGCGTGCGTCAAAAGTCTGCTTAATGGAAGCGCTGCAACCGTAACCAGCATAGGTCGAGGGATAAACACTAAAGCCTTTGAAAAACATAGGATTAAACGTGCAGACCGCTTGCTCTCAAATCCGCATTTACTAAGTGAAACACCGCTCATCTATGCATCTATATGCCAACTATTTTGCGGCAACACAACACGCCCTGTTATCTCAATAGATTGGTCAGATTTAGACGACCGTAAAGCGCATTTTCTTTTACGCGCGGCAGTATCTCTGAAAGGAAGGCCCATCACACTTTACCAAGAAGTACATTGCAACAAGACCAAAGAGAAACCTGCTACACACAAGGCATTTTTAAAGGCGTTACACGCTATATTACCTTCAAATTGCCGACCCATTATCGTTACCGATGCAGGGTATAAATCGCCTTGGTTCAGAGAAGTTAGGGCCCTAGGATGGGACATTGTTGGGCGTATCCGCAAGCCACATCTTTACTCGCTTGATAGAGGAAATACGTGGCAATGTATTCGTCGTTTATACGCACAAGCAACCTGTCGACCGAAGCGTTTTGATAACAGCCAAATAGTAAGGAGCAACCCCTTTACCTGCACGCTAGTTCTTTTTAAACAGAAATCTAAAGGGCGTCATGCTTCAAATTCAGATGGTACACGTAAAGCCTCAAAACGCTCAAAAGTTCATGCGCAAGGGGCGAAAGATCCATGGCTATTAGCGACATCACTGGCACCTCATCGAAGCTTATCGAAGCAAGTAGTGGCCATTTACAGGCAACGAATGCAAATTGAAGAAGGCTTTAGAGACATGAAAAGCACGAAGTTCGGGCTTGGCTATGAACAGAATAAAAGCGTGAAAAAGCAACGTCTAATAATACTGATATTGCTGACAACGTTAGCGTCACTCGTGGCTATATTACTGGGTATGGTGCTCGTCTCATCGAATAGGCATCGGCGCTTCCAAGCCAATACCGAAACCAGAAGCGTGCTGTCATTCCATTACCTTGGACTCAGGGCTGTCGCTTGTCGAATGCGATTTACTATGCGACAGTGGAAAGCTGCACTCAAATGGTACAGCTCCATAGTTGACGCAGCCTGGGCCGGAGACACATGAAACTAAATTCGTGGGGATCCCTCAGGGTCAGAGTACATTTTCACTGTGTAAATAATAACGTTAGTATAAAATTCCACGCTATTTAAATCGTCCTTTCAAGAAGCATATATCGCTGTTATAGAGCTCATATGAAAGGTGTGTTTTTTCATTTCTGAAGAAAAACTACATGTTGATTAAACAATTTGTAAGAGCGTAAGAGTAATATCACAATTCAAATTTAGGGTTTGCTGGGGGAGGAATGGGATTAATGTACCCTGACCCATTATTTTTCTTTGGTGTAGAAAGCAAAAAACCCGCCGTTAGGCGGGTTCTTCTTAATGGGACCTGGCAGTGTCCTACTCTCACATGGGGAAGCCCCACACTACCATCGGCGCTAATACGTTTCACTTCTGAGTTCGGAATGGGATCAGGTGGTACCGTATCGCTATGGCTGCCAGGAAAAAACTGGTAACAATCTAGAAAACTGGATATCAATTCAATCAGTGAGTAACTACTTTTCACTCTACTTGCGGCTCTTCTCAGAGCTTAGCTTGTCTACAACACTCAAAAGCCTAAAGCTTCTTGGGCGTTGTATGGTTAAGCCTCTCGGGCAATTAGTACAGGTTAGCTTAACGCCTTACAACGCTTCCACACCCTGCCTATCAACGTCATCGTCTATAACAACCCTTCCAGAACTTAAAGTTCAGGG